>NZ_FNDA01000005.1:0-599029 GCF_900099875.1 Janthinobacterium sp. YR213 | reverse complement strand
CCCATCCCGAACAGGACCGTGAAACAACTTTGCGCCGATGATAGTGCTGCAACCAGTGTGAAAGTAGGTTATCGTCAGGCTTGTTATTCGCAGTAGAGAAAAACCCGTCAAGCAATTGGCGGGTTTTTTTTCGTCTGGCGGTTTGTGATGGCGAACCCCAAACGAAGGCTGGGGTCAGACCCCCTCCTGCGTTGGCGTCGAATCTGGCGTTGGCGGTGTGGAGGGTCTGACCCCGGGTGTTCGGTTCAGCAGGCGTAAAAAAAGGCAGCGCTGCGCGCTGCCTTTTTTACTTAACGTCCTTAGCTCCCGCGATAAGTCGAATACGACCACGGCGATACCACCAGCGGCACGTGGTAGTTCTCGTCTGTATGCGCAATGCCGAAGGACAGGGTGACCAGGTCGATGAAGCGGGGGGCGGGCAGTTCCACGCCTTGGGCGGCGAAATAGTCTCCTGCATTGAAGACCAGTTCATACTGGCCCGCTTTCATGCTGTCGCCTTCCAGCAAGGGTGAACTGCAACGGCCGTCGCTGTTCGTCATATCCATCTTCAATAACACTTTGCCTTCCGGCGCAACTGAAAACAGGGCCACCTTGACGCCGGCTCCCGGCCTGCCGTGGGCGATATCGAGTACATGCGTGCTGAGTTTTCCCATTTGCTATCCTGTATATAGGGTGAGTGAATGTGCTTATCGTGCAAATCATATACCGGTGACTGCGCCGGGCTATATGATTGGGCATATAGCCAACATTGTCCTCCTATAGGCGCGCCTCCGCATGAACAATTACGAACATTATCCACGCGACTTGATCGGCTATGGCCGCACGCCACCCCATCCGCAATGGCCGGGCAAGGCCCGCATCGCGCTGCAATTCGTCCTCAATTACGAGGAAGGGGCGGAAAACAGCGTGCTGCATGGCGATCCCGCCTCGGAAACGTTTTTGTCGGAAATGATCGGGGCGGCCGCTTTTCCTGCGCGCCACCTGAGCATGGAGTCGATTTATGAATATGGCTCGCGCGCCGGGTTGTGGCGCCTGCTGCGCATGTTCGAGGAGCGGCGCCTGCCGCTGACCGTATTCGGCGTCTCGATGGCATTGAAGCGCAATCCGGAAGCGGTGGCCGCCTTCCAGAAACTGGGGCATGAAATCGCCTGTCATGGCTTGCGCTGGATTTCCTATCAAAACATGGACGAGGCGACGGAACGCGAACACATGCGCGAAGCCGTGCAGATCATCCGCGAATTGACGGGTTCCGCCCCGCAAGGCTGGTACACGGGGCGCGATTCTCCGAATACGCGCAAACTGGTGGTCGAGCATGGCGGTTTCCGCTACGACGCCGATTATTACGGCGATGATCTGCCATTCTGGGACAAGGTAGCGTACACGGATGCCTCCGGCATGCCTGCCGTGCAGCCACAGCTGATCGTGCCTTATACACTGGACACGAACGACATGCGCTTTGCGGCCATGCAGGGCTTTAATTCGGGCACGCAGTTTTTTGATTACTTGAAGGATGCCTTCGATGTGCTGTACGCGGAAGGCGATCCGAACGGCTTGAATCAGCCGAAGATGCTGTCCGTGGGCTTGCATTGCCGCCTGGTAGGACGGCCTGGCCGCGCGGCCGCCCTGGCGCGCTTTCTCGACTATGTGCAAGGTCATGAGCATGTGTGGATCACGCGCCGCATCGATATTGCCGAACACTGGCACGCGACGCATCCCTGTAGCGTTTGATAGGTATTGATATTGGATGATAAGTAAAATCAGTCTTTGCATATAGTTGTCCCATGTGCCGGTGTTAATCTCCTATACTGGGACTATACCGAGGCCAGCATGTCAGAACCGATCCGCTTTTACTACCGTGGTGCCGTACAGGAAGTACGCAACGCCGCCCCTACGCAGACTGTGTTGCAGCACCTGCGCGAGGATTTGCATTGCACGGGCACCAAGGAAGGCTGCGCCGAAGGCGATTGCGGCGCTTGCACCGTCGTCATCGGCAGCCTGGTGGATGGGCAAATCGAGATGAAAGCCGTCAACGCCTGCATCCAGCTCACTCCTACCCTCGATGGCAAGGCCCTGTTTTCCGTGGAAGACTTGCAACAGCCTGACGGCGCCCTGCATCCGGTGCAGCAGGCGATGGTCGAGTGTCACGGTTCCCAGTGCGGTTTTTGCACGCCAGGTTTTGTCATGTCCTTGTGGGGCATGTATCTGAAAAAAAACGGCGAGACACCCACGCGCGGCGAAATCGACGATACCCTGTCGGGAAATCTGTGCCGCTGCACGGGCTACCGGCCCATCATCGATGCAGCCAGGCGCATGGGCGAATTGCCGCACGTCACGTTCGACCGCGATGCCGTGGCGCAGCAATTACAGGCGTTGCAGCGCAGCAGCCTGATTACGTATGAACATGGCGGCCAGCAATTTCACGCGCCGCGCAGCATTGATGAACTGGTGGCACTGCGCGCGGCAAAGCCGCAAGCGTGCCTGCTGGCCGGCTCCACCGATATCGGCTTGTGGGTGACCAAGCAATTGCGCGACCTGGGCGACATCATTTATTTGGGTAACGTCGCTGCGCTGAAAACCATCGTGGTGGACGATGGCAAGTTGCACATCGGCGCCGGCGCCAGCCTCAACGATGCCTATGCGGCGCTGTGCGGGCATTATCCGCAGGAATTGTCTGAACTATGGCAACGCTTTGCTTCCTTGCCGATCCGTAACGCCGGTACGCTGGGCGGCAATGTGGCCAATGGCTCGCCCATCGGCGACTCGATGCCGTGGCTGATTGCGCTGGGCAGCGAGATCGTGCTGCGCGGTCCCGCCGGCCAGCGGATCATGCCGCTGGAAAACTTCTATCTGGCTTATCAAAAGAAAGATATGCAGCCAGGCGAATTCGTCGAAGCCGTGCGCGTGCCCTTGCCGCGTGCCGAGGTGCAATTCCGCACGTATAAGCTGGCCAAGCGCTTCGACCAGGATATCTCGGCCGTATGCGCCGCGTTTGCTTTTGAGCTCGATGGCGAGCGCATCGTCGATGCGCGCATCGCCTTTGGCGGCATGGCGGCCACGCCGCAGCGCGCCGCGCAAACGGAAGCGTTTTTGCGCGGACAAGCATGGACGGAAGACAATCTGGTCATCGCCATGCGTTTGTTGGCCGACGATTACGCGCCCCTGTCGGACATGCGCGCATCGGATACCTACCGCATGACGACGGCGCAAAACCTGTTGCGCCGCTTCTGGCTGGAAACACGCCTCGGTGCGCCGCTGTTGCGCACTGCCGTCAACGCCTACGCTTGCCGCGCCTGAAAGGACCAGCATGAACCATCCTGCCACGCCCGAACTGCAAGCGGCCGCCTGGGCCGCCGTGGGCAAGCCCAGTCCACATGAATCTGCGCAATTGCATGTGCTGGGGCAAGCCACATACACGGACGATATCGCCGAGTTGCAAGGCACCTTGCACGCGGCGCTGGGCCTGTCGCAAAAGCCGCACGCGCGCATCACGGCCATGGATTTGTCGGCCGTGCGCAGTGCGAACGGTGTCGCCGCCGTCTACACGGCGCAGGACATTCCCGGCACCAATGACTGCGGCCCTATCATCCATGACGATCCCATCCTGGCTGCGGAACTGGTGCAATACGTGGGCCAGCCCATCTTTATCGTGGTGGCCGATACGCACGACCATGCGCGCCGCGCTGCCCGCCTGGCGCAGGTATCGTACGAGGAATTGCCCGCGATCATGACGCCGCAAGCGGCCAAGGCCGCGCAATCGTATGTGCTGCCGCCGATGCAGCTGACACGCGGCAACTACCAGGCTGCGTTCGAGGGCGCGCCGCATGTGGTCAAGGGCCAGCTGTATGTGGGCGGCCAGGAACAGTTTTATCTGGAAGGACAGATTTCCTACGCCATCCCGAAGGAAGCGCAAGGCATGCTGGTGCTGTGTTCGACCCAGCATCCGAGCGAGATGCAGCACGTGGTGGCGCATGCACTGGGCGTGCATTCGCACAACATTACCGTCGAATGCCGGCGCATGGGGGGCGGTTTCGGTGGCAAGGAATCGCAGTCGGCCCTGTGGGCGGCGGCCGCATCGATTGCGGCGGCCAAACTGAAGCGCCCCGTGAAACTGCGCGCCGACCGCGACGACGACATGCTGGTGACGGGCAAGCGCCACTGTTTCTACTATGAATACGAAGTGGGCTACGACGATGAGGGCAGGATACTTGCCGCCAAGGTCGACATGACCACGCGTGCCGGCTATTCGGCCGACCTGTCCGGCCCCGTCGCCACGCGCGCCGTCTGCCACTTCGACAACACCTATTACCTGTCCGACGTGGATATCCGCGCCGCCTGCGGCAAGACGAATACCCAGTCGAACACGGCTTTCCGGGGCTTTGGCGGGCCGCAGGGCGCCATTGCCATCGAGTATGTGATCGATGAAATCGCCCGCCATTTGCAACGCGATGCGCTCGATATCCGCCTGCTCAATTTCTATGGGCGCAACGATACCGAGGGGCGCAATGTCACACCGTATGGGCAGACCATCGTCGATAATGTCATCCACGAGCTCGTCGCTGAGCTAGAGGAGAGCAGCGACTACCGCGCGCGCCGCCGCGCCATCGACGCCTTCAACGAGGCCAGCCCGATCCTGAAGAAGGGCCTGGCGTTCACGCCGCTGAAATTCGGCATCGCCTTCAACGTCACGCATCTGAACCAGGCAGGTGCCTTGGTCCACGTGTATGTGGATGGCTCCGTACTGGTCAACCATGGCGGCACGGAAATGGGGCAGGGTATCAATACCAAGGTGATGCAAGTGGTGGCGCACGAACTGGGGCTGGACCTGGAGCGCGTACGGGCCACGGCCACGGATACCAGCAAGGTGGCGAACACGTCGGCCACGGCAGCGTCCACCGGCGCCGACCTGAATGGCAAGGCGGCGCAGGATGCGGCGCGCCAGATCCGTGAACGCCTGGCCGATTACGCGGTCAAACTGTACGGCGGCGACGTTGCTGCAGTGCGCTTCTTCAATAACCATATCCACGTGCATGGCCATGTCGTTGCGTTTGCCGAGCTGGTGCAGAAGGCTTATCTGGCCCGGGTGCAACTGTGGTCGGACGGCTTTTATGCCACGCCTGGCCTGTCGTGGGATGCGAAGACGATGAAGGGCCATCCGTTTTCCTACTATGCGTATGGCGCGGCCGTGGCTGAAGTGGTGGTCGATACCTTGACGGGGGAATGGAAGCTGCTGCGTGCGGACGCCTTGTACGACGCTGGCCAGTCATTGAATCCTGCGATTGATCTGGGTCAGGTGGAAGGCGCATTTATCCAGGGCATGGGTTGGCTGACGACGGAGCAGCTGTGGTGGAACGCGGCGGGCAAGCTGATGACGCACGCGCCATCGACGTACAAGATTCCCGGCATTTCCGATTGCCCCGAAGATTTTCGCGTCAAGTTGTTCCAGAACCGCAACGTGGAAGACAGCATCCACCGTTCCAAAGCCGTGGGCGAACCGCCGTTGCTGCTGCCGTTCTCCGTCTTCTTTGCCATTCGCGACGCCATTTCCAGCGTGGGCCATCACGCCGTGCAGCCACCGCTGAATGCCCCCGCTACCAGCGAGGAAATCCTCAAGGCGGTCATGGCCGTGCAAGCGGCGCATGCCGGCGCCTAGGAGCAGAGGATGAGCGACTGGCTGACAGCAATCGAGAATGACACGCAGGCATCCGTGCTGGTGACGGTCGCCCTGGTGGAAGGCTCGGGGCCGCGCGAGGCGGGCGCGAAGATGCGCGTCACCCTTGAAGGCCAGGTGGACACCATCGGTGGCGGCCACCTGGAATTGCGTGCCGTGGAAATTGCCAAGACCATGCTGGCCACGGCAGATACCCATGCGCGGCTCGAGCGTTTTGCGCTCGGCCCCAGCCTGGGACAATGCTGCGGTGGCGTCGTCCACCTGGCGTTCGAGTATGTCGATGCCAGCTTGAACGAATTGCTGGCCGCCTTGCGCGAACGGCGCCAGCATGACAGCTGGAAAGTCACGGCGCTTGACGGTGATGCCGCGTCGGCCCTGTTCGATGCCGCCGGTAAACTGATTGCCGGCGCACCAAGCCATGCACCCAATACGTTCGCGCGCGAACGCAGTACCCATGTCGCTCAGGATGGCAAGGGGCGGCGCTGGCTGGTCGACCCCTGCCTGGCGCCGCGCGCGCACCTGACCTTGTTTGGCGCCGGTCACGTGGGCGCCGCCATCGTGCGCGCGCTGGCCCACGTGCCCTGCAATATCACCTGGGTCGATGAACGCGAAGACATGTTTCCAGAGCAACTGCCAGATAACGTGCGCATCGCCGCCACCGACACGCCCGAGGAATTCGTTGCCATGGCGCCGCCGAGCGGCAGTTTTCTCGTCATGACGCACAGCCATGCGCTCGATCAACGCTTGACGCAAGCCATCATGGAGCGCAAGGATGCGGGCTGGTTCGGCTTGATCGGTTCGCACACGAAACGCAAGCAATTCGAGCACCGACTGCAGGCGCGCGGCGTACCGGATGAGCGCATTGCCGCCATGGTCTGTCCGATCGGCATGCCCGGCATCCGCAACAAGGCGCCGGCCGTGATCGCCGCTTCCGTTGCCTGTCAACTACTCATGGTGTGGGAGGAAGCGGCCGCGGCCGCCCTGGCCGCACCGCTGCGGCTGGCTACTGCCAGTGCGCCACCGCGACGCGAGAAACGCGCCGCCATTCACCCGTTATAGAAAGAAGTCATGCCGATAGTTCCTGCCACATTGCAAGCTTACCGTGCCAGCTTGCTGCACTTTCACGCCGATCCCGCTTTCACCGAGGAGGCGCACGCCTGGCATGCGGACGGCTTGCTGATCGTGGCCGACGGCAAGGTCGTGGCGGCTGGCGATTATGCATCGCTGCAAGCGACTTTGCCGCCCGGCACCGAGATCGTCGATTACCGCGGCAAGCTGATCGTGCCGGGTTTCATCGACACGCATCTGCATTTTCCGCAGACGGAAATGATCGCCTCGCCTGCCCCCGGTTTGCTGCCATGGCTGGAGACGTACACCTTCCCTACCGAGCGCGCGTTTGAGAATCCAGAGCATGCGCGCAACGTGGCCGAGTTTTTCCTCGATGAACTGCTGCGCTGCGGCACCACCACGGCCATGGTGTATGGCAGCGTGCATCCGCAATCGGTCGATGCCTTCTTTGGCGCCAGCGAGGCGCGCGGCTTGCGCATGGTGGCGGGCAAGGTCATGATGGACCGCAATTGCCCCGAGTTCCTGCGCGACACGGCCGAGTCCGGCGCACGCGAAAGCGAAGAGCTGATCCGGCGCTGGCACAAGCACGGCCGCTCGCTGTATGCGATCACGCCCCGTTTCGTGCCGACGTCCACGAATGAACAGATGCAGCTGGCGGGCGAGCTGGCGCGCGCCTATCCGGATACGTATTTGCAGACCCACGTATCGGAAAACGAGGATGAATGCCGCTGGGTGCGCGAACTGCATCCGCAGGCGCGCAGCTACCTCGATGTGTATGACCAGTACGGCATGCTGCGTCCGCGCGCCATGTTTGGCCACTGCATCTGGCTCGACGAGCGCGACCGCGCGCGCATGGCGGAAACGTCGTCGGCGGCCGCCATTTGTCCTACGTCAAACCTGTTCCTCGGTAGCGGCCTGTTCGATTTCGAGCGGGCCGATGCGGCGAAAGTGCTGCTGTCGCTGGCGACCGATGTGGGCGGCGGCACCTCGTTCTCGATGTTGCAAACCATGAACGAAGCCTATAAAGTAGCACGCTTGAAAGGCAGCTATCTGCCCGCCTTGCGCATGTTTTACCTGGCGACCTTGGGCGCCGCGCGCGCCATGCAGCTGGAAGGCACCCTCGGCAATTTTACGGCAGGCACGGAAGCGGATTTTATTGTGCTCGACAAGCAGTCGACGCCGTTGCTCGAGCGCCGCACGGCCGGCTGTCAAAGCCTGGAGGAATTGCTGTTTGCCTTTGCGCTGCTGGGCGACGACCGCGCCGTGGCCGCCACCTATTCAGGCGGGCAATGCGTGCATGTGCGGGGGCAGGGCTGACCTACCCGTTGTTCAACACGAATTATCCTGAGCGAGAACGCTAATGCACAAGAAACTCACTGGCCTGGCGCTTGGCGCCGCGCTGGCATTGACCGGAACGGCGCAGGCCGCCAAGGCGGTAGCCGCCCCGTCTTCCAACGAAGCGGCCACCGCGCGCCATTTTGCTGCCCTGGTTGCCGGTGCGCAGCCGAAGACAGCCGAGTTGAGCCTGTTCTTTTCCATGATGCCCAAGGGCGGTGATCTGCATCACCATTACTCGGGCGCCATTTACGCGGAGCAATTCCTCGACTGGGTCGACAAGGAAAACTATTGCGTCAACAAGACGACGTACCGCATCGAAAGCAACAAGGATGTCGTGGCGGCCGAGCGCGCCAAGCCGGCCGCGCAGCGTGGATGCCTGTCGTCCACGGAAGTGTTTGCCGATGCGGGCCTGTATGCGGAATTGCTGCAGCGCTGGTCGACCAAGGATTTCTATAACCACGGCGCCATCCAGACGCCGCCGGACCGCACTTTTTTTGACACCTTCGGCTACTTCGGCCCCGTTGCGTCGAGCAACACGGCTGACGGCTTGAAAACCCTGAAGCAGCGCGCCATCGCGGAAAACCTCAGCTATATCGAGACGATTTTCGAACTGTCGCCATTCGTGCAGAACGCGCAGTTCGACCAGCAGGTGCTGGCGCCGGGCTTGCAGCCGGCAGCGTTGCAAGCCGTGCTGGCCAACTGGACCGGCAGCCTGGAGCAGGATGCCAGCTTCCAGAAAAGCATCACTGCCTACAACGACAACGTCAACGCCAGCAGCGCCGGCATCGACGATGCGAACTTCACCATGCGCTACCAGGCGTATGTGCTGCGTTTCCTGTCGCCATCGCAAGTGTTCTCGTCCATGGTGGCCGCGTTCAAGGCAGCGAGCCTGAATCCGCTGCTGGTGGGCGTGAACATCGTGGGCCAGGAAAGCGTGAACGTGTCGATGCGCGATTACAGCCTGCACATGGAAATGTTCAAGTTCCTCAAGGCTAAGTATCCAAACGTCAAGATCGCACTGCACGCTGGCGAGCTGGCGCTGGGCATGGTGCCGCCGGAAGGCATGACGTTCCATATTGCCGAAGCCGTCGATGTGGCAGGCGCCGACCGTATCGGTCACGGCATGGATATCGCGTACGAAAACAATGCGCTGGCAACCATGCAGAAAATGCGCGAGCGTAACATCCCCGTGGAAGTGAACCTGACCAGCAACGATTACATTCTCGGTATCAAGGGCCAGGCGCATCCGATCACCCTGTACCGCAAATATGGCGTGCCGTTCGTGATTTCTACCGATGACGCGGGCGTCTCGCGCAATACCTTGTCGAATGAATACGTGCTGTTTGCCAGCCAGTACAAGACGGATTATGCGGAAATCAAAAAACTGTCCTACAACAGTCTGCGCTATTCCTTCTTGGCGGAAGCGGACAAGCAACGTTTGCTGAAAGCGCTCGATGCCCGTTTCACCCGTTTCGAAGCCTTGATCGCAAATAGTGATCGCAAAGCAACTGTTGTAAAACCGTAAAAGTATTTCACCTCTGTTCCTTTCCACGCGACCGCGACTAGCGGTCGCGTAACCTCCTGTTCTTCATAGTTACAAAACCCTCCTTTTATCCTTTTTGTTGTGCCTTTACGACAAAAAATGATGCGCTAGTAGTGCTTTCTTGCAATTATTTTCTGAAACAATTTCCAAGTCTTGCCGCTCATCTATAATTTCGCCCCGATGAGGTGAGCTTGCTCGGTTGATACAAAAAATGCGGCTTCCAGCGGTGATTTATATTTTTTATATATAAATTATTAAAAAAAAACGTATTTGTCAGCCTACAGACCTTAATGCATAGTTGGACGGCGAAGAATTGAATAAGTCATTTTTGATATCGCTTTTGTGACAATTCAGGATGTCTAGCGGCTCCTGTCACATTGCGGTCATATCCGTGTAACGGATTTGAAATATTCGATCTTTATACTGCCGTGTCTAGTTGGATAGTTTCCGTGTTTCACCACAATATAAGCAAGTCAAAATCTTGTAAGTTACAACACACTCTAGGGGGTTCAAATGCAGTTCATTCAACAACCAAAATTGCGACTAAGTATGATCGCAGTGGCATGCCAACTGGCTTGCTTCGGCATCTCCACTGCGCATGCGCAAACCGACGTCGAAGCCGCAAAAGTGGTCATTACCGCGAAAAAAACCGGTATGGGCCTGATGGTGACGGAAGATGCCCCAAAGGCACGCAGCACGATTACGGCAGAAGAACTGGAAAAGCAACGTCCAACGGGAAATGCGTACGAAGCCCTGGAAATGTTGCCAGCTGTTAATAGCTACAACTACGATGCAACTGGCCTGTTCGGCGGCGGCCTGACACTGCGCGGCTTTAACTCCGACCAGATCGGCGCCACGATCAACGGCGTGCCGGTGAATGACTCCGGTAGTTTTGCCATCTACCCACAAGAATATGTTGACCAGGAAAATACCTGCTCGCAAACCGTGACCCAGGGTTCGACCGATGCCGATTCGCCACAAGTGGGCGCCACCGGCGGCAACTTCGGTATCAACACCTGCAATCCTGAAGACAAGCACCGCCTGCGCATGATGCAGACCATCGGTCAACTGAACATGAAGAAAACCTTCGTGCGCGTCGACACCGGCCTGTTCTCGGACAAGCGCACCAAGATGTTCGTGTCCGCTTCGCATGCTGAAGCCGACAAATGGAAAGGCAAGGGCGGCGCCAAGCGCGACCATATCGATGCCGGCATCAACTACGACTGGGACCGTTTCAACTATATTCACGCCACCTTGCTGTACAACGAGGCGATGAACAACAACATCAATAACCTGACCTTGGCTGAAATCAACAAGAACGGTTATAACTTCGACTATGCCGATACCTTCAAAGGCCATCTGAAGCCGGTCAAAGGCACTGCCCAAGTGGAAACCACGCAGTCTCCAGCCTTCTACAAGCTGGGCATCAACCCGTTCAAGAATGCCATCGCATCGGCAACGGCCAAGTTCCGCCTGAACGAGAACCTGGACCTGAAAGTACTGCCATACATCTGGTACGGCTATGGTAACGGTGGTGTGCAACAGCGCGCCCAGTCGGAAAAAGCTTTCTATGACGCAGCCACTGGCATGCGTAATGGCACCGTGGACTTGAACGGCGACGGCGACACCCTTGACACCGTCCTGGTCGCTAACGCCAGCGTCACCAAGACCTTCCGTCCAGGCGTGACCGCGTCGCTGAACTGGTCGTCCGGCAACCACGATGTGCTCGGTGGCTTCTGGTACGAGCGCGCTCGCCATCAGCAAACGGGCCCGATGCTGGCATTGAGCAATGATGGTATCTCGCAAGATCCTTGGCTGCAAAACGGCCAGATCCTGCGTCCGGATGGCACGCCAGCGCAAAGCCGTAACTGGATGTCGATTTCGACCGCTTATCAGTTCTTCCTGCAAGACACGATCAGCCTGAACGATGACAAGCTGAAGATCAATATCGGCGTACGTAGCCCGAACGTGAAGCGTGACTTCACCAACTACGGCGACGAAAACAACAACGTCAAGCCGTACAACCTGATCAAGAAATACAACACCCTGCTGCCGCAACTGGGCGCCCGTTACCGCATCACCAACGACGATCAATTGTTCATTTCGGTCGCCAAAAACGTCAAAGCACCACCTAACTTCGTGTTCGGCAACATCGGCACCAGCGTGAAAGTGGTCAATGGCGTTGCCAACTTTGTTGGTGATGTGAAACAAGAGTCGTCGTGGAATACCGATATCGGCTATCGCCACCAGGATGACAAGTTCATCGCTTCGGTGACGGCGTTCTTCGTCGACTTCAAGGATCGCCAGGCAACCACCTTCGATCCAATCACGCAGTCGAGCAGCTACACCAACGTGGGCCGCGTCAGCAACAAGGGTCTGGAATTTGAAATCGGCAATACGCCGATCAATGGCTGGGCAATGTACGGTTCGCTGGGTTTCAATAACAGCAAAATCAAGGACGACATGCTGTCCGCGACGAATGTGTACCTGCCGACTGCTGGCAAGGAAATGATCAACACGCCGAAGAAGAAAGCCGGCCTGTCGATCGAGTACCAGAATGGTTCGTTCTGGACCCGCGTGAAAGCGCGCGCCACCGGCCAGCAGCAAGCATCGATGGTCAATGATGAAACGGCGCCAGGCTACACCACCTTCGGTATCGATGGCGGCTACACCTTTGCCAACTTCGGTTACATCAAGCGTCCTAAGCTGACATTTAACCTGAGCAACATCACGGACAAGCAGTACCGCAATCCGTCCTCGACCACCGTCAAGAACACCCAGCCTATCGCTGGCGTGACGACGTCGGTTGATACCCAGCGTTACTACCTGGGCGCACCACGCTTCGTATCGGTCACCCTGTCGATCGATATCTAATCGACGCTGACGCGCAGCCTGCAGGCCAGGCTGCGCGCGATGTGTTGCAACGGGCCTCAGGGCCCGTTTTTCTTTTCTGGCGGCGTTGTGCAGCCGGACCTTGTTTAACCCGTTTGCGCAATGCCGTACCCCGGCCGTTGCGCTATGCTGCGAAGCCTATGAAAACACTGCCCTTATCCCTGATCGCGGTGGCCATCGCCGCCGCCATGACCGGTTGCGCCACCCATCCCGTGGCGCCCGTCGATATCAACCTGGTTGCCCTGAACGATTTTCACGGCAATCTCGACCGCAGCAAATTTACCTACACGAGCGTCGCCGATGCCGAGCGCAAGACGGTGCAGGCCGGCGGCATCGATACCTTGTCCGGCGCATTGACGGCGTGGCGGCGCGAAGATGCCCAGCTGATCTTTGTCGGCAATGGCGACCTGGTCGGTGCCAGTCCCGCCATGTCGGCGCTGTGGGCGGACGAACCGAGCATCGTCGCCATGAACATGCTGGGCATGAAGGCCAGTTCCGTCGGCAACCATGAATTTGACCAGGGCAAGGCGGAATTGCTGCGCCAGCAGCGCGGCGGCTGTGAATCATCGCGCGCCGACAAGGCGTGCAAATTCACGCCCGACTTCAAGGGCGCCAGCTACACTTATATGGCGGCCAATGTCATCGACACGCAAACGGGCAAGCCCCTGCTGCCCGCCTACCGCATCGAAGAGGCGCATGGCGTCAAGGTGGGCCTGATCGGCGCCGTGCTGAAGGATACGCCGTCCGTGGTGACGGCCGCCGGCATTGCCGGCCTGCAGTTTGGCGATGAAGCGGACGCCATCAACGCCACCTTGCCGCAACTGCGGGCGCAAGGCGTGGGCGTGTTCGTCGTGCTGCTGCACCAGGGCGGCGAGACCAAGGAAGCCGTCGACCAGCCCGACTGCAGCCACCTGAACGGCGAAGTGGTCGACGTGGTGAAACGCCTCGACCCGGCGATTCAGCTGGTCATCAGCGGCCATTCGCACCAGGGTTATCTGTGCCGTGTCGATGGCCGCCTGGTGACGCAGGCGCAGATGGGCGGACACATGTTGACGCGCATCAAGCTCAAGGTCGATCCCGTCAAGAATGCGGTGATCGATGCCAGCGCGCAAAACGTCGTCATGCTGCCAGGCATGTATGAGCCGGACCCGGCCGTGGCAGCCTACCTGGAATCGGTCAAGCAGCGCAGTGCGGCCGAATTGTCGCGTCCCGTGGCCAGTATCGCCGTGCCGAACGTGGGCCGCAGCACCAAGGGCGGCGGCGCTTCCCCGCTGGGCGACCTGGTGGCCGACAGCACCCTGTTCGGCGCGCGCGCTGCCGGTGCGCAAATCGGCCTGATGAACAATGGCGGCATCCGCAAGGACCTGGAAGCGGGCGCCGACCTGATGACGAACGTGGGCCAGAACCAGGCCGTGGTACCGTTCGGCAATACCCTGATCGTCGTGAGTCTTTCCGGCGCGCAAATCCGTATCTTGCTCGAGCAGCAATGGCCGGGCGAAGAGGCAGGCGAGGGCAACCTGTTGCAAGTGTCCGAAGGTTTTAGTTACCGCTGGGACAGCACGCGGCCGCCGGGCCAGCGCGTGCTGCCGGGCAGCATCATGCTCAATGGCGTCGCCATTGATGACAATCAACAATACCGTGTCGCCGCCAACAGTTTCCTGGCCGGCGGCGGCGACCGTTTCACCGTGCTGGCGGCCGGCACGCGCCGGCTCGACACGGGCGTGCGCGACATCGACGCCTTCAGCAATTACCTGATCGACCGTGCGCGCGTCGGCAAACCGGCTGGCAGCGCCACGGCGGCCGGCCGCATCGTGCGCGTCCAATAATCTTTACAAGGAAAAACCATGCGTCGTTTATTTGTTTCCCTGCTCGTCACTACCCTGTTCGCGGGCACGGCCCACGCGGATTTCACCATTCCCGGCTTTGAGCTGGTGCACACTTCGCCCGTGGAAACGAGCTTGACGAATCCCGACCTGCGCGAACCCGTCGCCGTGTGGAGCGAGCTGTTTGATTCGGCCAAAAAAGAAATCGTCATCGCCCAGTTCTACGCCGTCAGCAAGCCGGGCACGGCTTTTGAAAAGGTGCTGGCCAGCCTGACGGCCGCCGGCCAGCGCGGCGTGAAGATCCGTTTCCTGCTGGACCAGAAGGGCGTGGGCCTGTCGGAAGCGGCCACCATCGCCCGGATCAAGGCGATTCCTAACCTGGACTTGCGCCTCATCGACTTCAATAAAATCACGGGCAACGGCATCGTGCATGCGAAATACCTGGCCGTCGATGGCCAGGTGGCGTACATCGGCAGCCAGAATTTCGACTGGCGCTCGTTCGAGCACATCCATGAGACGGGCTTGAAGATCACGGAGCCAGGCATGGTGAGCCAGGTGCAAGCCATCTTCGAGCAGGATTGGCAGGCCCAGGCATTGACGTCGCAAGGCAGCCGCGCCACTGTGCTCAACAGCAAGGTCGTGCCGGCCAACTACGCGCAAAACGCTTTCCTGCTGGCCAGCCCGAATGCCTACAACCCGGCCGGCGTGGGTGACTCGGAAACAGGCTTGCCCGCCTTGCTGGCGGAAGCGAAAAGCGAAGTGCGCATCCAGCTGCTCGATTATGCACCGCTGTCCTACGGCCCGAACCGCACGCGTCCGTACTACGCCGTGATCGACAACGCCGTGCGCACAGCCGCCCAGCGCGGCGTGAAAATCAAGCTGATGGTGTCCGCCTGGAACACCGAAGCGCCGGCCATCGCCTACCTGAAAAGTCTGGCCCTGGTGCCGAACGTGGAAATCCGCATCGTGACGATACCCACGGCGTCGACGGGTTTTATCCCGTTCGCGCGCGTGATCCACAGCAAGACCATGAGCATCGACGGCAAGCTGGCCTGGGTCGGCACGAGCAACTGGGCGGGCGGTTATTTCGACTTGTCGCGCAACCTGGAAGTGGTGCTGCGCAACGAACAGATGGCGCAGCGCATTGCCGCGCTGCATGAGCAGACGTGGAGCTCGGCGTACGCGCAGCCCATCGACATCAACAAGCAGTATCCGAAACCGGCCAAGGCCGCGCCGCAAGGCAAGGAGTGAACATGAAAAAATTACTGTGCGCGCTGGCGCTGGGTGCCGCTTTCGCTTCCGGCAATGTGCTGGCGTGGGGCAATGACGGCCACCGCGCCGTGGGCGCCATCGCCGATCAATTGCTCAAGGGCAGTGCCGCCCAGGCACAGGTGGCCAAATTGCTGCTGCCAGGCGAAAGCCTGGAAAAGATCGCCAACTGGCCCGATTGCGTAAAGGGCACGTATTGCGGTCCGCAATCGCCGGAAATGCTGACCTATGTGGCGGCCAACCCCAAGCATGGCGAATACCATTACACGAATGTGCCGTTCCAGAACGCGCACTACCATGACCATGGCGTAGGCACGGCCGACGACGATATCGTGCAAACGCTCAGGCAGGCGATCCTGGTGTTGCAAGGCAAGGCTGACGCGGCCAGCAATCCGCACGGCTTCAGCCAGCGCGAAGCCCTGATCCTGATCACGCACCTGGTAGGCGATATCCATCAGCCACTGCATGTTGGCAATGCGTTTCTCGGCAAGGATGGCCAGTTCTTTGTGCCCGCCACGCAGGCGCAGATCGACGACATCGCCATTTTCAATGCACGTGGCGGCAACGATTTGCTGCTCGACGATGCGAAGATGACGGCGCTGTCCGACGCCCTGATTCCCGCGCCGCTGCCGGCAGAAGAGGGCACGGCCAAGCCAGCCAGCGCGTATCCGAAGTCGCCCACCAAGCCCCTGCATTCGTATTGGGACACGACCGTGGTCGATTACGCCATGCGCCGCCTGAGCACGCACACGCCGCAGCAGTTCGCCCGCACCGTGATCGCCAGCGCGCCTGTGGTCAGCGCCAATAGCGGCGACCCCGCCACCTGGCCGTATCAGTGGGCCGATGCCTCGCTGGCGGCGTCAAAGATTGCCTTCACGGACGTGGTGGCCGGCCCGGCCACGCAGCAGACCAGCCGCAAGGGCGAGGTCTACAACGTCTGGAGCTTGACGGTGCCCGATAATTATCCGGTGCCCAGCTCGGCGCTGGCGAAGCAGCAGCTGATCGAGGGCGGCTATCACCTGGCGGCCGTGCTGCAGGCGATCTGGCCGCAGTAAGATGGCATTCGAAAGCGGCCTGCGGGCCGCTTTTTTCATGCCAGGATGACGGCGATTCCCATCTCGCGGTAGGGCGCGACCAGCGCATCATCCACGTCGCGGTGCACGATGATGTCGTTGACCTGGCTCAAGGGCGCGACCTGGAACGGCGAGGCCGTATTGAACTTTTCCGGCGAAGCCAGCACGACAGTGCGGCTTGACGCCGCGCTCAGTGCGCGCTTCACGCATGCTTCCTCATAATCGCCGGTGGTGATGCCCGCTTGCGGATGCAGGCTGGACACGCCCATGAAATACAGATCGGCGCGGATGCGGCCGATGGCTTCCACGGTCGCCGCGCCGACGCCCACGATCGAGTGCTTGTACAGGCGCCCGCCCAGCATCAGCACTTCGATCGATGGGTGATTCACCAGTTCGACGGCAATCGACGGGCTGTGCGTGACGATGGTGGCGCGCAAGTCGCGCGGCAGCTGGCGCGCCAGCTGCACGGCGGTCGTGCCGCCATCGAGGAATACCACTTGTCCCGTTTGTATCATGGCGCCCGCCGCGCGGCCGATGGCGGGCTTGGCTTCGGGGGAGATCTGTTCGCGTCCCGCAAACGGCGCCAGCGCGGGCGAGCGCGGCAGCAAGGGCAGGGCGCCGCCATGCACGCGCTCCAATAGTCCTTCTTTTGCCAGCTCGCGCAGGTCGCGCCGTATCGTGTCTTCCGACAAGCCCAGGCTATCGCTGACGGCCTTGGCGACGATCTGTCCTTCGCGCTGGAGCAAGTCCAGCAGATATTGTTTGCGTTGATGTGTCAGCATGATTTTTCTTGTTAATTCTTGATATTGCACGAGTTTGCATGATAAAGTCGGAAAATACAAGCACAAGGAGATGATATGCGCGAAGACAATTTGGGACAGGAGAGGGTACGCATCCAGCAGGTGCAGACCCTGTCGCACGACTGGTATCTATTGCAAAAGACCACGTTCGACTATCTGCGCCACGATGGCGAATGGCAGACGCAGACGCGGGAAACCTATGACCGCGGCGATGGCGCCACCATCCTGCTTTACAACAAGGTAAAACGCACGGTGATCCTGATCCGCCAGTTCCGTTTTCCCACCTACCGCGAAGGCCATGACGGCTTCCTCATCGAATCGGCGGCCGGCTTGCTGGAAGAAGCCAGTGCTGAAGAGCGCATCCGCGCCGAGGTGGAAGAGGAAACCGGTTACCGGGTGGGGCAGGTGCACAAGATATTCCAGGCTTTCATGAGTCCCGGTTCCGTGACGGAACGCCTGCATTTTTTTGTCGGCGAATATGATCCGGCCAGCCGCATCGGCGACGGCGGTGGCCTGGCGCACGAGGGCGAGGATATCGAAGTGCTGGAACTGCCCCTGGCGCAGGCGCTGCAGATGGTGGCCGATGGGCGCATCTGCGATGGCAAGACCATCATGCTGCTGCAGCATGCGCAATTGCAACTGATGCCGGTGAATCAGGGCATGCAGATACTGGTTGCCGGCCCCTACCGTTCAGGCACGGGTGACGATCCGCTCTTGATGCAGCGCAATGTGGACGCCATGCAAGCCGTTTGCCTGCCCCTGTATGCCATGGGACACATGCCCGTGCTCGGTGAATGGCTGGCCTTGCCCATGCTGGCGCTGGCCGGTTCCACCCGGGTAGGCGACGCCGTGTACGAGGAATTGTTCCATGCGCATGCGACGCGTTTATTGAGCCATTGCGATGCCGTGCTGCGTCTCGGTGGCGCATCGGCTGGGGCGGACCAGATGGTGGCGGTGGCGCGCAGCCTGGGCCTGGCCGTGTTTTTCTCGCTGGATGAGATTTCGTAGGCGTAAAAAAAGCGAAGCCCGCGGGCTTCGCTTTTGTCATGCGCTCGTTGAAATCTAACGCGATTTGACGAACGGGATACCAATGGCTTTTGGCGCGATGGATTTCGCCATCAAGCCCGCCAGCACGATCACGGTGACGACGTATGGCACCATCTGGATCAGCGAGCCGGGGATGCGGCCCACGACCGGCAAGTCCACGCCTTCAATCTGGATCTGGATGGCGGCAAAGAAGCCGAACATCAGGCAGCCGAGGAAGGTGTAGACGGGACGCCAGTTGCCGAACACCATGGCCGTCAGGGCCAGGTAGCCGGCACCGGCCGACATGTCGCGCAAGAAGAAGCCGCTTTGCACGATGGCCAGGTAGGCGCCCGAGAACGAGCACAGGATGCCGGCCACCAGCATGGCCAGGTAGCGCGTTGCTTCCACGCTCACGCCGGCCGAATCGGCCGCGTGCGGGTTTTCGCCGCAGGCGCGCAGGCGCAGGCCGAAGCGCGTGTGGTACAGCAGCCAGTGCACGAGCGGGATCAGCAGGAACGCCACATAGACGAGGATGGAATGGCCGCCGATCAGGTGGGCATATACCCAGCCGATGAAGGGAATGTGCTCCACGTACTGTGTGCCCGGCAAGACCACGTCGAACAGCCGCGCCGAACCGAGGTCGGGCGTGCGGCCGCCTTGCTGGAAGAAGAACTGCGCCAGCACGAACGTCAGCCCGCTCATGGCGATATTGATCGCCATGCCGGCCACCAGCTGGTTGCCCTTTTGCGTAATGCTGACGTAAGCCTGCAGCAGGGCCAGGGCGACGCAGACGAGCATGCCGGCAGCCATGCCGTAATACGGGTTTTGCGTCGTGTAGGCCACGGCGGCGGAAGCGAAGGCGCTGGCCAGGATCTTGCCTTCCAGGCCGATGTCGATCATGCCGCTGCGTTCGGCAAACAGGCCGGCCATGGCGGCAAAGATCAGGACGGGCGCATTGCGCACGGTCGATACCAGGATGCTGGCGAATTGAAAGTCGTCGAGTGTCATGGTGTTAGCCTTTGGTGCGCTTGAGCAGGGCGGAAATGGCCGGTGCGTAGAAGTTTTCCATGGCGCCGCAGAACAGGATGATCAAGCCCTGGATGAAAATGAAAGTTTCCGTCGGGATATTCGGTTTTTCCAGCGACAGGTCGAAGCCACCCTGGATCAGCGCACCGAACAGCACGGCCGACAAAAAGATGCCGACCGGATGCTGGCGGCCCATCAGGGCGATGGCGATGCCGATGAAGCCGGCGCCGCCGACGAAATTGAGCGACAGATAATGCGTCGAACCCATGATGGAATTGACGGAACCGAGGCCCGCCAGCGCACCGGAGATCAGCATGACGATGATGATCATCTTGCTGATCGACACGCCCGCATAGTGGGCCGCATGCTTGTTCAAGCCCGTGGCGCGCAGCTTGAAGCCCCACGACGAGCGCCACACCATCACGCCATAGATCACCAGCGCGGCGATCGCCAGAATAAAACTGATGTTCAGCGGCGTGTCGCCCAGCGACGGGAACCAGGTGGAGAGGCGCGGCATTTCGCCGCTTTCCGCAAACACGCGGCTGGCCGTGTTCTGCTCGCCAGGCGGGATCAGGTATTTCACGATCACGAAGTTCATCAGGCTGGCGGCGATGAAGTTGAACATGATGGTGGTGACGACGATGTGGCTGCCGCGCTTCGCTTGCAGGTAGCCGGGCAGGAAGCCCCACAGCGCGCCAAACAGGGCCGCGCCGATCATGGCGGCTGGAATCAGGAGCCAGGCGGGCAGGGTCTGGTCGAAGGCCAGCATGGCCACCGTCAAGCCTAGACCGCCGATATACATCTGGCCTTCGGAACCGATATTGAACAGCCCGGCCTGCATCGCCACGGACACCGACAGGCCCGTGAAGATGAAGGTGCTGGCGTAGAACAGGGTGTAGCTCAAGCCTTCCGGATTGAGGACGGCGCTGTTGACGAGGATACCCAGCGATTCGGCGGGATCTTCGCCCAGCATATAAATCACCAGGGCTGCGACCAGCAAGGCCGACAGCAGGTTTAACATGGGCATGACAAAGGCTGTCGCCCAGCGTGGCAAGTCGTTATTCATGATTTATGCATTCCCCCCATCAATAGACCGATGCGGGTGGTATCGAATTCTTCAATTTTCAGTTCGCCGGTGATGCGTCCGCCGCACATGACGAGAATGCGGTCGGCCAGCGCCCGCACCTCTTCCAGTTCAACGGACACCAGCAGGATCGCCACGCCCGCGTCGCGCAGGGCCAGCAATTGCGTATGGATGCTTTCGATGGTGCCGATGTCGACGCCGCGCGTGGGCTGACCCACCAGCATCAGTTTCGGCTTGGCCAGTACTTCGCGCGCGATCACCACCTTTTGCTGGTTACCGCCCGACAGCAGGCCGATGCGCAGGTCCGGATTGGCCGGGCGCACGTCGAAAGTCTTCAGCAGTTCCGCGCAGCGGGCGCCGATGGCCTTGAAGTTGAACAGGCCCCAGCGGTTTTTCAGGTGATCCTGGTAGCCGAGGATGGTGTTTTGCATGACGGAGAAATTCTTCACCACGCCATCGCGCAAGCGGTCTTCCGGAATGTGGGCGATGCCCAGCTCGCGGAAGGCCAGCGGCAAGCCGTCGGCATCGTGGCGCTTGGCAAACGGCAAGTCCTTGTCGAGAAAACGCAGCTTGCCCGAGGTGGGCAAGCGCATGCCCGACAGAATTTCCAGCAGCTCGCTCTGGCCATTGCCCGAGACCCCCGCGATGGCGACGATTTCGCCGGCGCGCAAGTTGAAACCAATGTCGGCCAGCAGCTTGACCTGTTGCTCGTCGGCCAGTTGCAGACCGTCCACTTCCAGCACCGTGGCGCCCGGATTGTATGGGGCACGCGGCAAGTGGCTCTGGATGGGGCGGCCGACCATCATGTTGGCCAGTTCCTCTTTCGAGGTAGTTGCCGTGGCAACGGCGCCCACCACCGTGCCGCCGCGCATGACGGTGACGTTGTCGGTGATTTCCAGGATCTCTTGCAGCTTGTGCGTGATCAGGATGATGGTCTTGCCTTGCTCCTTGAACAGGCGCAGGATTTCAAACAGCGAGGCCGTTTCCTGGGCCGTCAGCACGGCCGTCGGCTCGTCGAGGATCAGGATATTGGCGCTGCGGTAAATCTGCTTGAGGATTTCCACGCGCTGCTGTGCGCCGACTGACAGGTCTTCGATCTTTGCCAGCGGGTCGACGTCGAGGCGGTAGCGCGCGCAAATCTCGCGCAGCTTGGCTTCCGCTTCCGTGCGGTGGCTGGCCAGGCGAAAGCCGCCTTCCGTGCCCAGCATGATATTGTCGAGGACGGTGAAGTTCTCGACGAGCATGAAATGCTGGTGCACCATGCCAATGCCGAGGTTGATCGCTTCCTGGCTGTTGCGGATAGGCTGTACTTTTCCGTCGAGCAGGATTTCTCCGCCGTCGGCACGGTAATATCCGTACAGGATGCTCATCAAGGTCGATTTGCCTGCGCCATTTTCCCCCACCAGGCCATGGATACTGCCCTTGGCGATGGAGAAGCTGACGTCGGCGTTCGCCTTCACATGTCCAAACTGCTTGGAAATGCTGCGAAATTCTACTGCTGGCTGCATAGGTTCATAACTGGATAGTTTTATGGAAACGCGCCGCGCGGAGACTGGCCCCGGCGGCGCGCTAAAAGATACGGAGAAAAATTAAACCGGGCAGCTGCTGCCGACGCGGTAATCGATCACTTTGATCTTGCCATCGATAATGTCCTTACGCGCACCCAACACGCGCTTTTCGATTTCCGGCGTGATCAGCTTGCGGTTGTTCGCGTCGAGCGCCCAATCCACGCCGCCTTCTTTCAAGCCTTTATAGCTGACGCCGCCCTTCCAGGTGCCGTCCTTGACTTGCATGAAGCTGTCGTAGACCGTGTTGTCGACGCGCTTGACCATCGAGGTCAGGATGCTGCCTGGATACAGATGATTCTGGTTCGAATCGACGCCGATGGCCAGCTTGCCTTTTTCCTTGGCCATTTGCAGGGTGCCCATGCCGCTGCCGCCAGCAACGGCGAAGACGACATCGACGCCGCGCTCGAATTGCGAGCGGGCCAGTTCGCCACCCTTGGCCGGGTCATTCCAGGCGCCGGACGTGGTGCCGACCATGTTTTGCGTGATTTCCATCTTCGGATTGACGGCCTTCGCGCCTTGCGCGTAGCCGCAGGCGAAGTTGCGGATCAGTGGAATATCGATGCCACCGATGAAGCCGACTTTCTTGCTCTTGCTGGCCATGGCCGCTGCCACGCCCACCAGGTAGGAACCTTCTTCTTCCTTGAAGACGACGGAATTGACGTTGCTGCCGGCGGCCTGGCCGTCGATCAGCACGAATTTTACGTTCGGGAATTCCTTGGCGACCTTTTGCACGGCTTGCGTTTGCGCAAAGCCGATGGCGGCGATCAAGTCGAGTTTCTTGCGGGCCAGGCCACGCATGACCTGTTCAGCCTGCGTATCGCTCGATGCCTGCACTTCGATGAAGGAAATGCCCGTGTCTTTTTTGAAGCGCGATGCGCCTTCGAAAGCGGATTGGTTGAACGACTTGTCGAACTTGCCGCCCGCGTCATACACGACACCCAGTTTTGGGGTAGCCGCGGACGCTTGAGCAGTCAGAAATACGGCTGCGATCGTCAAACTAAATTGTGTAAGTTTCATGAATTGGCTCCTGGAAGATCGATATTGTATATTTTTTATAGGTGAAACATATAATTTGGGGCCGATTTAGCCTGTTTTTGATGCACGAGGTGATAATTCCTTATCAACATTGCACTGTATTGCACAAGATCATTGCTGGCCTCGTGTGCTTTTATGTCGTCAGTGTGATGCTCATGCAACAGTCGCGCCCCGTCTCTTTTATAGGTACAACATCGAATGGGGCTGCCGGAGCGGGCTGGGATGCGCCGTCAGTTGACGGGCAGGGCAAGCACGGGACCGGCGCCGCGATGGGCGTCCGAATCACTATGCATCATGCCAGATATGTATGACAAATACGTTTTTGTTTATGTATTTATACGCAGTGCATATAAATAGGTGGTGCCGCAGCTTAGACGGCCGGGGGATTGAGGATATTCAGGAAGGCCCGCACGACGGGAGCGTCGTCCAGCGTGGTGTAGCTGATGTACAGGTTGGCCGATGGGGGATTCGTCTTGATCGGCAGAAACACGACGCCGGGCCAGCCGATGCGGCTTGTCGTTTCCGGCACCAGGGTCACGCCCAGGCCTGCGCCGACCATGGCCAGCAGGGTTTGCGGCTCGCTCGCTTCCTGGAAGATCACGGGTTCGAAACCGGCATTGATGCAGCATTGCACCAGGTAGCGGGGAAACGCGGATTTATCGAGGTTCAGGGTGAGCATCGGCTCGTGGGCGATGTCGATCAGCTCGATGGCCGTGTTTTTCGCCAGCGGATGGTGTTCATTGACGGCCACGCAGACATTTTCGCGGAAGCACAGTTCCTGGCGCAGATTATCGTGACGCAAGTCGTCGTCGTTGAGCTTGGGTTCGCGCCAGAAGCCCACGTCGATCTGCTTGGCGCGCAAGGCTTCGTATTGCACCGTGGGACCGAATTCATGGATGGTCCAGGTGACGCGGGGAAATTTGGTCTGGAATTCTTCCAGCAGGCTGGGGATGGGCCCCCACATGGCCGAGCCGACGATGCCCACGCGCAAGCGGCCCACTTCGCCGCGGTCGATCTGGCGGATGGTGTCGATGGTCATGCGCATCTTGGCCAGCAGGTCGGCGGCCTCGTTCATCAGCGCCTTGCCCGCCACGGTCAGCTCGAACGTGCGCGTGGTGCGGGCAAACAGGCGCACGCCCAGTTCGCTTTCCAGTTTCATGATCTGCTGGCTCAGGGGCGGCTGCGAGATATGCAGGCGCTCGGCGGCGCGGCTGAAGCTTTTCTCCTCGGCAACGGCAAGAAAATACTTTAACTGTTTCAGATCGATGGACATGCTTTCCTTGGCGTTGCGTGTTGCTAGGCGATGGAACGGCGCACGAACCCGTGAAGGCGCGCGCGCTTTCTTTACAGCAGTCCTATTATCGTGCCACGACCGCCTGCATGGCAATGGCCAGCGCGGTGCCGACCTGGGCATTGTGCTTGACCAGCGCGATATTCGTCGCCAGGCTGCGGCCATCCGTCAGTTGCTTGATGCGCGATAACAGGAATGGCGTGACTTGCTTACCCTTCACGCCGCCCGCGTCCGCTTCCTGCAGCGCTTGCGTGGTGATGGCATCGATTTCTTCCTTGGGCATGGCTTGCGCGGCTGGCACGGGGTTGCTGACGACCACGCCGCCTGTCAAGCCCAACTGCCACTTGGTGCCGATGAAGGCGGCTTGTTCGGCGGCCGTGTCGAGGCGGAAATCGGCCTTGAAGCCGCTTTCGCGCGTGAAGAATGCCGGGAAACCTTCCTGGCCCACGCTGATGACGGGCACGCCGTGGGTTTCCAGGTATTCCAGGGTCAGGCCGATGTCGAGGATGGATTTCACGCCCGCGCAGACGACGGCCACCGAGGTTTGCGCCAGTTCCTGCAGGTCGGCGGAAATGTCGAAGCTCGTTTCCGCGCCGCGGTGCACGCCGCCGATGCCGCCCGTGACGAACACGGAAATACCGGCCAGTTCCGCGCAAATCATGGTGGCGGCCACGGTGGTGGCGCCCAGTTTGCGCTGCGACAGGACGAACGGCAGGTCGCGGCGGCTGACCTTCATGGCGTCGGGCGAGGTGCCCAGCAATTCCAGTTGCTCGGGCGACAGGCCCACGCAGATCTTGCCGTCGATGATGGCGATGGTGGCCGGCACGGCGCCGCCGTCGCGGATGATCTGCTCCACTTCGCGCGCCATTTCCACGTTTTGCGGATACGGCATGCCGTGCGAAATGATGGTCGACTCCAGCGCCACGATGGCCTTGCCGGCGGCGCGCGCGTCGAGCACTTCTTGCGAGAACAAGAGGAAATTCTGTAATTGGGTCATGTTTAATCCTGTTGAAAGAGGGTAGGGGGAGGCGGCGCCAGGTCGGCGTCGTCAATGCTGTCGAGCGCGCCGGCGGAAATCTGTGGGGAGACGGTGGCAGCCGATTCCAGGGTCATGGCGGCCAGCTTCAGGCCGCGCCGGCAAGCCAGTTTCAAATCGCTGCTGTCGTGGTAGAGCGACCAGCAGACGGCGGCGGAAAACGCGTCGCCGGCGCCAGTCACGTCGACGGCGTCCACTTCGCGCGCGGCCAGGTGGACGATAGGCGCGTCCGGACTGTCGCCATCCGTGAAGTACACGCCTTCGCCGCCGCAGGTGACGATCACCTGGCGCGCGCCCTGGCGCTGTACTTCGCGGCAGGCGGCGCGCAGGTCCGCTGCCGTGGGCAGGGTCCGCGCCACGCGTGTTTCCAGTTCGCCCCGGTTGAGGATCAGCAGGTACAAGCCCGTCAGGTCTTGCGGCAGGTGCGCCATCTTCGGCTGCGAGACGGCGACGATGACGAGCGGCGTCGCGTGCGCCGCATCCTGGCGCGCGTCGGCCAGCAGTGCCTGCACGCTGTCGTGGCCCAGGTTCAGGTCGCAGACGGTGAGGGCGGCGGCGGCGCGCTGCGGCTGGCGGCTATGCAAAAAGGCCGGTGTCAGTTGTTCATAGAGTTGCATGTTGGCCATTGCCAGCAGCATTTCACCATGTTCGTCGAGCACGGCCGTGTAGGTGCCGCTGCTGGTGTTGCTCAGATGTAAGCTGCCGCGCATGTCGATACCAGCGTCTTCCGCGTGCGTCTGCAGGGCGTGGCCGGCCGCATCGTCGCCCAGCGCCGTCAGCAATGCCACGGGAATCGACAATCGGGCCAGGTTTTCCGCGATGTTGCGGCCCACGCCGCCAAATACTTCTTCCGAACGCACGGGATTCGAGGTGCCCATCTGCAGGGTCGCCAGCGTGCGCATCTTGCGGTCGAGGTTGGCGGCGCCTATGCACAGCACGGGGCGGCTGTCGGGCAGCACGTAGGCG
Organism: Janthinobacterium sp. YR213; assembly: GCF_900099875.1. NCBI lineage: Bacteria > Pseudomonadati > Pseudomonadota > Betaproteobacteria > Burkholderiales > Oxalobacteraceae > Janthinobacterium > Janthinobacterium sp. YR213. Next base: position 572,523 of record NZ_FNDA01000005.1, on the reverse strand, counting down.
CGTCCCAGCAAGCGTCGCTCACGGATGAGGCCGGCGATGTGGCCGGCGACGGCCGAGCGCGACAAGCCCAGTTCGCTCGCCAGGTCTTGCTGCGAGATGAAGGGGTTGTTGCGGATCAGCGTGTACAACTGGTCTTTTTTATTGGTATCGGTCACAAGGTTTTCGCTGAGGTTTAAACATTTGTCTTAAACTGTAAACATTTGTCTTGTCGGTGTCAAGCGTGTGTGAAGTTCGTATCGGACGTGCGCCAAAAGTGGTCGTATGGAGCTTGTATGCAAGCATTTCCCGGGCATGGCGAACCTGGGCTTGTCTCGACTATAATATCGGCCATTTATATTTGAATTGTATAAATGGGCAAGAAAAATGGTATTTGCCATACATATTCCGTTTGATGCATAGTGGCGGCAAATAGAGGCAATACGCATTTCGATATACCTGTAACACCATACTTACCCGATACCTGGGCCGCAGTCCTTCACCGGACACGGCCGCGCAGGCAGCAACCATCATCATTAGTCAAACAGAGGATAACCATGTCGAACAACACCCCTTTCCACGCCGCCGAAATCATCCGTGCCCGCGCTCCTGAAAATTTCAAGCCGCGCGTGGCGATGATCCTCGGCTCCGGCCTGGGCGTGTTGGCCGAGCAGATGACGGACGCCGTCAGCATCAGCTTTGACGAATTGCCAGGCTTCCCGATCAGCACCGTGCACGGCCATGCCGGCGAACTGGTGATCGGCACCCTGTCGGGCGTCGCCGTCGTCTGCATGAAGGGCCGTGGCCACTTCTACGAAGGCTATGGCATGGGCGTGATGACGAGCGCCATCCGCACCTTGAAACTGCTGGGCTGCGAAATGCTGTTCGTCACCAACGCCGCCGGTTCCCTGCGCCCTGAAGTGGACGCCGGCAGCCTGGTGGCCATCAGCGACCACATCAACCTGTTGCCAGGCACGCCGATGGTCGGCCCGAACGACGACCGCTTCGGTCCGCGCTTCTTCAGCATGGCCAACGCTTACGATGCGGACCTGCGCAAGCTCGTCGCGGACACGGCTGCCTCGAACGGCATCACCCTGCACGAAGGCGTGTTCGTCGCCTACCCTGGCCCGAACTTCGAGACGGCCGCCGAAATCCGCATGATGGCCCGCCTGGGCGCCGACACGGTCGGCATGTCGGTGGTGCCGGAAGTGGTCTCGGCCCGCCATTGCGACCTGAAAGTGGTGGGCGTGTCCGTCATCACCAACCTGGCCGAAGGCATGTCGCCATTCGCCCTGTCGCACGAGCAAACCCTGAAATACGCGGCCATCGGCGCGAAAGACCTGGTCAAGCTGATCCTGGCTTTCCTCGCCAAAGTCGCTGAAAAACCGCAAGCCTAAGCACTTTTTTATGCAGTAGCGGCGCGCCGGCCACCGGCGCTGCCGCGCGGCAGGCCGGGAAAAACCGGCCTACACTGTCCGCATCATCCCGCATCAATCCATAAAGCGAGCCTTATCATGTCACGCGCATTTATCCTCCTGCTTGATTCCTTCGGCCTTGGCGCGACGCCAGACGCCGCCAAGTATGGCGACGCAGGTGCCAATACCTTTGGCCACATTGCCAGCACTGTCGCCAAAAGCGGCAAGACCTTGAAACTCCCGAACATGGAACGCCTGGGGCTGGGCGCCGCGGCGCAACTGGCCAGCGGCGAATGGGCCACGGGCTTCGACCAGCGCGACGGTTTTACCGGCGCCTACGGTGCGGCGCGCGAGCGCTCCACCGGCAAGGACACGCAGAGCGGCCACTGGGAAATCGCCGGCGTGCCCGTCGAATTCGACTGGGGATATTTTCCCCGTACCACGCCATCGTTCCCCGCCGACCTGACCGGCAAGCTCAAGGCCATGTCCGGCGTGCCGGGCTTCCTCGGTGACTGCCATGCCTCGGGCACGGACATCATCAACAAGCATGGCGATGAACACGTCGCCACCGGCAAGCTGATTATCTATACCTCGGGCGACTCGGTGATGCAGATCGCCGCGCATGAAGAATCGTTCGGCCTCGAGCGCCTGTACCAGGTATGCGAAATGGCCTTCAAGCTGGTCGAGCCGTACAACATCGGCCGCGTTATCGCCCGCCCGTTCACCGGCAGCAATGGCAACTACACGCGCACGTCCAACCGCCACGACTACGCCGTCGCGCCGCCCGCGCCGACCCTGCTCGACCACGTCAAGAATGCGGGCGGCGAAGTCGTCGGCCTGGGCAAGATCAGCGACATTTTCGCCACCCAGGGCATCTCCAGAGTCGTCAAGGGCGTCGACAACATGGCGCTGTTCGAAGCGCTGCTGAAGACGGCCGATGAAGTGCAGGACAAGTCGCTCACCTTTGTGAACTTCGTCGACTTCGACCAGGCTTTCGGCCACCGCCGCAACGTCGAGGGCTATGCCGACGCGCTGCGCGAAATGGATGCGCGCCTGCCGGAATTCATGGCCAAGCTCAAGGAAGGCGACCTGGTCGTGATCACCGCCGACCATGGCTGCGACCCGACCTGGCACGGCTCCGACCACACCCGCGAACATATACCGATGATCTTCTTCGGCCCCGGCGTCGCCCCGCGCGCGCTGGGTATTTCCGAGACCTTCTCCGATATTGGCCAAACCCTCGCCAAGCACCTTGGCGTACCACCACTTGCTAATGGAACCAGCTTGTTATGACACTCATGCACCCCGAATTCAAGCGTAACGAGGCCGTCGGCCTCGACCTGGGCTGGATCAACCAGATCCGCGTCAACCGCGCCGCGACAGACCGCCGCGCGGCCAGCCTGGCGAACCGCCGCACCGTGAAAAAGGAATACCAGGCCGCCTGGCTGGTGAAAGCCATCCAGATGATCGACCTGACCACCCTGGGCGGCGACGATACGCCGGGCCGCGTGGAACGCCTGTGCATGAAGGCCATGCGCCCGCTGCGCGCCGACCTGATGGACGCACTGGGCTTGACGGAACTGAGTACCGGCGCCGTGTGCGTGTACCACGAGATGATCCAGCCGGCCGTGAAGGTCATCCAGGGCCGTTTGCCCATCGCTGCCGTGTCGACGGGTTTCCCGGCCGGCCTGACGAGCATGGAAACGAAGCTGCGCGAGATCGAACTGTCGGTCGCCGCGGGCGCTTCGGAGATCGATATCGTCATCACGCGCCAGCACGTCCTGAACGGCAACTGGCAAGTGCTGTACGACGAAATGCTGGCCTACCGCAAGGCTTGCGGCGAAGCGCACGTGAAGGCGATTCTTGCCACGGGCGACTTGCTGACCATGGAAAACGTGGCCAAGGCTTCTTGGGTCTGCATGATGGCAGGCGCCGATTTCATCAAGACTTCCACCGGCAAGGAGGGCGTGAACGCCACCATTCCCGTGGCCCTGACGATGGTGCGCACGATCCGCGAATACCACGAGCAGACGGGCTTCCAGGTGGGCTTCAAGCCGGCCGGCGGCGTCAGCTCGGCCAAGAGCGCGCTGCAATACCTGACCCTGATGAAGGAAGAACTGGGCAACGAATGGCTGCAGCCGCACCTGTTCCGCATCGGCGCTTCCAGCCTGCTGACCGACATCGAGCGCCAGCTCGAGCACTACGTCACCGGCAGCTACTCGGCCAATCATCGTCACGCACAACCTTAAAGAACAATCGTCATGCCAACAATTAACGAGATTCTCAATACTATGGACTACGGCCCTGCTCCCGAAAGTCAAAAAGAAGCGCAGGCTTGGCTAGCTGGCCACCAGCGCACATTCGGTTTGTTCATCGACAATGCCTGGAGCGAGCCTGCGGAACTGTTCGCCTCGACCAATCCTGCCGACGGCACGCAGCTGGCGGAGCTGACGCAAGCGAGCGATGCAGACGTGGAACGCGCCGTGGAAGCGGCGCGCCGCGCGCTGCCCGTATGGCAAGGCATGGGTGGCCACGGCCGCGCGAAAGTCATGTACGCGCTGGCCCGTCTGCTGCAAAAGCATTCGCGCCTGTTCGCCGTGCTGGAAACCCTGGACAACGGCAAGACCATCCGCGAAACGCGCGATATCGACCTGCCGCTGGCCGCGCGCCATTTCTACCATCACGCCGGCTGGGCGCAGCTGCAGTCGGAAGAATTCGCCGACTACCGCGCCGTGGGCGTGGTGGGCCAGATCGTGCCATGGAATTTCCCCCTGCTGATGCTGTCGTGGAAAATCGCCCCGGCCCTGGCGGCCGGTAACACGGTCGTCTTCAAGCCGGCCGAATTCACGTCGCTGACCGCCATGCTGTTCGCCGAACTGTGCGTGCAGGCGGGCGTGCCGGCCGGCGTGGTCAATATCGTCACGGGCGACGGCCGCGTGGGCTCGGCCATCGTCAACCATCCTGGCGTCGACAAGATCGCGTTTACGGGTTCCACCGAAGTGGGCCGCCTTATTCGTGAAGCGACGGCCGGCAGCGGCAAGAAGCTGTCGCTGGAGCTGGGCGGCAAGTCGCCGTTCATCGTCTTTGAAGACGCTGACCTGGACGGCGCCGTGGAAGGCCTGGTCGATTCGATCTGGTTCAACCAGGGGCAAGTGTGCTGCGCCGGTTCGCGCCTGCTGGTGCAGGAATCGATCCAGGAGCGCTTCCTGAACAAGGTGCGCGCGCGCATGGAAAACCTGCGTCTCGGCTCGCCCCTGGACAAATCGATGGACGTGGGCGCGCTGGTCGATCCCGTGCAGCGCCAGCGCATCGCCGCGCTGGTCGATTCGGCCCGCGCCGAAGGCTGCGATGTATGGCAGCCGGCGTGCGAGTTGCCTGCCGACGGTTCGTGGTTCCCGCCCACCCTGATCACGGGCGCGTCGACCTCGGCCGCCGTGGCGCAGGCTGAGATCTTTGGCCCCGTGCTGGTGGCCATGAGCTTCCGCACGCCGCCTGAAGCGGTGCAACTGGCGAACAACACGGTGTACGGCCTGGCCGCCAGCGTGTGGACCGAGTCGATCAGCCTGGCGCTCGATATCGCTCCCGCCATCAAGGCTGGCGTGGTGTGGATCAACAGCGCGAATCAGTTCGACGCCGCGTGCGGCTTCGGCGGCTACCGCGAATCGGGCTTCGGCCGCGAAGGCGGCCGCGAAGGCATGCTGGAATACATGACGGCCCTGGCCGAAGATGCGCGTCCGGCCTTGCCGGTGGTGGAAGCGAAAGCCAAGGGCAATGTGAAGCCGGCGGCAGCCGATCCGTTCGCCATCGACCGCACGGCCAAGATGTACATCGGCGGCAAGCAGGCGCGCCCTGACAGCGCCTACAGCACCCCCGTGTTTGGCGCGAATGGCACCTTGCTGGCCGAAGTGGGCGTGGGCAGCCGCAAGGATATCCGCAACGCCGTCGAAGCGGCCCATAAAGCGTCCGGCTGGACCGGCGCCACGGCGCACAACCGCGCGCAAGTGCTGTACTACATCGCTGAAAACCTGGCCGCGCGCGCCGACGAATTTGCCGCCCGCATCGCCGCCATGACGGGCAGTAAAAATCCTGAGAAGGAAGTACAGGCATCGATCGAACGCCTGTTCTACTACGCTGCCTGGGCCGACAAGTACGATGGCCTGGCGCACCAGCCGCCAACGAAAGGCATCACCGTGGCGCTGAACGAAGCGGTCGGCGTGATCGGCATCGTTTGCCCGAATGAAGCGCCTTTGCTCGGCTTCATTTCGCTGGTGGCGCCGGCCATCGCGCTGGGCAACCGCGTGGTGGTGGTGCCGTCGGAAGCGCATCCGCTCTCCGCGCTGGACCTGTACCAGGTGTTCGACACGTCCGACTTGCCTGGCGGCGTCGTCAACATCATCAGCGGCAACGCCGATGAACTGGCGCGCACCATGGCCACGCACGCCGACATCGACGCCGTCTGGCGCCATGACGGTTCCGCTGAAGGTTGCGCGGAAGTCGAGCGCCTGTCGGCCGGTACCCTGAAGCGCACCTGGGTAGGCGGCGCGAAGGGCCGCGACTGGTACAGCGCCGCGCAAAGCGGCGGCCGTGCCGTGCTGGCGCATGCGTCGCAAGTGAAAAACGTGTGGATTCCTTACGGCGTCTGATAGGTAACTAGCGTTACAAAGCTGGGGTCAGATCCGCAGGGACTGACCCCAGATCTTATGATTGGAGTTATTCCATGTTGTTAACCCAGGAAATCATTCGCAAGAAACGCGACAAGGGCGTGCTGAGCGCCGAGGAAATCCAGTTTTTCGTGCGGGGCATCACTGACGGCAGCGTCAGCGAAGGCCAGATCGCGGCGCTGGGCATGGCCGTCTATTTCAACGACATGAACATGGACGAGCGCGTGGCGTTCACCCTGGCCATGCGCGATTCCGGCCAGGTGCTGGACTGGCGCTCGCTGAACCTGCCGGGCCCTGTCGTCGACAAGCATTCGACGGGCGGCGTGGGCGATGTCGTCTCCCTGCTGCTGGGCCCCATGGTCGCCGCGTGCGGCGGCTACGTGCCGATGATCTCGGGCCGCGGCCTGGGCCACACGGGCGGCACGCTGGACAAGTTCGACGCCATTCCCGGCTACTGCACGGTGCCGGACAATGAACTGTTCCGCAAGGTGGTACAGGAGATCGGCGTGGCCATCATCGGCCAGACGGCGCAGCTGGCGCCGGCCGACAAGCGTTTCTACAGTATCCGCGACGTCACCGCCACGGTGGAATCGGTGGCCATGATCACCGGCTCCATCCTGTCGAAGAAACTGTCGGCTGGCCTGGATGCGCTGGTGATGGATGTGAAAGTGGGCACGGGCGCCTTCATGCCGACCTACGACAAGTCGGTGGAACTGGCCGAAAGCATCGTCGCCGTCGGCAACGGCGCGGGGATGCAGACGTCGGCGATTCTGACGGACATGAACGAATCGCTGGCGCCATACGCCGGTAATGCGCTGGAAGTGCGCGGCGCCATGGATTACCTGACGGGCCGTTCGCGTCCCGCGCGCCTGCATGAAGTCACCCTGGCGCTGTGCGCCGAGATGCTGGTGCTGGGCGGCCTGGCTGCCACCGAAGAAGAAGCGCGCGTGAAATTGATGGCGGCCCTCGATTCGGGTGAAGCGGCCGAGCGCTTTTCGCGCATGGTGTCTGCCCTGGGTGGCCCGGCCGACCTGGTCGAACATCCGGACAAGCACCTGGAACAGGCACCATTCATCGTGCCGGCGCCGGCGCTGTCTGCCGGCTTTGCCAACGTGCGCGATTGCCGCGCCATCGGCCTGGCCGTGGTGGCCCTGGGCGGCGGCCGCCGCCGTCCGACCGACAGCATCGATTTCGCTGTCGGCCTGACGGACCTCGTGGGCCTGGGCGAGCAGGTGGCTGTCGGCCAGCCGCTGGCCATGGTGCACGCGCGCACGGAAGCGGCGGCGCAGCAAGCCGTCAGGGAAATCCAGGAGGCATATGCCATCAGCGCGGTGGCGCTGGCGGCCAATCCGGTGATTTACCGTACCATTCGACCATAACTATTTTTAGCCCCAAAGCAGAGTCCGGGGTCGTACCCTGAGGGTACGACCCCAGCCCTTGCGGGTTTTACAGGTAAATAAGCAAATGAACAACCAAGAACTGATCGCCGAAGCCAACGCCGGCCGCGAACTGGCCTACGCGCCATACTCGCGTTTCAAGGTGGGCGCGGCGCTGCTGTGCAAGGATGGCCGCGTCTTCCGTGGCTGTAACGTGGAAAATGCCGCGTATGGCCTGTGCAACTGCGCCGAACGCACGGCGTTTTTCAGCGCCATCGCGCATGGCTGCAAGCCGGGCGACTTTGCCAGGCTGGCCGTCACGGGCGACACGGCGGAACCGATCTCGCCATGCGGCGCCTGCCGCCAGGTGATCTTCGAGATGGGCGGCGCCGACCTGCCGGTGATCCTCACCAATCTGAAAAACGATGTCATGGAAGTGACGGCGGGCTGGCTGCTGCCGCACGGCTTCGGCAATTCCGACCTGGACATGAAGTAACAGGATCCGCTTGAACAAGACGATCGACATCCAGGCCGCCGTGGCGATTGCCGCGGCCGAAGCCATGGCAGCCAAGACGCAGGGTACATTTGGCGTGGGCGGCGTGCTGCTCGATGGCGCCGGCAACGTGCTGCAATCGATGCACAACAACGTCGTGCGCCAGGGCCTGGTGTTCGACCCCACCGCGCATGGCGAGCGCCAGCTGGTGGATTGGTATTTCGCCGAACGGGCCAAGGGCACACCCTTGCCGCCGCCGGGCGAACTGACCATCGTCACCTCGCTCGATCCGTGCTGCATGTGCACGGGGGCGATTTTGGCGGCCGGTTTCAACGTGGTGGTGGCCGCTCCCGATGTCAAGGCGGGCATCAATTACGATGGCAGCGCCAGTTTTACCGCCTTGCCGGCGCCGCTGCAGGCGCAGGCCGGCCGCAGCTTTTGCTATCCGGCCGTGCGTGGCGCCACCGAGTATGCGCGCCTGCCTTCCGGCGCCGCGCCCAAATCTTTTTTCATCGGCAAGAGCATCCACGAGGCGACGCAGGCACTGTGCTCGCTCGTGTTCGAGTCGACATCGGCGCAGGTGATGCAGTTGCTGAACGCCGGCGACGACGTGTACTTGCGCGATCCCGCCACCTTGCCGTCCGAGCATGCCGTGGTGCGCGCCCTGCGCCGCCGCTATCCTGATGCCCTCACTTACCGCTGCGCGCCGCATGCGCCGGATGCCGGCCTGGCGCCATTTTTGCAGGCGGCCATGGAGCAGGACGTGCGCGATGGCGGGCAGGGCGACGCGACCGCCTTGCTCGATTCCTTTGGCAACCTGTTGTTGTGCATGCCGGGAAAATTGGCGCAGTCGGTCATCCGCACGCCATTCATGGAATGCACGCGCCAGTACGCGCAACTGCGCTTTGAATTGATGGCGAACGCGGAGCCGGCGCTGCAGGAAGAAATCAAAAGCTACCTGGGGCATCCCAAGCATGGCACCTTCGTGCTGGCCATCGGCCCGGACGACAGCGCCGCCAGCTTCATGACCCTGGGCGCCTACGGCTCCACCATGGAGGGGGCGCTGCCGGAAAATAATCCCGCGCAATTCCAGTATGTGCGCCCGGCCATGGATGAAGACGCGCTGCTGGCGCTGTGCGAGTCGATGCCGCCGTTGTACCGCAAGCTGATACGCATCCGGCCAAGCCAGGTGGCGGACCATGCGTTGATCAGCGCACTCGGTTAGGCGTCGTCGTCCGGCAGGTTCTTCAGCAGGAAGTCGCGTACGTTTTCGCCCGCCACGCGGCGGATCTGCGCTTCCGACAGGCCAGCGTCGAGCAGCGCCTGCGTCAATCGCGGCAAGCCCGTCGCATCGATGGCCGTGGTGACGGCGCCGTCGAAGTCCGAGCCATAGGCCACGTGTTCGGCGCCGATCAGTCTTACCGTGTACTTGATGGCGCGCGCGATGGACGCCACGTCCTTGCCGCAGACGGCCGTGTTCCAGAAGCCGATGCCCACCAGGCCACCCTGGGCGGCGATGCGTTTCAACTGGCTGTCGCTGAGGTTGCGGCCGTTGGCGCAAGTGCCGCGCACGCCCGTGTGCGAGACCATCACGGGGCGTTTCGCCATCGTTAACACGTCGTCGATGGTGGCCGGCGAGGCGTGCGCCAGGTCGACGATCATCTTGCGCTGCTCCATGGCGCGCAGCCATTGCCGGCCCAGCGGCGTCAGGCCGCCTTTTTTCATGCCGTGCTGGGAACCGGAGAGTTCCGTGTCGAAGAAATGCGTGGGCGCGGCCATGCGGAAGCCGGCCCGGTGCAGGGCATCGAGGTTGTCCAGCTTGCCTTCGAGCGCATGCGCGCCTTCCAGTGTCAGCCAGCCGGCCAGCAGGGCGGGGTCTTTTTCGCGCGCGGCGATGAAGCTGCGCAGCTGGGCGCGGCTGCCGATCACCCGGACCTTGCCATGGCTCTTGGCCGCTTGCTGGCGCAGTTCGTCGGCCTGCCAGGTGGCGCGCGCCAGCAGGCTGTTCCAGGTAGCGGGCGGCAAGCCTTGTGCCACCACCAGGGCCGTGATGTTGTCCGTGTCACTGCCATTGCGCTCGATATTCATCTTGCGCGGCGTCTTGGTCACGACGGAAAAGGCTTGCAGCGCCACGTTGGCCCGTTGCAGGCGCGGGAAGTCGACATGCCCGCGCTGGCTGTCGCGGTTCAGGTTGCGTTGCCACAGCAGGCTGTCCGCATGCAGGTCGGCGATCCACAGGCTCTGGTGCAGGGCCACGGTGGCTGCCGATGGCGCCTTGCCGGACGGAGGGTGGACACGGTTGAGGTGTTCGTCGACGAGGACGGGAGCGGACAGGAAACCGCCGATCAGCGCAAGGCTGGCGGCGGCGAGGGTACTGATAATCATTGTTCTCCGTTTTACCATGGATCGTAGGTGCCCAGGCTCCAGATATGGCCTTCCGGGTCGCGGCAGGTAAATCCCCGTCCGCCGTAATCTTCATCCTTGATGTCGAGCACGATTTCGGCGCCGGCTTCGCGCGCGCTGCGGTAGACGGCATCGGCATCGCTGACGACCAGGTAGCAGTTTTGCGTATTGGCGCCGCCGACGTCGCCGGGCAGTTTCATCAGGCGGCCATAGTCGCTGTCGATGGCTGGCGCCACCATGACCATGCCATTGCCGAAGCTCAGCTGCGCATGGGCGACGCCACCGTTGCCGTCAGGCACGATCAATTGTTTTTCAAAGCCGAGCGCCTTGCACAGCCATTCAATGGCGGCGGGCGCGTCGCGGTAGCGCAGGCAGGGAATGGTCGTCGCTGCTGTAGCTTTTGCTGTCGTGGTCATCAGAAAACTCCTATGGCGGTGGGGGAGTAGCTTCGATCATGGATACTGCGTGGCGTTCCGTACCCATACCGTCCATCGGGATGGGTTTGATGCCTGTCAGTGCTGTGCCCATCCATAGTGCCATAGAACAATCATTGCACTCTTGCCACGACGCAAATTTTTATTGCGGCGACTGCTGCGAGCCCGGCGCTTTTTCGTCTGCGCCGGCATCATCGCTGTTGCTTGCCCATTTCAGCAGCATGACGAGGGCAAACAGCATGATGGCCAGCGGCAAGATGGTAATCAGGAACGCCAGGCCCAGGCAGCACGCCAGCAGCATGGGCCACGACATGGCACGCAAGGCGGCCATGCCCTGGCGCGTGTAAGCGCACAGCTCGTTCCAGAAAGCGCTGAAGGAAGTGCTGCCCGGTGCCGAATTGATGTCTTTCATGCCGTTCTCCTGTCGTGTGGGTGCCGCTGCCGTATGCATGCTGGCGATGAGTCCACTATAGGCAGAACTATACTGCCGGGCATCGCGTATGCGACGAATGGCAGGAATGGCGGACCGAACGGCGACAAATCAGGACAAACGGTTATTCAAACACCTTGAGTTTCAGCTGGAAACTGAGGGCGCCATACAGGCGGTCCTTGTAGGAAGGCACGATGGCGATATTCACGCCCACGCGCTGGTATTCATAGCTGATGGTGGGGACCAGGGCCGGGAACCAGCCGCCATCGCGCATCTTCGGATAGCCGCTGAAGCCGCCAACGACGGCGCCGACGCGCAGCGGGCCTACCTTGATCGGCTGGTAGTACACGCCCAGGTAGTTCGAGTAGGCACGGTCGCTATTGTAGAAGCGGCCCGCCGTGACCGACGCGACCGTGGAAAAGCGGTATTCGGCGCCCAGGCCCGGATTGCTGTCATTCAGGTTCTTGTCGCGCTGAAAGTGGTACGAATAAAAGCCCGCGTTGAGCCAGGTTTCGCTCAGCGGCTGGTTATCGATCATGTTCACAACATCGGCGTGTGCGCCGCAGGCATATGCCAGCATCAGTGCGCCTAGGGACAATCGTTTCATGCGTGCTTCATCCTTATGATTTCGTATTCTGTGGCCTGGCCTGGTCTGGCGCTGCCGCGATCGTATCACCAAGTTGGCTGCGCTTCTAAGCAATATTGAAACACCAGAACAGATGGCTGTTTTCCCGTCTGTTCATAGCGCCATCCGGATGGCTAAGGCGTTCTCCGGGCAGCGACAGGAAAACAATTTCTTTTGTGAAACTATGTTTGCATAATAATTACAAAAGTTGTTGATTTGCGACATCTCAAATCAAATAGATATGATATTCTGGCGTCAAGTTAATTTTCTTTTTGGAAATAAAAATGCCAAGCATGCCTAAATTGCCACTCCTTCTCGTTCTGTCGACCGTGTTCACTGCCGGCGCCGCGCAAGCCGGTGTTGTCGATCTGGGTATCGGTGGCGCCAATTTGTATTCCCTGAGCAACTTCAGCGCGTCCGGCAGCGATGTCGAAGGCGGCGTGCTGGTTGCCGGTAACCTGTCCGCATCGAGCTATTCGATCAATGACAAGAACAAGGACGCCTACGTCACGCACGGTAATACTGGCTATGCGCTGGTCGTTGGCGGCAATCTGAACTACAGCTCCGGTTCGATCAAGAACGGCAACTATTTTGTGGGCGGCAGCACGACGACGAGCAGCGTGGGCCTGAACACGGCGACCAAGACCACGGCGTCGCCCGTATCGTTTGCCTCCACCTCGGCCCAGCTGAAAAGCACCTCGACCTCGCTGGCGAAAGTGGCGTCCACGGGCAGCAGCTCCGTGGCCTACGGCGGCATGACCCTGAAGGGCGGCACGGGCAGCGTGCAAGTGTTCGATCTGACTTCCGCGGCGTTGGGCTCGGTGAACAACTTCAAGTTCAGCAACCTGCACACGAACGACACCCTGATCCTCAATATCAGCGGCAAGAATGTGAACCTGTCCGGCGGCTACGGCGATTTCAGCAAATACAATGTGCTGTACAACTTCTATGAAGCGCAAAACATCACCTTGAATGGTGTGGGCCTGTATGGCAGCATTCTGGCGCCGCTGGCGACCCTGGCCGGCGGCAATGGCCAGATCAACGGCAACGTGGTGGTGGGTAACTGGGCTTCGAACATCCAGGTCAACGCCAACCATTATTTCAACGCCACCAACGTGGCCGGTTATGTTTCGGCCGTGCCGGAACCGGAAACCTATGCGATGTTGTTGGCAGGCCTGGGCCTGGTTGGCTTCATGGCGCGCCGCCGCAAGGGCAAGACGGCAGCATAGGCGTTTGCGCTGTTCAGGAAACCGCCTCGCAAGGCGGTTTTTTTTCGCCTGCGGGCGGCATGGACACGGCCGCCAGCACCATGTGCGCGATCAGGATTTCCGCATCCTCGTAATCCTTGCGCGTGAGCTGCTTGCGTTCCAGCACCAGGGCCATCTGCGCTGAAAAATCCGCATACGATTGCGTCATGGCCCAGATGGCGAACATCAGGTGCGTGGCGTTGACGGGCGCTATCCTGCCGGCCGCGATCCAGGCTTCGAAGACGGCGATATCCTTGCGCAGCAGGGGCACGACCCGGTCGCGTATCTGCGCGCCGTACAGGGGCGCGCCATTGATCACTTCCAGCGCATACACGCGCGAAGCCCACGGCTGTTCGCGCGAAAAACGCAGCTTGGCGCCGATGTAGGCGCGCAGCACGTCGCGCGGCTCGTCGTGTTCTTTGGCCAGCGACTCCATGCGCGCCAGCCAGTCGTCGAGCACATCGTCGAGCACGCGCTGGTACAGCAGCTGCTTGGACGGGAAGTAATACATCAGGTTTTGCTTCGACAGGCCGGCCCGTTCGGCGATGGTGGCGATCGACGCGCCCTCATAGCCGCTTTCCGCGAACGCGCGCACGGCTTGTTCCAGGATGTCCGCTTCCAGGCGGTCGCGGTTTTGCAGGCGCCGGCCGCCGGCATTTTTCACGGGAAGGGCAGGGGATTTTTCGCTGGCCATGGCAGGTTCTTTAGCGTGGGCGGATCGATTGCAGGAACGCTTGCAGCACGGGGGTATCGGTGTAGGCCACGTTGAAGCGGAACCACACCGTCTCGGGCGCGCGCAGCATGAAAAATTCGTTCGGCGAGAGCAGGATGCCGGCCTTCAAGGCCATGTCGGCGATGATCTTGCCATTCCATTCCGGCGTTTGCACGTCGGGCCAGCCGGCGCTGACGAACATGCCGCCGCGGGGCCGTGCCACGGGCGCCATGCCCGCCTGCGCCAGGCAGTCGATACTGCGCTCGCGTGCCGCATCGAGCTGCGCCACCAGCCGCTCGACCATCCGCTTGTAGGGCCGCGCGGAGATGGCGTGGTAGACGGCGCGCTCGTTGATTTCCGACGTCGTCAGTCCCGCCAGCATTTTCACGCGTACCAGTTCGGCCACCAGCGAAGGCGAGGCGCAAATCGACCCCACGCGCAGCACGGGTGACAGGGTCTTGGAAAAGCTGCCCACGCGGATCACGCGGCGCAAGCCATCCATGGCCGCCAGCGATGCGTCGCCGCGTGCCGCCAGTTCGCGGTAGATATCGTCTTCCACCAGCCAGAAATCGAATTGCTCGGCCAGCGCCAGCAGCCGGTGCGTCTGCGCCTGGCTGAGCGAGGTGCCGAGCGGGTTTTGCAGCACCGTGTTGACGAACATCAGCTTGGGCTGGGTGCGCGCGGCCTCGCTGGCCAGCGCATCGAGGTCGAGGCCCGCCTCGCCGCGGCTGATGCCGACGGGGATGCAGCCGTGGTGGCGGATCAGCGACTGCAGATTGCTGTAGCCGGGGTCTTCCACCAGCACCGTGTCGCCCGGCTTGGTCAGGCTGCGCAGGATCAGATCGAAGGCATGCGTGGCGCCATGCGTCAGCAAGACCTGGTCCGGCTCCACCTGAAACAGGTCTTCCGACAGGCTGGTGGCCAGGTGCTGGCGCAGCGAGGGAAAACCGAGAGGATGGCCATAGCCGCGCAGCCGGCTGGCGGGAATGCGCATGGCCTGGCGCACGGCATCGAGCACGGTCGCTTCGCCATACATCTCGGGCGGCAGCCAGCCCGCACCCACGGGCAGGGCATCGGACACGCCCGAATACAGGTCCGGCGTGAGGGCATCGATGGCGGTGGGACTCGCGTGTACGGCCGCCTGCGGCGAGGCGGCGACATCGTGGCGCGCGACGAAATAGCCGGAACCGCGGCGCGACGACAGCAAGCCCAGGTTGACCAGGCGGTCGTACGATTCGACGACGGTAAACGTCGACACGCCATTGCAGCGGGCGAACTGGCGCACGGACGGCATGCGCGTGCCGATGCGCAGGGCGCGGCTGCCCACCATGACGCTGATGGCGATGACGATCTGCTCGACGAGGCCGCCCTTTTTCTGGCGGTCGATGTCCAGCACGGGCCAGCCGCTTGCTTGCTCGGGGGCATCGTCTGTGCTGTCGCTGTGCTTCACGGTGGCTCCTTATGCTGCCTTGCACAAAACTGTAGTGGTTTTCCGACCTGTACGGTTGGGGTACTTTGCCGTTTGTGTATCTGTGCCATTGGGGATGGCCTGTCTATTATTACATCAGCTTTTTGCCAACTGGTAAATTATTTTACGCTTCGTCAAAAACGATCCTGGCTCCGCGCCAGCCCATCCCAAGGAGAAGGTCATGAACGAAACAAGGCCGGAATCGATGTCGGCATTCTGGATGCCGTTTACGAACAACCGTGATTTCAAGGCCAACCCGCGCCTGCTCGTGTCGGCTGAAGGCATGTACTACAAGGACGTCGATGGCAACGCCATCCTCGATGGCACGGCCGGCCTGTGGTGCGTGCCGTGCGGCCATGCGCAGCCGAAAATCGTCGCTGCCATCCGCGACATGGTGGGCCAGCTGGACTTCGCGCCGACCTTTCAGATGGGCCATCCGGCCGCCTTCGACCTGGCGGAAAAGCTGATGGACTACACGGGCCACAAGTTCGGCCACGTGTTTTATACGAACTCCGGTTCCGAAGCCGTCGACACGGCGTTGAAGATCGCGCTGGCCTATCACCGGGCGCGCGGCGAGGGCGCGCGCACCCGTCTGATCGGCCGCGAACGCGGTTACCACGGCGTGGGCTTTGGCGGCATTTCCGTGGGCGGCATCGGCGGCAACCGCAAGACCTTCGGTCCCCTGCTGCCGGGCGTGGACCACCTGCCGCACACGCATAACCTGGACAAGAACGCCTACACGGTGGGCGAGCCCGAATACGGCACCCACCTGGCCGATGAACTGGAACGCATCGTCGCCCTGCACGACGCCTCGACGATTGCCGCCGTCATCGTCGAACCGGTGGCCGGTTCCACGGGTGTGCTGATCCCGCCGAAAGGCTATCTGAAACGCTTGCGCGAACTGTGCACCAAGCACGGCATCCTGCTGATCTTCGATGAGGTGATCACGGGTTTCGGCCGCATGACGACGCCGTTCGCTGCCGACTATTTCGATGTCGAGCCGGACCTGATGACGACGGCCAAGGGTCTGACCAACGGCATGGTGCCCATGGGCGCCGTGTTCAGCAAACAATACATCCACGACGCCTTCATGGACGCGCCGGCCGGCATCGAACTGTTCCACGGCTACACGTATTCCGGCCACCCGCTGGCTTGCGCCGCCTCGCTGGCGACCCTGCAAGTGTTCGAGGAACAGGACATCCTGGGCCACGCTAAAGCGATGCAGGCGTATTGGAGCGACGCCGTGCATTCCCTGAAGGGCCTGCCGCACGTGATCGACTTGCGCAGCATCGGCCTGATCGCCGGCATCGAGCTCGATCCCATCGCCGGCAAACCCGGCACGCGCGCCTTCAACGCCTTCAAGCAGGCGTTCGCCGACGGCGTGCTGATACGCACGACCGGCGACATCATCGCCCTGTCGCCGCCGCTGGTGCTGGAGAAACAGCATGTCGACGAGCTGTTTGGCAAGCTGGCCAAGGTACTCAAAAATCTTGATTGAATTGCGACCCCAAGCAAAACCTGGGGTCGGACCCTGAGGGTCCGACCCCGGCACTTGTTTTTGGGTTTGACAAAGGAACACCATGAACACTCTCGACACCATCACCCACTTCATCAACGGCGCCAAAGTCGACACGCAGAGCGGCCGCTATGGCGATGTGTATAACCCCGCGCTCGGCGAGCCCGTCGCCCGCGTCGCGCTGGGCACCGTGGCAGACGTGGACGCGGCCGTGCAGGCGGCCGCCGCCGCCTTTCCCTCCTGGTCGGCCACGCCGCCCCTGACGCGCGCGCGGGTGCTGTTCCGCTACCTGCAGTTATGCCAGCAGCACACGGACGACTTTGCCGCCATGCTCACGCGCGAGCATGGCAAGACCTTTGCCGATGCGCAGGGCGAGGTGGCGCGCGGCATCGAGATGGTTGAATTTGCCGTCGGCATTCCGCAATTGTTAAAGGGTGAATTCACGGACCAGATTTCGCGCGGCATCGATGCCTGGTCCATGCGCCAGGCGCTCGGCGTGGTGGCCGGCATCACGCCATTCAATTTCCCCGTAATGGTGCCGATGTGGATGTTCCCCGTTGCCATCGCCTGCGGCAATACCTTCGTCCTGAAACCGTCCGAGCGCGATCCGTCCGCCTCCCTGCTGCACGCGAAACTGCTGAAAGAAGCGGGTTTGCCCGACGGCGTCTTCAACGTGGTACAGGGCGACAAGGTCACGGTCGATGCCTTGCTCGACCATCCCGTGGTGCAGGCGATCAGCTTTGTCGGCTCCACGCCGATCGCCGAATACATCTATGCGCGCGGCAGCGCCAGCGGCAAGCGCGTGCAGGCGCTGGGCGGCGCGAAGAACCACATGGTGGTGATGCCCGACGCGGACATGGACATGACGGTCGACGCGCTGATCGGCGCGGCCTACGGTTCGGCGGGCGAGCGCTGCATGGCCATCTCCGTCGTCGTGGCCGTGGGCGACGCGGGCGACAAATTGATCGATGCACTGGCAACGCGCACGGCCGCACTGAAAGTGCGCGACGGCATGGCCGATGGTGCGGAAATGGGGCCGGTCGTATCGCTGGCCGCCAAGCAGCGCATCGAAAAACTGATCGCCTCGGGCGTGGAGCAGGGCGCAACTTTGGTGGTCGATGGCCGCAACCATGTGGTGGCGGGACGCGAGAACGGCTTCTTTGTCGGCGGTACTTTATTTGACCATGTGACGCGCGACATGAGCATCTACAAGGAAGAGATTTTCGGTCCCGTGCTGTGCGTGCTCCGGTGTCCTGACGTGGTGCATGCGGTGGAGCTGATCAACGCCAACGAGTATGGCAACGGCGTGGCCATCTACACGCGCGACGGCGGCGTAGCGCGTGAATTCGTGCGCCAGATCCAGGTCGGCATGGTGGGCGTCAACATCCCCTTGCCCGTGCCGATGGCCTTCAACAGTTTCGGCGGCTGGAAGCGCAGCATGTTCGGCGACCACCACGCCTATGGCCCCGAAGGCGTGCGTTTCTACACGCGCCACAAGGCCGTGATGCAGCGCTGGCCGAATACGGCAAGCGCTGGTGTGGAATTTGCTTTTCCCCAGATGAAGTAAAGGTTTCAAACTACAAGCCGGCCGCACATAACAAGAGGAATACGCGATGATCGAGTCTTTGAACTATTTGCCGCATCCCGCCCTGCCCAACGAGGAACTGGCAGGCCATTTCACCGACCTGGCACCTCCCTTGAGCGCGCGCCAGGCGGCCATCGAAAGCGCCCGCTGCCTGTACTGCTATG
This sequence comes from Janthinobacterium sp. YR213, assembly GCF_900099875.1. Lineage (NCBI taxonomy): Bacteria > Pseudomonadati > Pseudomonadota > Betaproteobacteria > Burkholderiales > Oxalobacteraceae > Janthinobacterium > Janthinobacterium sp. YR213. The sequence continues at coordinate 554,018 of NZ_FNDA01000005.1, read as the reverse complement.
ACGCGCCGTGCAGCCGCATCTGTCCGTCGGAAATCGACGTGGCCAGCTTCATCCGCAATATCCACGACAAGAACATCAACGGTGCCGCGGCAGGCATCCTGAAACAGAACATCCTGGGCGGCAGCTGCGCCCGCGTCTGTCCCACGGAAATCCTGTGTGAAGATGTCTGCGTGCGCAACCACGACGCGGAGGGGCAGCCCGTCATGATCGGCCTCTTGCAGCGCTACGCCGTCGATCACATGCATTTCGCAAGCCACCCGTTCAAACGGGCGCCAAGCACCGGCAAGACGATAGCCATCGTCGGCGCGGGACCGGCGGGCCTGTCGTGCGCGCACCGCCTGGCCATGCTGGGCCACGACGTGGTGATCTTTGAAAAGGAAGGCAAGGCGGGCGGCCTGAATGAGTACGGCATCGCCAAATACAAGCTGACGGACGATTTCGCGCAAAAGGAAATCGACTTCCTGCTGGATATCGGCGGTATCGAGATCCGATGTCGCCAGGCGCTGGGCGAGAACCTGCAGCTGCGCGATTTGCACGCGCAGTATGACGCCGTGTTCCTCGGCCTGGGCCTGGGCGCCAGCCGCAAGCTGGGGCTGACGGGCGAGGACGCACCGGGTTTGCTGGCCGCCGTCGATTACATCGCCGCGCTGCGTCAGGCCGACGACCTGGCTGCGCTGCCCGTGCCGAAACGGGCGATTGTGATTGGCGCCGGCAATACGGCCATCGACATGGCCGTGCAGATCCAACGCCTGGGCGCCGAGGAAGTCACCCTCGTCTACCGGCGCGGTTTCGACGCCATGACGGCCACCCACCATGAACAGGAAATCGCCAAGGCCAACCAGGTGCGCATGCTGACGTGGGCCCAGCCGCAGCAGGTGCTGCTCGATACTGCCGGCAAGGTCGCCGGCATGCGTTTCGAGAAGACGCGCATGCAGGGCACGCGTTTGGCGGGGACGGGTGAAACGTTCGACGTGGCGGCCGACGCCATCTTCAAGGCCATCGGCCAGAGCCTCGACACCGACGTGCTGCATGATCCGATGGCGTCTCTGCTGCAGCGCGAAGGCGACAAGATCGCCGTCGATGCGGGTTTTCGCACGGTGCTGCCGGGGATCTACGCGGGTGGCGACTGCGTGGCGCCGGGGCAGGACCTGACGGTGCAAGCCGTCCAGCATGGCAAGCTGGCCGCACTGGCCATCCATTCCGATTTGTTGAATAAAGTGGAGGCTGCATAATGGCTGATCTCAGCATCGAATTTTGCGGCATCAAGGCGCCGAATCCCTTCTGGCTGGCGTCCGCACCGCCGACCGACAAGGCCTATAACGTGGTGCGCGCCTTCGAGGCGGGTTGGGGTGGCGTCGTGTGGAAAACCCTGGGTGAAGACCCGGCCGCCGTCAACGTCTCGTCGCGCTACTCGGCCCTGTATGGCAAGAACCGCGAAGTGGTTGGTTTCAATAACATCGAGCTGATCACCGACCGCTCGCTGGAGATCAATCTGCGCGAAATCACGCAGGTGAAAAAGGATTGGCCCGACCGCGCCATGATCGTCTCCCTGATGCTGCCCTGCGAAGAGCACTATTGGGCCGACATCCTGCCCAAGGTGGAGGTGACAGGGGCGGACGGCATCGAGCTCAATTTCGGCTGCCCGCACGGCATGCCGGAGCGGGGCATGGGCGCGGCCGTGGGCCAGGTGCCCGAGTACGTGCAGATGGTGACCGCCTGGTGCAAGAAGCACAGCCGTCTTCCCGTCATCGTCAAGCTCACGCCCAACATCACGGACGTGCGCATGCCGGCGCGCGCGGCCAAGGCGGGCGGCGCGGACGCCGTCTCGCTGATCAACACCATCAATTCCATCACCTCGCTGGACCTGGACCGCATGGTGGCCTTGCCGATTGTCGGTGGCGCCAGCACGCACGGCGGCTATTGCGGGTCCGCCGTCAAACCGATCGCCCTGAACATGGTGGCGGAAATCGCCCGCGATCCGCAGACGCGCGGCTTGCCCATTTCCGGCATCGGCGGCATCGGCAACTGGCGCGACGCGGCCGAATTCCTCGCCCTGGGCGCGGGCTGCGTGCAGGTGTGCACGGCCGCCATGCTGCATGGCTTCCGCATCGTCGAAGAGATGAAGGATGGCCTGTCGCGCTGGATGGACGAGAAGGGCTACGAGCGCATCAGCGACTTTTCCGGCAAGGCCGTGGCCAACACGACGGACTGGAAATACCTGGACATGAATTACCAGGTCATCGCGCAGATCAACCAGGACGACTGCATCAAATGCGGCAAGTGCTACGTGGCTTGCGAAGACACCTCGCACCAGTCGATTGCGCAACTGATCGACGCCGCCGGCACGCGCACGTATGAGGTGATCAAGGAGGAGTGCGTGGGCTGCAACCTGTGCGAAATCACCTGTCCGGTGCAGGGCTGCATCACGATGGTGCCGCAGGCCACGGGCAAGCCGTACATGAACTGGACGCAGGATCCCAGGAATCCCCGCGCGCTGGCGGAGACGGCATAGGGCACGGTTATTGCGTGCGTTTATTTTATAAACAGCGGCGCGTCTTTGCAGTAAGCTAGATTACTTAAAAGCCGAGCCGTTTCCACACTGCCGTATCCCTGGCGTCCTCGCTACGCCAGCGGTCTAACCGATGGAGCAAACCTGTGAACCACGACTATTCAGGCAACACGCAACTCTGGAATGAAGACCTGGCGCCCACCACGGCGGCGCAGCGCACCTGGCGCTGGTATCACTTCGCCGCGCTGTGGGTCGGCATGGTCATGTGCATTCCCGCCTACACCCTGTCGGCCAGCCTGATCGACAGCGGCATGTCCGGTTACCAGGCCGTGCTCACGGTGTTTCTCGCCAACGCCATCGTGCTCCTGCCGATGCTGCTGATCGGCCATGCTGGTACCAAGTACGGCATTCCGTATGCCGTGCTGGCGCGTGCCTCGTTCGGCACCATGGGCGCGCGGTTGCCGGCCCTGATGCGCGCCATCGTCGCCTGCGGCTGGTATGGCATCCAGACCTGGTTCGGCGGGCAGATGATCTATACCCTGATGGGCGTGCTGGTAGGCCATGAACTGGGCGGCGAGAAGATCGCGGGACTGGGCATCAATGGCAGCCAGCTATTGTGCTTCCTGGCTTTCTGGGCCATCCAGTTCTATTACATCCTGCATGGCATGGAGTCGATCCGCAAACTCGAAACCTACACTGCGCCGCTGAAAATCCTCATCTGCTTCGTACTGCTGTACTGGGTGCACAGCAAGGCCGGCGGCGTGGCCAGCCTGCTGGACCAGCCATCGCAATTCATTCCCGGCGGTAAAAAGGCGGGCCAGTTCTGGAGCGTCTTCTGGCCGTCGCTGACGGCCATGGTGGGTTTCTGGGCCACCCTGGCCTTGAACATCCCCGACTTCACGCGCTTTGCCAAGACGCAGCGCGATCAGGTGATCGGCCAGTCGATCGGCTTGCCGGTGCCTATGGGATTGCTGGCCATGCTGGCCGTGATCGTCACTGCCGGCTCCGTCGTCATGTACGGCAAGGCCATCTGGGACCCGGTCGACCTGGCCAGCCGCATGACGGGCGCCGCCGTGCTGATCGCCTTGATCATCCTCCTGATCGACACGGTCAGCGTCAACCTGGCCGCCAACCTGGTGGGCCCGGCGTACGACTTTTCCTCGCTGGCACCGAAGCAGATTTCCTACAAGATGGGCGGCTACATCACGGCCTTCATCGCCATCGTCATGATGCCGTGGAAGGTGCTCGAGTCGACGCAGGGCTATATCTTCACATGGCTGATCGGCTACTCGGCCCTGCTGGGCCCCATCGCCGGCATCCTCATCGTCGACTATTATTTTGTGCGCAAGACGCAGCTCGACGTCAGGCAGTTGTACCGCGACGACGGCGTCTACTCGTATGGCAATGGCTGGAATATGGCGGCGCTGATCGCCTTTGTCATCGCCGTGCTGCCGAATATCCCGGGCTTTTTGAACGCGGCCTTTCCCACGGCGTTTCCCGACGTGGCCGAAGGCTTTAAAACCATCTACACCTACGCCTGGTTCGTGGGCGTGGCCATCGCCGCCGTCGTGTACGGCGTCATGATGAAGGGCAAGGCCGTGGCGCACGTGCAGCAGGCGCCGCAGTCGTAATCACAAAGGAGACAAGATGGCTATACTGATACGTGGCGGTACCGTCGTCAACGCCGACCGCGCATTCCGCGCCGATGTGCTGATCGAGGGCGACACCATCGCCGCCGTCGGCGAGAACCTTTTGGCACCCGCCGACGCCACGGTAATCGACGCGGGCGGCCTGTACGTGATGCCGGGCGGGATCGACACGCACACGCACATGAACCTGCCCTTCATGGGCACCGTGACGTCCGACGATTTTTTCACGGGCACGGCGGCGGGACTGGCCGGCGGCACCACCACCATCATGGACTTCGTCATCCCGGCACCCAAGCAATCCTTGATCGAGGCCTATCACCAGTGGCGCGAATGGTCGGCCAAGGCGGCTGGCGACTACACCTTCCATGTGGCGATCACATGGTGGAGCGAGCAGGTACATGAAGAGATGGGCACCCTCGTGCGCGAGCATGGCGTGAACAGCTTCAAGCACTTCATGGCATATAAAAACGCCATCATGGCCGACGATGAAACCCTGGTGAAAAGTTTTACCCGTTCGCTGGAACTGGGGGCGCTGCCCACCGTGCATGCGGAAAACGGCGAGCTGGTTTTTCAATTGCAGCAAGCTTTGCTCAAGAAGGGGATTACCGGGCCGCAGGCGCATCCGCGGTCGCGCCCGCCGGCCGTGGAAGCGGAGGCCGCCAACCGCGCCATCGCAATTGCCAACGTACTCAATACCCCCGTGTACATCGTGCACGTTTCGTGCGCCGAGTCGCTCGACGCCATCACGCGGGCGCGCGCCAATGGCCAGCGCGTGTATGGCGAAGCGCTGGCGGGCCACCTGGTGATCGACGACAGCGTCTACCAGAGCGACGATTTCGACTACGTGGCGGGCCACGTCATGAGCCCGCCGTTTCGCGGCAAGCACCATCAATCGGCGCTGTGGCACGGCCTGCAAAGCGGCAACCTGCAGACGACGGCCACCGACCACTGCACCTTCTGCGCTGAACAGAAGGCGGCGGGCAAGCAGGACTTTACGCGCATCCCGAACGGTTGCGGCGGCGTAGAGGAACGCATGGCCGTCGTGTGGGACGCCGGCGTCAATTCCGGCATGCTGACGCCCTCCGAATTCGTCAAGGTGACATCGACGAATGCGGCGCAGATCTTCAATATGTATCCGCGCAAGGGCGTCATCGCCGCTGGCAGCGATGCCGACATCGTGCTGTGGGATCCGCAGGGCACGCGCACCATTTCCGCCGCCACGCAGTTCGCCAAGGGAGGCTTCAACGTCTTCGAAGGGCGCACCGTGCGCGGCATCCCCAGCACCACGATTGCCGCCGGCAAGGTGGTCTTCCACCAGGGCGAACTGACGGCCGTCGAAGGGGCGGGGCGCTATGTCGAACGGCCCGCCTTTTCCGCCACCACCGCATAAGGAGTTGACGATGGATGCATTGCGTATCAATGGCGAGCGCCTGTGGGCTGCGCTGATGGAGCTGGCGCAGATCGGCGCGACAGCGAAGGGCGGCGTCAAGCGCCTGGCCCTGACGGACCTGGACAAGCAGGGCCGCGACCTGGTGGTGGGATGGGGGCGCGAAGCGGGCATGAGCATCACGATCGACCAGATCGGCAATGTCTTCATGCGCCGCGACGGCGCCGACAACAGCCTGCCGCCCGTGATGACGGGCAGCCATATCGACACGCAACCCACGGGTGGCAAGTTCGATGGCAATTACGGCGTGCTGGCGGGCCTGGAAGTGGTGCGCACCCTGAACGACTTGAAAATCAAGACGCAGGCGCCCATCGAGGTGGCCTTCTGGACCAACGAGGAGGGCTCGCGCTTCGTGCCCGTGATGATGGGTTCCGGCGTATTTTGCGGCGCCTTCTCGCTGGAGACGGCGTATGCGGCCAAGGATACCGAGGGGAAAACCGTGGGCGAGGAACTGGCGCGCATCGGCTACAAGGGCGAGCAGGTGCCGGGAGACCATCCCATCGGCGCCTACTTTGAAACGCATATCGAGCAGGGACCCGTGCTGGAAGACGCCGATAAAGTCATTGGCGTGGTACCGGCCGTGATGGGCCTGTCGTGGTACGACTGCGTGGTAACGGGCATGGAAGCGCATGCTGGCCCCACCCCCATGGGATTGCGCAAGGATGCACTGCAGGTGGCCACGACGATCATGCAGGAAGTGGTGGCGATTGCCAACCGCTACCCGCCGTATGGCCGCGGCACGGTGGGCATGGTGCAGGTCTTCCCGAACAGCCGTAACGTGATCCCCGGCGAAGTCACATTCAGCATCGACCTGCGCAATGTGAACGACGAACTGCTTAACACCATGCATGGCGAGATCACGGCCTTCATCGATGCCGCGCGTATTGCTACGGGACTGGATATATCTCTTGAACGTGTTTCCTATTACCCGCCATGCCCGTTCCACCCCGACTGCGTGGGCGCCGTGCGCAACGCCACGGAAAAGCTGGGCTACTCGGTGATGGACGTGGTGTCCGGCGCCGGCCACGATGCCATCTACGCGGCCCGGCTGGCGCCGGCCGGCATGATCTTCGTGCCGTGCAAGGATGGCATCAGCCACAATGAAATCGAAGACGCCAAGCCCGAGCACCTGGAAGCGGGCTGCAATGTCCTGCTGCACGCGATGCTGGAGCGGGCCGTGGCCGTGTAAGCTCAGGGCTTGGGCTGGAAGCCGCGCAGGAACGCCAGCAGCGCGCGCGCCGCGATGTCGGCATCGTCCGCCGTCATGCTTTCCAGCGGGTTGTGGCTGATGCCGCCATTGCCGCAGCGGGTAAACAGCATGGCCACGTCGGTGATGGCGGCCATGGCCATGGCGTCGTGGCCGGCGCCAGACAGCAGCGCATACGGTTCGATGCCGACCGCTTCCACGGCTTGCGCAAGCTGCGCCATCAGCCATGGCGCGCATGGCGCGGCACGCGCCGACAGCAGCAGTTCCAGCTGATAGTCGATCTGGCGCCGCGCGCAGATGGCGGCGATGCCATCGAGAATATCGTCGACGGCCGCCTGGCGTACCGCATCAACGGCCGCGCGGATGTCGAGCGACAGGGTGCACGCGCCGGCGATCACGTTGACGGAGCCGTTGGGCACGTGCAGCTGCCCAACGGTGCCCACCAGCGCCTCGCCCTTGCTGCAGCGCTGTTCCACCAGCAGGATGATTTCGGCTGCCGCGCTGGCGGCATCCTTGCGCATGGTCATGGGTGTGGTGCCCGCGTGGCTGGCCACGCCGCCAAGATTGACCAGGTAGCGCGAGCTGCCGGCAATCGCCGTGACGATCCCCAGCGGCAGGTCGCGTTCCAGCAGTACCGGGCCCTGCTCGATATGCACTTCCACATAACCGAGCAGGTCGGCGGGATCGCGCGCGATGGCGCCGATGGCGCTTGCCTCGTGGCCGGCGGCCGCCAGCGCGTCGCGCATGCTCACGCCATCCGCATCCACCTGTTCCAGCAGCGACACGTCGAACTTGCCCGTGACGGCCGTGCTGCCCAAAAACGTGCTCTTGAAGCGCACGCCTTCTTCCTCGGCGAAGCCGACGATCTCGAAGTGGAAGGGCAGCTTTTCGCCCCGCTCATGCAGGTGGCGCACGACGGCGATGGGCAGCACGATGCCCAGGCGGCCATCGTACTTGCCGCCGTTGCGCACCGTGTCGTAATGCGATCCCGTCATCAGGGTTTTTGCGCCGGGCGCGTCGGACAGATAGCGCCCGACGACATTGCCGACGGCGTCGATGTGCACCTGCATGCCCGCATCCCGCATCCATTCGGCCAGCTGCGCGGCCGTTTTCTGGTGCGCCGGCGTCAGGTAGGCGCAGGTCAGGTTGTAATCGCTGTCGCTCCAGGCAGCCAGCGTTTCGGCCTGCTGCATGATGGCCGGGCCGAAGTCCAGGCGCACGTCGAACAGGTCGTTCAGGCGCAGCTCGGCGATGCGCTTGATCTGCCGCAGCGACTCGGCCAGTTCATCGGCGCGCCGGTTCTTCAGGCGCCGCGCAAACGTGGCGATGATGTCCTGGCGCGTCAAGCCTTCGCCCGTCGGGCCCTTGACGGCCAGGATGAAGGGAAAGCCGAACTTGGCGTTGTAGTCGTCGTTCAGGCGCTGCAGGGTGGCGAATTCCTCGGCGCTGCACAGGTTCAGGCCGGACTTGGCCTGCTCGCGTGTCGATTCCGCCGTCAGCTGCCCGGCGATGGCGGCCTTGCCGGCCAGCTCCGGGTGGGCGCGTATCAGTCCCAGCTGCTCTTCGGGCGAGGCATGCGCCAGCACGCGCTGCAGCTCCGTCTTGAGTGCCGTCAGACTGGCAAACGGCCGGGCGGGGGCCGCGCGCTGGGCGATCCAGGGCGAGTGTTCGTAGATGCCATGCAGCCGTGCGATAAAGTCTGCCGGGCTGCCGGCGTTCAGGTCTGAAAGGGTGGTCATGGTTTTCCGATCATGCAAGCGGTGATGATAGCGCCCCGTTCCTGCGTCCATTATATGCGCGTGCTGATAGCGGCTATCGCTGCACCAGCGCCTTGGCGGCCGCGCTGACCTGGTCGCGCAGCCATTTGTGCTCGGGCGCCTGGTGCACGCGCTGGTGCCACAGCTGGTAAAAGCGCATCGGCGGGAATTTCAACGGCACAGTATACGTTTTCAGCGGCAGCGTCTTTTCATAGAAGCGCATGAATTGCCGGCCCGTGGTGAGTACCAGGTCCGTCTGCGTCAGCATGTAGGGGATCAGGCCGAAATACGCCGATTCCACCACCACGTTGCGCTGCAGGTTTTGCCGCTCGAGGAAGGAATCGATCACGCCGTGATAGCCGGGCATCATCTGCGACGGCGCCACATGGGGCAGGCTCAAATAGTCGTCGAGGGTCATGGCGTCGCTGGCCGTGCGGCGCGCATAGGCGTTTTCCGCATGCATGGCGCAGATAATGGGGTCTTCGAACAGCTTCGAAATGTGCAGATGCGCGGGCGGCTCGTCCCAGTTGGCGATGACCAGGTCCAGGCCCCCGTCGGAGAGTTGGCGGATATGGTCGATGCCCGGCCCCAGGCTATGCAGCACGACGCGGCTTTTTGGCGAGCCGCGGCGCAGCAGGGCCACCACGTTGGGCAGGAACTGGCTGTCCAGGTAATCGGGCGCGGCGATATGGAAGGTGCGTGCCTCTTCCTGCGCCACGAACGGCGTCTTCTTGACGAACAGGCTCTCCGTCTGGTCGAGGATGCGCTTGGCCGGATTGAGCAGGCTTTCGCCATGCTGGGTTGGCACCATGCCGCGCGCGCCGCGCACGAGCAGCGGGTCACCCGTCAGTTCGCGCAGCTTGCGCAAGGAGGCGGAAATCGATGGCTGCGGCTGATTGAGTTTCAGCGCCACGCGCGAGACGTTCTTTTCCACCAGCAGCAGGTAGAGGATGCGGATCAGGTGCAGGTCGAGGTGTTGCGGCAGACTGGACATGTGGCGGCGCCTCTGTTGTATATCGATTTGAATATGTCAAATATACGATATTTTTCATGTGGTGGGCGGTAAATCCGTTTATCTTGTGTAGATTGGCACGAATATTGGTTCGGTCTGACTAGAGGAAATTTATGGAAGTATTTGCCTACCTGATCCCGTACGGCCTTGAGTGGCTGAACCTGATCGTCCGCTGGCTGCACGTCATCACGGGCATCGCCTGGATCGGTGCTTCCTTCTATTTCGTCTGGCTCGACAACTCGATCCGCCCGCCCGCGCCCGGCTCAGAGCTGGCGAAGAAGGGCGTGTCGGGAGAACTGTGGGCCGTGCATGGCGGCGGCTTCTACAACCCGCAAAAATACCTGGTGGCGCCCGCCGAACTGCCGAAGGAACTGCACTGGTTCAAATGGGAAGCATATTCGACCTGGCTGTCCGGTTTCGCGCTACTGACCATCGCGTATTATTTCAATGCCCAGGCCATGATGATCGACAAATCCGTGGCGGACATCTCCAGCGGGCAGGCAGTCGGTATCGGCATCGCCACCCTCGTCATCGGCTGGACCGTGTACGATTTGCTGTGCAGGTCAACATTAGCGCAATATGAACTGTGGTTCGGCGTGACCGTGTTCGCGCTGATCGTCGGTGCCGCCTACGTGCTCACGCATTTGCTCAGCGGACGCGCCGCCTATATCCATGTGGGCGCCATGATCGGCACCATCATGGTGGCCAATGTGCTGATGCTGATCATTCCGGGCCAGCGCAAGATGGTCGAGGCCATGGCCGCCGGAAAGCTGCCCGATCCCAAGCACGGCCTGAAAGCCAAGCAGCGCAGTGTGCATAACAATTATTTTACCTTGCCGGTGCTGTTCATCATGATCAGCAACCATTATGCGATGACCTACCGGAACGACCACGCGTGGCTGGTGCTGGCGCTGATCATGGCGGCCGGCGTCTTCATCCGCCACTTTTTCAACCTGCGCCACAAGGGAAGAGTGGAATGGCGCTATCCGGCCATCGGCGTGGCCCTGCTGCTGGCCGTAGCTATCGCCATCGCGCCGAAAGCGCCAGTGGCCGTGGCGGCCGCGCCGGCGGTGGATCCGGCGGCGCAATTCAAGAGCGTGCATGCCATCATCGCCCAGCGCTGCGCCACCTGTCATTCGGCCCAGCCCACGCAACCGGGTTTCGCCACGGCGCCGGCCGGCATGATGCTGGATAATGAAACTGAAATCCGCCAGCACGCGGCGCAAATCTACAAGCAGGCCATCGAATTGAAGGCCATGCCGATCGGGAACCTGACCAACATGACGGAGGCCGAGCGCAGCGAACTTGGCGCCTGGCTGCAACAGACCATGCAAGGAGCAAAATGACAACGCACGCAGAAAAAATCACGGCCTGGATCGATGATCACTTCGACGAGGAAGTCGCATTTTTACAGAAGGTGGTGCAGCAGCCGACGGATACGCCGCCCGGCAACAACGCGCCCCATGCGGACCTGGTGGCGCAACTGCTGCAGGCGTATGGCTGGCAGGCGGAAAAGCACGCCGTCCCAAACGATCAGGTGGAAGCGTACGGCATGCAAAGCATCACCAATTTGATCGTGCGCCGGCCGTATGCCGCAGGCGGGCCGACCGTGGCCCTGAATGCGCATGGCGACGTGGTGCCGCCCGGCGACAACTGGACGTATCCGCCTTATGGCGGCCAGATCGACGGCGGCTATATGTATGGCCGCGCGACGGCCGTCTCGAAAGGCGATTTCGCCACCTATGTATTTGCCGCCCGCGCCCTCGAAGCGCTGGGCATTCCACTCAAAGGCCAGCTGGAGCTGCACTTCACTTACGACGAGGAATTCGGCGGCTTGCTGGGGCCGGGCTGGCTGCTGGAACAGCAGCTGACGAAGCCCGATTTCGTCATCGCCGCCGGTTTCAGCTACGGCATCGTCACCGCGCACAACGCCTGCCTGCAGCTGGAAATCACCGTGCACGGCAAGGCTGGCCATGGTTCCATGCCGGAGACGGGTCATGACGCGCTGCAGGCGGCCAACAAGATACTCAACGCCATCTACGGCCAGTTGCCGGAGCTGAAAAAGATCAAATCCAAAGTGGCCGGCATCGACTCGCCCACCATGCTGGTGGGGCGCATCGACGGCGGCACGAATACCAATGTGGTGCCGGGCAAGGTCGTCATGAAGATGGACCGCCGCATGATTCCCGAAGAAGATCCTGTGGCGGTGGAAGCGCAGGTGCGCGCGCTGATCGAAGACGCCGTGCGGGGCGAGCCTGGCATCCGCATCGAGATCCGCCGCCTGCTGCTGTCGCACGCGCTGCGGCCCTTGCCCGGTTCCGAACAACTGGTCGGCAGCCTGCAAAAGAATGCGCAAGCCATCCTCGGCGAGACGATTCCCGCCGTCGGCACGCCCCTGTATGCGGACGCGCGCCTGTATGGCGAGCGGGGCATCCCAGCCGTGCTGTATGGCGCCGGGCCGCGCACGGTGCCCGAATCGAACGCGAAGAAGGCTGACGAGCGCCTGGCGCTCGATGATTTGCGCAAGGCCAGCAAGATCGTCGCCCTGACCCTGCTGGACTTCCTGGGCCAGAAATAAGGCAGCGCGCTTTGGCTTACAATGGGGCGACCACACATTCTGTGAAGAAGTGCCCCCATTGATTGAAGAGCCAAATTGAATACCCGTTTTCTCGAAGCGTTTGTCTGGGCAGCGCGGCTGGGCAGCTTTCGCACGGCCGCCGACAAGCTGCACATTACGCAGGCGGCCATCTCCAACCGCATCGCTTCGCTGGAGCAGGATTTCGGCACGCGCCTGTTCGACCGCGACGCGCGTGAAATCCGCCTGACCTTTGCCGGGCGCAACCTGCTCGTGTATGCCGAACGCATGCTGGAACTGTGCCGCGACATGTATGCGGCCAATTCCTCGCCCGCGCAGATCACGGGCGAAGTGCGCATCGGCGTCATCGAAACCATCGTGCATACGTGGCTGATCCCGTTTCTGCAGCGCGTGCAGGAGCGCTATCCGGGCATCGAGATTCAATTGACCTCGGAATCGACGCGCCGCCTGCACGAACAGCTGCAGCAGGGCGAACTCGATATCGCGCTGCAGACGGACATGCTGACGGGCGACCATATCCGCAGCACGGGCAGCGGCGCCATCGCCATGGGCTGGGCCGGCAGGGCCGCCGACTGGCCCGATACGGGCGCGCCATTCACGGTGGCGCAATTGGCGCAGCACCCCATCATCACCATGAACCGCGGTTCGCAGCCGCATTCCGCCTTGAAGGCGCTATGCCAGGACGAGGGTGTGCAGCTGGGAAGGGTCCACTGCGTCAGCTCGATCTCCGCCATCGTGCGCCTGGTCAAAGCGGGCTTCGGCATCGCCGTGCTGCCGCTGGCGCCCCTGCGCGAGGAAATCGAACAGGGCCACATCGCCCTGATTCCCTGCACCAGCAGCCTGGCGCCGCAGCGCATCGTCATCAGCTATAGCGAAGACATCACGACGGAAGCGATCCAGCTGGTGGCCATGTTGGCATGCGAGGAGGCGGCCAGGTTCACTTTGGCGCTGGGTGAGGAATATGGGGCAGGGTGATGTCGGCTTACGCTGGCGCTAAGCCGACCTACGATGCCGTGGTTGAGGTGAGTCGCGTAGGTCGGATGAGCGCCCAGGCGCGTAATCCGACTGCATTGTTGGCTCCACCCACAAGAAAAACTTATCAGTCGCGTTCAGAATAACCCGTTTGCCAAGTGACGGCGTGCCACCTATTCTGGGTTGGCACACCATCCACCACGCAGAACGGAACCATCATGACGACGTCCCACACCTTGCCAGGCATCCTGTTTGTCTGGACCAGCGCCGACCCGGAACACGAGCTCGATTTCAACCGCTGGTACGACCGCGAGCACGTGGAAGAGCGCGTGCGCATTCCCGGCTTCGTCAGCGGCACGCGCTACCAGAGCGTGCGCGGTTCGCGCAAATACCTGGGCCTGTACCGCACCGATTCGCTGGGCGCCTTCCAGACCCCCGACTATTTCAAGGCCTTCGGCCAGCAGACGCCATGGTCGGTGACGAATCTGCAGCGCATGCTCGATCCGATGCGCCGCGTCTGCGCCATCGAGGCGGAAACGGGCATGGGCACGGGCGCCTGGCTGGCCGTGCTGCGCCTGGGCGCGTCCGCCATCGGCCAGGATGCCGCAGCCGTGGCCAGCATGGCAGCGCTGGGCGCGCAGCTTTTGCAGATCGATGGCGTCATTGCCACGCGCTTGCTCACGCCTGACGCGAATCTGTCCGGCCCCCTGCCGGCGGAGCAGAAGGAGGGCCGCGTGCTCGACCCGATCTTCCTGATCGACGCGTCCTCCGAAAGCGCCGCCTCGGCGGCGGCCGATGCCGCCAGCGCGGCGCTGGGCCTGGACGCTGAGCAGGCAGCCATCCTGCAACTGTCCTGGCAACTGCGCGAGGCCGACCTGCACGCTGCCTGACACGGCCGCGCGCATCTTGCCGGCACTGATAACACGAGACACGGGCCACGGCGCAGGGCAAAGCATCCTGCGCCGGGCCTGCAATAAAACTGACGAGAGAGGTAGGCAATGAGCACATATACAACGGCAAACGCTGCGCATCCGGCGGCCCAGGCGCCGGGCGACAAGCCGAAAACGGGCCGCCTGGCCACGGCCAGCATGGTCGGCACGACCCTGGAATGGTATGACTTCACCGTCTACAACACCATGGCCGCGCTGATCTTCAATCACCTGTTCTTTCCCTCGTTCGATCCGCTGACGGGCACCATCCTGGCCTTTTCCACGTATGCCGTCGGCTATATCTCGCGCCCGATCGGCGGCGTGATCTTCGGCCACCTGGGCGACAAGCTGGGACGCCGCTGGGTGCTGGTGGTGACCCTGATGCTGATGGGCGTGACGACGGGCCTGATGGGCCTCTTGCCGACTTACGCGACGGCCGGCATCTGGAGCCCCATCCTGCTGGTGGCGCTGCGCTTCGTGCAGGGCATCGCTTTGGGCGGCGAATGGGCCGGCGCCGTGCTGATCTCCGTCGAACACGGGGCAGCGGACAAGCGGGGCCGCAACGCGTCGTGGACGCAGGTGGGACCGTCGTTCGGCACTTTGCTGGCGACCGGTTGCATCGGCCTGATCACCTACCTGCTGCCGCATGAAGCGTTCATGGACTGGGGCTGGCGCATGCCGTTCATCGCCAGCCTGCTGCTGGTGGCCTTCGGCATGTGGATACGCAGCGGCATCGAGGAAACCCCGCTGTTCAAGGAACTCGACCAGCAGGATGCGAAGGCGGAAGCGCCGATCGGCGACGTGCTGCGCATCTACTGGCGCCGTCTGCTGATCGCCGGCGGTGTGCGCATCGGTTCGGACGTGCTGTATGCGCTGGTGGTGGTGTTCACGCTCACGTATGTGACGACCGTGCTGCACCTGTCGTCGACGCTGGCACTGACCGCCATCATGATCGGCACGGCTTGCAATGCGCTGGCGGTGCCCGTGTTTGGCGCGCTGTCGGACAAGATCGGCCGCCGTCCCGTGTATGCGCTGGGCGCGAGCCTGGGTCTCGTGTGGGCGTTTGCCTTCTTCACCTTGCTCGATACTGCCAGCCCGGCTGCCATCGTCACGGCTGTCGTCGTGGGCCTGGTCATCCACGCCATCATGTACGGCCCGCAGGCCGCCTTCGTCATCGAGCAATTCCCGACCAAGGTGCGCTATGCGGGGTCCTCGCTGGCCTACACCCTTGCCGGCGTCATCGGCGGCGGCTTCGCCCCGCTCGTCATCGCCAGCCTGTACCGCTCGTACAACAGCAGCATGGCCGTCTCGCTGTATGTGGCGGCGGCCTTGCTGATCACCGGCGCCGCCGTTTTTGCTGCACGCGAAACGGGCCGCGGCCCCCTTGAGGAATAAAATCATGACGACATTGAGTTTTCAACTGGCCGGCCACGGCCCCGTCACCTTCGATATCGATCAGTTGATCATCGCCGGCTGGACGGGCCGCGACATGGCGATGGTGGAACACCATATCGCCGAACTGGAAGCCATCGGCGTGGCGCGCCCGAAAAGCGTGCCGACGTTTTACCGGGTTTCGGCAGCGCTGCTCTCGAGCGACGCCGCCATCGAAGTGCCGGGCAGCGATTCGTCCGGCGAGGCGGAATTCGTGCTGTTCTCCACGGAATACGGCCTGCTGGTGGGGATCGGTTCCGACCATACGGACCGCAAGGTGGAAAGCTATGGCGTGACGGTGTCGAAGCAGATGTGCGGCAAGCCCGTGGGCGATACCTTGTGGCGCTATGCCGACGTGGCCGGTCATTGGGACAAGCTGCAGATGCGCTCCTGGCGCGAGCGCGCCGGCGTCCCGGCCCTGTATCAGGAGGGGCCCGTGACGCGCATGCTCTCGCCGGAAGATTTGATTTTGCGCTACACGGGGCAAGCGACCCTGCCAGTGGGCAGCGCCATGTTCTGCGGCACGCAGCCCATCATCGGTGAAATGGGCCACGGCGACGCCTTCGAACTGGAGCTGTATGATCCAGCCTTGCAGCGCCGCCTGCAGCACCGCTATGCCGTGCAAACCCTGCCCGTGGAAGGATAAGAGAATGACCCAGTTGACCAAGACTATCCGCGAACTGGCGGCCGACCTGGCCGCCGGACGCATCACCAGCGTGGAACTGACGCAGCGCATGCTGGCGCGCGCCGAGGCGCACCGGGCGCAGGGCGGCCATGCGTATGTCAGCCTCGATGGCGAACAGGCCCTGGCCGAGGCGCGGGCCAGCGACGCGGCGCGCGCGGCCGGTATCGTTGCCTCGCCCCTGGCCGGCGTGCCCATCTCGATCAAGGACCTGTTCGACGTCGAGGGGCAAACCAGCAGCGCCGCTTCGCTGGCGCTGGCCGACGCCCCGCCCGCCGTGGCCGATGCGGGCGCCGTGGCGCGCCTGCGTCGGGCTGGCGCCGTCCTGCTGGGCCGCACCAACATGAGCGAATTCGCGTTTTCCGGCCTGGGCTTGAATCCCCATTACGGCACGCCGCGCAATCCGCTGGACCATGAACGTGTGGCGGGCGGCTCCACTTCGGGCGGCACCGTCACGGTGGCGTTGGCAATGGCGGCCGGCGCGCTGGGCACGGACACGGGCGGCTCGATCCGCATCCCGTCCGCCTTTTGCGGTTTGACGGGTTTCAAGCCGACGGCCGCTTCCGTGTCGCTGGCGGGCACGGTGCCTTTGTCGCGCTCTCTCGACTCGGCAGGGCCCATTGCCCGCAGCGTCGACTGCTGCGCCATTCTGTACGCTGCGCTGTCGGGCCATGACATCGGCGTGCAGGCGCCAGCGCTGAAAGGCTTGCGCTTCGGTTTTACCCTTGATTATGTCGGTACGCACGTGGAGCCGCAGGTGCAGCGGGCTTTCGACGCCGCGCTGGACAAGCTGCGGCAAGCCGGCGCCCTGGTGGAACAGTTCGATTTCCCCGAGTTGCTGGAACTGCCGGAGATCAATGGCGGCGGCGGCCTGGTGGCGGCGGAAGCCTGGCATTGGCACCGCGCGCTGCTCGCGGAAAAAGGTGCGCAATACGACCAGCGCGTGGCGGCGCGCATCCGACGCGGCCAGCAGCAGGGCGCGGCCGATTACATCGATTTGCTCGATGCGCGCGCGCGCCTGATCGCCGTCGCCCGGCGGCGCCTGGCGCCATTCGACGCCTGGCTGATGCCCAGCGTGGCGATTCTGGCGCCGCAGGTTGCGCCCCTGGAAGCGGATGACGCCACCTTCTTTGCCACGAATGGCCTGGTTCTGCGCAACGCCAGCGTGATCAACTTCCTCGATGGCTGCGCGCTGTCGCTGCCGTGCCATGCCAAGGGCGAACTGCCCGTGGGGCTGAGCATTTGCGGCCTGGCCGGCGCGGATGAAAGAGTGCTGCAAATTGGCCGTGCCGTGGAGGCACTGTTGCTCGAACGTTAACCTTGCAGTGGCGCAAGGGGGGCCTTTGTAATAGGATGGCTGGCACTGATATGGAATAGGCACGCACTGTGTACCGGTAAACTTCACACTGTGTTCTGAAACAAGCTGATCATTTGTCATGAATGTGGCTGTTGTAGCGAAAGCGCCCGCTGCGTCTGAGTGAAAATCCGCAAAAGTAACGTGGTCTGTAACATACGCGGATCGCGACGTTGAATGACATTGAGTGTCTTCCACTGTCCTGTGCCCACATACTTTATGCAAAAATTTGTTTCGGGTGCCGGAATTTATCCAAAAAAATCATAACGCCGGAGTTTATTCATGCTGAGAAGTAATTGCGTAGACTTTTACAAGGGGATGTTGATTTTTCTGGTGTCGATCGGACATGCGGTGCAATGTGCAGCATATCAGGAAGAGGGATTCTTCCAAGACCCTACCTTTAAAGCAATCTACATGTTTCACATGCCGTTGTTTATCGCTATTAGCGGTTATGTGAGCCGTAATAGTGTACTCCGCACACCGCCTTTGGAGTTCATTAAATCGAAAATATTTTCCTTACTGGTTCCTATTGCCATATGGGAGATTTTATTTCGGGTTGCGCTTACCCTTGTTTTTAAAAAAAAGATTGACCAGGATTTTCCTCTCTCCTTGCTTCTCAGCATACTGCAGAGCCTTTGGTTTCTATGGGCGTTGTTCGCTAGTCTCGTATTGGTGACGATTGCCAATGTCTTTGGCCGCTATTCGTTCTGGGTATCGTTGATCCTGTTTTTTTTCAGCCTGTTCATTCCGGACTGGGGTATTTTGCCGTTAATTAAATATACATGTCCTTTTTTCTTGGCTGGCTATTATCTGGCCGCTGGCTCGTATGTTGAAAAATTGATGCCATATAAAAATGTAATTTTTCCTGTTTCAGGTGTTCTTGCGCTGATTTGTTTCTTCTTGTGGAATAATCAGACTTATATTTATGTTACAGGAATGGAGTTAAGTTCTGAAAACTTTCAAAATATTGCGCTGCGTTATATTGCAGGTGCAATAGCCTCTGTATTCGCATTGTGTGTGTTTTATGTGGCCTACTTGAAGCTTGGTGAGAGGATCATCCAAGGGTTTATTATCTTTGGTAAAAATTCATTGTATATTTATATCATCGGCCAGTATGCTTTTATCGGTGTCACTAAAATTTCGATGCGCTATTTTGAGCCGGTGGCGTTTGCGCCGCTTGCCACTCTGGTGGGTTTCAGTATCGGCTTGCTTGTCACATGTATTTGCTGCGCGACTGGTGTCGTGCTGGCAAAAAATAAAATCGCCGCCAAACTGCTTTTTGGCAAAGTGAGCACGCCGGCGCCAACAGTGGCGACTATCGCCTGAGGCTGCTCGTCTGTCTTCTTTTGCCTGCGGTAGAAGGTTGCTTTGACGTATGATGCAGGGGACTCAACTGCTCATCGTGAACCTGTGCACCGATACGACCTGATTAGCTGTCATGACTGTGGCGTGCTGTACCGCAAACGTCCGCTGCGTCCCCGCGAAAAGGCGCGCTGCATCCGTTGCCGCTCGGTGCTGTACCGCGGCTCGCATGCGCGCGGCGCATCGGCGGAATTGAGCAAGGTGGTGGCGCTGACCCTGGGCGCCGCCTTTGTCTTCCTGATCGCCCAGTTTTTTCCCATCGTCGAACTCGACGTCAATGGCCTGACGTCCAGCGCCACCTTGCTCGGTTCCATCCGCGTGCTGTGGTCCGAGCAGATGCATATCGTGGCGACGATGGTCTTCCTGTTCACCATACTCTTTCCCGCCATCGAACTCGGTTCGCTGCTGTATGTGGCGCTGGGCTTGCGCGGCGGCGTCAAGGTGCCCGGTTTTAACCGCGTGCTGCGCGCCGTGCAGACGGCGCGCGAATGGGGCATGACGGAGGTGCTGATGATCGGCATCCTGATCACCGTCGTCAAGATGACCAGCCTGGCCACGGTGCTGCCGCAACCGGGGCTGTTCGCGTTTGGCGCGCTGACCCTGATGCTGGCCATCGTCGTCTCGTTCGACCCCAAGGCCCTGTGGAACCTGGGCGACGACCTGACCCGGCAAGCGCTGCCCGGCATCCGCTACAAGGCCTTTGCGCCCGGCGAGAAGGTCGTGCCCTGCCATGCCTGCGGCCTGGTGGCGCCGCCCTTGGGCAAGGGTAAGCACCTGGCGTGCGTGCGCTGTGGCACGGCCCTGCACGTGCGCAAACCGGACAGCATCAACCGCACCTGGGCCTTGCTGATCGCCGCCATGATCCTCTATATTCCCGCCAACCTGCTGCCCGTGATGGTGACGTATTCCCTGTTTGGCGCACAAAACGATACCATCATGAGCGGCGTGGTGCTGTTCTGGACCAGCGGCTCGAAAGGCCTGGCCATCATCATTTTCATCGCCAGCGTGGTCGTGCCCATGCTCAAGCTGGGCGTGCTGGCGCTGCTGGCGTTCACCGCGCAGCGGCGTTCGCGCTGGCGCCCGCGCCAGCGCACCATTTTGTATCGCATGGTCGAATTCATCGGCCGCTGGTCCATGCTCGACATCTTTGTCGTCACCCTGACGGTGGCGCTGGTGCGCTTCAAGTCGCTGGCCGTGATCACGGCCGGACCCGGCGCGCTGGCCTTTGGCGCCGTGGTGGTGCTGACCATGCTGGCGGCGATGCAGTTCGACCCGCGCCTGATCTGGGACCCCGTCGACGGGCAGGTGCCTGGCGAGGAAGAACCCGTGGTGGTGGCAAATACCGGAAACAATACAGTGATTGGAGAACAGCATGTCTGACAAAGAAGCGGGCGGCCTTGCCGAAACGGGTGGCCGTCCATTGCCGGAACCCGATGTGGAACAGGGCAGCCGCTGGCTGCCGTCGCTGGTATGGCTTATTCCGCTGCTGGCCGCCCTGATAGGCGCCGGCCTGGCCGCCAAGTCCATCCTTGACCAGGGGCCCACGGTGACGGTCAGCTTCAAGAGCGCCGAAGGCCTGGAGCCGGGCAAGACCAAGGTCAAATACAAGGATGTCGATATCGGCCAGGTGCGCGCCATCACCCTGGGCGACGACTTGAGCAATGTCCTCGTGACGATCGACATGAGCAAGGAGGCGCGCCGATTCGCCACCGCCGATTCGCGCTTCTGGGTGGTGCGCCCGCAGATCGGCGCCAGCGGCGTGACGGGCCTGGGTACCTTGCTGTCGGGCGCCTACATCGGCGTTGACACGGGCAAGTCGGAAGCCAAAAAGGAGAATTTCATCGGCATGGAGAGTCCGCCCGCCGTGGCCGGTGACCAGAAGGGCAAGCTGTACACCCTGCATGCGGAAAGTCTCGGTTCCGTCGACGTGGGTTCGCCCCTGTTCTTCCACCGCCTGCGCGTGGGCAAGGTGGTCAGCTTTGCGCTGGACAAGGATGGCAACGGCATTACCATGTCGGTCTTCGTGAACGCGCCATACGACCAGTTCGTCGGCAAGAATGCGCGCTGGTGGCATGCCAGCGGCGTCGATGTGCGCTTGGATTCCAACGGCTTCAAGTTGAACACGCAGTCGCTGGCCGCCATGCTGGTGGGCGGCATCGCCTTCGAGGCGGAAAATGGCCGCAAGCCCGAGGAACCGGCGCCGGCCAATACCAATTTCCGCTTGGCGGCCGACGAGGCCAGCGCCATGCGCGAGCCCGATGGCCAGGCCATTACCACCGTGTTCTATTTCGACCAGTCGCTGCGCGGCTTGCAGCCTGGCGCCACGGTGGATTTCCGCGGCATCGTACTGGGCGAGGTGCGTTCGGTCGGCATCGAGTTCGATCCCGTGAAGAAGAACTTCCGCATGCCGGTCACCGTCAATCTGTACCCGGCCCGCCTGGGCATGCGCTTCAAGGCCGCCGTCGACGATGAGGAAGGCTCGGCCGGCCACCAGCTGCTCGAACGCATGGTCAGCCGTGGCTTGCGCGCCCAGCTACGCACGGGCAACCTGCTCACCAGCCAGCTGTACATCGCGCTGGACTTCTTCCCTAAAGCGCCGAAGGTGGCGCTCGATCCGAACAAGTATCCGCTGGAAGTGCCGACCGTGCCCAATACCCTCGATGAACTGCAGACGCAGATCGCCAGCATTGCCCGCAAGCTCGATCAGGTGCCTTATGCGGAGATCGGCAATAATCTGAACGCCACCATCAAGCAGGCCAATACCCTGTTCAGGCAGCTCGATGGCCAGGTAGTGCCGGAAATGCGCGATACCCTGACGGCGGCGAAACAGACCTTCGGCACGGCCGAACAGGTGCTGCAAAAGGATTCGCCACTGCAGTCGGACGTGCGCCAAGCCTTGCAGCAGCTGACGCAAACCCTGCAATCGCTGAACGCGCTGTCGGATTACCTGGAACGTCATCCCGAGTCCCTGATCCGCGGTAAAAAAGGAGATGAAAAAAAATGATGAAACCGATTTTTTCCGCGCTGCTGGCGGCCAGCCTGCTGGGCGCCTGTTCCACGCCCCAGCCCGAGCATTTCTATACGCTCAGCGGCGGCGCCGACGCGCAGCCGGCCAAACCCGTCAAATACTATGTCGAGGTGCTGGCTGTCAGCGTGCCGCAGCAGGTGAGCCGCAACCAGTTTGTCGTGACGGGGCCATCGGGGCGCATCGAACTGCTGGAGCAGCAGCGCTGGGCCGGGCCGCTGGCCGGCGAGATCGGCCAGGCCCTGTCGACGGCCGTGACGAACGACCTGGGCGCCATCGATGTGTTCCGCACGCCGCATCCGGACAACCTGCCCGTGTACCGTATCAGCACCAATGTGCAGCGTTTCGAGTCCGTGATGGGCCAGTATGCGCTGATCGATGCCGTGTGGAGCGTGCGCCAGCTGGCCAGCAGCAAGGTGGTCACTTGCCGCACGATAGCCAATGAAAAGGTGGGCGCCGGCTACGATGAACTGGTGCTCGGTCACCGCCGCGCCGTGAACCGTATCGCCGCCGATACGGCGAGCGTGGTGCGCGCTTTTGACAACGGCAACGCCGCCTGCCCGGCCGCCTGAGCCGCTTTCCGCTACCCAGTCCCGGCGGCCGCTGGTAAAATGCGGCCATGGGAATGACCTTGTTCACGCGCCGCTTTGCCGCCTGGATCGCCTGTTTCGCGATCCTGCTGGCGGCGCTCGCGCCGTCGATTTCCCAGGCCGTCGCCAATGCAAAGCAGGAGTCCGGCTCCGGCTGGGCGGAAATCTGTTCGGTGGCCGGCATCCGTTTCGTCCAGGTCGACAATGACGGCGCCGCCGATGAAAAATCCGGCGGCAAGGCCATGCAGATGGAGCATTGCGCCTTCTGTTCCACGCACGCGGGTTCCGTCGGCCTGCCGCCCGCCAGTACCGTGCTGCCGCTGCTTGTGGCCAGCGGCACGGCCATTTTCCCGGCCCTGTACTACCAGTCTCCGTCACCGCTGTTCATCTGGTCCACCGCGCAGTCGCGCGCGCCGCCCGCTCTCGTCTAGGTTTTTGCATTTTCAATGCTGGCGCTGCCCACCTTGCGGTGTGACACGCCGCATCCGCACACTTATACGAGAATCACATGAACAAGAAATTATTGGTGCTGGCCGTCGCCATCACCCTCGCTTACCCCTGCGCGCAGGCGCAGCAAACTGACCAAACCGACCACGCCATCGACACCGTCGTCGTTTCCGGTTCGCGCGCGCAATCGTGGCTGTCCGAGACGCCGCAGGCCATCGGTGCCGTCAATGCCAAAATGCTGGAACGCGACAAGCCCAAGACCATGGGCGATATCCTCAACCGCATCGCCGGCGTGTACTGGAATGACCTGGGCAACGAGCAGCACAGCATGAGCATCCGCCAGCCCATCGGCACGAATGCCGTCTACCAGTACCTCGAAGACGGCATTCCCATCCGCCCGCTGGGCGTCTTCAACCATAACTCGCTCAACGAGATGAACATGGCGGGCGCCAGCGGCGTGGAAGTGGTGAAGGGCGCCGCCTCGTCGCTGTACGGCAGCAATGCCGTCGGCGGCGCCGTCAATTTCCTCACGGCCGGCGCCAGCGCGACACCCACGGCAAGCGTGGGCGTGCGGCGCGATAACGTGGGCGGCTACACCCGCTACGACACTTCCGCCAGCGATACCTGGGGGCCGCTGGGACTGCGCTTTTCCCATTACAGCTCGCGCCGTTCGCGCGATAACTGGCAGGAGTACAGCTATGGCGACAAGGATTCGTTCTCGCTGCGCGCCGACTATGCGCTCAGCCCCACTTCGCAGCTGCGCGCCACCATCGTCCACACGGATCTCGATGCGGCCATGACGGGCAGCCTGTTCGAAAACGATTACCGCAGCAATCCCGGCAAGAGTTTGAATACGTTTACCTACCGCAAGGACAAGACCACGCGCATGAACCTGGCGTGGGAAGGCGCGACGACAGTCAATGGCACGAGCACCGTCACCGTGTTTACGCGCAGGAACGACCATGGGCAGATTCCCGCGTATTCCATAGGCAGTTGCGCGGGCATGCTGTGCAAGGGCGTCATCAACAACAACCACGTCGATTCGCTGGGACTGGACGTGAAGCACCAGCAGGAATTCGCGTGGCTGCGTTCGCGCCTGATCGCTGGTGTGTACGTGGACAAGAGCGACAATCCTTTTGTCAGCGACAATCTGTCCATCGTGCGCGATGCCGCCACGGGCCGCTACCTGCGCTACTCCCTGGCCAATGCCAGCAATCCGCAGGGCGTGCGCGACTACCAGACGGATATCCTCAACACGGCCGTCTTCGCGCAATGGGAATTTTCTCCGCTGGTGGGCACGCGCGTGGTGCTGGGCGGCCGTTCGGACGCCATTCGCTATGACTACCATAACAAGCTGGCGCCCGGCGGCAGCGTCAATTACGGCGCGCCCGACGAGTCGCGCAATTTTTCGCATGTGAGCCCGAAACTGGGCGCCACCTACGCCATCGGCCATGCGGGCAGCGCGTATGCAAACGTCAGCCAGGGCTTCACGCCGCCGGAAGTGAGCCAGTTGTATGGCAAGACGGGCATCGCCAACTTGCAGCCGTCCGTCTACAACAACTATGAACTGGGCCTGCGCTGGGCCTTTTTACAGGGCCGTTTGAAACTCGACACGGCCCTGTACCGGCTCGATGGGCGCGACACCATCGTCAGCTACACCCTCTCGCCGGGCAACAGCGAAAACCGCAATGCGGGGCGCACGCGCAGCGAAGGGCTGGAGCTGGGCCTGAATTACGACAGCGGCCCGTTCGACGCGCGCTTCGCCACGGCCATCGCGCGCCACCGCTACCTGCGCTACCAGCTCTCCAGTACTCTCGATTACAGCGGCCGCGCCATGCCGCAGGCGCCGCGCGACATCACCTCGTTCGAGATCGGCTACAAGCCCGTGGCCGGCGCGCGTATCGCACTTGAAGCCGTGCACCAGGGGCGCTACTGGATGAACAATGCCAACACGGTGGAGTACAAGGGCCACGCCTTGCTGAACCTGCGCGCCAGCTATCAGGTCGCGCGCGGGCTGGAAGCGTGGGCGCAGGTGCGCAACCTGGCCGATAAGCGCTATGCCGATTCGGCCAGCAGCAGCTATGCGGGAGTGGGCAGCTATGCGCCGAACAGCCAGAACCAGTACACGCCTGGTGCGCCGCGCAGCGTGATGCTGGGCCTGTCCTATACCTATAACGCACTGTGAGGATGGCCATGGACGATTTCACCTTTCTCATCGCGCGGCGCAAAAGCCTGTACTGGCGCATCCACTTCTGGGCCGCGCTGATCGCCTCGCCGTTTGCCCTGATGGCCACCCTGACGGGCATTTTGTACGTGTTCACGCCGCAGATCGAGGCAAGGCTGTACCAGCACCTGGACCATGTGGCGCCGCAAGCCTCCATGCTGCCGCTGGACGCCGCCGTGGCGGCTGCGGAGCGGGCTGCGCCTCGAGGCTGGGCGGTGCAGCACGTGGTGCCGCCGTTTCAACAGGATGATGCGGTGCAGGTGGCGTTTGCACCGTCTGGCGGCGCGCAGGATGAACATGCGGGCCATGGCGGACATGCCGCGCCGCTCACGCCCGCCAGGCCGAAGTTCGGCCTGCCCGCGCAGGCCATCGTCGTGTATGTGAATCCCTATGACGCGCGCGTGCTGGGCAGCCTGGCCAGTAGCGAGCGCTTCGGCAACTGGGCGAAAAAGCTGCATTCGCGCCTGCTGCAAAACGATGGCTGGCGCTGGATGATCGAGCTGGCGGCCAGCTGGCTGATGGTGATGCTGGTGACGGGCGTGGTGCTGTGGTGGCCGCGCGGCGCGCAATCGGGCTTGCCGAAGCGGGGGGCGCGGGGCCGCAATGGCTGGCGCCAGTGGCATGCTTTCCTGGGCGTGGCGCTCGGCATCGTCAGCGTCGTGATCCTGACGACGGGCCTGACCTGGAGCCAGCAGGCGGGCGGGCGCATCCGCGCGTTGCGCGACGTCAGCGGCCAGGCGCCGCCGCCCGTGCCACGTGATTTGCACTCGCGCGAGGAGGGCGCTCCGCTCGACTGGCAGGATGCGTGGCAGGTAGCGCGCAGCCACGCGCCCGCCATCGCCGTGCAGCTGACGGCGCCGGCCAGCCAGGACGATGTGTGGCGCGCCATCATGGCTGACCGCAGCCAGCCCACCTTGCGCTTCGACCTGCAATTCGATGCCTATAGCGGCAAGCCCCTGTATTACGCGGGGTGGGAAGCGCAGACGGCGTTCGGCAAGGCCACCGCCATCGGCATTCCGTTCCACCGCGGCGAATTCGGCTGGTGGAACCAGGCCGTGCTGCTGCTGTTCGGCGCCAGCGTGCTGTTCTCGCTGGTGTCGGGCTGGGTGATGTTTTTCAAACGGCGCTTGCCTGGCTCGCTGGGTTTACCCAGGCTGCTGCCGGGCGCCTGGACGTCGCCTTCCGCGCTGGCCTGGCTGGCGGCAGCCGCCATGTGCGCGCTGATGCCGCTGCTGCTCGTTTCCGGCGGCATGCTGTTGCTGCTGGAGCTGTTCCTGGCACGGGCTAGCCGCCGACGATGGGCTGCGCGATGATCCAGAGACTGAGCAAAGTGTAGGCGATCATCAGGGCCAGCATCGGATACTGGCTGCGCAGGGCCGCGCGGCGACTGGCGTACAGGCGCAGCGCGCAGACATGGGCCAGCCAGACGGCCGCCACGTGGCCTGCGACGATGGCGAACAGCGATACGTACCACACCACCTTGGCGTCGACGATGCCAAGGCGGATGAAGTACAGCTTCGTGCCGAACAGGTCCCAGTCCAGGCCCAGCGGGTCCGACGCCAGCGGAATCAGGTACTGGCCCGCCATCGCCAGGAAAGACAGGTAGTGGGCGAAATGGTAGGCGATGGCGATCGGCACCAGGGTCAGCACGAAGTGCCCGGCCACGCGCAGCAAGGGTATGGCCGGCTGGCCATCGCTGGCGCCGCAGCGGGCGATCAGCGCGCAAAACAGCAGGAACACCAGCAGGAACAGGGCCGGCATCAGCAGCAGGGCGGCCGTGGTGATCCATGCCAGCGCACCAGGCGCCACGGCGAGGACGGCGTCGACGATGTCGTACCACGCTTGCGTTTCCATCATGCCGTCGAAGCTGACGGAGGCCAGCATGAGGATCACCAGCACCAGGCAGGCAGGGCGCACGGGTTCCACCGCCAGCAGGCCCGCCGCATACGGGCGCACGTAGCAGGCGCCGTCGCGGAATGTCACGGGCGCGAAGCGGGCCAGCAGACCGAAGACGACGTTGAAAACTTCCGCATGGCGCAGCCAGGCGGCGCGGCCGAACAGCGCCATGCCTGCCCACGTGCAGGCAGAATACAGCAGCATGGTCCAGGCCAGGCTGGCCGGCTGCTCGCTGCCTTCCCAGTTCAGCTCCATCCAGATAAAGCCGAAGAACAGGGCCGCCGCCGGCCAGCTGTCGAGCCAGCGCGGCCACGCCAGCGGTGCGCGCCAGCGGGGGAACAGTTGCTGGGCCGCGCGCGCCACGCTGTCGAGCGGATTGACCAGCGCCCACAAGTCGCCCAGCAGCGCCGACACGTAGGCCATGCCGACCCACCAGATGGCCCACACCATGGCGGGCGCGATATTTTTCACGGGGTTTTGCACGCCCACCAGTCCCGCCACGATCACCAGGATATATAACGCCAGCACCAGCAGGCGCAGTGCGAAAGCGATGGCGCGCGCGCCAGGAACCTGCCGCAGGACGAGGCGCGCATAGTCGCCCTGGCAGGTCGCTGTGCCATCCCGGCGCCACAGTGCCAGGAAGGCAAACGACAGCGCCACCGTCAGTCCCGCACCCAGCAAATATAGCCAGAGCGGCAAGGGCAGGTCGTAGCGCTGGCCAAAGCCGTGCGCATGGGCGATGCATGGCGCGGCCAGCAGGCCGAAAGCGATGGCGCGCCGCATCATCGCGGCAGCACTTCCAGGTATATCAGGGGCGCCTCGCGGTGATGCTTGTGCTGCTTGCCCTTCTTGCCCTCCGTTTGCGCGCCATAGCCGTGCGCGGAAACAGGGAAGCGTCCCGGTACCGTGGCGTCGATGCGCATGGCTTTTGTCTCGCCCGGCTGGACTTCCAGCAGCTGATCGTAGCCATGCAAGTGGATACTGACTATTTCGTCGGTACTCCAATCCACGGTGATCCGGGTGTCCTGCCGGACCCGTATCGTCGGTGGCTTCGCGGCGATTTTGCGCTGCGCGATGGCCAGCGCCACATGCTGTTCCAGTTGCTGCGGTTTTGCCGCAGAGCCGCCCTGCGACTGGCTTTGCGCCGATATGCACAGCAGGAATATGGCCAGGCCCAGGCTGGCAAGCGGAGGGCGGACTGAGTATTTTTTCATGCTTAAATTTTAGGAAAGATTTCCAGCATTGGCCATCTGAAAAAAAACGCCAGTTTGAAAAAGTGCGGCCGTAGAATGATCGGCGCGGATCCGACGACACTTGGAAAAGGCGGGGGAGATGATGAAAAAAGCGATGTTTGCACTGGCCGTGACATGCCTGGCGGTGTTGCCTGCGTCGGCCGAAATCCTGGCCATGGTCAATTACGAGAGCAAGGCGCCCGAGTCATTGAAATCGCTGAAAAGCCCTGTCGCGCCGCCGTCGCGCAAGGAGGGCATCGCCATCATCGATGTCGATCCCGAGTCGAAAAACTTTGGCAAGATCGTGCGCGACATCGCCCTGCCGCCGGACCTGGTGGCGCACCATATCTTCTACAACCACGACATGAGCAAGGCTTACATCACGGCGCTGGGCAAGACGCAGCTGCGCGTGATGGACATGCGCCACAAGGATTTTCCCATCAAGGTGATCGAGGTACCGACTTGCCAGGTGGGCGAGGACATCGTCTTTTCGGATGACCACAAGCGCTGGTATCTGAGCTGCATGGGATCGCAGGCCATGCTGGAAGGCGACGCCGTGCACGACAAGCCGGGACGCACCGTCATGCTGCCGGCGCCATATCCGCATGGCCTGGCCGTCCACGATGGCATCGACCGCACCCTGCTGACGAGCACCATCCGCCCCACGGACCTGGGCGACGCGGGGGAAGTGATCAGCGTGGTGGAAACGAGCACGGGCAAGGTGCTGGGCACGCACAAGCTGTCGAAAAAGCCGTCGCCGTCTGGCGAAGCGCCGGTGGAAGTGCTGTTCGTCCCGGGCAGCAAACCGCCTGTCGCCTACGTCGCCAATATGTACGGCGGCACCGTGTGGACCGCCACGTGGAATCCGGCAACCAGGGATTTCGACACGGCCCAGGTGCATGACTTTGCCGAACAAAAGGCGGGCGTGCCGCTGGAGCTGTATTTCAACAAGGGCGCGACGCGGCTGTACCTGACGACGGCCAAGCCGGGCCACCTGCATATCTTCGACCTGACGGGCGGCATCGGCAAGCCCCGGCTATTGAAATCGATCCCTGCCGCCGAAGGCGCGCACCACGTGGCGTTCACCAGGGATGGCCGCTATGCCTTCGTGCAGAACGCGCTGCTCAACCTGCCGGGCATGAGCGATGGCAGCATCACCGTCATCGACATGAAAAAGGAGGTGGTGGCGGGGAGTGTCGACACCCTGAAAAACAAGGGGCTCAATCCGAACAGCATCGTGCTGCTGCCGAAGTGGAATGACTTCATGGGGCATTGAAAGATGCATTCCGCTAGAATGAAAGGGCGCGGCCAGGCTCGTTGCCACAGGCCGCACCTTTGCAATGGCTGAACATGATATTCCTCGACTTTCCCGCCTTGTCCGCGCTGGCCACCGCTTCGGCCACGATTACCAAAAAATGCAGCTGCTGCGCCGTCCCGCTGGACGCCTGGCAGCGCCTGCCTACCTCGCTGGAGCTGGACCGCTTTGAAGAAATCGGCACCCTGCGCGAAGATCCGTACGAGGAACCGACGTTTGCCGAATACCACCCGCACGGCACGCGCTACGACAGCATCGATGCGCCCATCGCCCCGCGCTACTATCCCGCGAACCTGAGCCAGGTGGCCCGCTGCCTGAACTGCGGCCGTTACTACCTGCGCTACAACGAGGCGGGCGGCTACTTCACGGAACTGCGCATCCGCGCGCTGCGCCCGGAATTGCTGGCCGACGCGGCGTAGTCACTGCTACAGGCTTTCCTTGACGTGCACGATGCCGTGTTCATCGTAGATCGAGTACACGGCGGCGAGGATGTTTTCCAGTTCAGGCGAGCGGTCCATATGCCGCATGCTGAATAAAATCGGCGAGAACGCATGCTTGTCGTCCAGCTTGCGGTACACGACGTTCCGGTGATGCATGGCTTGCACGCTTTCCGGCACGATGGAAATGCCCTGGCCGGCCGCCACCAGTCCCATGGAAATCTGCAGCTCGCGCACTTCCGTGACGGGGCCGGGGGTGACATTGCCTTCGCTGAACATGGCCAGCACCTGGTCGGCAAAGCTGGGGCGGGGCGCTTTCGGATACACGAGCAGGGTTTCGTGGATCAGGTCCGTGAGGCGTAATCCGCCTTCCCCCCTGGCCAGCCGGTGGCCGGGCGGCAGGGCCACCACCAGCCGCTCCTCGCGCAGCAGGATGCGGCGGATGCTGGGGTCTTCGCTTTTCAGGCGCCCGAAACCCACGTCGATGCGGCCTTCCTTCAGGGCCTTGAGCTGCTGCACCGTCGTCATTTCATGCAGGGTCACGTCGACCTCGGGATGGCGCTCGCAAAAGCGGTGCACGATGTCTGGCAATTCCCCATACAGGGTAGAGGCGACAAAGCCGATCGACAGGGTGCGTTCCAGTTTGCCGACACGCTGCGTCATCGCCTGCAGGTCGCGCACCTGGTCGAGCAGGGGCCGCGCATGGGCGAGGAAAAACTCGCCCGCTTCCGTCAGGCGCAAGGGACGCGAACCCTTTTCGATCAGCGCCACGCCGAGGATTTCTTCCAGCTGCTGCATCTGCCGGCTCAGCGGCGGCTGCGCGATGTGCAAGCGCGCGGCGGCCCGCGTGAAGTTCCTTTCCTCCGCGACCGCAACGAAGTAGCGCAAGTGCCGTAATTCCATCTTCATACCTTTCAGGTATAGGTTTGATACCAACTCGGTGTTGGACGTGGAGAGATTCGGGGAATATCGTGTCACCACTCCACAGAATTATACGGAATAAATATGATTCAAAATATCGAGACCTACCTGGTCGATGTGCCAACCATTCGTCCGCACCGGATGTCCGTCGCCACCATGAATACGCAAACCCTGGTGCTGGTGCGGCTGCGCTGCGCTGACGGCATCACGGGCTGGGGCGAAGCGACCACCATTGGCGGCTTGAGCTACGGCGGCGAAAGCCCGGAAAGCATCAAGACGAATATCGATACCTATATCGCGCCGCTGCTGGTCGGCATGGAAGCGAGCGAAGTGGCCAAGGCCATGGCCAGGGTGCGCAAGGTCATACAGGGCAACCGCTTCGCCAAGTGCGCGATCGAGACGGCGCTGCTCGATGCGCAGGCGCGCCGCCTGAACGTGCCGCTGTCGGAATTGCTGGGCGGCCGCGTGCGCGATGCGCTGCCTGTGGCCTGGGTGCTGGCCAGCGGCGACACCGCGCGCGATATCGCCGAAGGGGAAAAAATGCTGGACTTGCGCCGGCACCGCATCTTCAAGCTGAAGATCGGCATGCGCGACGTGATGGATGACGTGGCCCACGTGCTGGAGATCAAGCGGGCGCTGGGCGAACGGGCCAGCGTGCGCGTCGATGTCAACCAGGCCTGGAGCGAGACGGACGCCGTGCGCGGCATCGCCGCACTAGAAGCGGGCGGCATCGACCTGATCGAGCAGCCGGTGAAAGCCGGCAACCGCGCCGCGCTGGCGCGCCTGACGCGGCGCTTCGACGTGGCCATCATGGCCGACGAAGCCTTGCACGGTCCCGCCGATGCGCTGGCGCTGGCCCAGGCCGATGCGGCCGACGTGTATGCGGTGAAAATCACCCAGTCGGGCGGCTTGCTGCCCGCGCTGGAAGTGGCCACCGTGGCGCGCCTGGCCGGCGTGGGACTGTACGGCGGCACCATGCTCGAAGGCGGCGTCGGCACCGCCGCCACGGCCCACGTGTGCTCCACGTTCGCGGAACTGGCCTGGGGCACGGAGCTGTTCGGGCCACTGCTGCTGACGCAGGAAGTCCTGCGCGAGCCGCTGGTCTACCGCGATTTCATGCTGCAAGTGCCGACGGGGCCGGGCCTGGGCGTGGAGATCGATACCGACAAGCTGCGTGCCATGCAGCGTCAATAAAGGAGACACCATGTTATTCCATGTACGCATGAACGTGAACCTGCCCGTCAGCATGCCGGCGGAACAGGCAGCGCAGCTGAAACAGACGGAGAGGGAACTGGCGCAGCGCCTGCAGCACGAGGGCAAGTGGCGCCACCTGTGGCGCATCGCCGGCCAGTACGCCAACATCAGCGTCTTCGATGTGGACAGCGTGGAGGAGCTGCACAACTTGCTCACCTCCTTGCCGCTGTTTCCCTACATGCAGATCGACGTGATGCCGCTGTGCCGCCATCCCTCGTCGGTGCGCGACGGCGATGCCTGACCCGCAGAGCAATGGAGACATGCGATGAAACACACGGATACCGGAATTGTCGTGACCACCTGGAACGGGGAAGATACGCTGCTGCATTACCGCACCGATGGCGAGCGGGGAAAACCATGTCTGCTGCTGTCGAATTCCCTGGGCACGGACCTGTCCATGTGGGATGCCCAGGCGGCGAACCTGGCCAGCGACTTTTATGTCGTGCGCTACGATACGCGCGGCCATGGCCGGTCGGCCAGCGGCGGCGCGCCGTTCGGCATCGAGCGCCTGGGCCTGGACGTGGTGGCGCTGCTCGACCACCTGGATATCGCCCGTGCCGCGTTCTGCGGCATTTCCATGGGCGGCTTGACGGGCCAGTGGCTGGGCATCCATCAGCCGCGGCGTCTGACGCATCTGGTGCTGGCGAATACGGCGGCGCGCATCGGCACGGCCGACGCCTGGCTGGCGCGCGCGGTGCAGGTGCGCCGCGACGGCATGGACACGGTGGCCGATGGCGCCGCCGCGCGCTGGTTCACGCCAGCCTTCATCGCGCGGGAAGCGGCCACGGTGGCGCGCATGATCGCCACCCTGCGCGGACAGGATGCCGAAGGCTACGCGGCCTGCTGCGCAGCGCTGGCGCAGGCGGACTTGCGCGCGCAGGTGCCCACGATTGCGGTGCCCACTCTGATCATCGCCGGCGAACACGATCCCGTCACCACGGTGGACGATGCGCGCTGGCTGCAGCGGCAGGTGGCAGGCGCGCAGCTGGCCCAGGTGCCCGCGTCGCATTTGTCGAATGTCGAGGCGGCGCCAGCCTTCACGGCGCAGCTGCGCGCCTTTGTATCGTCGCCGGCAAGGTAAGATTTCGCTTTGCCCCTGAGCACCGCCACCGGCAAAGACCGGCACGCGGCAGGGGAAGCTTTTTTGAAAAAATAATAAGAAAAAAAGCAAACTTGGAGTAGACAGATGGAAAACAGATTGATCATTATCGCGGCAGTCACGGTGGGCTATTTCGCCCTCATGTCGTACATTACGTATAGCGTGCGCAAGCATGCCAACAGCGCCGAGGGCATGACGGCGGGCGGGCGCAATTATCCCGCCTACCTGATCGGCGCGCTGCTATTGTCGGAATTTATCGGCAGCTCCGTCAGCATCGGCACGGCCCAGAAGGGTTATGAACTGGGTATTTCCGCCGCCTGGAATCTGGTGGCGCTGTCGCTGGGCTTCTTGCTGCTGGCCATCGTGCTGGTGAAAAAATACAAGGAAAGCGGGCAGTCGACGATTTCCGGCATCCTGGCGCAAACCTACGGCGAACCCGTGCGCTATGCGGCGTCCATCCTCACCATCGTTGCGCTGAGCATCGTTGCCGTGGCCCTGTACGCGAGTGGCGGCGCCGTGCTGGCAGCCGTGTTGCATATCAACAAGACCGTGGCCATCTTGCTGGTGGGCGCCATTACCGTGATCTATGTCAGCCTGGGCGGCATGCGCTCGGTGGTGTACACCAATTTTGCCCACTCCATCGTCAAGTACTTGGGCGTGATCCTGGCGCTGGCGTATGCGCTGGAAGCAACAGGCGGCATCGGCGCGCTGCAGGCGCAACTGCCGGCCAAGATGTTCAACTGGGTCGAGATCGGCTGGGGCCAGATCATCGCCTGGATGATCGGCGGCATCGGTTCCATCTTCGCCACGCAATACGTGATCCAGGCCCTGGTCAGCACGGACAATCCGGCCGTGGCCAAGCGGGCCTGCTATTACGTGTCGTCCTTGATGATTCCGTTCGGCCTGATGGCGGCCCTGATCGGCATGTGCAGTGCCGTGCTGTATCCGGGCATGAAGTCGATCGACGCCTTCCCGACCCTGATCGCCCACATGCCGGCGTTTTCCGCCAGCATCATGATCGTCGGCCTGGCCGGCGCCCTGTTCGGCGGCATTTCCGCCACCACCCTGGCATCGGCCACCCTGGCCATGAAGGATTTTTATGATCCCTGGTACAACAAGGCGAAGAACGACGCGAAATCGCTGATGTTCCTGCGCATCGCCATCGTCGTGGCCGGCTTGCTGCCGCTGGTGCTGGCGCTGTATGCGGAAAAACTGCTGATGATCGCCTTCCTGGGCAAGGCCCTGCGCGCCACCCTGGCAGTGCTGGTACTGATGGCCTTCTATGCGCCGAAGTTCGGCACGCCGCGCGGCGCCTTTGTCGGCGTGATCGTTTCCGTGATCGCCACCATCGGCTGGTTCCTGGCGGGCAATCCGTACGGTGTCGACAGTTCCTACCTGGCGCTGGCTGGCCCGCTGCTGACCATGGGCATCAGCCATCTGTTCAAGCCGGCGCAAGCGTTGGCGAAGCCGGCATCGTCGTCGCGGCTGTAGCTTGCCCAAGCCTCACACCAGTCCCGTCATGTAATAGATGGCAATGACGAGGAACACGGCCACCGTCTTGATGACGGTGATGCCGAAAATGTCGCGGTAGGACTGGCGGTGCGTGAGGCCCGTCACGGCCAGCAGGGTGATCACGGCGCCATTGTGCGGCAAGGTATCCATGCCGCCGCTGGCCATGGCCACCACGCGGTGCATGACTTCGAGCGGAATGTGCGCCTGCTGCGCGGCCTGGATAAAACTGTCCGACATGGCCGCCAGCGCAATGCTCATGCCGCCCGAAGCCGATCCCGTAATGCCGGCCAGGGTCGTCACGGAGACCGCTGCGTTGACGAGCGGATCGGGCACGCTGCGCAAGGTGTTGCTGACGGCAAGAAAACCGGGCAGGGCGGCGATGACGCCGCCAAAGCCATATTCGG
Organism: Janthinobacterium sp. YR213; assembly: GCF_900099875.1. Taxonomy (NCBI): domain Bacteria; kingdom Pseudomonadati; phylum Pseudomonadota; class Betaproteobacteria; order Burkholderiales; family Oxalobacteraceae; genus Janthinobacterium; species Janthinobacterium sp. YR213. The sequence goes on along the minus strand of NZ_FNDA01000005.1, from coordinate 518,755 downwards.
ATGCCGTATTCATGGCCGCCAGCAGGGCGCCGCCCACGGCCGCCTTGGTGCCTTCGGCAAAGGCGGCGCGGATGCGCCCGAAGGCCGTCAGGCACACGAGCAAGATGCCCAGCAATAAGGCGCCTTCCACGGCCCAGATACCGGTCACTGACGCTATCGACGTCGACACGGGCGCATGCAAGCCGGGCAGGGCCTCGGCGGTGAGTACGTAACTGTCGCCATACCAGTGGGGAATCAGCTTGGTCAGCGCAAAGTTGGCCACGCCCACCAGCACCAAAGGCGCCACCGACAGCAGCGGATGGGGCAAGTCGCCACCGCCTGTCTTGGCCTGTTCCGCTTCCACGCCATAACCTTCGCCCGTCGCCATGACGGACCGGCGGCGCCATTCCAGGAAGGCCAGTCCCATGATCACCGTCAGCACGGCGCCGATTGTGCCCAGCCATGGCGCGGCCCAGCCGGTCGTATTGAAAAAGGTGGTGGGGATGATGTTCTGGATTTGCGGCGTGCCGGGCAAGGTATCCATGGTGAAGGAAAATGCGCCCAGGGCGATGGCGCCCGGCATCAGCCGCTTGGGAATATTGCTCTGGCGGTACAGCTCGGCCGCGAACGGGTACACGGCAAATACCACCACGAACAGCGACACGCCGCCGTACGTCAGGGCCGCGCACACGGCAACGATGACGGCATTCGCGCGCGAAATGCCGATATAGCGGATGGCGGCCACGACGATGGACTGTGAAAAGCCGGACAGCTCGATCAGCTTGCCGAACACGGCGCCGAGCAAAAAGACGGGGAAATACAGCTTGATAAAGCCCACCATCTTTTCCATGAAGATACCGCTGAAGACAGCCGGCACGGCGGACGGATCGGTGAGCAGCACGGCACCCAGCGCGGCGACCGGCGCAAACAGGATCACGCTGTAGCCACGGTAGGCGGCCAGCATCAGGAAGGCCAGTGCGGCCAGAACTATCAGGAAAGACATCGGTCAGGCCCTTGCGCGAGAAGTGATCAAGATATTAATAATGCAGTTAATATCATACTTCCCGGCAACCTGCCAACGCGCAGGTCAAGGTGACGGCAGTTCACGCCAGCCTAGTGAGGAAAAAAGCTGGTCGGGGTGAGAGGATTCGAACCTCCGGCCTCTGCGTCCCGAACGCAGCGCTCTACCAGGCTGAGCCACACCCCGCTCCTTCATTACAGCAGATGGTGGCACGGCTTTCAAGCGGCTGCATCAAGGTCTATTTCTTTTCCTGCTGCGCCTTCCTGATTTCCGCTTCGCTCACTTTCTTGGCTGGCGCATTCGTCGCAGGCGAAGTCGGGGCCTTGCGGGTGGCGTTGGCTTGCGCCATGACGGCGGCGCAGTCCGTGTCGGGGGCCTTGTCGACACTGACCAGCGGCAGCAGGGCGGCCAGCGGCGTGACGACGGTGGCCAGCGCCACGGCGGCGCCGGCTTTCAACGCCAGCGGGCCTTTTTGCGGGCCCACGTCCGGGTTCTTGAACGTGCCTTTCGCATACAGCGGCGTGCGCAGGGTGATGATGCGGGCGCCTTTGGTACGGGGGCGCACGTCGAGGTCCAGGGTTTCGCTTGCCAGGTTGACGTTGCCCGTGACATTCACGACGGCGCTGTCCGTGTCGAGCACGAAGCGGCGCACGTTGGCCTGGCCATTCGTGACGGCGAAGTCGCTGGCCAGGCAGTTCAGGTGGACTTGTTTGTCGCCAAAGATTTTCACGAAGACGGCGTTGGCCAGGTTCAGGCCAGCCAGTTCCAGCATGAACTGGCTGACGGAGCCTTCGCTGACAGTGGCCGCCAGCTCGCCATTCGCGCTGGCCAGCATGGCCGAGACGGAATTGCCGTGGCCCGTCAGCGCCGCATCGCCATACACTTCGCCGAAGCTCGCTTGCATCGATTGCAGCTTGGGAAACAGTTCGCGAATTTTGAGGTGGCGCGCCGCCACCTTGGCTTGCGCGGCGATGGTCTTTTGACGGCCGTCGAGCGTGATGTTCGAGGTGATGTCGCCACCGGCCATGCCGAAGTTGAGCGGCGTCAGACTCAGCACCTTGTCTTTCATGTGGATGTTGGCGACGACATTGTTGAGCGGGATATCGTGCGTGCGCACCAGTTTCTTGCCCGTGAATTTCACGTCGGCGTCGAGCGCATTCCATTTGGCTGTATTGAACTGCTCCACGGGCAAGGCTTTGTTGTCGGGCTGCACAGGCGCCTTGCCGCGCGCCTGTTTCTGCGCATTGCTGTCGGCGCCGATGGTGGGGCCCAGGTCTTCCAGGCGCAATTGCTGCGACGTCACTTCGCCGCGCAGCAAGGGACGCGGCTGGCGCGGCAAGTACTGCAGGGTACCAGCCAGGTCGCTCTGGCCCACCGTGCCCTTGAAGTCTTGATAGGTCCAGTTCCAGATGGCGCCGTCCTTCTTGCCCAGCAGGCGGCCTTTGGTGGCGTAGTCCGGGGTTTCCGGCAGCAGCACACCCGTCAGCGGATACAGGTCGGCCATGCTGGCGCCGGCCAGGCTCAGCTGCAAATCGATGCCCGACAGCGAGCGCGGGTCCGTCAAGGTGCCATCGATGCTGGCTTTGTTCTTGCCCAGCACGGCATGCGCCTGCACGGGATAGACAGTGTTGTTATCGGTCAAGGACAGCACGGCACCTGCCTTGCCGCCGCCCGTCACGGGCGCCTTGCGGTAGCTGCCGCCCAGGGTGAATTCGATGCCGTATTTCTGCACGGGCGCGCTGCCTGGCGCGTCGCCCGGCGTGGCGTCGGGCGCTGTCGAGCTGACCTTGGCGCGCAGGTCCAGCGCGATGCCCTCGTCCAGATAGCGGATGGCACCATCGCCGAAGGCCATGCGCTGGATTTCCACGTCCCATGCCGAAGGGCCGTTGTCCTTCAAGGTCCAGCTGTTGCTGCCATCGGCGCGCCGCTGCAGGGCAATATTGGGAGAGTCGAGCGCCAGGTCCGTCAGCACCAGCCTGTGTTGCAGCAGGGGCAGCGGATGGATGGCCACGTCGATGCGTTTCGCGCTGGCCAGTTGCGGGCCGGCCGTCGCCCAGTCCGGGTTGCTCATGCGCACGTCCCGCGCGCTGATGATGGGCCGCGGCATGTAGCGGCGCCAGCCCGGCTCCGTTTTCAGCCCTTGCTTCCATTGCACCTGCAAATCGCCGCCGATGACGAAAGTGCGGCCCGTGCTTTCCGACACCTTTTCGTTGATGTAAGGGCGGGCGCGGTTCCAGTCGAAGGTCAGCACGAAGATGACCACGATGGCGATCAGGGCCAGCAGGGCGGCCAGGCTCCAGCCGAGGATTTTCAGGGGTGTCGAGCGTGTCATGGGGATGCCAATCGCAGTGATTTTTTCATCAAGATAGACCGATTGATCATGACAGTCGGTGCGCTGGGTTACGTACGCATCGTGATTACTGGCATTGATTCCATAATTCGAGTATTATTGAATTATGGAAAACAACAATACTATCGCAACGCAGGCTGCGCCGCTGACAAGCGCGGCCGCCATCGCTGCCCTGGCTGCGCTGGCACAGGAATCGCGGCTGGCCGTGTTCCGCCTGCTGGTGCAAGCGGGGCCGCAAGGCATGGCGGCGACGAAAATCGCCGAAGCGCTGGCGATCGCACCATCGTCGCTGTCGTTTCACTTGAAGGAGTTGGCGCACGCCAACCTGGTGACGGCGAGCAAGGCGGGCCGCTCCATCATCTACGCCGCCAACTATGCGGGCATGAATGGCTTGCTGGCCTTCTTGACCGAGAACTGCTGTGCTGGCGCCCCTTGTTGCGCCACTGAATCTCATTTACTCAAGGACACCACGACATGACGATCACGATCTATCACAACACGGCGTGCGGCACCTCGCGCAATACCCTGGCCCTGATCCGTAACACGGGTGTCGAGCCCGTCATCATCGATTACGTCAAGCATCCGCCTTCGCGCGAGGAATTGGTCGACCTGATCGCCCGCGCCGGCCTGACCGTGCGCGCCGTCATGCGCGACAAGGGCGCCCTGTACGACGAGCTGGGCCTGGCCAATCCGGATTTGTCCGATGCGGCCCTGCTCGACGCCATGCAAGCCCATCCTATCTTGATCAACCGCCCCATCGTCGTCACGGAACTGGGCGTGCGCCTGTGCCGGCCGTCGGAAAAAGTGCTGGACATCCTGCCGCTGCCGCAGCAAGGGGCCTTCGTCAAGGAAGACGGCCAGGCCGTGGTCGGCGCCAACGGCAAGCCGGTGGCCTGAATGAATGATTTGCCGAATATCAATGCCGCGCACCTGGACGTGCCGGACCTGGACAAGCTGGCGCCGGCCAGCGTGTCCACCCATGCGCCGCGCATCCTGCTGCTGTACGGTTCCTTGCGCGAGCGTTCGTACAGCAAGCTGCTGACCCTGGAAGCGGAACGCATCCTGCGCCACTTTGGCGCCGACACGCGCGTGTTCGATCCGCATGGCTTGCCCATGGTCGACAGCGTGTCGCCCGAGCATGCGAAGGTGCAGGAATTGCGCGCGCTGTCGCTATGGTCGGAAGGGCAAGTGTGGTGCAGCCCGGAACGCCATGGCGCCGTCACGGGCGTGTTCAAGTCGCAGATCGACTGGCTGCCGCTGGAAACGGGCAGCGTGCGGCCCACGCAGGGCCGAACCCTGGCTGTGATGCAAGTGTCGGGCGGTTCGCAATCGTTCAATGCCGTCAACGGCTTGCGCGTGCTGGGACGCTGGATGCGCATGGTGACGATACCGAACCAGTCTTCGGTTGCCAAGGCGTATCAGGAATTCGACGATGACGGCCGCATGAAACCGTCGCCGTATTACGAGCGCCTGGTCGACGTGATGGAGGAGTTGTATAAATTCACCCTGCTGGTGCGCGACCGCCGCGATTATTTGGGCAGCCGCTACAGCGAGCGGCTGGAAGCGGCACCGGCCATCGTCCAGGCATTGGCGGGCGCGGCGATGGAGCATGAGCGCAGCAAATAAGCGGCACATAAAGAAAACGGCGCCAGTGGCGCCGTTTTGTATTGCATAGGATGAAACGCGATCAGTGATTGCGGTCCACGGCAAACGAGCACAGCTGCAGCATGGATTGCTTGTAGACGCTGTCCGGCCAGCCGGCGATGGCATCGGCGGCGCGCTGGCCGGCGATTTCCGCCTGCCTGCGCGTGTAGTCGAGGGCGCCGCTACTGGTGATGGCCGTCAGGACAGCGTCGAAATGCTGTTCGTCGCCTTGCTCGATGCAGCTGCGCACCAGTTCGCGTTGCTCTGGCGTACCGTTTTCCATCAGCCAGATCAGCGGCATGGTCGGTTTGCCTTCGCGCAAGTCGTCGCCCACGTTCTTGCCGATTTCGGCGGCGTCGCCTGCATAGTCGAGCACGTCATCGATCAGCTGGAAAGCTGTGCCCAGCGAGCGGCCGTATTCGGCTGCCGCTTCGATATCGTCTTCGCTGGCTCCAGCGATCAGGGCGCCCAGTTGCGCCGACGCTTCGAACAGCTTGGCTGTCTTCGAGCGGATGACGTTCAGATAGCTTTCCTGTGTCACGTCCGGATCGTGCATGTTCAGCAACTGCAGCACTTCGCCTTCGGCGATCACGTTGGTGGCGTCGGACAGGATTTGCATGACGCGCATATTATTCAGCGATACCATCAGCTGGAACGAGCGCGAGTGCAGGAAGTCGCCCACCAGCACCGAAGCGGCATTGCCGAACAGGGCGTTGGCCGTCTGGCGTCCGCGGCGCATCGACGATTCATCGACGACGTCGTCGTGCAGCAGGGTGGCGGTGTGGATGAATTCGACCACGGCGGCCAGTTCATGGTGCGCCGTGCCGCGATAGGCGTGGGCATTGGCCACCAGCAAGATCAGCACGGGACGGATGCGTTTGCCGCCTGCGCTGATGATGTATTCAGCGATCTGGTTGATCAGAATCACATCGGAGTGCAACTTTTGGCGGATCACCGTATTGACTGCATCCATATCGGCGGCAATCGTTTGCACGATGGTGTTTTGGTTAACGTGTTTGTTAGCGTCAGACAAGGCGAACCTGCATTAGATTGTGGGTGCCGCGATTATACGACAAGGCTTGCGCGTGCGTGACGTTTGCCTATGACTGTAGAGCAATTGATTGACCTTGTTGGCACTGGCGCGCGTTTTGCTGTCCGCCTGGCGCAAGCCTGACATGATGGTCAGGTTGTCGACATACCACGATCATCAAGCTTTGTGAATAGTTTTTGACGCAATTTCTCAGTCCGTGTATAATCGCTGGTTCCCCCTGTTGTGCACGGCTTGCTTTTCATGGCAGTGGGACAAATTCTTTCAACATTTGATGAGGTTTCAAATCATGTACGCGGTCATAAAAACCGGTGGCAAACAATACAAAGTTGTCGCTGGCGAAAAACTTAAAGTAGAACAGATACCGGCAGACATTGGTTCCGAAATCACCATCGATCAAGTTCTCGCAGTAGGCGCGGGCGACAGCATCAAGTTTGGTGCTCCATTGGTCGAAGGTGCAACGGTACTGGTTACGGTTGTGGCGCATGGTCGCCATGATAAGGTCAAAATTTTCAAGATGCGTCGTCGTAAGCATTACCAAAAGCATCAAGGCCATCGCCAGAATTTTACCGAAATCCAAATCGTTTCGATCAACGGCTAATCGCCGCTGTTTGAATTAATCAGCTATCAAGGAGTCTTAAATGGCACATAAAAAAGGCGGCGGCACAACGCGAAACGGCCGTGATTCAGAATCAAAACGTCTGGGCGTTAAAGTCTACGGCGGCCAAGCTATCAATGCTGGCGGCATCATCATTCGTCAACGCGGCACCCCAGTGCGCGCTGGCGAAGGCGTAGGCATGGGCAAGGACCACACGTTGTTCGCGCTGATCGCGGGCAAAGTGAAGTTCGTTGTCAAAGGTGCAGGCTCGAAGCAATTCGTGACCGTTGTACCTAACGCAGCAGTACCAGCGTAATTCGTCGCGGAGCGCCAGTTCGCTCCGCAATGATCGCATGATGTAAGGCGCAAGCCTTCAATCGAAAGGCTCTGCCCAAGGTAGAGCCTTTTTAGTTTTATGGCGGCAAAATTATGAAGTTTATCGACGAAGCAAAAATCGAAGTCATCGCGGGCGATGGCGGCAACGGCTGCGCCTCTTTCTGCCGTGAAAAATTCCGGCCTTTCGGCGGTCCCGATGGCGGCGATGGCGGCAAGGGCGGCACCATTTGGGCAGTCGCCGACCGCAATATCAACACGCTCGTCGATTTCCGCTTCTCCAAAATGCACAAGGCTCGCAATGGCGAGCCTGGCCGTGGCGCAGATTGCTATGGCAAGGGCGCCGATGACATCCACCTGCGCATGCCGGTCGGCACCTTGATCATCGACAACGCGAGCGGCGAAATCCTGGCCGATCTGACCGAGCACGGCCAGACCGAAATGCTGGCCAAGGGCGGCGAAGGCGGCTGGGGCAATATCCACTTCAAGTCCTCGACCAACCGCGCACCGCGTCAAAAAGGCGAGGGCAAGGAAGGCGAACGCCGCGAACTGCGCCTGGAACTGAAAGTGCTGGCTGACGTGGGCCTGCTGGGCATGCCGAACGCCGGCAAGTCGACCTTCATTTCGGCCGTCTCGAACGCGCGTCCGAAAATTGCCGATTATCCATTTACCACCCTGCACCCGAACCTGGGCGTGGTGCGCGTGTCGCACGAGAAGAGCTTTGTGATCGCCGACATTCCCGGCTTGATCGAAGGCGCTTCCGAAGGCGCGGGCCTGGGCCATCAATTCCTGCGCCACTTGCAGCGCACGGGTCTGCTGTTGCACATCGTCGACCTGGCGCCGTTTGAAACCAACGTCGATCCTGTCAAGGAAGCCAAGGCGCTGGTCAAGGAATTGAAAAAGTACGACGAGTCGCTGGTCGACAAACCGCGCTGGCTGGTGTTGAACAAGCTCGACATGGTGCCGGAAGAAGAGCGCAAGAAGATCGTCAAGGACTTCCTCAAGCGTTTCGCCTGGAAAGGTCCCGTCTTCGAGATCTCCGCGCTGAACCATCAGGGTTGCCCGGAACTGGTGAATGCGATTTACCAGCATCTGGAAGAGAAGAAACACAGCGAAAGCCGTGCCGAAGAAACGCAGATGACCGAAGAAGCACGCGGTATCTCGTCGATCGACCCGGATGATCCGCGTTTCAAGATCCTCGACTAAGGCTTTACCCTGATGTCGGTACAGACGGCCGCTGTCGCGCCAGCGCGCAAGCAAGCGTGGCAGCGCCGTGTATTGCATCTGATCGCGTATGCTTACGGGCTGAGCGCGGTCGCCTGCCTGTTGTTCGCCGATGAAATGGCGGCCGGCATGGGCATCTTCCTCAATGGCGTCAACGGCTACAGCCAGTTCTACGCTACTCATGTCGGTGTCTGGGGCGCTACCGCGCTCCTGGCGCTGTTCGCGGCACGGCAGGGCGAACCGCCTGTCCTCGGCGATATCACTGCAATGTTGGTCCTGGCGCAGCCCGCCGGCCGTCTGTTCGCGGCCATCAGCTTCGGCTTGCCCCAGGGTTTTGTGTTGTTCATGTGCGCAATGGAGCTGACGGCGGGGCTGGCCTTGCTGCTGCTGCGTCCTGCGCGCTGACGTCTATTAAGTGAAGAGCGCCGCCCCATGGATTCCGTGATTCAAAAAGCTACCCGCATCATCATCAAAGTCGGTTCTTCGCTGGTCACCAACGATGGCCGCGGACTCGATCATGCCGCCATCGCGCGCTGGGCCGCGCAGATTTCCGGCTTGCGCGTCCTGGGCAAGGAAGTCGTGCTGGTGAGTTCCGGCGCTATCGCCGAAGGCATGCTGCGCCTCGGTTTCGAGCAGCGCCCCACCGATATCCACGAATTGCAGGCTTGCGCCGCCGTCGGCCAGATGGGCCTGGCGCAAATCTATGAAAGCAGCTTCCGCGCCCACAGCCTCGGCACGGCGCAAGTGCTGCTCACGCACGCCGACCTGGCCGACCGCGAACGCTACCTGAATGCCCGTTCCACCCTGACGACCCTGCTGCGTCTGGGCGTGGTGCCGATCATCAATGAAAACGACACCGTCGTCACCGATGAAATCAAGTTCGGGGACAACGACACACTGGGCGCCCTGGTGGCCAACCTGATCGAAGCCGATGCGCTGGTCATCCTGACGGACCAGCACGGCCTGTTCTCGGCCGACCCGCGCAAGGACCCGGACGCTTACCTGATCACGCAAGGCATCGCCGGCGATCCGGCCCTGGAAGCGATGGCCGGCGGTGCCGGCAGCAGCCTGGGGCGTGGCGGCATGCTGACGAAAATCCTTGCCGCCAAGCGCGCCGCCAAGTCCGGCGCCCATACCATCATCGCCTGGGGCCGCGACAGCGACGTGCTCAGCCGCCTGGCCCAGGGCGAAGCGATCGGCACGGAGTTGCGGGCGCAAACGGGGCAATTGACGGCGCGCAAGCAGTGGATGGCCGATCATCTGCATACGGCCGGCGCCGTCGTGCTCGATGCTGGCGCCGTGCAAAAGCTGCGCCAGGAAGGCAAGTCACTGTTGCCGATCGGCGTGACGGGCGTGAATGGCGAATTCGGCCGCGGCGCCGTGATCACCTGCGTCGATGCCGATGGCGCGCCCGTGGCGCGCGGCCTGTCCAACTACACGAGCGGCGAAGCGCGCCGCATCATGCGCAAGCCTTCCACCGAGATCGAGTCCATCCTCGGCTACATGGAAGGCCATGAGCTGATTCATCGCGATAATATGGTCTTGCTGTAAGCTCCCGCTTGCTGCGAATCAAAAAACGGCCCTTGCGGGCCGTTTTTTTTGCTCTATACCACGGCCGGCATCGGCGACTTCTCCTTGTAGTCGCACAGGTCGGCAATCATGCAGTTCCAGCATTGGGGTTTGCGCGCCGTGCACGTGTAGCGGCCGTGCAAGATGAGCCAGTGGTGGGCGTCGTGCAGGAATTCCTTGGGGATGAATTTCAGCAGTTTTTGCTCGACGATATCGACATTCTTGCCTGGCGCGATGCCGGTGCGGTTCGAGACGCGGAAGATATGCGTGTCCACGGCCATGGTCGGTTCGCCAAACGCCGTGTTCATGACCACATTCGCCGTCTTGCGGCCCACGCCGGGCAAGGCTTCCAGCGAGGCGCGGTCGCGCGGTACTTCGCCGCCGTGCTGCTCCAGCAGGATCTGGCAGGTGGCGATGACGTTCTTCGCCTTGGTGCGGAACAGGCCGATGGTGCGGATGTAGCTGGCCAGCTCGTCCACGCCCAGGGCCAGTATCGTGGCCGGCGTATTGGCGACCGGATACAGCAAGCGGGTCGCCTTGTTGACGGACACGTCCGTTGCCTGCGCCGACAGCAGCACGGCGATCAGCAGCTCGAACGGCGTCGTGTAGTCGAGTTCCGTTTTCGGGGAAGGGTTGGCGGCGCGAAAGCGCGTAAAGATTTCCAGGCGTTTGGCGGCGTTCATGCGTCTTTTTTCGGGGTGATGGGGGCTGGCTGGGCGGTGTCCGTGCTGGCGGCAGCGGCCTTGGCGCGCGCGCGCTCCATGGCGGCGGCGATGATGGCGCGCTTGCGTTCCTTTTCGGCCTGTTCGTCTGGCGTGACGGGTACTTCCTGCGTCACTTCGTGCATCTTGGAGACGGCCTTGGCGGCCAGGCGTGCTTCATTTTCCTCTGTTTCCCGGCGCAAACGCTGCGTGCGGAAATCGTGGCGCGCGCGCGCGTCGTCCGCCTCGGCCTGGCTCCAGGCATCCCAGCCCGTGGCGTCGCCGCTGACCGGGTACATGACGATGCAGTCGACGGGGCAGGGCGCCACGCACAGGTCGCAGCCGGTGCACAGATCGGTGACCACCGTATGCATCTGCTTTGCGGCGCCGACGATGGCGTCGACGGGACAGGCCTGGATGCACAGGGTACAGCCGATACACAGCGATTCGTCGATATAGGCGACAGATCGTGGACGTTCGAGACCGTTGACGGGATTGAGCGGAATGACTTTTTTGCCCAGCAAGCCGGACAGGCGCACGATGCCCTGCGCGCCGCCCGGCGGGCACTGATTGATGTCGGCGTTGCCTGCGGCAATCGCTTCCGCATACGGGCGGCAGCCGTTGTAGCCGCATTTGGTGCATTGCGTTTGCGGCAGCAAGTCTTCGATCTGGTCGGCAAGTGAGGGAGAGGCGGGATGCGGCACGGTCATCTTCAATACGGTAAAACGTCATTATCGGCCATCTGGCGCGCGCACAAGTAAAAACCTGGCTCGTGAGAGGGAATAGCTGGCGCATGGCAGGCCTGTTGCAGGGACGCCGCAATCGTATTTTATTTCCCCTGGGAATGTCAAAGTGCAAATAAACAACTTTGCAATTTCTTTTTTTTATGGGAGCATGATTTTTATCAAGCCTGTAATCAAAAAAAGCCGACCGCCAGTCCTGTTGCCGCGCCTGCATTGCAAGGTGCGCCAGGCCATAGGAGCCAAACATGCGTTTCCTCCGGACAGTTGGTTTGCCCTTCTGTTTATTCATGCACTCTACACTTGCCCTTGCACACGGGCAGGCTGGCTCCCCCATGGCGGCGCCGGGCGCTGCCAGCTCGCGCATCGTCCGCTTCGCCGCCGAAGACTGGCCGCCCTTTATTTCCCGCAGCCTGCCTGCCGACGGCATGTCCGGGGCGATGGTCAGCGCCATCTTCGAACGCATGGGCTATGTCGTCAAATATGAGTATTTCCCGTGGAAGCGCGCCATGCAGTTTGGCCTGGCCAGTTCCCGCTATGCCGGGTTTCTGGCTGTCTGGCGTACGCCCGAACGGGAAAAACTCTGCCACTTCTCGGTTCCGGTTGGCAATACGCAAGGCGTGCTGGCCTACCTGAAGGAGGATGGCGTGCCCGGTACCGCCCTGGCCGACCTGGGCAAGCTGCGTATCGGCACCGTGGCCGGTTATTCGAATGGCGAGCAGTTCGACGGCATGGTGGCGCGCGGCGAGTTGAAGACGGAAGAGGGCTTGAACGATGCGACGAATCTGAAGAAACTGCTCATCAAGCGTTACCGCGTGATCGTCATCGAACGCCATGTCCTGCAGCACTTGCTGATGGGACGTAACTTCAGCAAGGCCGAGCGGGAGCGCATCGCCATCATCGATACCGTCTTCAAGGAACGTCCCGTGCACGTCTGCTTCCAGCGCGACGCGGAAGGAGCGGCGCGGCAAAAGCGCTTCAACGAGGCGGCGCGCGACATCGATACGGCCCGGCTGGAACGCGATTACTGGAAGCGGCTCGACCAGAGCCTGGCGACCGCCCCGGCCAGTCCCTGATACGGCGCGCCGCTGTTGTTAGTTGCCAAAACGAAATATCTAAATACGAAACCATTCGTTCTTGTTTGTTTGTCCATCCTTTAGTCTGCAGCCACTGTGTTGATGACTTGAAAAGGATGTTTCCGTATGCTGGAATTGATTCACAAGCAAGACCCCATCCCGCGCCTGCGGCAACTGGCGCACGCCGTCTCGGCGGCCGTGCTCGTGCTGGGTACGCCCGGCGTGGTCCACGCACAGGCCGCGCCGGACGGCGCTGGCGCGCTGGCCGCCGCGCCGTTTGACACCGTCATCGTCACGGGGGCGCGCGGCACGGGCCGCACGGTGGCCAACAGCGCCGCACCGATTGACGTGATCAGCGCGCAGCAATTGCAGGCCACGGGCAAATTGAACTTGCTCGATGCGCTGGATACGGCCTTGCCGTCATTCAACTTGCCGGCCCGCGTGCAGCCGGACCTGGGCAGCATCGTGCGCGCCGGGCAGCTGCGCAACCTCGATCCCTCGCATACCCTGGTGCTGGTCAATGGCAAGCGCCGCCATACGACGGCCATCGTCAATGAGGATGGCTTTCCGGGTTCCGTCGCCACCGACCTGGCCCTGATCCCCACGGGGGCGATTGCCCGCGTGGAAATCCTGCGCGACGGTGCTTCCGCCATCTACGGCTCGGACGCCATCGCCGGCGTCATCAACATCATCCTGAAGTCGGATGACAAGGGCAGTTTCAGCACGCAACTCGGTTCCACCTACGAGGGCGACGGCACGAATGGTTCAGTGCGCATCGATGGCGGCACGCGCCTGGGCGAACACGGCTTTGCCCACTTCGGCGCCGAAGTCCAGCGCCAGGGCATCGCCGTGCGCAATTTTGGACTGAATCCCGCTTATCTGTCGTATCCGGCCGTGCGCAATAGCGATGGCCAGCTGGTGAAATTGGGACCGAACAACAGCTTGCCGGCCGGCGCTTCGCCGAACCCGGCCGAAGCAAACCGCAACAGCAATCCATGGCGCAATACGGGCGTGCCGCAAAGCACGACCGCCTCGCTCAGCGCCAACCTCGGCTATGACGTGTCGAACGAGGTGCAACTGTATGGTTTCGGTACCTATGCGCACCGCAATGCCCGCTCGGCCCAGAATTTCCGCCTGCCCAATACCATTTTTAATAACAACAAAGGCTTGCTGGCCGTGTATCCCGACGGTTTCACGCCATATGAAACGACGAGCGAAAACGACTTTTCGCTGACGGGCGGTGTCAAGGGCGAGACGGCGGGCTGGTCCTGGGACCTGAGCACGACGTATGGCCGCGACGATATCGACGTGGGCGTCGAACACTCGGCCAATTACTCGCTGACCTATCCCGGTGGCAAGACCGATTTTACTATCGGCAATCAGCGCTACAGCCGCTCGACCACGAATGCCGATGTGCGCCGCCCCGTGCAGCTGGGCTTGAGCGAGCCGGCCGACCTGAGCCTGGGCCTCGAGTATTCGTATGAAACGCAGCAGCGCAGCCCCGGCGAACCTGCCTCTTACCAGGGCAGCGGCTCGTCGGCGCTGGCCGGCTATCTGCCCGTCGATGCATCCGACACGGCGCGCCACAGCCATGCGGCGTATATCGGCCTGGGTGCGAAACTGACGCCGCAATTGCTGCTCGACACGGCTCTGCGCGCCGAGAAATATTCCGATTTCGGCAGCAAGACGACAGGCCGCGTGTCCACCCGTTATGACGTGACGTCCACGGTCGCCGTGCGCGCTACTGTCAGCAACGGTTTCCATGCGCCGAGCCTGGTGACGCAATCGTATTCGAACACGTCCGACCATGCGGGCGTGCCCTACACCCTGGCGCAGCCCAATTCCGCTGCCGCACGGGCCTTGGGGGCGCAAGCATTAAAACCGGAAAAATCGACGAATCTGTCAGCAGGGCTGACCTTCAATCCTACGCCCACCCTGCGCCTGGCCGTTGACGCGTATCAAATCAAGGTCAGCGACCGCCTGGGCGTGTCGTCGAACATCGGCATTGACCGCAGCTCGGGCGTGGCGCTCGACGGCAGCGGCCGGCCGCTGACGGGGGCGCAAGCGACCGTCATTGAAAACCTGCTGCGCTCGGCGGGGCTGACGGTAGGCAATGGCCTGGTGGCGCATTACTTTGCCAACGTGGGCGACACGCGCACGCGCGGCATCGACTTGACGGCCGAGGATGTCCTGCGCGTGGCCGATGGCAAGCTGCGCTGGACGGCGGCCGTGAATATCAATCACACGAGTCTGGTTGGCAAGGCGGCACTGCCGGCCGTGCTGCAAGGTTTGCCGAACATCGGCACCTTGAGCAAGTCGGCCGAGTACGACTTGCTGTACCGGGCGCCGCGCGACAAGGAGATCGTCACCCTGGCGTATGAAAAAGCCGGCTGGACATTCAACCTGCGCGAGACGCGCTACGGCAAGCTCAAGCGCCTGAACGCCATCACGGGCGGCGACTACCAGCTGAAGGCCGCCTTCGTGACGGATGTCAGCGTCGGCTACGACATCAGCAAGCGCATCAACGTGACGGTGGGCGCCAACAATGTCTTCGACCAGAAGCCCAGCCAGGTGCCGCGCGCAGCGCGCAGCGCCGCGAATCTGGCGCAGTACACGGGCGCCTACGACAATTCGGGACCATTGGGCGTACTGGGCGGTTACTACTACGCCCGCGCCACGGTGCACTTTTGATCTGCCTTCGCTATCTCCATACTTATCATCAAGAACAGGAATTGACATGTCTGACAACACTCAACACGCGGCCATCGACCTGGAATGGGCCAATCTCCTCTCACCGCAGCGCCGCACGGTCTTGCGCGGCGGCGGTCTGGTGGCGGCATTGGCCGCTTCCGGCCTGACCGGCACAGCCCTGGCGCAGGAAGCCAAACCGTCGCGTGTGAAACCAGCGCCCGGCAAGAGTCCGTGGGGCGAGCATACGGACAAGGCGCCCACGCCGCGCCCCGTCAGCGTGCGGCCCGGCGAGGAAACGTTGCCTGCCAAGCCGCGCGCCTATACGGATATCGAGAGCTATCACGCGCATATCTATTTTGACGAAGACAGTTACCAGAAAGCGGCGCTGATACGCAAGTGGGCGGCCGAGCGTTTCCAGATCGAGCTGGGCGACTGGAACCTGGAGCCGCGCGGCCCGCACGTGACGCCGTCGTTTTATTTTGGCTTTACCAATGATCTGCTGCCCGTGATCGTGCCGTGGCTGCAACTGAACAGCCTGGGCCTGACGATACTGATCCACCCGAATACGGAAGATCCGCGCGCCGATCACCTGTATTACGCGCTGTGGGTAAACCGCTCGCAGCCTGTGAATGGCTATGCGATGAAGAAGCCGGGACCGGGCGAGCCGAGAGTCGAGCAGATCTTTGTGAATACGCGTCCGACGGTGAAAATCGAGCGCGCATGAAAAAAAGCCACACCAGTGTGAACTGGGGTGGCTTTTTGATGGATATGCCGTGTATTAGCCGTGTTTCTGGATGAATTCGCCGATTTTCGGGCAAATGATCTCGCGCCAGCGGCGGCCCGAGAAGATGCCGTAATGGCCGCATTTCGGCGCCACGAAGTCTTGTTGCATCTCGGCAGGGATGCCGGAACACAAGTCATGCGCCGCCTGCGTCTGGCCGGCGCCGGAAATGTCGTCCAGTTCGCCTTCCACGGTGAACAGCGCCACATTCGTGATGTCTTGCGGACGCACCAGCTGGCCGCCCACTTTCCACGTGCCCATCGGCAGGCTGAATTCCTGGAAAACCGTTTTAATGGTTTCCAGGTAGTACTCGGCCGGCATGTCCAGTACGGCGTTGTACTCGTTGTAGAACTGGCGGTGGCCTTCCGCCGGCTCGTCGTCGCCCGTCACCAGGTGCATGTAGAACTCGCGGTGGCTTTGCGCGTGGCGGCCCGGGTTCATGGCGATGAAGCCGGCATGCTGCAGGAAGCCCGGATACACCTTGCGGCCAAAGCCCGGGTAGTTCGGCGGCACCGCGTAGATCACGGTGTTTTCAAACCACGAGAATTTCTTTTCCGTCGCCAGGTTGTTCACTTGCGTGGGCGAGCGGCGCGGGTCGATCGGGCCGCCCATCATCGTCATGGTTTTCGGCATGTGCGGATCTTTGGCTGTCGCCATCAGCGAGATGGCGGCCAGCACGGGCACGGTCGGTTGACAGACGGAAATAACGTGCAAGTCAGGCGCCAGCAGGCGGATGAATTCCTGCACATAATAAATGTAGTCGTCCAGGTGGAACGGGCCTTCCGTCAGCGGTACCATGCGCGCGTCCGTCCAGTCGGTGATGTAGACATCGTGCTCGGCCAGCAAGCCGCGCACGGTATCGCGCAGCAGGGTCGAGTGGTGACCGGACAGGGGGGCAACCAGCAAAACTTTGGGCTGTTGCAAGCCAGTGGCTTCTTTTTTGAAGTGAATCAGGCGGCAAAACGGTTTTGTCACGACAACGTGTTCGCGGATGTCGACGTTCTCGCCTTGGACGAGAACGGATTGGATGTCGAATTGTGGTTTTTCGTAGTCTTTGCCAAGGCGGTACATCAGCTCGTAGCCGGCTGCGATGCGTTGCGAAAACGGGGTGTGGGCCAGTGGAGAAACCGGGTTGGTAAATAACTTGGAGGACATGTCTGCCCATTGCATCACCGGAGTGAGGAAAGAGCGTTGCAGTTCGTGCAGTTGGTAAAGCATATAGAGTCCTTGTTTAATTCCAAGCGCCAATATCGGCTCAAATATCATAATCCAATTCTACGATATTTGTTGAGGACAAAATGTGCTTTACCGCGCACAGGTCCACAGTTTGCGCTTTGGTGTGACAGCGCGCCACACTTGCGTGGATAGAGCTGCAACGATGCTTTAAAAGCAAAAAAAGCAGCGTTTCCGCTGCTTTTCGTCTGTTTTTTCGCCGCCCCGCCCCTGCGGAGAAGAGTCTCTCCGCCAGAACGGCCGCGGCAAGTGCCGTGCGCTTAGCGCACCAGCATGTCGAGCTTGTCCTTGACGTCCTTGAATTGCTCGGCTTCCGGCAAGGCAGCCTTCGTCTTGGTGATCGAAGGCCAGTTACGGGCCAGATCGACGTTGATCTTGATGAAGGCTTGCTGGTCGCCCGGCACGTCTTCTTCCGCGAAAATCGCGTTCACCGGGCACTCTGCCACGCAGACTGCGCAGTCAATACATTCGTCCGGATCGATTGCCAGGAAGTTTGGGCCTTCCCGGAAACAATCTACCGGGCAGACATCGACGCAGTCGGTATAGCGACAGGCGATGCAGGATTCGGTGACAACGTGGGTCATAACAGTCCTATCAATTTGGGGGAGGTGCTGTAGCGCCTGCAGGAAACTCGGCGGCGCATACTAAAGCAAAGCATTGTATTTTAAGGCAATTCGCTATTTCTCACAAATCCCGCTTATATACAATACATATAAGCAAATTCATTTTTTGACAGTGCCGTTGCCGCGCAGAGCGGGTAATTCAGCGACTATCCGGGACGTTGCCATAAAGAACGCAGCAAGAAAGCGACAGTCACCCGATGCGGCAGGGTGCAGGGTGGGCGGTGTGCTGGCTTGCCGTGTGGTGTTTTTGTTTTACTCAAATCAAGACCGGCACAAAATAAGCGCCGGAACAATCAGGCCAAGTACCGGAACAATCAGGCGCTGGCGCGTATCTGCGTCAGTAACTGTTGCCAACGCGCATTTTCAGCACTGCCATCCTCGGCAAATGTGATGGTGCGGCGCGCGGTGGGCGCGTCGACGGTGATCTGCCATTGCGGGATATCGGCACCCACCTGCTGGCCCGTCGTCTGCGAGTGCGTGAAAAAGCCGCTGCTGGCCAGTGCCGCTTCCAGTCCGGGGCCGGCCGGATGGGCTTGCGTATCGATGTCGTACTGTTCGCTCAGGCCGGCAAAGCCGCCGCTGCTGCGGGCTGAAATTTTCATGCTGCTCCTTCTGGTGGACGGTGGTGGGGACGTGGTGCGGCATGTCATCGCCTGCTGTCGACTATTGACTGGCTTGCGGCGTATGGCATTTATCGGGGCGCGTAGCTGCGGCACCAGGCCGCCAGCGCTTCGCGCTCCGCTTCCAGCAAGTGGTCCGATTCGCTGTATTCCGCATGGTTCATGGTACCGCAGCAGGCGCGCCTGTCTTGCACGGCACCCTCGTCATCGACGATGCCTGCGGCAAAGGTCATTTGCCCATCTTCCGTCATGGCATTGTTCTTGAGCACTTCGCGCACGGTAAAGCTGTTGCGGATGAAGTCCAGGTAGGCGGTATAGCCGTCGGCCTGCGCCAGGGTCAGCATCTGGCCGGCCACGTCGGCATACGTGGCCGCATGGTCGGGAGACGCCACCAGGGCGCGCAAGACCAGGCTGCGCAGGTAGTCGCCGCAGCGGTGCAGCACGGCAGCGTCATCTTCCAGCTGGGGCTGGCGTTCATGGGCAAAGATGTCGGCCAGGATGTCGTAGATGGCGCCTGTAAACACTTGCGAGATGGCGTGCACTTCCGTGCCTGCCTCCGACAATTTGATGTCATTGTCGGCATTGCGCAAACCGTTCGGCCGGCCCAGCGCCAGACCGAACTGTTCCGCCAGGTCGGCCAGGAAGGTTTTGTCGTGCAGATCGGACTTGGTTTGCGCGATCACGGCTTCGACCTGGTCCAGCTGCGACAGGGCCAGGAAGATGGCCGTCAGGTCGCCGAACGATTCGTGCAAGCCGCCCGTCTGCGGCGGGTTATTGTTGAGCAGCCAATTCGGTTTGAGGCCATCGAGGATGGCATGCCCAGTTTCATGCGAGACGATGTCGAGCGAACGGCAGGTATAGACGCGCTCGGTGGCGCCGCTGGGAATGAAATCGCCGAACTTGAGGGCCTTGTCGCTGCGGCTGTAGTACGCATTCATGACATTGGGCAAGCCGTGCGGAAACACGCGCAGCGGGGCCGTATTGCTGGCGCTATTCCATTGCCAGGGCAGGGGCGAGGCCGTGCCGTTGCTGGCCAGCGCGCGCTGGTACATGGTGAGCGTCATGCGCACGATGGCAAACGTGTGCACGGCGTCGAACTGGTCGGTATTGGGCGAGACGATGAAGTCGCCAAAGGCGTTCGGGCTGACCTGGGCGATGCCCGGCTCGCCAAAGGTGATGCGTGCATCGCGCGGGCCTTGCAGGGTCAGGCCGGCGAGGAAGGTCTTGCGCGTGCCCAGTTCGCTCACGGACGGGTCTTGCTTCCAGATCAGCACGCGCGAACCGACCGGCACGGCTTCGAGCTTGCGGGTGGTGGGGTCGAGCACGCGGGGCGGACCCGGCTGCAAGGTCAGCTGTGCATTCTTGCGGTGCTGGCGGTAGGGCGCCGATGGGGTGGGGACATAGCCGACGGGCAGGGACACGCATTTGGTCAGCACGGCTTCGACCGGCACGATGACTTTCTGGTCCATGGTAGCTCTCCAAGACACTCGCAACTGGAACTGAGATAGTCGGCCCGCTTCGGTGGTTTCGGTTTGATGCGGCGCAAGTGCGGCGCAGGAAAGCGCGGTTTTTTCTGCGTGCCGGCGCCACCGATGGCCGCGGCTGCCGCATGGCGACTGGTATGATGCTGGCCGTATTGCCCCCGTTTTTATAATAAAAGGATCGTTTGATGGCGGATATAAATATAGTTCAGCAACATAAGCTGACAGCAGAAAAGGCGCGCCAAGCGGCGCAGCAAGTGGCCGACAAGCTGGCCCAGGAATATGACCTGGCGTGCGCCTGGGATGGCGACGTGCTGCGTTTCGAGCGCAGCGGCGTCGATGGGTCGCTGACCCTGGAAAAAGAGCAGGCGCAACTGCAAATCAAGCTGGGTTTCATGCTGAGCGCCTTCGCCTCCACGATTGAAGGCAAGATTGCCGAGAAGATGCGCAAGGTATTTACCGAGCCGGCTTGACGGCTTTGCACCGCTTGTCCGGCGCCAGGTTTGGTGCTAGGGAGCGTGTCGCAGCGATGGGCGAAAAGACGATGAAAACAAGTCTCTTTTCGCCTTTTTTACGTCTGACTGTACGCTGGCGAACATTGCTAGCACATTTCTATTTGGAAAGCCATTGGACTTTGGTGGCTTTTTGCGTTATACTTGAGTCATATTTACAACAGCTACACCGCGTTTCACCTTCTGCTTCGCAGTACTCCCCACTCGCTGAGTGGTGAATAATTCTTCGGGTTTTACACCCGCATCCAGTTAAAAGTAGCTTGGTCGATTTTTTTCGGTCAAATACATTTGGTGCCATGTATTTGCATGGCGCTAGCGTTGTTAAAAGTCCTGAACCACAGCCTCTTTTAGCACGCACACGGCACCCCGGCACCGGCTTTGGCCATCCGCTGGTCACACGCGTGTCACCCCCTGTTTCCTGTCGCTCCCGTGCGCTTTTGCGCCGTGGCGTAGCCGACGCAACAGGGTTTGCTGATTCCCGCCGCAAGCTAGCAGCTTGCTGGGTTTCATTCCATTCGTCAAATCGAGGGAGAACCACATCGTGGCAAAACAAATCATTATCGACCATGTGTTCAAAGTGTTCGGCGACAAGCCAGAAGAAGCACTTGAACTCGTCCATCAAGGCGCCAGCAAGCAGGATATCCTGGCCAAGACGGACTGCACCATCGGCGTTTTCGACGCCACCTTTACCATTGAAGCGGGCGAGATCTTCGTCATCATGGGCCTGTCCGGTTCGGGCAAGTCGACCCTGGTGCGCATGCTGAACCGCCTGATCGAGCCGACCGCCGGCCGCATCCTGATCGACGGCAACGACATCAATACCTTGCCGGACGCCCAGCTGCGCGCCCTGCGCCGCAAGGACATCAGCATGGTGTTCCAGTCGTTCGCGCTGCTGCCGCAAATTACTGTGCTCGACAACACTGCCTTCGGCATGGAACTGGCCGGCATGCCGAAAGCTGAGCGCCATGCGCTGGCCCAGCAAGCGCTGGAGCAAGTGGGCCTGGACGGCTACGGCGCCAGCTATCCCGACGAATTGTCGGGCGGCATGCAGCAGCGCGTGGGCCTGGCCCGTGCATTGGCTTGCGATCCATCGATTTTGCTGATGGATGAAGCATTTTCCGCGCTCGATCCGATTATTCGTACGGAAATGCAATCGGAACTGCTGCGCTTGCAGCAAATCAAGCGCCGCACCATCGTCTTCATTTCGCATGACCTCGACGAAGCCATGCGCATCGGCGACCGCGTCGCCATCATGAAAGACGGCCACGTGGTGCAAGTGGGCACGCCGGAAGAGATTTTGCGCAAGCCTGCCAACGATTACGTGCGCAATTTCGTGCGCGGCGTGGATGCGGCGGCCGTTTTCAAGGCCAGCGATATTGCCCGCAAGAGCCAGATCGTCGTCTCCGAGTCGCCGAGCCGCGGTTCGCGCGCCGCGCTGTCGATGCTGGAAGAGCAGGATCGCGCCTTTGCGTATGTCGTCAATCCACAGCGCAAGTTCCTCGGCGTCGTCTCGGCCGATTCGCTGCGCAGTGCGCTCGACGGCCATGTGGGACCGCTGGGCCTGGCGCATGCCTATCTGCCCGACGTGCAGACCATCAATGCAGATGAGCCAGTCGCCGGCCTGTTCGGCCAGGTGGCGCAACTGCCTTACGCCGTCCCTGTGGTGGCCAATGACGGCAGCTTCCGCGGCGCCATCAGCAAGACGACCTTGCTGAAGTTCCTCGACCGCGACACGCCAGCCATTGCCGAGCCACAACAACAGAAAGGACAAGCATGAACCCAAGCACCGTTTCCACAGTAGAACCTGTTGTTGAACAGGCCGCCCAAATCAATCCCTGGGCGCTGACGCCGCCCACCGACGCCAGCACCGCCTGGCTGGACGCCGCCGCGCCTGCCGTGCAGCCGGAACATGCGAGCGGCTTTCACCTGACACAGATCTTCGACGGCTCGCTGCCGCTGGAAAGCTGGATCAACCAGGGCCTGGGTTGGGTTGTCACCCATTTCCGTCCTTTCTTCCAGGCCGTGCGCGCACCGATCGACAGCGTGCTGTCCGGCGTGGAAGGCGTATTGCTGGCGGCCCCGTCGCTGACGGTGATCGCCATCATCGGCTTGCTGGCGTGGCAATTTACCAGCCGTACCCTGGCCATCGGTACCGTGCTGGCGCTGCTGGTGGTGTCGATGCTGGGCATCTGGCCGGAAGCCATGACCACCCTGTCGCTGGTATTGACGTCGCTGGCTTTCTGTCTGGCCATCGGCTTGCCGCTGGGTATTTTCCTTGCCAGCAGCGACCGCGCGCAGAATATCCTGCGCCCCCTGCTGGACGCCATGCAGACGACGCCTGCCTTCGTCTACCTGGTACCCGTGGTGATGCTGTTTGGTATCGGTAATGCGCCAGGCGTGATTGTGACGATCATCTTTGCCCTGCCGCCGCTGGTGCGTTTGACCAACCTCGGTATCCGCCAGGTGCGTCCCGACCTGATCGAAGCGGCCCGCGCCTATGGCGCCTCGCCGTGGCAGCTGCTGACCCGCGTGCAATTTCCGCTGGCCATGCCGTCCATCATGGCCGGTATCAACCAGTCGCTGATGCTGTCGCTGTCGATGGTCGTGATCGCCTCGATGATCGCCGTGGGTGGCCTGGGCCAGATGGTATTGCGCGGCATTGGCCGCCTGGACATGGGTTTGGCAACCGTGGGTGGCCTGGGCATCGTGCTGCTGGCCATCACCCTGGACCGATTGACGCAAGCGATGGGCCAGCCACGCCGTGGCGTGCGCCATTGGTACCAGACGGGTCCTGCCGGTTTCGTGCTGCGCCTGGTGCGCGGCAACACGGACAAAAATAATGTTGAACAGCAAGCAACGCTGGCCAACGCACAATAAGAAAGGATTTACATGCATCAAATCGCACATTTTAAAGAGACGCAAAAATCGCAACGCAAGTTCCAGCTGTTTTCCGCCCTGGCGATCGCCGCCCTGGCCCTGACCACCAGCCTGGCCATGGCGCAGACGCCGGCCGTGGCCGCCGATGCGCTGCCCGGCAAGGGCGTCAAGGTGCAGCCGCTGCAAAGCTCGATCGCGGAAGAAACCTTCCAGACCATGCTGGTCGACAAGGCCCTGGAAAAGCTGGGCTACGAAGTGCAGCCGATCAAGGAAGTGGAGTATCCGACCGCGCATATCGCCATCGCCAACGGTGACGCCACCTTCATGGCCGTGCACTGGGATCCGATGCACAAGGATTTCTATAACAATGCGGGCGGCGACGCCAAGCTGTTGCGCACGGGCCAATACGCCGGTCCTGCCGCGCAAGGTTATCTGATCGACAAGGCGACGGCCGAGAAGTACAACATCACGAATATCGACCAGTTGCGTGACCCCACCCTGGCCAAGCTGTTCGACCACGATGGCGATGGCAAGGCCGACTTGACGGGCTGCAACCCCGGCTGGGGCTGCGAAGCGCTGATCGAGAATCACATGGATGCGTATAAATTGCGCGAGACGGTGACGCATGTGCAGGGCAGCTATGCGGCCCTGATCGCCGATACCCTGGGCCGCTACAAGCGTGGCGAGTCCATCCTGTATTACACGTGGACGCCGTACTGGGTCAGTGGCGTGCTGGTGCCGGGCAAGGACGTGGTCTGGCTGAAAGTGCCGTTCTCGGCCAATCCGGACAAGGTGAATACCCGCCTCGACGATGGCAGCGACTACGGTTTTGCCGTCAACACGGCGCGCATCGTGTCGAACAAGGCCTGGGCGGAGAAAAATCCGGCCGCGGCCAAGCTGTTCGAAGTGATGCAATTGCCCGTGGCGGACATCAATGCGCAGAACGAGCGCATGCGCCGCGGCGAAAACACGCAGGCCGATATCGCCCGCCATACGGCTGGCTGGATCAAGTACCACCAGCAGACGTTTGACGGCTGGATCGCGCAAGCGCTGGCGGCGGTAAAGAAGTAAGTTTCAGCGCTACCCGGCATTGAAAGAAGTGGCTACCGATTCGGTAGCCACTTTTGCGTTAACGGCCTGTTTTGGTGGTTTTTGGTGAGTTTTTAGGCCATTTTGGCCAGTTTCAGGTGCAAAATGGGGAAAGGCTTGCCGAACGGGTCGCATTCCGAGCGGTTTTCCTCGATAAAGCCCAGGTGCCGGTAAAAGCCATATGCTTGCGCGTTGTGCTCGTTGACGTCGACGGCCGTGGCTCCCAGGGCCGCGATGGCATGCCGGACCAGCGCGCGGCCGGCGCCGCTACCGCGCCGGTCGGGATGCACGAACAGCATCTCGATCTTGGCGTGCTCGACGCACAGGAAGGCATGAGCGACGCCGTCATCGGCGCGCAGCACGTGCAGCAGGCTTGCTGCCGTCACCCTGGCCAGCTCATCGCGGACGAAGGGCATCAGGAAGGCGATATCGCTATCGGCGAGAAAATCGTGGGTGGCGCGTACGGACAGGTGCCAGACGTCGAACAAACGGGGCAGGTCGGCGGCATGGGCCAGCGAAACTGGGGAAAGCGGTGATGGTGTCATGCAGAAATTATACTGCCCCGGCAAGTGCCGGGGCAGGGGAAGATCAGTCCTTCAAGTCTTCGATCAGGTCGATGTATTGCTGTTGCGCCTCTTCCTTCGAGGTGCCGGCCAGGGCCGCCCAGGCGTCGAACTTGGCGCGGTTGACGAAGTCGGTCATGCCAGGACGCTCGCCCGTGGCGTCGCCGCTCGAGGCTTGCTTGAACAAGGCATAGATTTTCAACAAGGTCATATTGTCCGGACGCTCGGACAGGGTCTTGGAATCGAGCTGCGCTTGTTCGAATTGCTCTTGTAAACTCATGATGGCTCCTGTGTGCTGATGGAATCGCTGGAAAAGTGCGGCAGGCCCGGCGGAGTGGCCACCGTGCGTGCTGCAGTGCCTGACATCATAGTGAAAAAAGCGCGCCGTGCATTAGAGGACACACTCAAAACAAAAACGCCGCCGCTGCGTGAACAGGGGCGGCGCCTGGTACAGTCGCTTGCGCGCTGCGGAGTCTGTTCTTATACGCCCAGCAGTTCGACGTCGAAAATCAGGGTGGCGTTCGGTGGAATCACGCCGCCGGCGCCGCGTGCGCCATAGCCCAGTGCCGCAGGGATGATCAGCTGGCGCTTGCCGCCCACTTTCATGCCTTGCACGCCTTCGTCCCAACCTTGAATGACGCGGCCGGCGCCCAGCGGGAATTCGAATGGGTCGTTGCGGTCCTTGCTCGAGTCAAATTTCGCGCCGGCGCTGCCGTCGTCGTTTTGCAGCCAGCCCGTGTAATGCACGACAACATTGTTGCCAGCTTGCGCTTCAGCGCCTTCGCCAACGGTGGTATCGATGTATTGCAGGCCGGAAGCGGTAGTGGTGGTGGTCATGATAATCCTTGTGTAGGCGATGAAAGCTTCAGATTGTAGAGCAATGAGTTGCAAAGCGCCATTCCAGGCCCGGCGCAGGGAAAAACCAGAAATTACGACGATGTGTGGCTGCCGGTCGCATTTAAGGGGGGATTTAACACAATAAATACAGTGTTCCACGTAAAATGCATGTTTTGTATTTAACAGTGATTTCTTCCATGTTCCGCAGTCTATGCCGCCTTGTTTTTTCCTCGCTGTGCCTGGTTTCCGCAATATCGACGGCGCAAGCCGAAGTGGTGGTGGTGCTCAATTCCCGTGATGCTACGGTGCAACTGCTGGACCAGAAAACCTATGCTCCCCTGTCTACCTTTGCCGTCGGCAAGGAACCGCACCATCTGATGGAAACGCCGGATGGCAAGTCGCTGATCGTCGCCAGTTCCGTCGGCAACGAGCTGATTTTCCTCGACCCTGTCTCGGGCCAGATCCAGCGCCGCATCAGCAATATCCTCGATCCTTACCAGATCGGCTTTTCGCCTGACCAGAAGTGGTTCATTTCGAATTCGCTGCGCCTGGACCGCATCGACCTGTACCGCTACGACGGCAAGAACCTGACCCTGGCCAAGCGCATCCCGCTGCCGAAGTTGCCCAGCCACATGGCGTTCACGGCTGACAGCACCATGGCTTTCATCACGCAGCAGGGCAGCAACCAGGTCAGCGCCATCGACCTGGCCACGCAAACCGTGAAATGGACCATGCCCGTCGGCCCGGCGCCAGCCGGCATCACCATGACGCCCGATGGCAAGCATTTGCTGGTTGGCATCATGGGCAGCGATTACGTGGAAGTGATCGACTGGCGCACGCAAAAGACCGTCAAGCGCATCAAGGCGGGCGCCGGCACGCATAATTTCCGCGCGCTGGGGGACAACCGCATGACGTTCGTCTCGAACCGCGTGTCGAACACGATCAACATCATCGACCAGAAAACCCTGGAAAACGTGGGCACCATCAATGTGCCGGGCGGCCCGGACTGCATGGAAATCACGCCCGATGGCAAGACCATGTGGGTGACCCTGCGCTGGATCAAGAAAGTGGCCGTGATCGACCTGACGACGCGCAAGGTCATCAAGACCATACCGGTGGGCCGCTCGCCCCATGGCGTGTATTTCGCCACCCACTCGCCGCGCATGTGATGGCGGGTGTGCTGATGAAACGTCTGATTCCCGCGTGCCACGTGCCCGCCATGCTGTTGTGCGTCAGCGCCATGCTATCGCCCGCGCAGGCCGCCGCACCTGTTGCGCCAGCCGCCTGCAAGGGCACCATCTACATGACCTTCGACACGGGCAGCCAGTCGCAAGCGCAACTGATCGCCGACGTGCTGAATCAACGCCATGTGAAGGCAACCTTCTTCCTCGCCAATGAAAAGACCACGCGCGGCGACTATTCGCTCGATGCCTCGTGGGCGCCGTACTGGAAAGCCCGGGTCGCCGAAGGCCATGCGTTCGGCACGCATACGTTTGACCATGTGTACTGGAAGAAGGATCTGGCCAACGGTTTGATCCAGGTCAAGCCCCAGTTCGGCAAGGATGGCGGCAAGCTGGCGTCGTTCACGGATAAACAGTTCTGCGAGGAATTGCGCCGCGTCGATACGCGCTTCCAGGAACTGACCGGGCACAAGCTCGACCCATTCTGGCGTGCGCCGGGCGGTTACACGTCGCCGCGCACCCTGGCGGCCGGCAGCGCCTGCGGCTATCAGCATGCGGGCTGGGCGCCGGCGGGGTATTCCGGCGATGAGCTGCCCAGCGACAAGTATCCGAACGCCATGTTGCTGAAAAAAGCGCTGGCGAACTTGCGCAGCGGCGATATTTTCATTTCGCATATGGGTATCTGGTCGCGCAAGGATGCGTGGGCGCCCGCCAACCTGGACGCCTTGATTTCCGGCTTGCAAGACAAAGGGTTCTGCTTTGCCACCCTGCGCGAGCATCCTGCCTACGCGCAGAAGAAGGGCCAGCCATGATCGCCGCCGACATCCTCGGCCACGTCACTCCCGTCATCGACGCCGTCGTCGACGCCTTTGGCGTGGCGCAGGGCTGGCTGTTCCAGACCATCGTGAATCCCCTCGTGTATCACCTGGGCTTTGGCGAATTCACGGAAGAAGCGTTCGAGGGCACGGAGTGGCTGCTGATCGGCCTGTGCGAACTGGTGCTGCTGTTTCTCGTGCTGCGCCCGCTTGAAGCCTTGATTCCCGCGCAAAAGATCACCGACCCGCGCGCCCGCTGGAACGATTTCATCTACACCGTGCTGCACCGCATCGGCCTGTTTTCTGTCGTGGTCTTTTTCACGCTCGATCCGCTGATGGATGCATTGGCGGGCGCCTTGCGTTTCGACAATATTCATCCCCTGAACCTGGAATCGCTGTTGCCCGGCATCAGTCCCTTACTCAGTTTTATCATTTATTTTGTGATACTGGACTTCGTCGACTATTGCTACCACCGGGCCTCGCACCATTTCGGCTGGTGGTGGGGCTTGCACAGCCTGCATCACAGCCAGCAAAACATGAACTTGTGGAGCGATGACCGCAACCACCTGCTCGATGACTTCCTGCGCGACGTGGTGATGGCCCTGGTGGCGCTCGGTATCGGTGTGCCGCCAGGCCAGTATGTGCTGCTGGTGTCGATTTCGCGCATTCTGCAAAGCTTGCAGCACGCGAATGTGAGGATACACTTCGGCCGCATCGGCGAGCGGCTGCTGATCTCGCCCCGTTTCCACCGCACGCATCACGCGATCGGCGTGGGGCACGAGTCGAAAGGCAAGGGCAGCATGGGCGGTTGCAACTTCGGCGTGGTCTTGCCGATTTGGGATATGCTGCTGGGCACCGCGAATTTCTCTGCCGGCTATGCGCGCACGGGCGTGCGCGACCAGCTGGCCCGTATCGATAGCAAGGGCATGGGCCGGCCGGGGCGCAGCTATGGCCACGGCTTCTGGCAGCAGCAATGGCTGGGCCTGCGCCGCATGGTGGAATTTGCAAGAATTAAACGAAAAGGACGCCGTTGATGCGTAATGTGTTGAATTCGTATGGCCGTGCTTTCCTGTCGCAATTGCACGGCAGGATATTGCTGCTGAGCGTGGCGCCGTTCATCCTGTCGCTGATCTTGTGGGGCGGACTGCTGTATGTGGGCTTGCAGCCGCTGATCGACAGCCTGCATGCGCTGTTTACGCAGTACGATTTCTTCCGCACCAGCGGCCAGGTGCTGTCCACCTTTGGCCTGGGCGTGCTGAAGGCGGTGATCGTGCCGCTGATCGCCATGTTCATGCTGCTGCCGCTGATGATCCTGACGGCGCTGATCTTCATGGGCCTGTTCGCCATGCCGGCCATTGGCCGCCATATCGGCGGGCGGCACTTTCCTGAGCTGGAAAAGAAACATGGCGGCAGCCTGCTGGGCAGCGTGGGGACGTCCCTGGCCACCTTTTTGCTGTTCATCATCGCCTGGGTCATCATGCTGCCCCTGTACGCGTTTCCGCCGGCCGCGCTGGCGGGACAAGCCGTGCTGTGGGGCTGGCTGACCTACCGCGTGATGGCGTATGACGCCATGGCCGACTACGCCAGCGCGGAAGAGCGCCACGCCATCATGCGCACGCAGCGCTGGCCCCTGCTGGCCATCGGCATGGTGTCCGGCGCGGCCGGCGCCGTGCCGGGCATGCTGTGGATGGGCGGCGTGATGTCGGTGGTGTTCTTCCCCTTCCTGGCGGCGTTCGCCATCTGGCTGTATGTGCTGATCTTTATCTTCACGGGCCTGTGGTTCCAGTATTACTGCCTGGAAGCACTGTCGCGTTTGCGGGGCGTACGCGGCATGACCGACGTGGCGCCGGCGGACGCCTGAGTATTTTTATCGAATTCTACGAGGGAGTTTCATGGCTATCGGATTGATCATCATCGGCGACGAAATCCTGTCGGGCAAGCGCACGGACCAGCATTTCCCGAAAGTAGTGAGCATGCTCAAGGCACGGGGCTTGCAGCTGAGCTGGGCGGAATACGTGGGTGACGAGCCGGCCCGCCTGGTCGCCCTGCTCAAGCGCAGCTTTGCCAGCGGCGACATCGTCTTCAGCTTTGGCGGCATCGGCGCCACGCCGGATGACCATACGCGCCAGGCAGCGGCCGATGCGCTGGGCTTGCCGCTGGTGCTGCATCCGCAGGGCAAGGTCAATATCCAGCAGCGCATCACGGAAATGGGCGTAGAGGCGGGCGTGCCGGCCGATTTGAACTCGCCGGAAAACCTGCACCGCCTGAAAATGGCGGAATTTGTCGAAGGCGCCGAGCTGATTCCGAATCCGTACAACAAGATTGCCGGCTTTGCCGTACGCGAACATTATTTCGTGCCCGGCTTTCCCGTCATGTCCTGGCCCATGATCGAATGGGTGCTCGACACGCATTATGCGCACCTGTTCAACCAGGTGCCGCACGCGGAACACGCCTTGCTCGTGTATGAAACGGCCGAATCCCTGCTGACGCCGCTGATGGTGCGCCTGGAAACAGATTTTCCGCTGATTAAGGTGTTCAGCCTGCCCAGCGTGGGCGATGCGCAGACGCACCGGCATATCGAACTGGGCGTCAAGGGCGAGCCCGCGCAGGCAGAGGCCGCCTTCGCGCAGATGTGCGCCGCGCTCGATACCTTGCAAGCGGAATACACCACCATCTGACATGCAGCCAGCCCGGCGCCGGCGGCTTTTTCGCCGGCGTTCAGCCCGCCTTGCATCTATGTACGCAAGCGTACATTCCAAGACGTTGTTTTTTTGCGAAAATCTTCAATGAAGCAAGATTTTTGTGTGCGCTCGTCAGTCGTTCCCATGCCGATGTGGTGGAATGGTGAACAGGAGCCTGGCGTGTCAAACGCGGGGTTGCCTGCCTGTGCAGTAGCGTGTTTTTTTGATTCACCGGTATGGACATCATGTTAAGCAAGCTTTGTCGTGACCGGCCCTGGCCGGCCCTGGTCTTATCCCGCGCGGAGCGGTATCGCTACCGCATTTCCCGCGCCGTCCAAACCCAACCTTACCCCAGCATCCCATGAAAGACACAGGCGTCAATCTGGCCGCGCAAGAGCGGCCCCCCTCTGATCCACTCTCCGACACGGGCGCCGAGGCACCGCCGCCGGCGCGCCCGCCGAAGAAGCGCCGTTCGCGCATCTGGCCCATCTTTGCCATCATCGTGCTGGCGCTGATCGCCGGCGCGGCGTGGTTCGTCATGCGTGAAGTGCGCACCTCGGCCCTGCAGGCGGAGTTTTTCACGCGCCTGGACCGCCAGCTGGCGTTCAAGGTCGAGCCTGGCCCGGCACCGGCGGGCGCCATCCGCTATCCGCAGCACGGACCGTATGACGAGCGGCTCGGCTATGCCAGCCTGCCGGATTTTATTGGCAAGCTCAATGCGCGCGACTATGAAGTGACGGCGCAGGCGCGCATGTCGCCGAAAATGGTGCAACTGGTCGACCGGGGCATCTTTGCCACGTATCACGAGAAAAACCGCGCCGGACTGACCATCCTCGATTGCCGCGCCGCGCCCCTGTTCGCGGCCAGCTATCCCGAGCGCATGTTCGACGGCTTTGCTGAAGCGCCGCCCGCGCTCGTGCAAAGCCTGCTGTTCATCGAAAACCGCGAATTGCTCGACCCGGGCACGCCCGAGCGCAATCCCGCCGTGGAATGGGACCGCCTGAGCAAGGCTGTCCTCGACAAGGCGCTGAACCTGTTCGGCGGCCACCGCAGTGGCGGCGGCAGCACTCTGGCTACCCAAATTGAAAAATACCGGCATTCGGAAGACGGCCGCACCAGTTCCATGCAGGACAAGTTGCTGCAGATGA
Source organism: Janthinobacterium sp. YR213 (assembly GCF_900099875.1). NCBI lineage: Bacteria > Pseudomonadati > Pseudomonadota > Betaproteobacteria > Burkholderiales > Oxalobacteraceae > Janthinobacterium > Janthinobacterium sp. YR213. Next base: position 487,340 of record NZ_FNDA01000005.1, on the reverse strand, counting down.
TTTCGGCCAGCCTGCGCTCGTACCAGGATGGCGAAAACACCATGGAAGCGCGGCGCAAGATCGTCGTCAATTACCTCAATACCGTGCCGCTGTCGGCAAAGAGCGGTTTTGGCGAAGTCAACGGTATTGGCGACGGCATGTGGGTCTGGTATGGCAGGCCATTTGCCGAAGTGAAGACTTTGCTCAAGGGTAATATGGACCAGCCGGGCAGCGCGCTGGCCTACAAGCAGGCGCTGAGCCTCTTGATCGCGCAGCGCCGTCCATCGCATTATCTGGTGGCCGGTGGCGCCGACCTGGAAGAATTGACCAACAGCCATCTGCGCCTGCTGGCGCAAGCGGGCGTGATTTCGCCGCAGCTGCGCAATGCGGCCATCGCCGAGAAGCTGCGTCCGTCGACGGCTTCCGGCGTGCAATCGGAAGCATCGACCTCGTTCGTCACGCGCAAAGCCTCGAATGCCGTGCGCAATCATCTGGCCAGCATGCTAGGCGACCCGCGCTTGTACAACCTCGACCGCCTCGACCTGAAAGTGGTCAGCACGCTCGACGCGCAGGCGCAAAACGCCGTCACCAAGGTCTTGCGCGAATTGCGCGATCCGGAAGTGGCGAAAGCGGCCGGCCTGACGGGCAAGGGCATGCTGGGCAATGGCGACCCGGCCAACGTGGTCTACAGCTTTACCCTGCTGCAAAAGGGCGATCAAGCCAACTTGCTGCGCGTGCAGACGGATAACTACGACCAGCCGCTCGACATCAACGAAGGCGCCAAGCTGGACCTCGGTTCCACGGCCAAGCTGCGCACCCTGGTCACCTACCTGGACATCATCGACCAGTTGCACCAGCGCTACAGCGGCATGGGCGCCGCCGAGCTGAATAAAATCGCCGTCGATCCCAAGGACATGCTGTCGCAGTGGGCGATTGCCTATCTGAAACCGTTGGCACTCGGCGAGGCGCGCAACCTGCCGGCCATGCTGGCGGCCGCCATGGAACGCAAATATTCTGGCAACCCGGGCGAAGGCTTCTTCACGGGTGGCGGCTTGCACCATTTCGGCAACTTCTCCAAGCTCGACGACAGCCGCATCATGACCTTGCAGCAGGCGCTGCGCCAGTCGACCAACCTGGTGTTCGTGCGCCTGATGCGCGACGTGGCCCGCTATTACATGTTTTCGCGTCCCGATTCCTCGGCTTCGCTGCTGGCGGATGCGGATGATCCGCGCCGGGCCCAGTACCTGAGCCGTTTTGCCGACAAGGAAGGGCGTGAATTCCTGCACCGCTTCTATCAGAAATACCGCGGCAAGAGCGTTGACGAGCAGGAAAAGATTTTGTTGGCCAGCATCCGCCCGACCCCCGTGCGCCTGGCCAATATCTTCCGCACCGTGAATCCGAAGGGCACGGTGGCGGAATTCGGCGATTTCCTCAATGCCAACTTGACGTCGCAAAACGAAGTACCGCCCGAGCGTGTCGCCAAGATGTACCAGCAGTACGCGATGGAAAACTGGTCGCTGGCCGACCGTGGCTACCTGGCCAATGTGCATCCGCTGGAACTGTGGATGGTGGCGTATCTGCGCCAGCACGAAGGTTCCACCCTGTCGCAGATGGTGGCAGCCAGCGAGAAGGAACGCCAGGAAGTCTATAAATGGCTGTTCAATACGCACCGCAAGCATGCGCAGGACCGCCGCATCGCCAACTTGCTGGAAGTGGAAGGGTTCCTGGAAATCCACCGCCAGTGGAAGAAGATGGGCTATCCGTTCGACTCGCTCGTGCCGTCGTACGCGACAACCCTGGGCGCATCGGCCGACCGTCCCGCCGCACTGGCCGAGTTGATGGGCATCATCATCAACGATGGCGTGCGTAAACCGAGCGTGCGCATCGATTCCATGCATTTCGCCGCCAATACGCCATACGACACCATGGTCAAGCGTGGCAGCAAGGTGGAAGCGGAGCAAGTGCTGTCGCCGGACGTGGCCAAGGCAGTGGCCAAGGCCATCCGCGAAGTGGTGTCGGACGGTACGGCGAAACGGGCGAAGACGGCGTTTGTCGGCGCCGATGGCGTGCCGATCCCGATGGGCGGCAAGACGGGTACGGGCGACCAGCGCTTCGACGTGTACGGCGCCGGTGGCCGCTTGATCGAGTCGCGCTATGTGAACCGCTCGGCGACATTTGTGTTCAATATCGGCGAGCGCTTCTATGGCAGCATGACGGCGTATGTGCGCGGACCGGAATCGAAGAACTACGATTTCACCAGTGCCTTGCCGGTGCAACTGCTGGTGTCCCTGGCGCCGAGTTTGATGCCGCTGATCGAGGCGCCCGCGCCGGCCGAAGGTGTGGCCAAGCAGTGCACGAATTAAAAGTATCTGGCTTGTGTGAACGCCGGCCCGCAAGGCCGGCGTTTTTTTGGGGGGGGGGGAGTGGAATTGGACAAGACGCAGCAGATTTTTCAGCAATACCACCGCTTTGACGATGGCTCACTGGTGTCGATGGAACAGATGTACCAGCCCCAAGGCGTGCACGCCGTGCGCATCGTCTTGTACGCAAGAAATCATGGGCTGGAAGGCAATGTCTGGCGCAAAGTCGCCATCACGGTGGGAGAAGTGCGGGAAGTACTGGTCAGGACGCCGGGCAACTTCATCAACCGCATCTGCTGCGGCGTGAAGTTGCTGCGTTTCGGCGATGTCTGGTGCGTCGATATCGACGGCACGTATGCGCACGCCGACCCGGCGACCCTTGAGGAAGTGCGCCGCGATGGCGATTGCTATGTCATCGGCGGCACGGTCGAGGCAATCGAACTGGACTAACCAGCAAATACGGCGGTTTTACCTTCCAGGCGCGCGTGATACGCGGCGATGGCGGGATAGTCGGGGTGCTGCATGGGCGCCATCAACCAGCGCTTGACGGACAGGCCCAGTACGATATCTGCCAGGGTGAACGCTTCGCCGCAGACGAAGGCGCCCGTGCGCTGCAGCTGCTGTTCCAGCACGCCCATCATCTTGTTCCATCCGGCAATACCGGCCGCCAGCTGCGCCGCATCCTGGTGGGCCGGGCTGTGGCGCACCAGCGACATGAAGGCGTAGCGCCAGCTGTTGTTCAAATCGCCCATTTGCCAATCCATCCATTTTTCCACTTCCGCGCGGGCGCGGGGATTACTCGGCAGCAAGTCGTCGCGGCCCGCCTGGGCGCACAGGTAGCGGCAAATCGTGTTTGATTCCCACAGCACCAGGTCGCCATCGAGCAGCACGGGCACCATGGCGTTCGGGTTCAAGGCCAGAAAGGCCGGGTCGTCCGTGCTGCGAAAGCCGCTGCCCCAGTCTTCGCGTTCATACGGCAGGTCGAGTTCCTCGCACGTCCACAGGACTTTACGGACATTGATCGAAGCGGCTTTTCCAAGAATTTTCAGCATGCGTGACTCCATAGGCAGGTGGGCGATCCAGAACTGTAGCCGAATTGGCCGCGCCGCGCATGTGAAAGTGCCTTGCATAGTTGGGGTTTTCTTGGCATCGTAGCCACCCATGAAACCTATGCGCCACCACATGTCCAAAATCCTCGCGTTCAGCCGCTTTTCCGTGCGCGACTTCCTCGCCACCGCCGGTCCCACCTTGCTGCTGGTCGGCGCGTTTTGCGCGCTCGCGTACTGGCTGGTCGACCCCGCGCCGCCGCGCCAGGTGAGCCTGTCGACGGGGCAGGACAATAGCGCCTACGAAGAATTCGGCAAGAAATATGCGGCCACCTTGGCCAAGCACGGCATCAAGGTGACCTTGCAGCCGTCGCTGGGTTCGCAGGAAAACCTGCAGCGCCTGAACGCGGGCAAGACCGATATTGCCTTCGTGCAAAGCGGCTCGACGGAACACGACGATGCCGAGCGCCATGGCTTGATTTCCCTGGGCAGCCTGTTTACGGAACCCGTCTGGCTATTCTTGCGTGAAGACAAGGCCGTGACGGAGCTGACGCAACTGAAGGGCATGAAGATCAACCTGGGGCCGGAAGGCACGGGCGTGCCCGGCCTGTTCCGGCAATTGCTGTCCGTAAATGGCGTCGAAGCCAAGGACTTGACGGTGAGCGACTTGCAGAACACGCCTGCCACGGTGGAGCTGCTGGAAGGGCGCATCGACGGTCTCGTGTTCAGCTCGGCGCCGGAAGCGCCGCTGATCCAGATGCTGCTGCAAACGCCGGGCATCAAGCTGTTTGACTTTTCGCAGGCGGAAGCGTACACGCGGCGCCTGCCTTTCCTCACGCATGTCGTCTTGCCGCGCGGCATCGTCGACCTGGGGCAGAACATTCCCGCGCAGGATTATCAGCTGATCGCGCCGACCGCCACTTTGGTCGCGCGCGAAGACTTGCATCCTGCCCTGGTCGACCTGTTCGTGCAGGCGGCAGCCGGAATCCATGGCGGCACGGGCTGGTTTCAGCAGCAGGGGCAGTTCCCATCCGCGCGCTACACGGAGATTCCCGTGGCACCGGAAGCGCTGAAATTCTACAAGGATGGCGCGCCTGTGCTGCAGCGCTACATGAGTTTCTGGCTGGCCAATTTCTTCGACCGCATGTGGGTGCTGGTGGTGGCGCTGGGCGCCTTGATCCTGCCCCTGTCGCGCGTGGTGCCGCCCCTGTACGTGTGGCGCATCCGCTCGCGCGTGTACCGCTGGTACGGCCAGTTGCGCACGGTGGAGCAGGCGCTGGAAGACGTGCCGGAAGAGCAGCGCGCGCAAGTCTATGCGACGCAATTGCAACGGCTGGACCAGATCGAGGAAATGGTCAACCAGATATCGATACCGCTGTCGTTTGCCGATGGTTTGTATGGCTTGCGCAGCCACATCAATTTCGTGCGCAAGCGCATCTTGACCCTGATGGGCGAGCACCCGGCGCCCGAGGTGGGTGAGCCGGCCTGAAGCATCAAGCCAGCGCGGGACTTGCCTCCGGACGACGCGTGGCCGTCATCGGAAGCGGTTCCGTTGTTCTTGGTGTCAGGCGCCCAGCCACGGCAACCCCGCCTTGCACCAGCCGCCGATCTGCTTGCGGTGGCCATCGGCGTCCTTGTCGCCCTCGAAGCCTTCGAGGATGTCGAAGCAGTTCATGTAGCCGTGTTCGGTCGCCAGCTTGGCGGCATGGCGCGAACGCACGCCGGAGCGGCACAGGAACAGCAGCACCTCATCCTTGCCGGCCTGGGCGGCCAGTTGCGCGAGGAAATCGGGATTCGGCACGCCACCCGGGTAGGTGGCCCACTGCACCGCACCATGCTGGGTATCGGCGATGTCGACCCGGCCGACCCAGTCGCGCTCGGCATTCGTGCGCACATCGATGAGCTTGGCGGCAGCGTCGCCTTGCAGCAGGTCGTACGCTTCCTGCGGCGTGACGGCGCCGGCATACGGCGTACCTTCATTGGCCCGGCTGCGGGCGGTGGTCAGGATGTCGGCGGCGGTAGTCATGGCGTCCTCGATGAAAGTGGGCAGGTGTGTACGATTATAGTGCGCCGTTCGCGCCCCGCAAACGGGAAACCATGGTGCACAGTCTTTGCACCACAACGAGGCATTTTCCAGAAATTCATACAAAATGCACGATAATGGTGCGTTATTCGTTTTTTGCACTTGCATAGTGCATTCTTGATTTGACGCAAACGCAGCAGGAAAATCGCGGGCATGAAACTTTCACTGGGATGGCAGTAATTTTGTTGCCGGCACCAGGGGGCTCCTGGAGCTGGCATGGAATCTGCTATGATCCTTATGAGTTTTGGTGGCACGCAATGTTTGCTTCGCTTCATCAGCCCAGACGCACTAAGGTCGGCTCACCCCACATTCATTTAGGAGATACGCATGGCAATGACAGCCGCAGAAGTCTTGAAGATGGTAGAAGAAAACGAAGTCAAATTCGTTGATTTCCGCTTTGCTGATACCCGTGGTAAAGAGCAGCACGTGACGGTTCCCGTGTCGCACTTCGACATGGACAAATTCGAGTCGGGCCACGCCTTTGACGGTTCTTCGATCGCTGGCTGGAAAGGCATTGAAGCGTCCGACATGATCTTGCTGCCGGATCCAAACACGGCCAATATCGATCCGTTCATGGAAGAAACGACCCTGTTCATGCAGTGCGACGTGATCGAACCGTCGGACGGCAAGGGCTATGACCGCGACCCGCGCTCGATCGCGAAACGCGCCGAAGCCTACCTGAAATCGTCGGGCATGGGCGACACCGCCTACTTCGGCCCTGAGCCGGAATTCTTCATCTTCGACAGCGTGCGCTGGAAGATCGACATGTCGGGCTGCTTCGTCAAGATCGGTTCGGACGAAGGTTCGTGGTCGACCGGCAAGGACATCGAAGGCGGCAACAGCGGCCACCGTCCTACCGTCAAGGGCGGCTACTTCCCGGTGCCACCAGTGGACAGCTTCCAGGACATGCGTTCGGAAATGTGCCTGATCCTGGAATCGCTGGGCATCCCGGTTGAGGTACATCATCACGAAGTGGCCGGCGCCGGCCAGAATGAAATCGGCACCAAGTTCTCGACCCTGGTCGAGCGCGCCGACTGGACGCAAAACCTGAAATACGTGGTGTGGAACGTGGCGCACAGCTATGGCAAGACCGCCACCTTCATGCCGAAACCTATCGTTGGCGACAACGGTTCGGGCATGCACGTGCATCAATCCGTATGGAAAGATGGCAAAAACCTGTTCGCTGGCGACGGCTATGCCGGCCTGTCCGATTTCGCCCTGTACTACATCGGCGGCATCATCAAGCACGCCAAGGCACTGAACGCGATCACCAACCCGGGCACCAACTCGTACAAGCGTCTGGTACCAGGCTACGAAGCCCCAGTGAAACTGGCGTACTCGGCGAAAAACCGTTCCGCCTCGATCCGCATCCCGCACGTGGCCAATCCAAAAGGCCGCCGCGTCGAAGCGCGCTTCCCGGACCCACTGGCGAACCCGTACCTGTGCTTCGCCGCACTGCTGATGGCAGGCCTGGACGGCGTTGCCAACAAGATCCATCCGGGCGAAGCCGCCTCGAAAGATCTGTACCATCTGCCGCCGGAAGAAGACGCACTGATCCCGACCGTGTGCGCTTCGCTGGAAGAAGCACTGGACGCACTGGACAAGGACCGCGAGTTCCTGACCCGTGGCGGCGTGTTCAGCGATTCGATGATCGACGCTTACCTGGAACTGAAAATGCAGGACGTACAGCGCATGCGCATGACCACGCATCCTGCCGAGTTCGACATGTACTACTCGCTGTAATGGCGCCATGCCGGCAATGTGCCGGTAGTGAATAAAAACGCGGGTGAGGCGATGGTCTTGCCCGCGTTTTTTTATGCAGTACGCCAAGGCGGTGATCGTGCGGTGTTGTATAGTCGGCCCAGGAACGATGCGGCATGTGCCGACAGGAGTGAAGATTGACCAAGCATTACAGAATGGCGCTGATGGCAGGATTGCTGGGCGCGGCGGCACAGGCGCACGGGCAGCTGTATGTGTGCGCCGATGCGCAAGGACACAAGACGTACACGGACAAGCGGGCTGGCGCGCATTGCCAGCTGCTCGATTTACCGGGCGCCATGACGGAGCCGCCACGCAAGACGGCGCCGCTGGCCGGCGCGCCTGCCCGGCCCGCCATGCAGGCGGCGGCCACCGCGGCGCCTGCCGCCGGCGCGTTTCCCAAGGTCGATGGCGCCGAGCAGCGCGCGCGCGACCTGGACCGGCGCCAGATCCTGCAGGACGAATTGCGCAGCGAAGAACTGAAACTGGCGGCGCAGCGCCTGGAATTCAACGGCGGCCAGCCCGAGCGCCAGGGCAATGAGCGCAACTATGCGAAATACCAGGAACGGGTGGCGCAATTGAAGGACAACATTAGCCGAACACAGCAGAACGTTGAGGCCCTGAAACGCGAGATCGCGAATATTCGGTAAAGCACATGACACCAGACAACCATTCCAGCCGTCCCGCCCACCTGGCCGGCCTTGATTTGCTCGCTTCAGCCGTGATCCTGCTCGATGGCGACGGCCGCATCAGCTATGCCAACGCGGCGGCGGAAAACCTGCTGGAAAGCTCATTGAAAGCCCTGTCGCGGCAAAAGCTGACGGCGCTGTTCCTCAATCCCGACGAGCTGTCCGGTATTTGCGCGCAGGCGCTCGAACATAAATTTTCCGACTTGCGGCAGGACCTGAGCCTGGAACGCCTGGGGCGCGAACCGCTGCGCGTGCACAGCATCATCAGCGCGCTCGACGCGCCGCGCGATGGCGTGCTGATCGAGCTGCGCGAAAACGTGCAGCAGCTAAAGCTCGACCGCGAGGAACGCATCCTCGACCAGAGCCAGGTCAACAAGGAGCTGATCCGTAACCTGGCGCATGAAATCAAGAACCCGCTGGGAGGCATCCGCGGCGCGGCCCAGCTGCTGGAGCTGGAATTGCCGGCCCTGCACTTGAGCGAGCTGCGCGAATACACGCAAGTCATCATCAAGGAAGCGGACCGCCTGCAAACCCTGGTCGACCGCCTGCTGGCGCCGCACCGCCGCCCGCATATAGTGGGCGACGTGAATATCCACGAGGTGTGCGAGCGCGTGCGCAGCCTGATCCTGGCCGAATTTCCCAGTGGCTTGACTATTTCGCGCGATTACGATGCCTCGATCCCCGAGTTTCGCGGCGACAAGGAACAATTGATACAAACCGTGCTCAACATCGCGCACAACGCGGCGCAAGCCCTGGCCGAGCGCATCGAGGCGGGCGATGCGGAGCTGATTTTCAAGACGCGCGTGGCGCGCCAGGTGACCCTGGCCAAGGTCCGTTACGGCCTGGCATTAGACTTGCATATCATTGACAATGGACCGGGCATCGCACCCCAGATCCGCGACCGGATTTTCTACCCGCTGGTGTCGGGCAGGGAAGGCGGCAGCGGGTTGGGACTGACCTTGGCGCAAACCTTCGTGCAACAGCACCTGGGCGTGATCGAGTGCGAAAGCCGGCCTGGATACACCGATTTCAGGATCGTTCTACCCTTGCCATAAGCGAGGAGGTATCCCACCCATGAAATCCATTGCGGGACGCACACACTAATGAAGCCAATCTGGATAGTTGACGACGACGAATCAATCCGCTGGGTGCTGGAAAAAGCCCTGGCGCGGGAAAATCTCGCCACCAAGAGTTTTGCCAATGCGCGCGACGCCATCGCCGCACTGGAATTTGACACGCCGCAAGTGCTCGTGTCCGATATCCGCATGCCGGGCGCATCCGGCCTGGAATTGCTGCAGACGGTCAAGTCGCGCTTTCCCGGCTTGCCGGTCATCATCATCACGGCCTTTTCCGACCTCGATTCGGCCGTCGCAGCCTTCCAGGGCGGCGCCTTCGAATACCTGGCGAAACCCTTCGATATCGACAAGGCCGTCGAGCTGATCCGCCGCGCGCTGGAAGAAAGCCTGCGCGAGACCAGCGTCGAGTCGGGCCCGTCGGAAACGCCGGAAATCCTCGGCCAGGCGCCGGCCATGCAGGAAGTCTTCCGCGCCATCGGCCGCCTGTCGCAATCGAATGTGACCGTGCTGATCACGGGCGAATCCGGTTCCGGCAAGGAACTCGTGGCGCGCGCGCTGCACAAGCACAGCCCGCGCGCGGCGCAGCCGTTCATTGCCCTGAACACGGCGGCGATCCCGAAGGATTTGCTGGAGTCCGAACTGTTTGGCCATGAACGCGGTGCGTTTACGGGCGCGCAAACGACGCGCCGGGGCCGCTTCGAGCAAGCCGAGAACGGCACTTTGTTCCTCGACGAAATCGGCGACATGCCGTTCGACCTGCAGACGCGCTTGCTGCGCGTGCTGTCCGACGGCCATTTCTACCGCGTCGGCGGCCATCAGCCGATGAAGGCGAACGTGCGCGTCATTACGGCCACGCACCAGAACCTCGAGCAGCGCGTGCGCGACGGCCTGTTCCGCGAAGACTTGTATCACCGCCTGAACGTGATCCGCCTGCGCCTGCCCAGTTTGAGGGAGCGGCGCGAGGATATCCCCATCCTGGTGCGCCACTTCCTGGTGCAAAGCGCGCGCCAGCTGGGCGTGGAAGCCAAACGCATGAGCGAGCCGACGATGCAGTTCCTCAGCAGCCTCGATTTGCCCGGCAATGTGCGCCAGCTGGAAAACCTGTGCAACTGGATCACCGTCATGGCGCCGGGCCAGACGGTGGAAATCAAGGACTTGCCGCTGGAATTGACGCAGGGGCAGGGCGATGGCGCGGCCACCGCGGCGGCAGGCGAAGCTGCGCCGGCGGCCGTGGCTCATCCGCATGGCGGCCAGGTCTTCGAGGCGGCCGCACCCGCCAACGGCGCGCCGCCGGGCTGGATCGGCTTGCTGGAATTGCAGGCGGCCGGCATGCTGGGGGCAGGGCAGCAGGAAGTCATGGCCGTGCTGGGACGCCAGTTCGAGTCGGCCCTGATCAAGACGGCGCTCAAGCATACGCACGGGCGCAAGAACGATGCCGCCGTGCGCCTGGGCATCGGCCGCAACACCATCACCCGCAAGATATCCGAATTGGGCATCGACGGCGCCAAGGACGATTGACGTCTTGCCGGACGGGGGCTCCCCCGTCCGCTTTTTCTTGCGGTGTTCCTTGCACGCCACAACACCCACAGCAGGCGATAAGGTAAGCTGGCGCCTGCCGGACTGTTTCGTCCGGTGTTAACTTGAACTGTGGAATAGCATGCTCATAAACTGCGTGGCCTACCAGGATGGCAAAAAACTGGCCGACTTGCCGATCGACGATATCAGCGACTACGTCGAGCGCCCCGATTGCTTCGTCTGGGTAGCCCTGCTCGACGCTACGCCGGACGAGCTGAAACAGATGCAGCACGAGTTTTGCCTGCACGAACTGGCGGTGGAAGACGCGCAACGGGGGCACCAGCGCCCGAAGATCGAGGAATATGGCGATTCCCTGTTTGCCGTCGTGAAAACCGTGGAAATGGTCGAGAACGAACTGGTGTTGGGCGAAGTCGACATTTTCGTGGGCGCCAATTACGTGCTTTCGTCGCGCAGCAACAGCTCGCAAGGTTTCCTTGGCGTCCGTGCGCGCGCCGAGCGTGAACCGCACTTGCTGCGTCAGGGCTCCGCCTTCGTGCTGTATGCGCTGATGGACGCCGTCGTCGACCGTTACTTTCCCGTCCTCGACGCGCTGGAATCGGAACTGGAACTGATCGAGGACCGCATCTTCGACCGTGGCACCGAGCGCGACAATATCGAACGCCTGTATCAATTGAAGCGCAAGGTCATGGTCTTGCGCCACGTGGTGGCGCCCCTGATGGAAGCGGTGGGCAAGCTGCATGGCGGCCGCGTGCCGCCCCTGTGCCACGATACCCAGGAGTATTTCCGTGACGTGCATGACCATCTGGCGCGTATCAACGGCACGCTCGACACGATCCGCGACACGATCAGCACGGCGATTCAGGTAAATCTGTCGATGGTGGCCATCGACGAGAGCGAAGTGAACAAGCAATTGGCGGCCTGGGCCGCTATTTTCGCCGTGTTCACGGCGTTTGCCGGCATCTGGGGCATGAACTTCAAGTTCATGCCGGAGCTGGACTGGCATTATGGCTACCCGGCCGCCGTGGCAGTGATGAGCTGTGTCTGCGGTTATATGTATTACTTGTTCAAGCGTTCCGGCTGGCTATAAAAAATTCCTGTGTATCTGTATTATTAAACAATAGCCAGGGGTACAATCGCGGCAGGTCCGCTGGGGCGGGCCATGGCTGAGAGTCGCCGCGCCGGCAAGTGTGCCTGCGCTTCCGGTGCTGCGCAGGAGCATTCATGAGTATTCCGTTGTTTGATGTGAATTCGCAAGAACCCCTGTTCGATGCCGAGCAGCGGCGCACCCTGGCGGAAGCGGCGCTGCGCTCGATTACCGCCTCGACTGCGCATGCCCGTGGCGACGACTTCCTGCGCATCCTCGTCAAGGACCTGGCCGAAGCGCTCGACGTGCACTATGTGATCGCCGGGCGGCTGGTCCGCCTGGACGACGGCAGCGAAGGCATCCGCACCCTCGCCCTGTGGGGCGGCGACGGCTACCAGCCGAATATCGAATACAGCCTGCAGCACACGCCTTGCCAGGACGTGACTTGCCAGAGCATGTGTTTTCATGGCAGCGACATCCAGCGTCGCTTTCCATTCGATAGTCTCCTCGTCGACATGCGGGCGGAAAGCTATGTCGGCATGCCGCTGATCGATACCGATGGCAAGACCCTGGGCATCCTGTCGGCCATCGACACGCGGCCCATCGATGAAAACAAGCGCTTGCTGGCGCTGCTGCTGCTGTCGATCTTCTCGGCGCGCGGCGCAGCCGAGCTGCAGCACCAGGAGCGCACCCAGCAGCTGGAAGAAATCGTGCGCGTGCGCACCGAGTCGCTGCTGGCGGCGCAAGCGAACCTGATCGAGCAGGAACAGATGGCGGCGCTCGGTTCGCTGGTGGCCGGTGTCTCGCATGAAGTCAACACGCCCATCGGCGTGGCGCTGACGGCGGCGTCGAGCATGGGCAGCTATGCCGACCAGCTGGTGCAGCTGCTGGGCGGCGCCAAGGTCAGCCGCGCCGAACTGATCGACATTGCCGAATCCTTGAAAGGCGCGGCCGCCCTGGTCGAGCGCAACCTGGCGCGCGCTGCCGACCTGATCGGCAATTTCAAGCAGCTGGCAGTGGACCAGGTCAGCGAATACGTGGCCGACCTGGCGCTGCACGACTATGTGCACGGCCTGGTATCGGCGCACAGTCCGGAACTGCGCAAGGCTGCGCTGGGCGTGGAACTCGATATCGCCCCCGATTGCCAGGTGCGCCTGGCGGCCGGCAAACTGTCGCAAATCCTCTCGAACCTGCTGATGAACAGCGCCCGCCATGGCTATCCGCAAGGCGGGCCGGGGCGCATCACGATACGCGCGCGCATCGAGGCGGATGACACTGACGCGGCTGCGCGCTGGCTGCTGCTGGATTTTTCCGACGACGGCATCGGCCTGGCGCCGGCCGTGCGCGAGCATATGTTTGAACCGTTTTTCACCACCAAGCGGGGCCAGGGCGGCTCCGGCCTGGGCATGCACATCGTCTACACGATCGTGCAGCAGCTGGGCGGCCAGGTGTGCGCCATCGACAGCACTCCCGGCTGTCATATACAGATCAGGCTGCCGCTGGCCGGCTAGGCAGCTGACCAGGCCTGCGTTTGCGCCACCTCCAGGTGGCCTGCGTGATCCATCCTCCTTTGTTTTCACAATGTTGTATGCACGCCATACACGTGCTGAGTTCTGTTGACACCAAGATTGGCATTGTGATTCTATGTAGTTTCCAAGTTAACTTTCAGTTGTCTAGTGTCTTTTTCCGCGCAAATACGTGGAGCTCCCTGCTGGGTCCGGGACCTGAAAAATGTGCGGTGCAAGAGTGCCTTGAAGTGAACGACTGCAGTGCGGATACCAGATCCGTTGCTTGTATAACGTACAATGAAAAGGGGTCACCATGCTTAAAGAAACCGTCATCTCCCATGCCGTGCGCATCGTTTGCGCTGGCGGCGTGGCAGCGGCGCTGTCCGTTGCGTCACAGTCGGCGATCGCGCAGGATGCGCAAGGGGCCGATACGCAGATCCAGCGCGTGGAAGTCACGGGCTCGTCGATCAAGCGCATCGCCGCCGAAGGCGCCTTGCCAGTCACCGTCCTGACCGCTGAAGCCATCCGCACCTCGGGCGCCACTTCGGTCACCGATCTGGTCAAGAAACTCTCTTCCGCCCAGGGCGCCACCAGCGAAAGTTCCTCGGTTGGCGGCAGCACCTTTGGTTTCTCCGGCATTTCCGTGCATAACGTGGGTGAGACGCGTACGCTCGTCTTGCTGAACGGTAAACGCCTGGCCCAGTTCGGCGGCCAGACGCTGACCGGTTTTGCCGCCGGTTTCGATTTGAATTCGATTCCCATTTCAGCCATTCAGCGCGTCGAACTGCTGACCGACGGCGCCTCCGCGCTGTACGGCGCCGACGCCATTGCCGGCGTGGTCAACTTCATTACCAAGCACGACACGACAGAAGGCGATGTGTCCATCGGCTACTCCGCACCAAAAAACGGTGCGCGCGAGAAACGCATCAGCGCCACCAAGGGCTTTGGCAACCTGGAAGACGATGGCTACAATGTGGTGCTGACCTTTGGCCACGACGAGCGCGACAAGCTCGCTTCCGTCGACCGCAAGTTCGCCAGCACGGGCAAGGTGCAATTCTCGGCCAACGGCAAGCGCTATCAGAAGCAGCAATTCTCCGCCAGCCCGATTCCGGCCAATGCCACCGATGACAATGGCCAGTTGATCAGTCCTTTCCAGAAGAGCAACGGATCCTGTCCCGAGAAGACGTTCCGCGTGATCGAACCGTATAACGATGGCAGCGGCCTGGTCGATGACTACTGCGGCTACGATTTCACCAAGGATCTGGAAATCTATCCGGAACGCAAGCGTGACAACTTCATGGCCTCGGGCACGTTCAAGATTGCCGGCCACGAAGTGTTTGCGGACGTGCTGCTGTCGCGCACCAAGCAAACCTCGCGTATCGCGCCCGTCCCTGGCGCCATCGCCGTGGATGCCGGCACGCCCCTGCATGACAAGTATTTATTGCCAATCGGTATTACTGGTGACAGCACGGCTTTTTACCGGCTGTTCGACATGGGCCAGCGTACCTCGAAGGATACGGCTGACTTCGCCAGCGTGGTGGTCGGTACGCGCGGCGTCGCTGCCGGCTGGGATTACAACGCCTCGTACAACTTCTCGGAAAGCCGCGTAAAAGGAAGTATTTCCGGCTACCCTGGCGCCATCGCCGTCAATAATCTCACGTCGAGCGGCTTGCTCGATCCCTTCGTCGGCCCGGGCAAGCAGTCCACTGCGGCGCAGGAAGCCATCAAAAGCGCCACTTTCTCCGGTTACTGGGATGGCGGCACCTCGCGCCTGCAAACCATCAATTTGAATGGATCGACGGAAGTGCGGCGTCTGGCTGGGGGCGCCATGATGTTGGGCGTGGGCGCCAATATCAACCGCGAGGAATTCTCGGCCAAGCCGAGCCCGTTTGCGCAAGGCATCCTGGCCGATCCCGTAAAAGGCACCTTGTGCGGCGGCACGACGGGCCTGGAATGCGACCAGCGTTTCGGCGACGCGGCCAGCAGCCAGCCATACAGCGCCAGCCGCACCTCGAAGGGCATCTTTGGCGAAGTTATCGCACCTGTGCTGAAAGAACTGGAACTGGGCGCGGCCTTGCGTTTCGATGACTTCTCGGACTTCGGCGGCGCCACCACGGCCAAGGCCAGCTTCAAGTGGACACCGGCGCCCACCTTGCTGATCCGCGGTTCGGTCGGTAATGGCTTCCATGCGCCGACCGTGCCGCAAGTGAATGCCTTGCAGCGCGGCT
Organism: Janthinobacterium sp. YR213; assembly: GCF_900099875.1. NCBI lineage: Bacteria > Pseudomonadati > Pseudomonadota > Betaproteobacteria > Burkholderiales > Oxalobacteraceae > Janthinobacterium > Janthinobacterium sp. YR213. Next base: position 471,993 of record NZ_FNDA01000005.1, on the reverse strand, counting down.
ATGGTGTCACCAGCGACAAGTACACGTGCTCGCCAGCCTTGCAAGCCATCGCCACGCGTCTGAATGCACAATGCCAGCCAGGCAATCGCCAGTACGATCAGCTGGCCGGCGGCAACCGCGACTTGCAGCCCGAGAAATCGAAACAGGCGACCATCGGTTTCCGTTACGAGCCAATCAGCGCCATCACCCTGGGCGCCGACCTGTGGCATGTGCAGATCCGCGATTCCTTCGGCCAGCTGACGGAACAGCTGGTATTCGCCAATCCGGCCAACTTCCCGAAATCCTGGGGCGTCAACAAGGACGTGGGCACGGGGACGACCTACCTGGCCTTCCTGGCGGATAACCAGAACCTCGGTAAATCGTTTGCCACCGGCGTCGATATCGACGTCAGCGCCCGTTACCGCTCCGGCATCGGCCTGTTCACGTCGCAGCTGAACGCGACGCAGATGCTGCGCGAGGATGTACAGCTGGAACGCGATGGCCAATATTATTCGGCGCTGGGCAACTTCGCCGATCTGGGCACGGTGACTTTCCGCACACGCGGCCAGTGGACGAATACCCTGAAAACGGGCAACTGGGCCAATTCGCTGACGGTCAACTTCCTGTCCGGCTACAAGGACCAGGAAACGTCGGTCGATGTGCTTGACGCTTCGGGCGCAGTGACGGGCCAGGAAAAGATCCGCATGAAAGTGGGCTTCTATTCGACGCTCGACTGGCAAACGGTATGGACGCCCAGCAAGAGCTGGGTCCTCACCGCAGGCGTGCTGAACCTGACCGACAAGAGCCCGCCATTCGTGCCATCGACGTCCGGCGCGAACCGCGGCCAGCAATTCGGCTATGACGACCGCTACTACGATCCGCGCGGCCGCACCGGCTACCTGAATGCCTCGTACAAGTTTTAAGCAGCGCGCAGGCGTAAAAAAACCGGCACATGATGCCGGTTTTTTTTCGTCACGCTGCAGAGCGGGGACAGCGTGCTTAGCCGCGTGCCGCCATCGACAGCGCCACCGCTTCAGCCACCTTGATGCCGTCGACGGCCGCCGACAGGATGCCGCCCGCATAGCCGGCGCCTTCGCCCGCGGGGAACAGTCCCCGTGTATTCAGGCTTTGCAGGTCGTCGTCGCGGCGCTTGATGCGGATCGGCGAAGAGGTGCGCGTTTCCACGCCCGTCAGCACGGCGTCGGCCTTGTAATAGCCCTTGATCTGCTTGTTGAACGCCGGAAACGCTTCGCGCAGGGCCGTGATCGCGTATTCGGGCAGTGATGGCGCCAGGTCCGTCAAGTGTACGGCCGGCTTGTACGACGGCACCACGCTGCCAAATTCGGTCGAGGCGCGGCCGGCGACGAAGTCGCCGACCAATTGCCCTGGCGCATCGTAGTTGCCGCCTCCCAGGGCAAACGCGCGCTCTTCCAGTTCGCGTTGCAGGGCGATGCCGGCCAGCGGGTCGCCCGGGTAGTCGGCCGGCGTGATGCCGACCACGATGGCGCTGTTGGCGTTGCGCTCGTTGCGCGAATACTGGCTCATGCCGTTCGTCACCAGGCGCCCCGGTTCCGACGCGGCCGCCACCACCGTGCCGCCCGGGCACATGCAGAAGCTGTAGACGGAACGGCCATTGCTGGCGTGGTGCACCAGCTTGTAGTCGGCCGCGCCCAGGATCGGGTGGCCCGCGCTGGGGCCGAAGCGGCAGCTGTCGATCAGGGATTGCGGGTGTTCCACGCGGAAGCCGATCGAAAACGGTTTCGCTTCGATGTACACGCCGCGGCGGTGCAGCATCTCGAAGGTGTCGCGCGCGCTGTGGCCGATGGCCAGCACGACGTGGTTGCTGGCGATGATTTCGCCATTGTCCAGCACCACGCCACGCACCTGGCCGCCATCGCTGCCTGGCACGATGTCGAGATCGACCACTTTGCTGCTGAAGCGGTATTCGCCACCCAGCCGTTCGATATTGGCGCGCATTTCTTCCACCATCTTGACCAGGCGGAAGGTGCCGATGTGCGGTTTGCTCACGTACATGATTTCTTCAGGCGCGCCCGCCTTCACGAATTCCGTCAAGACCTTGCGGCCGTAGTGCTTGGGGTCCTTGATCTGGCTGTACAGCTTGCCGTCCGAGAAGGTGCCGGCGCCGCCTTCGCCGAACTGCACGTTCGATTCCGGGTTCAGTTCGCGCTTGCGCCAGAAGCCGAAAGTGTCGACCGTGCGTTCGCGCACCTGCTTGCCCCGCTCCAGGATGAGGGGGCGCAAGCCCATCTGCGCCAGGATCAGCGCCACGAACAAGCCGCAGGGGCCCGTGCCGATGACGATGGGGCGCGGTTCATTGGTGTGGCCGGCCAGCTGTTCGCCGCCGGCGACGAATTTGTAGTCGGTGTCGGGCGCGGGCATCAGGTGCACATCGTGCTGCAGGCGCGCCAGCACGGCGGCCTCGTTCCTGACTTCAACGTGCAGCGAGTAAATCAGCACCACGGCGCTGCGCTTGCGCGCGTCATAGCTGCGTTTGAAGACGGTAAAGCCGAGCAAATCGGCGGCGGCTATGCCCAGGCGCGCCAGGATGGCGGCGGGCAGGGCCGCTTCGTCGTGTTCGAGGGGGAGTTTTACTTCGTTGAGTCGCAACATAATGATGGGTCCAAGGTTGGGGGCTATCTAGGCCCCATGAATAAAGCACGCAAAGACTGCCCGGCAAGCTGTTGCACCTTGCCAACCATAACTTGCGATGAGAAGGTTTTGCCAGGGAGGGAAGAGCGCAGTCCAGGCGCTATTTTACCCCTAGCGCTGCTATTTGCAGAGCATGTCAATGATGGCTGGCGGGTATGTGAGGCGGACGTTGCATGACGGCCGCGTCTTCCTCGATTTGCCATGGATGGCTCGGTTGCGTGTAAACAATATAAATAGTTAACGAGGTGTGACGGTTTGCTTGTCTTTTTTATTTAACAGTGCCGTAAAAATGTGATCCTTTTGCCAAACTTATTAATTGCGGAACCCGTATTTCTGAGCTACGATTAAAGCACTCGTCGGGCTGTATTTGCCTTCTGGGAACTGCTACTGCTTCCGTACGAGCAACGAACCTGCCAGCAGAAAATTCTTTTATTCCGATCAACTTTCTAGTGGACGTCAAGATGAAAAAAATTACACTCAGCTTTTGCTTAATGATGGCATTCGGGGCTGTACATGCAGATGACCTTGCCGATGCTCAGAAGTCGTGGGAAGCCAAGGATTTTTCAACTGCGTTCCAGAAGTTCACGAAATTGGCCAAGCAGGGTAACAGTGCCGCGCAATTGCAGCTGGGTGAAATGTACGGTTTTGGTGAAGGCACGACAGAGGACGTAGCGCAGGCGACGTACTGGCTCAAGCAGGCTGCTGCCAGCGGCAACCCGGAAGCGGCCGCATCACTGGATCTGGTGCAACAACGGAGCGCACGCAAAACCGACATCGCTTACTACACTACCAACTTTGACGGTGCCAATGTCGTCTATGGCAAATTTAATTGTACCCATCCAGTAATTCCCAAGGTGTCTACTAAAAATACTGAAATTACTTCGGTGAATTCTGCCGTTAATGCATGGGTGGATTGTTATGGGCGTTTCGTAAAGAATCTGAATGCGGCGATGCCAATAACAAATACTATTCCGCCAGATATCCTTAAGCTGATGAGCAATGAGGAATTTGTCAAGGCAGATGTACTGATTTCTGAGACGTATAAAAAAATAGCAAATGACAGCCAGAAGGTCGCGGATGGAATCATTGCCGATAATGTTCGCTGGAAAAAAGATACTGAAGAATTTGTTTATAACAGCAATGCACAACATAAAGCCCAGTTGGTGAAATTGGAAAATGATAATGATCAGGAAGAGAGAAACTTGCGCAACCTGCAAGAGATGAAGCGTATTGCATACAAAAAGAAATAATTATTTAAATGATAATTTATTTATTTTGAATCCTATTCCAGAGCAGAAACGTTTAGCCATCTGATAGCGGCTGCATATTTCGTTCGATCCCCGTCAGCGCACCCCCTATTCGTGAGGTTTTGGGCGGTGCGTGGCGGGCAGCGGGTCTCTATTTGCGCACTCGCACATAACCGCTTCCTGCGGCCGCACTCCTCCCTTTTTTCATACATGCAAGAGCTGGCAACGCGCTAAAAACGTATTTGCATATGCATTTTTATGCCTTTTCCACGCATCAAAATTGTGCATTGCCGCACCATTTTTGGGTGTGTTTATTTTTTCTGACCTTTTTTGTGCAGGTGTGTTGTTTCTGCGCACCATTCTGTTCTGTTTGTTGACAGTTAAGGTTTGCATATGTTTCCATATGTTGTCTAGTCAGCTAGCTAGGGGACCGGCTATAGGACTATATGACCTGTCATAAAATGACGGAGTGGGGAAAATCGGGACTTAAAATAATATTGACCGTGATTTGTTGTATGCATTCTATCCAAGCTGATCCACGAGAAAAGCTTAACTATAATTAGGAAATCACATGTTTAGAAAAACTGTCTTAGTGCGTGCATTGGCGATTGCATTTAGTGCGACTGCGGTGACTGCAGCTGTCGTTCCTGTCGCAATGGCGCAATCTAACGCTGCCGGTAATATTTACGGTACGGTCGATGGCGCAGCCGCTGGCGCTTCCGTTGTCTTGCAAAATATCGGTACTGGTACCAAACGTACCGTGACGGTCGATGCCGAGGGTCGCTATTTTGCGTCGGGCATGGCTCCAGGCCATTACAAGATTGACTTGGTGCGCGACGGCAAGACCGTCAACACCGTTGAAACCGATGTTATCGTGGGTCAAGGCGTTGATGCATCGTTCGCCAGCAGCGCGGTACAGGCAGTGCAGGTTACCGGTCGTCGTAGTCGCATCGACGTTTCGAGCTCGAACAATGGCGCGACGTTTACCGCCAAAGAACTGGCAAAATTGCCTATCGCGCAAAACGTTGCCGCGATCATTCAGCTGGCGCCTAACACGACCCGTGCTGACTCCCGTTACTCTGCCGGCGCATCGTTCGGCGGCGGCGGCGCTTCGGAAAATGCGTATTACATCAATGGTTTCCCAGTTACCAATCCGCTGACCCAATTGGGCGCATCGGAACTGCCATTCGGCGCGATTGCCCAGGCACAGATCCTGACCGGCGGCTTCGGCGCCGAGTTTGGCCGTTCGGTTGGCGGCGTGGTCAACGTCACGACGAAGAGCGGTACCAACAACTGGGAATTCGGTGCCCAGGTTGCCATCGAGCCTAATGGTCTGCGCTCGACGCCAAAAGACTATTACTACCCGAATACTGGCGCGACGTCGAACGCCGCGACCGACAATACGCTGTACCTGCGCCGCAACGACAGCTCGCGCTCGGAAAAGACGTATGGCGCCTATGTGGGTGGCCCGATCATCAAAGACAAACTGTTCATGTTTGCCGCGTTTGAATCGCGCAGTCTCGATACCGACGCCGCGCTGGGTACCCGTACCTCGGCATCGAACGCCACCACTGGCTGGCAGTCGAACCAGCACAAGATCGACCGCTACATGGCGAAGTTTGACTGGAATATCACGGATGATCACCGTCTGGAAATGACGTTGCTGGGCGACGAAGCCAAGACCGACCGTCAATTGTATGGCTACGACTACACGAACAGCCGTCGTCTTGCCAAGACCGCATCGCAGCACTACAAGAACAGCGAAGACTTCTCGCCATCGGTTGGTGCAGAAACGCAAATTATTCGCTACACGGGTAACCTGACTGAAAACTTGACGGTCAATGCCCTGTACGGTCAAAGCAAAACGCCGAACTCGGCTGTTTATGATCCGATCGGTACCGCACCTGCGGATCTGTTCCAGATCAGCGCCGCCAGCAATGTCCGCGCGCCTGGCTTGAACTACAGCAGCCCGCAAACCTTGAACGGTGCTGTTTCCGCTAACGACTCGGCCAGCAAAATCAAGTCTACCCGTCTGGATCTGGAATACAAGATTGGCAACCACACCATCCGTGGCGGTTTGGATGACAACAAGCTGACCTCGACCAACGTCGGTGACATCTATGGCGGCGGCGGTATCTGGGTGTATGGCCAAACCCGTAAAAACGGTGTTGGTGACGGTACTGTGCCGCTGCAGTTGGGTGGTAGCACCGTGAAGACCTCGAACAATCCTGGTCTGCTGGCTTCCCAGGGTTACTGGGTCAGCAAGCGCCTGTTCTCCAGCGTGACGGATGCTCGTTCCGAGCAAAGCGCACAATACCTGGAAGACCGCTGGCAAACCACGAAGGACCTGTTGCTGACCTTGGGCATTCGTAACGAAGGCTTTAAAAACGTCAACGGCGACGGTGATACCTTCCTGGAAGTGAAGAACATGATCTCGCCACGCTTTGCCGCGGCATGGGACGTCAACGGTGATGCCTCGTTGAAAGTGTACGGTAGCGCTGGTCGTTATGCTCTGCAAATCCCGACCCACCTTGCCGTTCGCGGTGGCAGCCGTTCGACACTGACACGTGAAGGCTACACCTACACGGGTACCGACGCTTACGGTCAGCCGACGGGCCTGCAATCGCTGGCACCGGTTTACTCGGTCAACAACGAACTGGGTCAGTACAAGGATCCAAAAACCGTTGTTGCCCAGGATATCAAGGCAACGTATCAGGATGAGTTGACCATCGGTTTCGAAAAAGCGTTTTCGCCTAGCCTGAACTTTGGCGCGAAAGTGACTTATCGCCAATTGAAAGCCACCATCGATGATTACTGCGATACCCGTTTGATCGATGCTTACGCTGTTGATAACAATATCGATACGTCGAACTACTCCGGTTTTTCGTGTGCATCGTTTAACCCAGGTAAAGACAACACCTTCCTGGTCGACTATGCTGGTACCCGCAGCAACTACACGAAAGTTCACCTGACCAAAGCACAGCTGGGCTTTGATGAAGCGAAACGTACGTACACGGCAATCGATCTGTTTGCTGAGCATCCGATGCGTGATGGCTGGTATGGCCGTGTGAACTACACGTGGTCGCGTAGCAAAGGTAATACCGAAGGTCAAACCCGTTCGGACAATGCCCAAACCGACGTTGCCGCAACGTCGACCTGGGATAATCCGGAGTTGATGGTGAATGCCAACGGCTTGCTGCCAAACAACCGCGAGCACCAAATCAAGGCCTTCGGTTTCTATGAACTGAACCCTGAGTGGACTGTCGGCGCGAACGCCTTGCTGGCTTCGGGGCGTCCGAAGAACTGCTTCGGCTGGAACCCTAACGTTCCTGGCGAAGTGGACTATGGTTCGGTCTACTTCTACTGCGATGGTGCTGCTTCGCCACGCGGCTCGAAAGGCACCCTGCCTTGGGATACGCGTCTGGACATGAATCTGTCCTACCGTCCGCAACTGGTGAAAGGTCTGGCATTGAAAGTTGACGTATTTAACGTACTCAACAAGCAAACCGTGCAGACCCTGGACGAAACGTACAACGTGGACAGCTCGTTGAACGTCAGCCCAACCTACGGCCGCGTTATCAGCTACACCGCACCGCGTTCCGTGCGTCTGACCGCCGAGTACAACTACAAGTTTTAATTGACTTGTTTTTCACCCCTTGCCGTGTCTCACGGCAAGAGGGGAAAAGAAAAACCCCGCTAGCGCAAGCTAGCGGGGTTTTTTTTGCCTGCTCGTCCAGTCTTGACTGCTTACATCCCGCCCCACAAGGCACTCAGCGTGGCCAGCGCCGTCAGGCCCGCCGTTTCCGTGCGCAGGATGCGCGGGCCCATGGCCAGGCCGATGGCGCCGGCGGCGAGGGCCGCCTTTTCTTCCGCCTCCGAAAACCCGCCTTCCGGTCCTACCATCACGGTGATGGCTTGCGGCGGATGGTGGCGGGCCCAGTCGGCCAGGGACTGCTCCGCGCGCGGCGTCAAAATGATGCGTTTATGTAAATCTTGCTGGCTGCTCCAGCTATTGAAATCCTGCAGCGGTGCCAGCTGCGCCAGGCGGTTGCGCCCGCATTGTTCCGAAGCGGAAACGATAATGCCTTGCCAATGCGCGAGTTTTTTTTCGGCCCGTTCGCTTGACAAGCGCACGACGCAGCGCTGGGCCGACAGCGGCACGATGCCCGCCGCGCCCAGTTCGATGGCTTTTTCGATGATCCAGTCCATTTTGGATGCTTCCGGCAGCGCCTGCGCCAGGGTCACGGCATACGGCAGCTCCGCTTCGCGGGCTATGTGCGTCTGGATTTCAGCCGTCACGCTGCGCTTGGCAACCGTCACCAGGCTCGCTTGCACTTCGCCACCTTCGCCATTGAACAGGGTGATGACATCGCCCGGCGCCAGGCGCACGACCTGAATATGGTGGGCGACAGCCTCCGGCAGGGCGATGGTGGTGCCGGCAACGAGCGGCTGGGGGCAGAAAAAACGCGGCATGCAAATCCTCAACGGGGGTATATGTGGGGTGGAAAGACGTCAAAGTATAGCCATTTGGCTGGCCAGTACGCCGCAATTCTAATTTGCGGCCCCCCAGTCTGGTAAAATACTTGACCACAGAAAGCAGCCGGCTTCCCTGTCCGTGCTGTTGCAAACGAATCCCAAACTCGCGACTGACCCACACCATCATGACAACTACGCTCCCGACTACCAAAATGGCCAATGCGATCCGCGCACTGGCAATGGACGCTGTACAAAAGGCCAACTCCGGCCATCCAGGCATGCCGATGGGCATGGCCGAGATCGCAGTTGCTCTGTGGAGTGGTCACTATCGCCACAATCCCGCGAATCCAAAATGGCAGAACCGCGACCGTTTCCTGTTGTCGAACGGCCACGGCTCGATGCTGCATTACGCGCTGCTGCACCTGACCGGTTACGACCTGTCGATGGATGACATCAAGGCTTTCCGCCAGATGCATTCGAAAACCCCGGGCCACCCGGAAGTCGATATCACGCCAGGCATCGAGACGACTACCGGCCCGCTGGGCCAGGGCATCGCCAACGCCGTCGGCATGGCCCTGTCGGAGCAATTGCTGGCTGCTGAATTCAACAAGCCTGGCTACGACATCGTCAACCACTACACTTATGCTTTCGTTGGCGACGGTTGCCTGATGGAAGGTATTTCGCACGAAGTGTGCGCGCTGGCCGGCACCCTGGGCTTGAACAAGCTGATCGCCCTGTACGATGACAACGGCATTTCCATCGACGGCAAAGTCGAAGGCTGGTTCACGGACGACACCCCGGCCCGCTTCGAAGCGTACGGCTGGAACGTCATCCGCGCCGTCGATGGCCACGATGTTGCCGCCGTGGCTGCCGCCATCGCCGCCGCCAAGACCGCATCGAAGCCAACCCTGATCTGCTGCAAGACCATCATCGGCAAGGGTTCGCCGAACCTGCAAGGCGGCGACAAGGTCCACGGCGCCGCGCTGGGCGACAAGGAAATCGCTGCCGTGCGCGAATACATCGGCTGGGATGCCGCGCCATTTGAGATGCCGGCCGACGTGTACGCGGCCTGGGATGCCAAGAAACAAGGTGCCTTGCTGGAAGCGGACTGGAACGAGCGCTTTGCCGCCTACAGCCGTGAATTCCCGCAGCAAGCCGCAGAATTGTCGCGTCGCATGCAGGGCGAGTTGCCAGCCGCGTTTGAAACGGCGCTGTCGGCCGCCATCGCTTCCTGCGTCGAGAAAAAAGAAAACATCGCCACCCGCAAGGCCAGCCAGAACGCCATCCAGGCCCTGGCTTCGTCCCTGCCGGAATTCCTCGGCGGTTCGGCCGACCTGACCGGTTCGAACCTGACCAACTGGAAAGAGTGCGTGGCCGTGCGTTCGGGCCAGCCGGGCAACCATATCAACTACGGCGTGCGCGAATTCGGCATGAGCGCCATCATGAACGGCATCACCTTGCACGGCGGCTACATCCCGTTCGGCGCCACGTTCCTGACGTTCTCCGACTACAGCCGCAATGCCCTGCGCATGGCTGCCCTGATGAAGCTGCGTTCGATCTTCGTGTTCACCCACGATTCGATCGGCCTGGGCGAAGACGGCCCGACGCACCAATCGGTCGAGCACGTCTCGTCGATGCGTCTGATCCCGAACCTGGACAACTGGCGTCCATGCGACACCGTCGAGTCGGCCGCTGCCTGGGGCGCCGCCGTGCGCCGCAAGGATGGCCCGTCGACCCTGATCTTCTCGCGCCAGAACCTGCCGTACCAGGAGCGTAGCGCCGAACAGATCGACAACATCTACCGCGGCGGCTATGTGCTGAACGACGTGGCCGATGCCAAGGCGATCCTGATCGCCACCGGTTCCGAAGTGGAACTGGCTGTCGCCGCCGCCAGCGCGCTGGCGGCCGAAGGCATCAACGTGCGCGTGGTGTCGATGCCGTCGACCGACGTGTATGACCGCCAGGACGCCGCCTACAAGGCCAGCGTGCTGACGAAAGGCGTGCCGCGCGTGGCCATCGAAGCGGGTGTGACCAGCTTCTGGTACAAATACGTGGGCCTGGAAGGCGCCGTGGTCGGTATCGACACGTTTGGCGAATCGGCTCCGGCTGGCGTGCTGTTCAAGCACTTCGGCTTCACGGTCGAGAACGTCGTGGCCAAGGTCAAAGCCGTTATCGCTGGCTAATATTGATTTCTAACGGCCCTGGCGATGCACTTGCCAGGGCCGTGCATGTACCTTCTTTTTTAATCAGGAGCAGAGTATGACGATCAAAGTTGCAATCAATGGCTACGGCCGCATCGGCCGTAATGTGTTGCGCGCTTTCTACGAAGGCGGCAAGAAACAGGATATCCAGATCGTTGCCATCAACGACCTGGGCGATGCCAAATCGAACGCCCACCTGACCCGCTATGACACCGCGCACGGCAAGTTCCCGGGCACGGTCACCGTCGAAGGCGACAACATGATCGTCAATGGCGATCCGATCCGCGTATTCGCACAGCGTAATCCGGCTGAAATCCCATGGGGCGAGCTGGGCGTGGACGTCGTGCTGGAATGCACGGGCTTCTTCACCACCAAAGAGAAAGCTTCGGCTCACTTGAAGGGCGGCGCGAAAAAAGTCATCATTTCGGCACCAGGCGGCAAGGATGTCGACGCAACCGTCGTGTTCGGCGTCAACCACTCGGTACTGAAATCGACCGACACCGTCATCTCGAACGCTTCGTGCACCACCAACTGCCTGGCACCGCTGGTCAAGCCGCTCAACGACGCCATCGGCATCGAAACGGGCCTGATGACCACCGTGCACGCCTACACCAACGACCAGGTGCTGTCCGACGTGATGCATGAAGACCTGCGCCGCGCCCGTTCGGCCACCATGAGCATGATCCCGACCAAGACGGGCGCCGCTGCCGCCGTGGGCCTGGTATTGCCTGAGCTGAATGGCAAGCTGGACGGCTTCGCCATCCGCGTGCCGACCATCAACGTGTCGCTGGTCGACCTGTCCTTCATCGCCAAGCGCGACACCACCGTGGAAGAAGTCAACGCCCTGATGAAGGCCGCTTCGGAAGGCGCCCTGGAAGGCATCCTGACGTACCAGACCGAACCGCTGGTCTCGATCGACTTCAACCACAACCCGGCTTCGTCGAACTTCGATTCGACCCTGACCAAAGTGTCGGGCCGCCTGGTGAAAGTATCGTCGTGGTACGACAACGAGTGGGGTTTCTCGAACCGCATGCTCGACACCACTGTCGCACTGATGTCGGCCAAGTAATTCCTGGCTAGCATACAAAAAACGCCCTTCGGGGCGTTTTTTTCGTCTGTTGCCAGCTTATTCCTTGGGTTCGCACTGGTTGCGCCACTGCTCGCACGACGCCTCGACGCCCTGGTAGCACATGTTGAGGATGTAGTCGCAGTTTTCCGACGGAATCCACGCGCGCACGGCGGCCGTGCTGGAGAACGAAGCTGCGGCGCCGACGGCGATGGCAAAGATAAACAGGGCTTTTTTAATGGAAATCATTTTTCTCGCTTTCACAATTGGACAACGGTAGGGTGTCAAATCAAAAGGCCGCCACGGCAGGCATGGTGAACCGGCCAGACGCAGAAAAATATTAGCATTAAAATTAGCAATTTATTGCTATAAAGAAAAATATTCCTGCTAACGCCAGGCGTGCAGGCGGCGCCGGTAAAAGCGCCACAGCAGGCGCAAGTCGCGCAGCACGGGCACGCCGGAGAGCAGAGTCAGCACGCCGGCGAGCAGGATGGTGGCGGCGGGAAAGCCGATGTGCTTGAAGGCCAGGGCGCCGCTGACGCCGCCGATGAAGAAGCAGGCGATCAGCAGGCTGTGCGTTCTCAGCTTGCCGCGGTTGACCTTCACCATCCGGTCCGGCAGGTGGCGCCGGTTGTAATACGCCATCTTGCCCAGTTCGATGCCGATATCGGTGGACAGGCCCGTCACGTGCGTGGTGCGGATGACGGCGCCCGAAATCTTGGTGATGATGGCGTTTTGCAATCCCATCACAAAGCACAGCAGCAAGATGGTGACGGGGCCCAGCACGTCGGGCATGGCGGCCAGGTAATTGCCCGTCAAGCCGAACAGCAATAGCAAGGCTGCTTCCAGCAGAAGGCTGGCGGCAAACTGGCTGTGCAGCCGGCGCCGCTTGCCCCAGTTCACCATGATGGCCGTGACGGCCGCACCGCTGACAAAGGCCAGCCATGCGCCCAGCGCTGCCAGGGCCACGGTGATATTGCCCAGCGCCAGGTCGTCCGCCATGCCCGAGACGATGCCCGTCATGTGCGAGGTATAGCCGCCGATGGCGAGAAAACCGCCCGCATTCACGGCGCCCGCCACCAGCGCCAGCACGCAGCCCAGCTGCAGGTTGGCTTGCGTATCGCGCGCCGATCCGCTCAGGCGCGACAGGTAATGGAGCGGCATGCCCGGGCCGGCCTCAGGCTGCGGCGCCGAAGATGGCTTGCCACAGGCGCACGACGTTATCCGCATGCACGCGCACGCGCTCCGGTTCCACGCGGGCCAGGTCCTGCCCCTGCAGGCGCAACTGGTGCTGCAGCTTGCGCAGCGTGCGGTAGGCGTCGGCGACCAGGGCGGCCAGCTGGGCGTCGATCAGTCCCAGTTCGCCGCACAGGCGCAGCAGGGCGATATTGCCCGAGTTGGCCGTCAGTTGCGGATACTGTGCCGCATGCTGGAGCACCAGGTATTGCACCATGAACTCGATATCGATCATGCCGCCCGGATCCTGCTTCAAGTCAAAGCTGCCCGGGCGGGGTGGATGCGCATCCAGCATCTTCTTGCGCATGGCCACCACTTCGCCCTTGAGCGGACCGTTTTCCGGGCGCTCCTTGCGCAAGATCGTGTCGCGGATGCGCTCAAAATGCTTGCCGATGGTGGTATCTCCGGCGCAAAAGCGCGCGCGCGTGAGCGCCTGGTGTTCCCACACCCAGGCTGCGCTGCCCTGGTAGCGCTCGAATGCCTGCACGCTGGAAACCAGCATGCCCGAGGCGCCGTCGGGACGCAGGGCGATGTCGATATCGAACAGGATGCCGGCCGACGTGTGCGAGGTCATCCAGGTAATGAAACGTTGCGCCAGCTTGGCGTACAGGCCGGGCGCTTCCTGGTCGTCGTCGTCGAAGAGGAAAATGACGTCCAGGTCGGACACATAGCCCAGTTCCTTGCCGCCCAGCTTGCCGTACGCGATGACGGCGAATTTCGGCACGTCGCGGTGGCGCGTCGGCAAGGTTTGCCAGACGGCTTGCACGGTGGCGGCGACGATGATGTCGGCCAGCTGCGACAGGTAGTCGGCCAGTTTTTCCACGCTGAGGTCGCCCGCCAGGTCTTGCGCCAGGCACTGGAACAGCTGCGCGTGGTGCATTTCGCGCAGGATATCCATCTGCCGCTCCGTGTCGCCGGGCGCGTCGTCGAGCTGGCGCTGCAGGTCGAGCGCCAGGGCGGCCGGGTCCGGCACCGTGTTGCGGATGCGCTCATCCAGCAGTTCGTCGAGCAGGATCGGGTGCTGCGTGAGGAAGGTGGCGGCCCAGCCGCTGGCGCACACCATGCGCACGACGCGCTCGAGCGTATGCGGGTATTCCGTCAGCAGCGACAGATAGGCCGAGCGGCGCGCAATCGCTTCCAGGAAATCGAGCAGCCGGCCCAGGGTGGCCAGCTGGCTGGCATTGCCGTTGGACACGGAGCAATCCGTGATCAGGGGCAGGGCGGAATTGACGAGGGCGACGAGGCGCGTGCGGCTCGCCTCGGGCAAGGACTGTAAACGGGGCGCCTGCCACGTGGCCAGCAGGCGGCGCGCGCAGGCGGCGGGCTCATGGAAACCCAGGGCGGCAAAGCGCGCTTCGATGGCTTCCTGCTGGTCGGATGCGGCGCAGTCATTCGACGTTTGCGGGTCGATGCCCGTGTCGGCCGGCGGCGTGCCGCTGCTCTTGTCGCTGAACATCTCGTCGAACTGGCCGGCGACAAATACGCGGTGTGCTTCCAGCTGGGCCAGCAGGGTGGGCGTGTCGGGCAAGCCCATCATCTGCGCCACGGTCAGGCGATCGGCGTCATTCGCGGGCAGGGTGTGGGTTTGCGCATCGTCCAGGTATTGCAGCCGGTGTTCGAGGTTGCGCAGGAAGGTGTAGGAGCCCAGCAACTGTTCCACGATGGCCGGCTCCAGCAAGCCCTTGTCTGCCACCGTGCGCAGGGTGGCGCGCGTGGAACGTTCGCGCAGCTCGGCGTCGCGCCCGCCCCGTATCAATTGAAACACTTGCGCGAGGAATTCGATTTCGCGGATGCCGCCACGGCCCAGCTTGACGTTGTTGCTGCGGTCCGGGTGCAGACGTTCCTGGCGGTTGACCTCGGCGCGGATCTGGCCGTGCATGGTGCGGATGGCATCGATGACGCCGAAATCGAGGTAGCGGCGGAAGACAAACGGGCGCACGATGGCGTCGAGCGAGGCGATATCCTCGGCCTTGCCCGTTACGGCGCGCGCCTTGACCCAGGCGTAGCGTTCCCATTCGCGCCCTTGCACGATCAGGTACTGTTCCACCATGCTGAGGCTGGCGGCAAGCGGCCCCGAATTGCCGTTCGGGCGCAAGGCCATGTCCACGCGGAAAGTAAAACCATCCTGCGTGATCTCGGCCAGGGCGGCGATCAGTTTCTTGCCCATGCGAATGAAAAACTCGTGGTTGGACAGGCTGCGCTGGCCCGCCACGGTGACTTGCGTGTCGCCATCTTCCGGGTAGACAAAGATCAGGTCGATATCCGACGAAACATTCAGTTCGCCGCCGCCTTGCTTGCCCATCGCCAATACCATCAAGGCCTGTTCCTCGCCCGACTCCTCGCCGACAGGCATGCCGTGCAGGGCCACCATTTCGGCCATGATGGCGTCCACATGCGTGCGGATGGCGAAATCGGCAAAGCCCGTCATGGCCGTGACGACTTCGTTCAAGTCGGCCTGGCCGCCAAGATCGCGCGCGATCAGGCCGCAGACGAGCAGGTTGCGCAGGCGGCGCATGGCCCGCTCGGGCGGCAGCGGCGGCGTGGCGGCATTCGCCTGGGCGGCCAACTCGGCGGCAAAGTCGAGCCCGTCCAGCGGCGCGCGCACCAGTTGCGCCACCTGCGCGGCGCGCTCGGGGGCGGCGTCCAGCCAGCGCTGGTAGAAACGGGAGGCGGAGATCAAAGGCTGTGTGCTCATGGTATCGGTAAGTGTCTCGTGGATGCTGCGTGCATGTTCTTGCTTAACTTGGCTGCGAACGGCGGGGGATGCGGTAAAATTGTGCCGCCGGCCCAATACCGCCGGCAGTGCGTGCTCTTCCGGACGATGGTAAGGGAGGCTTTGCTCAGACGCAAGCGCAAGGATGCAGGCGCGCACCACGAATGCAGACGATTTTTGCCATTATTTGACGCCGGGCCAGTTTATTAGCTTATTGATGCAAAAACCGCCAGAAGCAAGCGTGACAGAACATGTGCCATTGGCCCTGCGCTGGCAGCGGCTGCGTGCCGCCTATCGCATGGCCAACCTGGCCACCCACCATGTGTTGGGTTTTACCATCAAACTGGTATTGCTGGCGTACTTCGCCTTCGCCGTGCTGTTTTTATTCCTGCGCTACGCGATCTTGCCGAATATCGATTACTACAAAGGCGATATCGAGCGGGCGGCCAGCCGCGCGCTGGGCAACCCTGTCAGCATTGCGCGCATTTATGCCTCCTGGCATGGCGTACGCCCGAATCTCTTCCTTGGCGACGTGACCCTGCGCGACCAGGCGGGCCGCCAGGCGTTGAGCCTGCCGAGCATATCGGCTACCGTGTCGTGGTGGAGCGTGCTTGGCTCCGTGCGCTTTACTACCCTGGAAATCACGCGGCCCGACCTGGACGTGCGGCGCAGCAAGGATGGCAAGCTGTACGTAGCCGGGGTATTGATCGACAGCACGCAAGGCAGCGATGGCAAGGGCGCCGACTGGCTGCTGTCGCAGCATGACATCATCATTCGCGACGGCAAGGTGCGCTGGACGGACGAAGCGCGCGGCACACCCGAGCTGGCTTTATCGCAGGTCAATGTGCTGTTGCGCAACCGCTGGCGCAGCCACCGGCTGGGCTTGCAGGCCACGCCGCCCCCTAGCCTGGCCGCGCCCATCGATGTGCGCGCCCACTTCACGCATCCGCCTTTCAGCACGCGCATCTCGGATGTGTCGATGTGGAAGGGGGAACTGTACGCCGACCTGAAAAATGCCGACCTGGCCGCCTGGCGCCGCTATCTCGACTATCCGTTTGAACTGAGCCAGGGCAAGGGCGCCTTGCGCGCCTGGTTGAGCCTGGATCACGCGCGCCTGGCCGGCTTCACGGCCGACGTGGGCTTGACGGATGTGCAGGCGCAGCTGGGCGAACATATCGCGCCGCTCGACTTGCTGTCGGTCAGCGGGCGCATTTCGGCAAAGGAAGAGCTGTCGGCGCAGGTGCCGGACGGCAAGCCCACCTTTGGCGCGAATGGGCACCAGGTCGAGTTGACGAATTTTGCGGTGGAAACCCGCGATGGCCTCAGCCTGCCGCCCACGACCCTGTCCGAACGCTTTGTTGCCGCCACGAAGCGCAAGCCGGCGCGTACGGAAATCACGGCCAAGTCGCTCGATTTGCAGACCCTGGCCGCATTGGCCGACAAGCTGCCGCTGGGTGAACAGCAGCGCCAGCGCCTCGACGCCCTGGCGCCGCGCGGGCGTTTGCAGGACTTTTCTGCGCAATGGGAAGGCGAGATGGCGACGCCGGTCAGCTACCGTTTGCGCGGCAAGCTCATCGATCTGGGCCTGAATGCGCAGCCGGCGCGCCTGGCCGTGGCGAAGACGGCGACCAGCCCTGCGCAGGCGGCCGCACCGGCTATCCCCGGTTTCGATCATTTGACGGGCAGTATCGACGCCAGTGACAAGGGCGGCAAGATCGATATCGATGCACAGGGATTGGTATTGCAACTGGCCTCCTACTTGAGTGAGCCGGCCTTGCCGTTCGAACAATTCGAAATGGAGGCGCGCTGGGCTTTCCAAGCAGACAATATGCTGCAAGTTGACCTGGACAGGCTTGATTTTAATCAACAAGGCATGCGGGTCGCCTTGCATGGTTCGCAGCGTTTGCCGCTCGACGGCAGCAAATTGGGGCAGGTGGATGTGACGGGCACGATCGACAACTTCCAGATCAACACCATCGGCCGCTATCTGCCGCTGCAAACGCCCGAGCACCTGCGCCACTGGCTGACGGGCGCATTGGAGGGCGGCGTGGCGCGCGATGTCAGCCTGCGCCTGCGCGGCGAACTCGAACATTTCCCCTTCAAGGCCGACACCCCAGCCCAGCGCAACCGCGGTGACTTCCGCGTGGCCGGCAAGATCGAGAATGGCACGCTGAACTACGCGCCCGGCGAATTTGCGGAAAGCGGCCCCCAGGCCGGCAAGGCACCGCTGTGGCCGCAGGCGGAAAAGATCAAGGGCAGTTTCGTGTTCGAGCGGGCGCGCATGGAAATCCGCGGCGACACGGCCACCACGGGCGGTGTGGCCTTGACGAATGTCAAAGCCGTGATCCCCGACCTGACTGTCTTCGACACCTTGCTCGATATCGAGGGCAATGCGGCCGGCCCGATGCAGGAATTCCTCAAGTACGTGACGGCCAGCCCCGTGCTCGGCTGGATCGAGCATTTCACGGATGAAACGACGGCAACGGGCAACGCCAAGCTGGCCCTCAAATTGCACTTGCCGACAGAGCGCATGCTCGAGTCGACCGTGCAGGGCAGCTTGCAGCTGGCGGGCAACGACGTGGTGCTGTTCCACGACATGCCGCCCGTGCTCGGCACGCAGGGCAAGATCGAATTCAACGAAAAAGGCGTCAACCTGAATGGCTTGAATGGCAGCCTGCTGGGCGGGCCGCTGGCCATTTCGGGCGGTACGCAGCCGGACAGTTCCATCCAGGTGAAACTGGCCGGCAACATGACGATCGACGGCTTGCGCAAGACCTATCCGGCGCCCGTGCTGCAGCGCCTGGCGAAACATTTGAATGGCGGCGCCCGTTACAGCGGCCTGATCACGGCGCGCGACCACCAGGTGGTCGTCAATGTCGAGTCGCCTCTGACGGGCCTGGGTCTGGATTTCCCCGCCCCCCTGAAAAAGCCGGCCGGCGACAGCCTGCCCGTGAAATTCACCCTGACGGGCAATGCGGCCAACGGCGCGGGCTTGCGCACGGACGATATCCGCATCGCGCTGGGTTCCGGCATCGCTGCCCGCTACCAGCGCCAGAAGCAGGGCAAGGATGCCTGGCGCCTGGTGCGCGGCGGCATCGGCGTGAATGTGCCGGCGCCGGAACCGGACAGCGGCATGATGTTCAACGTCAACATGAAAACCCTGGACGTGGACAGCTGGATTGCCGCCGGCAGTGAAATCGCCGGCAGCGGCACGGCCCCCGCCGACAGCGGTGCCGCCGACGATGCGCCCGATATTGCGCAATACGTGGTGCCGGACATGATGGCGGCCCGTGCCAGCGAACTGATGCTGGGGGAGCGCAAGCTGGAAAACGTGGTCGTGGGCGCCACACATCAAAAGGATGTGTGGCAAGCCAATATTGACGCGAAGCAGGTGTCCGGCTATGTAACGTGGCTGGAAACGCCGTCCGGCCTGGGCAAGATGACGGCGCGCCTGTCGTCGCTGATCATTCCCGAGTCGGCCGCCAACGACGTGAAGAATCTGTTGGAAGGAAAAAGCGGCGCCCAGTCGATCCCTTCGCTCGATATCGTCGCCGAGCAATTTGAACTGTTCAACAAGAAGATCGGCCGGCTGGAATTGCAGGCCTATAACACCATGGCGGCAGGCGGGAGGGAGTGGCGCGTGGGCAAGCTGCAGCTGTCGAACCCCGATGGCGCGCTGAGCGGCAATGGCAAATGGGTCATCAAGGATGGGCAAAGCACGACCAGCCTGCGTTTTGGCCTCGATATCGTCGATGCAGGCAAGTTGCTCGACCGCTTCGGCTTTGCCGATACGGTGCGTCGCGGCAAGGGCCGCCTGAGCGGTGACATCGCCTGGAATGGCTTGCCGTATTCGCTCGACATTCCCACCTTGTCGGGGCAGATCGAGATGAACGTGGAATCGGGTCAGTTCCTCAAGCAGGATCCGGGCGCGGCCAAGCTGTTGGGCGTGCTCAGCCTGCAAGCCTTGCCCCGCTTGCTGAAACTCGATTTCCACGATGTGTTTTCCGAAGGCCTGGCCTTCGACGGTATCACGGCCAACGCCAGCATCAAGCGCGGCGTCGTGACCACGGACAACCTCAAGATGCATGGCGTGGCGGCCACCGTGCTGATGGATGGCACGGCCGATATCGCCAATGAAACGACGAATTTGCATGTGGTGGTGATCCCCGAATTTAACCTGGGCACGGGGCCGCTCGTGTACGCGCTGGCCGTCAATCCCGTCATCGGCCTGGGCAGTTTCCTGGCGCAATTGTTCCTGCGCGCTCCCGTGATGAAGGCGCTCACTTACCACATGCAGATCGCCGGCCCGTGGAAATCGCCCGTCGTGACCAAGCTCGATGGTGGTAAATTGGAACCTGTCGCCGTGCCTGCCGCTGCAGCCGTGGAGGCCGTGGCGAAATAGGCGAGGCGTTCGAATGGATAAGAGGTGGCAATGATGCATACAGTCGCAGCAGTACAAATGATTTCCTCGCCCTCCGTGGAAGACAACCTGGCCACGGCGCGCCGGCTGGTGGCGCAGGCCGCCGCCGGTGGCGCGCAGCTGGTGGTGCTGCCCGAATACTGGGCCATCATGGGCAAGCAGGAAACGGACAAGCTGGCCCATGCGGAACAGCCCGGCAGCGGGCCGATCCAGGATGGCATGGCGCAGATGGCGCGCCAGCACGGCATCTGGCTGATCGGCGGCACCTTGCCCCTGATTTCCGGTGAGGAGGGCAAGGTACTCAATACGACGCTGGTGTACGACCCGCAAGGCGCGCCGGCCGGGCGCTACGACAAGATCCACCTGTTCGGTTTTACGCGCGGCACCGAGTCGTACAATGAATCGCGCACCATCGTGCCCGGTGCGCAGGTGCGCTCGATCGAGACGCCGTTCGGCCGGGTCGGCCTATCCATCTGCTATGACCTGCGCTTTCCCGAGCTGTACCGTGCCATGGGCGATTGCGCGCTGATCGTCGTGCCGGCCGCGTTTACCCATACGACGGGCAGCGCCCACTGGGAAGTGCTGCTGCGCGCGCGCGCCATCGAAAACCAGTGCTATGTGCTGGCCTCGGCGCAGGGCGGCTTGCATCCGAACGGCCGCCGCACCTGGGGCCACAGCATGCTGATCGACCCGTGGGGCGAAGTGAAAGCCGTGCTGCCCGAAGGCGAGGGTGTGGTGAGCGGCGAGATCGACCTGGTGTTCCTGGCCGGCGTGCGCGAGTCGCTGCCCGCCCTGGCGCACCGCACCATGTGAATTGAATTGTGAGAAAGAACCATGATCCCATTTGAACCCAATCTGTCCAGCCTGGCCGTGGCGCGCGATATCCTGCTCACGCCGTTCGGCCTGGATGAAGACAAGCTGTTGAAAGCCCTGGGCACGATGTTTACACACAAGGTCGACTATGCCGACCTGTACTTCCAGTCGACCAAGAGCGAAGGCTGGAGCCTGGAAGAGGGCATCGTCAAGACGGGCAGTTTTTCCATCGACCAGGGTGTGGGCGTGCGTGCCGTGTCTGGCGACAAGACGGCCTTTGCGTACTCCGACGATATTTCCGAGCGGGCCCTGCTGGAAGCTGCGGCGGCCACGCGTACCATCGCGCGTGCCGGCGCCGGCAAAATCAGGATCGCGGGCCAGATGCTTGCGCAGGGCGGCCGTTCCTTGTACCTGCCCAACGATCCGCTCGCCTCGCTGGATGCCACGGCCAAGGTGCAATTGCTGGAACGCGTGGAAAAGATGGCGCGGGCGAAAGATCCCAGAGTGGTGCAAGTGATGGCGGGCCTGGCCGGCGAATACGACGTGGTGCTGGTGCTGCGCAGCGATGGCGTGCTGGCGGCCGACATCCGCCCGCTGGTGCGCGTCTCGCTGACGGTGATCGCGGAGCAGAATGGCCGCCGCGAAACGGGCTCGGCCGGCGGCGGCGGGCGTTTCAGCTATGACTATTTCAGCGATGCCGTGCTGGAACAATACGCAACGGACGCCGTCAATTCGGCCCTGGTGAACCTGGAAGCGCGCCCGGCGCCCGCCGGCCCCATGACCATCGTGCTGGGACCGGGCTGGCCCGGCATCCTGCTGCACGAAGCGATCGGCCACGGCCTGGAAGGCGATTTCAACCGCAAGGGTTCGTCCGCGTTTTCGGGCCGCATCGGCGAACGCGTGGCCGCCAAGGGCGTCACCGTGGTCGATGACGGCACCCTGGCGGGCAGGCGCGGCTCGCTGAATATCGATGACGAGGGCAATCCGACGCAGTGCACGACCCTGATCGAGGACGGCATCCTGAAGGGTTACATCCAGGACACCATGAATGCGCGCCTGATGAAGATGCCCGTGACGGGCAATGCGCGCCGCGAATCGTTCGCCCACCTGCCCATGCCGCGCATGACGAATACATATATGCTGGGCGGCGACAATGACCCGGGCGAGATCCTCGCGTCCGTCAAGAACGGTTTGTACGCCGTCAACTTCGGCGGCGGCCAGGTCGACATCACGAACGGCAAGTTCGTCTTCTCGGCCAGCGAAGCGTACATGATTGAAAACGGCAAGCTCAGCTACCCGGTGAAGGGCGCCACCCTGATCGGCAACGGCCCGGACGTGCTCAACCGCGTTTCCATGATCGGCAACGACATGCGCCTCGATTCGGGCGTGGGCGTGTGCGGCAAGGAGGGGCAAAGCGTGCCCGTGGGCGTGGGACAGCCGACCTTGCGCCTGGATGGCATCACGGTCGGCGGGACGGCTTAGATCGCCATTTCAGGAACCTACTGCGCAGCCCACTCTTGAGTTTGCGTTGCTCGCTGTACCTGAAGTACAGCTGTGCTACTCAACCCAATATTGGGCTTGCTCGCTACGGTTCCTGAAACGCCTGATACGTTGAAAATATGACGAAATTCAGAACTTGTACTTCACCCCCGCGCTGATGAAGCGTCCCGCCGCGCCCGCGTAGTCGAGCGGGTTGTAGCCCGTGGCGCCATACGTGAGCGGATCGAGCGGGGCGATCTTGTCGAACAGGTTTTGCACCGTTGCAAACACTTCCAGCTTGGGCGTGGCCAGCCAGCGGGCCGTCAGGTCCACCGTGGTGAACGAGGCGATGCGGCAGCCGCGAGGGGCATCCGTGCCGTCGGCGAAATGCGTGGCGCAGCCGTCCGGATCATTCTTGAACAGCACGTTGTCGAGCGGCGCGCGGTAGTTGACGTTGGCCGTGACCCGCCAGTCTTGGCGCTCCCAGGTGGCACCCAGGTTGATGCGGTCGTCCGGCGTGCCCATGCAGTTGGACACATCGCAATTGCCATGCGTGCCGGCAAAATCGCGTTGCGTGCCATCCTGCTCCGTGCGCAGCCATTTGTACAAGTGCGTCCATTTCAGGTCGAACACTAGGCTGCCATAGTCGCTGCCCAGGCTGAAGCGCTGGCGTGCGTCGATATCGATGCCGCGCACCGTCGTTTGCGCCGAATTCACATAATTGGCCAGCACGGCCGTGATGGCACCCGGATCGCCGGCGATGCCCGTGGCCGTCGAAGGGTCGCGTGCCACATGGCCTTCGGCGATGGCGGTGTCCGTTTGCTCCTGGTTGATTTCATTCTTGCGGCGGATTTGCCACAGATCCACGGAAATACTGGTGCGCGGCAGCGGGTCCCACACGGCGCCCACGGAATAGCTGCGCGAACGCTCGGGCGACAACTTGGGATTGGGCGACGTGATGACGGCGATGGAGGCGGGATCGCAAGCCACCTCCACGCCGATCCCGCAGCGCAGCGGATCGCTGGCGGTGGAAAACGCGGCCAGGCCGCCGACGCCGTTTTCCGCCGCACTGGGGGCGCGGAAGCCCTTGGCGAAGGTGCCGCGCAGGGCCAGTTCGCGCACAGGCGTCCATTTCACGCCCGCTTTCGGGGTATAGGAATTGCCCACGTCGGTGAAATGGTCGGCGCGCAGCGCGCCCGACAGTTCCACGGTTTTCAGCACGGGCGCCAGCACCTCGGCATAGATGGCCGAGGCATTGCGGCTGCCCTTGTAGGCGGAATAGCCGAGGCCAATGATATTGCCCCGCTCCGTGCCCGTGGTGGGCTTCAGTTCCGTCGATTCGTGGCGGAATTCGGCACCCACGGCCACGCCCAGGCCGCCGCCGTCCAGCTTGGCCACCTCGCGGCTGGCCTTGAAGTCGATCTGCGCGATATGCGTCTTGGCATCGTTGGAAATGCGCGGCGACAGGGCCGCGTACAGCTCGGCTGAGTTGAGGCCCGCGTTTTCCGCGATGCGCCACAGGCTGCCGGCCGGCAGGGCCGCATACGCGGGGTTCAGGCTGGCCGCCGCCACATTCGCGGTAGTCGGGTTGAGCAGGGCGAAGGCGACGTCGCGCTGCAGGTAGCCGTTCAAGTCGTTCGTCACCTTGTTCTGCGAGTACAGCAAGGCGCTGTCGATATCCCAGCCCGCCACCGCGCCCTTGATGCCGGCGATAAAGCGCGTGAAGGTGGAATTGACTTCCGACAGGCGCGGCCCCACGTCGGCGGCCAGGTAGCGCAGCCGCGCCGCCGTGCCGAAATACGGATTGTCCGGGTGGGCGGCACCGAGCGACACGCCCGCATTGCTGACAGGGCCGCCCGGGTAGCCGACCGAGCCGCTGACCGTCGACGGCGTGGTGGCCGAGTGCGATTCGCTGTGATATACGTTCAATTCGGCATACGTCTGCAACGCTGGCGTCAGTTGCCAGGCGGCGCGGCCAAAGAAATTGATGTTCTTCTGTTTCGGCTGGATCTGGCCGTATTGTTGCGCAGCATCGGTCAGGCAGCCGCCGCCCGGGTCGCCTTGTGGATGCGTGGTGAAGTTGCCGCAGGCGGCGCCGGGGAAGGCGCGCGTAAAACCCGCGCCGGCGAGATTGCCGCGGTTGTAGTAATCGAGCGTGTCGGGATTGCGCACATTGCCGTTGACGGCGCTGCCGGCCGCATTGTTGGTGGTGATGGCGCCCGCGCCGCTGAGCGACTCCTGCGCGCTGAAGCCCAGGTCGCGCAAGTCGCTGCGGCCGACGGCCCCCCGCCCGGCCCGGTCGCGGTTCCAGATGGCGGCCTTTTCGCTGTATTCGAGATTCAGCAGCACGTTGTAGCGGTCGCTGTCGATGTCGCCGAAGCCGTGCGTGATGGCGGCGCGCGCGTCGCGCCCGTCCCATTCCTTGGTCTTGCCGTAATTGCCCTTGATGGCCGTGCCCTGGTAGTCGCGCCGCAGGATCACGTTGACCACGCCGGCGATGGCGTCCGAACCGTAGATGGCCGAGGCGCCATCCTTGAGGATTTCCACCCGTTCCACCGCTTCCAGGGGAATGATGTTCAGGTCGGCAAACACTTTCTGGCCATCGTCGGCCAGGCCATACGGCGCCACCCTGCGGCCATTCAGCAAGACCAGGGTCGAGGCCGTGCCCAGGCCCCGCAGCGACACGCCGGAAGCGCCGGCGGCAAAGCCGTTGCCGAAGGACGTGGGCACGGAACCCTGGTTGTCGACGGCCAGGGTCTGCAGCAGTTCGGCCACGCTGGACTTGCCCGACTTTTCAATGTCGGCCGCGTTCAGGGTTTGTACGGCCGAAGCCGTTTCAGCCTGCGCGCGGCGGATGTTCGAGCCGGTGATTTCCACGCGCTGCAGGGGCGCGGGTGCGGCATTCTCCTGCGCCAGGACGGGTAGACTCAGCAGCGCACTGGCCAGTGCCAGGCCCAGTCTGGGTGGTGAAAAGGTGGTGGACTGTAAGGATGGTGTCGGGATCATGCGGTTCTCCGGAAAGGTCAGGCAGTCAAAGGTCATCGATACGTCCTTGAGTTTTCTCCGTCCCGCGACGCTGGAATTGATCTAGATCAAGTAGTGCCCCGCTTGTCGTCGATAGAATGGCTGGCGTGGCGTGGTTGCCACGACGGACACAGCGGTGGCGTCCGGTATGCAGAGTCACAGCGCAGATGCACAGCGAGAGTCATGGCGCGCAACTTTTTATGCTTTTTTGCGTGTTGTGCAGTGTAAAACGGCGGTGGCATGCGGCTTTGCCGACAAATATGCTTGCCAACCCTTGCAATTTAGGTTTATAGTCGTTCATCACTTACGGATGACTCGCATGTTCGCTCGCCACTTTTTTACCGCTTATTTTTACTTTAGCAATTCCAACCCAAAGGCGGTGGAGTAGCGGTCGGTTCACGTAGCAGCAAAACGAGATCCCAGCAAATTCTAAAAAACCGCCACTCATGGCGGTTTTTTTTTACCCAGATGTTTTACCCATCCTTAAATTTTGGAGAAAATGATGCCCCGCACCGATGATTTGCGTATTCGCGAAATGAAGGAATTGACCCCGCCGTCCCACCTGATCCGCGAATTTGCCTGCTCGGAGCAAGCCGAACAGACCGCTGCCAGCGCCCGCATTGCCCTGCACCGTATCCTGCATGGCCAGGACGACCGCCTGATGGTGGTGATTGGGCCTTGCTCCATCCACGATACCAAGGCGGCGATGGAATATGCGCGTCTGCTGGTCAAGGAGCGCGCGCGTTTCGCGGGCGAACTGGAAATCGTCATGCGCGTCTACTTCGAGAAGCCGCGCACCACGGTGGGATGGAAGGGCCTGATCAACGATCCGTACATGGACAACAGCTTCCGCATCAACGACGGCTTGCGCATGGCGCGCGAATTGTTGCGCGATATCAATGAGCTGGGTTTGCCGGCTGGCACCGAGTTCCTCGACGTGATCAGCCCGCAATACATCGCCGACCTGATCAGCTGGGGCGCCATCGGCGCGCGCACGACGGAATCGCAGGTGCACCGCGAGCTGGCGTCGGGGCTGTCCTGTCCGGTCGGCTTCAAGAATGGCACGGACGGCAATGTGAAGATCGCCGTGGAAGCCATCAAGGCCGCCTCGCAGCCGCACCATTTTCTTTCCGTCACGAAGGGCGGCCACTCGGCCATCGTCTCGACCAACGGCAACGAGGATTGCCACATCATCTTGCGCGGCGGGAAAACCCCGAACTATGACGCGGCCAGCGTGGACGAGGCGTGCAAGGCCATCGCGGCACAAGGCCTGGCGGCGCGCCTGATGATCGACGCCTCGCATGCGAATAGCTCGAAAAAACCGGAAAACCAGATCCCCGTGTGCGCCGACATCGCCAGCCAGGTGGCGGCGGGCGATGGCCGCATCGTTGGCGTGATGGTGGAATCGCACCTGGTGGCGGGACGCCAGGATTTGATCCCGGGCAAGGAATTGATCTATGGCCAGTCTGTCACGGATGGCTGCATCGACTGGAGCGCCAGCGTGGCCGTGCTGGAAAACCTGGCGGCGGCCGTGAAGCAGCGCCGCTTGCAGGGCGACGCGGAATAACGTGGCGCGCAGCATGAAAAAAAGCCCGGAAAGCTAAGCTTTCCGGGATTTTTCAGTTTTCAGCCGAGAGCAGATGCAATCAGCTTAGAACTTGTAGGAACCGCTCAGATAGAACTGGCGGCCCAGGGCGCTCGAGTACGATGGGTTGTAGCCCACTTGATGCGAACCCGTGTTGCGCAGTGTGAACGGCGGGTTGCGGTCGAACAGGTTCAGGATGCCGCCCGTGATTTCCACGTTCTTCAAAGGACGGTAAGCCGTCTGGAAGTCGAACGTGGTGTAGCTTGGCACTTCCAGCTGGATGCCATAGCATTCGCCAGGGCTGCCGGCCACGATGACGGCGCAGTCATCCGCCGTCTGTTCCTTGTCCGTGTAGCCGTTGCGGTAGCTGGCGCTCAGCGTATGCGTGAACTTGGCCGTCTCATACGTGGTGCTGGCGCGGATGATGTTGCGGAAGCTGACCTTGTCGTTCGAACCGTAGCGGTTCAGGCTGGTTTCCCATTGATCATCGGTGCCTGGCGTCGTGTAGCGCGAACGCAGCAGGTAGGTACCCATCAGGCGGCTCGTCAGGCGACCGTCCAGCAGCTTCATCTTGTGGGTGAAGTCGTAGTCGATACCGCGGTTTTCTACTTTGCCGATGTTGATAGGCAGCAGTTTGATGGCCAGCACATCCTTGCCCGTCGAGCTGATGTGCTTGGTGGTGAACAGGTTGGCGTACTTGGCTGGATCGTTGAAGATCAGGCCTTCCGACACGGCCGTCACCTGATCGCGGATTTCCACGTTCCACAGGTCGAACGACATCGACAGGCTATCGATCGGTTCGAAGACGGTGCCGATGCTCCACTGTTTCGACGTTTCCGGCTTCAGGTCAGGATTGCCGCCCTGGAAGGCTTCAAACTGCTGGCGTCCCACGCCACTGCAGTAGCTGGCCAGCGGATGTCCGCCCATGCCGTTGGCTGCAGTCAGCGGGCATTGATAGTTACCACCGGTAACACCCCAGTCTTCCAATGGACCAGCGATTTCCTGCATGCTGGCAGCGCGGAAGCCGGTGCCGGCAGCAGCGCGGAACATCAGATTCTTGGCGGCCGAGTATTTGCCGCTGACTTTCCAGGTGGTGGCGTTTTCTTTCTTGCCAACCGTCTTGCCCGTCAGCTTGTCATCGATGGCGCCGATCTGGTCATAACGCAGCGAGCCCGTCATTTCCAGTTTCTTCGAGATCGGCAGCATCAGTTCGGCATACGCGCCGGCGTTGTCGCGTGCGTATTCGCTGTCGACTTGCTGATTGTCAAACAGGATCTGCGCCTGCTTGGCGACGTCCGCCTGTTGCACCTTGTACGAGGTGTTGCGGTAGTCGGCGCCGATACCCAGCATCGCGGTGCCGCCTGGCAGCGAGAATACAGGACGCGAAGCGCGGCCGTCGATGCCCTTCATTTCCACGGTCTGCGTGTTGTAGGTGCCGCTGAAGCCGGTGCCCAGCAGGGCCTGGCGCATGGAATCGGGCATGCTGCCGACGGGGTAGGCGAATGGGTCGATATTGCCGGCAGCCACTTGCGCGTCAAACTTGTCCGACAGCGGGAAGCCGCTGACGTAGTCTTGCGTCTGCTTGTTTTTCGAGTACGTCACCGCCGAGTTGATATCCCAGCCGAACGCGTTGCCATCGATGCCGGCGACGATGTGGGTGGCCTTGGTGCCATAGTCATATACGCGGTTGCCCATTTCCGACAGGCGGTATTTGGCGATGGCGCCCGTGGCGTTGGCCAGTTGTTCCGGCGTCAGCCCCGGTGCCAGGTATTTATTGAACAGCGGCGAGCCGACGGGGACCGAGAAGTCGGCCGGATACGGCGCGATGCTGGCGATGATGCGCGCTTCCGTATAGGCCAGGTCATAGAAGCCCTGGAAGCCTGTATTGCCCAGCTTGACGCTACCGGAGCTGAACAGCGAGTCGCGCTTCGATTCCGGATTGATTTCGATGGTCGATGGCGAATCGAAATAGCAGTTACCGTCGCCATAGAAGTCCATATTGCTGGCGGCGCATTTGCCGCCGTTGGCCAGCGCATAGGGATTCAGGTTGACGGACTTGCTGACGGTCTTGCCTGTGGCAGGGTCGATGGCGTTGTAATCGACGGTGGCGTTGGCTGGCGCGGAGCGCGAGGACCCATTGATGAACTGCAATTTCTGGCCGTTTTTCGGGTCCGTGAAATTGATGATGCCGCTCTTGGCGAAGCTGCGCTGCGATGCTTTCAGCGATTTTTGCTCGTCATGGCTGGCCGACACGAAGATGCTGTAACCGTCGTCGTCGATGTCGCCGAAGCCCTTGCTGATCGAGAACGAGTTGCTGGCGCCGCCCGATTCTTCAGGACGCGAGTACTTGGCGTTGATTTCCAGCGGCGATGCGCCTTTTTTCAGGATGAAGTTGACCACGCCGGCGATGGCGTCGGCGCCATACAGGGCCGAGGCGCCGTCGGTCAGCACTTCCACGCGTTCGATGGCCGACAGCGGAATCGAGTTCAGGTCGATGGTGGTGCCCGAATTGGACGGCGCAATGCGGCGGCCGTTCAGCAGCACCAGCGTGTAGGCTGCACCGATATCGTGGATCGATGCCGTGGTGACGCCGCCACCGCCGCCGCCCACCGAATCGGCGGCCACGGAGAAGCCCTGCATCGCGGGGATTTGCTGGATGAAATCGGTGACCGTGCTGACGCCAGTTTTCTTGATGTCTTTCTGGTTGAACGATTGCACCGGCAGCGACGCTTCGGAAGCGATGCGCTTGATGCTCGAACCGGTGACTTCCACGCGCTGCATGGTGCCATCTGTTGTTTCTTGTGCATACGCGGCGTGCATGCTCAGGGCCATGCCGCCTGCAAACATCAGGCGCAGCGACCGCGATATTACATTTTCTATCATCATCTGAAATTCCTTGTTATTGTGATAAAGGCGGCAATTATTTTGAAATAACTTGTTGCTAACCAACAATTTATTTGCCTTTTTGAAAATCCACCAATGAAAATTCTGTAAATTTTCAGGGTCCTCATCAAAACATTCACGATTCAGATTGTCAATTTCGCGCGGACTTTTTGGACGAAATGCAACATTTCCCTGTTTTTTTTATAATCCTTCAGTAATAAAGTATCGCGAACCCTTGTCAGACTTGCTCAGATGCGTAAAATAAAACGGCGCACATCATCGCTGATGGCGCCGCTTTTCTGTTGCTGGTACGCTGTTGCCAGCGCTGCCTGTTTTATTTGCCGATCTGAATTTCTCCCCTTAAAACGTATAGCTGCCGCGCAGGTACCAGGCGCGCCCGATCGGGTCCGTATAGCGCGGGTCATAGCCTTTCTGGAACAAGGTGCCCTGGTTCGAAAACGGCGGCTCCTTGTCCAGCAGGTTCTTCACGCCGGCCGTCAGCAGCAAGCCTTTCCAGGCATAGCTGCCCGACAGCCCAAGCAGGCTGTACGAGGGCACATCGTGCCGGTATGGCGGCGCGACCAGATTCTGGTCCGTGTAGCCGGACTTGAACGATTGCGACAATGTGGCGCCCCAGTTACCCTTGCGCCAGTTCAGCGCCGCCGTATGCTTCCAGCGAAACACGGGATTGTTGTCCGCATAGCGGCCCACGTTGGCGATGAAGGCGCCGCCGCGCTCGTTCTGGTAGTCGTACTTGCGGGTCCACGTGCCGTCGACCGATACGCTGACATCGCCATACTCGCCGCGTCCCAGCCGCGCATTCAGGCTGACGTCGATGCCGTCCGTTTTCACTTCGCCGAGGTTGTCGTTCAGGTCGAGAATGGCGTAGGGCGAACCGTCGGGATTGCGCAGGAACAAGGCCTTGTATTTCTCATAGTTGCCGAAGATCGATTGCTCGGGCAAGGATGCAATCTTGTCCTTCAGATGGATGTTCCAGTAATCGATGGCCACCGTCACTTCCTTCACCGGTTCGAGCACCAGGCCGAAGGCGAAGGTGGTGGATTTTTCCGGTTTCAGGTTTTCATTGCCGCCTTGTAGCTTGAACTGCTGCAAGTCGCAATCGCGCAAGGGATTGGCACCGGGCTGCGGCACGCCACCGGGGCACAAGATCGGGTCGTCATAGCTATCGTTGGTATCGTTCTTCGACGGCGGCGCATTCTTTTCAAACAGGGTGGGGGCGCGGAAACCCGTGCTGGCCGAGCCGCGCAGCACCAGCGCGCTGCTGGCCTGGTAGCGCAGGGCCAGCTTGGGATTGGTGGTGCTGCCCACGTCGCTGTAATGGTCGAAACGGGCGGCCAGCTGCACTTCCAGGTCCTTGATCAGTGGCAAGTTGATTTCGCCGAAGACGGCCTGGATCGTCCGCGCGCCGCTCTTCGACAGCGAGCCGGACAAGCCGGAACTGGCGGCCTGGCCGGCGATATCGCGGTTCACGTTGAAGTCGGCCTTTTCGCGCCGCACTTCGCCGCCGAGCGCGATGGCCAGCGGGCCGCCGGCCAGCTGCATCAGATCGCGGCTGCCCTTCAGGTCGACACCCGTGGTGGTGACCTTGGCGTTCTGCACTTCGCCGCGCAGGGCCGTGCTGGCCAGGTAAGCCTTGCCGGCCGCATCCTGCACGCCAAACGGGTTCAGGATGCCGTTCAGCACGCCAGCGGCAAAGCCCGCATCCTGCACATAGCCGTTCGTAAACTTTTCCGACGACTTGCTGATCGCATGGCTGAGCGCCGTCTTGTAATCCCAGCCCGCCAGTTCGCCTTCCAGCGCCAGCACCAGGCGGTCGGCCTTGCCGGTGGAATCGATTTGCCGCTGGCCTGCCTCGACGGGCCGCCAGTTGACGCTCAGGGGCTGGCCCGACAAGCCTGGCTGGGCTGGCACGCCACCCGCATTGCCCGGATAGTAGGGGCTGGTGCTGGGCAGGATCAAGCCCGTTTGCGGCGGCGGCGCCGTGCGCGCCTTGACCTTGTTTTCCGAATGCAGATATTCCAGCGTGGCCAGGTGGTTGCCACCGAGCTTGAAGGCGCCCTTGCCGAAGAACGCCAGTTGTTGCTGGGCCGGCAAGTCGTCAATCTGGCGCGTGTAATCCTGGCGGCAAGTGCCATTCGCCGGCACGGCCGGCACCGACAGCGGCGGCAGACAGCCGCTGGCCGCGTAGGGGTTGCCAGCCAGGCCGTCGCCGCCGTTGGCCGCCGCATCGAAGTAATTGCCGGGGAAAGTCGTGCCGCTGGTGATGGACAGGCCGCGCGAGGGAACGATGCCGGTGGCCGAGAAGGCGCGGTCTTGCGACGTCAGCACTTTTTGCTTGTGATAGTCGAGCACGCCAAAAATATTGTAGCCATCGGTGTCGAGCTCGCCATAGCCCGTCGACAGGTTGATGCGGTGCTCGCCGCCGCCCTTGTGCTGTGGGGCAACGACCTCGGCGGTGATATTCGTGACGTTGACGGAGCGCTTCGTGATGAAATTGATGACGCCGCCGATGGCGTCCGTGCCGTAGATGGCCGAGGCGCCGTCGCGCAGCACTTCGACCCGTTCCAGGGCGGCGATGGGAATGATGTTCAGGTCGACACTGGCACCGTCATACGGATGGTTGGCGATGCGCCGGCCATTGAGCAGCACCAGCGTCTTGTCGCCGCCCAGGCCGCGCAAGTCGGCGCTGGCCTGGCCGCCCGTGGGCAAGCCGCTGGTATTGCCGCCGACGGCATTGCCGCTGCCCATGCTCGACGCATTCGAGGGGATTCTGCCCAGCACTTCCTGGGCCGTCGTCAAGCCCTGCTTGGCGAAATCCTCGGCCTTGAAGATGGACAGGGGCGTCGCCGTTTCCGAGACGAGGCGCTTGATGGAGGAACCGGTGACTTCGACTCTTTGCATGGTGGGCGTGCCGGCTGCGTCGGTTTCCTGCGCCATGGCCGCATGGCCAAACGCGCCGAGCAAGGCTGCGCACAGCAGGCGCAAGGTAGGGGAGGGACTGCGGGTTTGCGTCATCTGACACTCCTGTGGCATGGTCATGGGCCAAGTGGCTTGCAAGGGAGTTTTACAGGCGCGCAGGAGATAAGGTTTGCGCTGGCGCAATAGGCGTGTGGATGAGTGAACTGGCGCCACAGTCGCCGACGAAAAAAAAGGCGGTGATTGCTCACCGCCTCGCGTCAGGATGCCTGTGCCAGCTTAAAAGAACTTGTAGCTGGCGCCCAGTTTGAAGTAGCGGCCGATGGCGCCGCTGGCATCCATCGGGTTGTAGCTCATGCCGCCGTAGGTCAGCGGGTCGAGCGGCGCGATCTTGTCGGTCACGTTGTTGATCGAGGCAAACAGTTGCAACTGTTTGTTGACGTTCCAACGGGAGGACAAGTCGAGCGTGGTGAACGAGGCGAGCTTGCAACCGTTTGGCGCCGGTGTGCCGTTCGCCAGTTTGGAAGCGCAAGGGTCGCCTTCAAACTTGATATTTTTCATGTCCGAACGGTAGTTCAGCACGCCGCTGACGTTCCAGTTGCCCAGGTCCCACGAGCCGGTGAGATTGATCTTGTCCTTCGGCGTGCCGGCGCAGTTGGAGGTATCGCAATTGCCGTGCGTGCCGGCGAACTGGTAGCGCACAGTGGACGACTCGGCCCGCACCCATGAGGCGATGTGGGTCCAGGTCAGGCCGAACGTGGCGCGGCCGTAGTCGCCCAGGCGCACGCGCTGCTTGACGTCCAGGTCGATACCCTTGATCTCCGTAAAGCTGGAGTTGCGGTACGGTGCCTTGGTGATCAGCAAAGTACCCGTGTTCGGCGTGACGACGCCATTGATGGTCAGGTTGTTGTCGGAACGGATGGCGGTCGGCAGGGCGGCCGCTTCGTTGTACGGCAGCGGATTGATCTCGTTTTCACGCTTGATTTTCCAGGCATCGAGCGACAGGCTGGTATCGTTGAACGGATCCCACACCAGGCCCAGGGTGTAGCCCTTGGATTTTTCCGGCTTGAGGCTGGGGTCGCCGACCTTGACGGCCGCCACTTGCAGTTCGCAGTCGCTGGCATTGGCACCCGGCAGGCGGTTGCCACCAGGGCAGCGCACGGGATCGGTCACGGTCGAGGTACCCGTGGATTGCGAATCGGCATTGCTTTCGGCGGGGCCTGGGGCGCGGAAGCCTTCCGAATACGTGCCGCGCACGGCGAAGGTTTTCAGCGGCGTCCACTTGGCGCCCAGTTTCGGCGTGGTCGACGAGAAACGGTCGTATTTGTCGTAACGCAAGGCCCCCGATAGTTCCACCGTCTTGATCATGGGTGCCAGCACTTCGAGGAACACGGCCGAGACCTTGCTGGCGCCCTTGGCCGCCACGTAACTGGCGTTGATGGAGCCGTCTTCCGTGCCCGTCAGGGAGGGATTGTCGAGCTTGTCGCGACGGTGTTCCGCGCCCACGGCCAAGCCCAGGGCACCGCCCGGCAACTGCATCAGTTCGCGCGTGGCCTTGACGTCGATGATGTCGAGCTTGGTCGTGGAATCGGAGGTGGCGTTCGTTACCATGGCCGCGTACAGCGAGGCGGGATTCTTGTTTGCCTGCGCCCCGATGTAGTATGGGAAATACGGGTTTTTTGGACTGGAATCGCCCAGGGCATCCCTGACAACGGCCATGTTCAGCATGTTGCTGTAATCGAGGTGCAGCTTCGATTCCGAATGCGTATAGCCGGCATCGTAGTCCCAGCCCATGGCGTTGCCCTTGACGCCGAGCACGATGCGGTTGAACTCGTTGTTGGCCTTGCGCGTGCTGGGGCCGACGTCGAAAGCCTGGTAGCGCACGCGCACCGGCACACCATACGGATTTTGCGGGTGGTTGGCCGCCAGCACGATGCTGGTGCCGCTGCCGCTAGCGTAGTTGATGACGCCCGCCTTGTTGCCGGCATTCGGCGGGAAGGCGACGGTGGGCGTGACCGATGGCGGGATCATGGTGAACGCCGTATCGCGTTTCGAGTAGCCCGCTTCCGCATATACCTGGGTGTCGGCATTGACTTGCCAGGTACCGCGCGTGTACAGGTTGACCGATTCGATCTTAGGCTGCATCGAACGGAACTGGTCGTGGTGCCACACGCAGCCGCCTTTCGGATCTTGCGGCGAAGACACGGACAAGGTGGAGCAACCGGGCAGGGAGACATAGTTGTTGGTGACGGGGTCGCGGATCAAGCCAGTCGGCGCGGCATTCGCATCGTTGTTGCTATTGATGTAGCCGCCGGCGAACTGGGTGTTGATCGCATAGCCATACGGGCGCAGGTCGCCCTTGCCTATCCATTTGCGACCGGCGCGGTCGCTGTTCATCAGCATGTCCGATTTGCTGTATTCGGCATTGACGACGAAGTTGAATTTATCCGTATCCAGGTTGCCTTTGCCGAAGGTCAGCGAGGCGCGGTGCTGTTTGGCGTCGCTGTCGCCGGAGATGCCCGTGTCGCCCTTCAGGGTCAGGCCTTCGAAGTCCTTGCGCAGGATGATGTTGACGACGCCGGCGATGGCGTCCGCGCCGTAGGTGGACGAAGCGCCATCCTTGAGGATTTCGATGCGTTCGACGATCTGCATCGGCACGGTGGACAGGTCGGTAAAGCTCTTCTGGCCGTCGTCGGCGCGCGCGAACGGGGCCATGCGGCGGCCATTGAGCAAGACCAGGGTCGAGGTGGCACCCAGGCCGCGCAGCGAGATGGCCGTGGAACCGGCGGCAAAACCGTTGCCGAAGCCCGTCGGCAGGGAGCCGGCGCCATCGGCGGTGAGGGTTTGCAGGTATTCGGCGACGGTGGCCTTGCCCGATTTCATCAAGTCGTCGCGGGTGATCAGCTGTACCGGCGATGCGGTCTCGGCCGTGGCCCGTTTGATGCTCGAGCCGGTAATTTCCACACGTTGCACATTGGCGTCTTGCGCCATTGCCGGCGCAGCCATCATGCCAAGGCCGAGCGCTGCTACGCTACCCGAAAAAATCAGGCGTACGGAGCGGGATATCACTGTTTCCATCATCATTCTCTGAACTCCGAAAGTAAGCTCGGCTGGCCTTCGTGCGGCACAGCTTTGCCAGGGTGATAAAGATTGCTGCGTCGGCAATCGCTGTGGATAAGGCGGCATTTTTATAAGTGCCGTCATCGATAAGACCACTTGCCGAGAAACCTTGTCAACGCGCACACATGCTCTTTCAGCATGGAAACAACAGTGTTTTTTATAATGTTGATGTGTTTCAATATGTGCAATTATTTTAATGTTGCACTGCGCCGCATATTTTCCGTACTGCCATAAAAACCGTTGTCATTCTGGGCCGTAAGGGTTTCTACCAAGTCGGTTTTTCATGGTGGTGAGCCGCCTTTGTTGCACTGCGGAAGATTTCCTCCACGAGGCAGGCGGGCGTGGCTGCGTGCCACGCCCTTGCTGCGGCTTTTCGCCCGGCGAACAAAATATGCGTTATCGTTACGCCTTTTTCCAGCTCGCCTGCATGCGGACGGGACGGACGATGAACAAGGCATAGATCTTGCGAGGATGGACTGGTTTTGGTGGTGGAATCCTGTATCCCAGGGGGAAGCCAGTACAAGCGCACCAATACGGTGCGACAGATAATCGAGATGAAGGGTATTACATGAAGTCACCATGGATGCGGCGCGTGGCGCTGCTCGCCTGCCTGGCCACCCTGCCGCTGGCGGCCGTTGCCGCCGATGCCCCAAGCGCCGCGGCCGCGCCGGTCAAAACCTTGCGCTATATCCTGCCGGCCGCCGAGACGGGCTTCGATCCGGCCACCGCGCGCGACCTGTATTCGAACCACATCACGCAGGCCGTCTTCGACACCCTGTACACCTACGATTACCTGGCGCGCCCCGTCAAGGTGGTGCCCGGCGCGGCCGCCGCCATGCCGGAAGTGTCGGCCGACGGCAAGACCTACACCATCCGTCTGAAAAAAGGCATCCTGTTCACGCCCGACGCCGCGTTTGGCGGCAAGCGCCGCGAACTGACGATGGCCGATTACGTGTATTCGTGGAAGCGACTGTTCGATCCGCGCCTCGCTTCGCCGCACAGCTGGCTGTTTGAAGGCAAGGTGGTGGGGCTGGATGACCTGGCCAAGGAAGCGGCCAAGGCGAACAAGCTGGACTTCAACAAGAAGGTGGCCGGCCTGGAAATCCTCGACCCGTACACCTTGCGCATCACGCTGACCAAGACGGATTTCAATTTCCCCATGATCCTCGCCTACGTGCCGACAGCCGCCGTGGCGCGCGAAGTGGTGGACAAATACGGCGACGTGAAGGGCGAAGTAGGCTCGAATCCCGTCGGCACCGGCTACTACACCCTGGGTGAATGGACGCGCGGCAACCGCATCGTCCTGAGCCGCAATCCGCAACACTTGCCGGAAACGTGGAATTTCATGGCCGGCGACGACCCGGACGACCAGCGCATCGTGCGCCAGATGCAGGGCAAGCGCATTCCAGCCATCGACCGCATCGAAATTTCCGTGATGATCGAAGACCAGTCGCGCTGGCTGTCCTTCCAGAGCGGCGGCACGGACGTGTTCTGGCTCGACGGCCCGCTGGCGCCGAAAGCATTGCTGAACGGCAAGCTGCGTCCCGAACTGGTGGAAAAGGGCGTGCAACTGTCGCGCCTGCTCGACCCCGAGATCAGCTATTACTACTGGAATATGGAAGACCCGACCCTCGGCGGCTTCAGCAAGGAAAAGATCGCCCTGCGCCGCGCCATTGCCATGGCGCACAATATCGATGAAGAAATCCGCATCATCTGGAATGGCCAGGCCAA
Source organism: Janthinobacterium sp. YR213 (assembly GCF_900099875.1). Taxonomy (NCBI): domain Bacteria; kingdom Pseudomonadati; phylum Pseudomonadota; class Betaproteobacteria; order Burkholderiales; family Oxalobacteraceae; genus Janthinobacterium; species Janthinobacterium sp. YR213. Next base: position 434,413 of record NZ_FNDA01000005.1, on the reverse strand, counting down.
GCGCCTCGACTATCCGATCCCGCCCGGCGTCGTCGGCTACGATCCGCACTACAAATCCCTGCTGCAATACGATCCCGTGCTGGCGAACAAACTGCTGGATAAATTCGGCTACAAGAAGGGCGCCGATGGCTGGCGTACTTTGCCGGACGGCAAGCCGCTGCTGATCCGCTACGCTTCGCGCAACGAAGCCAATGGCGTGCTGCAGGCGGAAATGTGGCGCAAGACCTACAACTCGCTGGGCATCCGCATGGAAAACGACCGCATGATCTTTTCCGACATTTTAAAAACGGAAAAGCAGTGCAAGATGCAGACGCGCACGGCGCCATGGCTGGCCGACTATCCGGACGGCGACAACTTCATGCAGCTGTTCTATGGTCCGAACACGCACCAGAACAACAATGGCTGCTACCAGGATCCGGAATACGACAAGTGGTACGCGGCCAGCCAGGCCATGCCTGCCAGCCCCGAGCGCGACGAGCTTTTCCACAAGATGGCGCGCCGCCTGGAAGTCAATGCGGGCGCGCTGATCGGCTATGCGCGCTACCGCAACATGCTGGCGCAAAAGTCGGTGCAGGGCTACAAGAAGCACCCGATCCTGTTCCAGGAATGGGCGTACATGGATATCGACAGCACGGGTACGCCGGTTGTTACTCCAGCTCCCGCCAGCAAATAAGCGCGGCTTATAACAACAAGGAATCATTATGTTTGCTTATATCCTGCGCCGCTTGTGGCAGATGCTGCCCACCATGCTGGGCGTGGTCCTGCTGGTGTTTATCCTGTTCAACTGGGTGGGCGGCGATCCCGCCTACATCCTGGCCGGCAAGATGTCTAGTGCGGAAAGCATCGCCAACATCCGCCGCCAGCTCGGTGTCGACCAGCCCTATTATGTGCAGCTGTGGATCTTCATCAAGCAGATCGTCACGTTTGACTTCGGCCAGAGCTGGGCCACGGGGGAATCCGTGTCGCACATCATCACGTCGCGCCTGGGGCCGTCGATGATGGTCTTAATCCCGCTGACCGTGCTGGAAACGTTTTTTGGCGTGGCGCTGGCGCTGGCCATCGCTTTCGTGCGCGGCTCGCTGACGGACCGCGCCGTCATGATCGCCTGCACGGTGGGCATGTCGATTTCCATCCTCGTCTACATCATCGTCTTCCAGTACGGCTTCGCCTATAAACTGGGCCTGTTCCCCGTGCAGGGCTGGGGTGACAGCTTCTGGGAAAACCTGCTGCGCTATTCCACCCTGCCTATCCTCATCGGCCTGGCCGTGTCGATTGCGCCGACCCTGCGCCTGTTCCGCACCTTCGTGCTGGACGAGGCCAACCAGGATTACGTGCGCACGGCGCGGGCCAAGGGCCTCAAGGAAGGCCGCATCATGTGGGTGCACGTGCTGCGCAACGCCGGCATCCCCATCATTACCTATGTGATGTCGAACTTGCCGGCCCTGCTGATCGGCGCTTTCCTGTTGGAACGCTTTTTCGGCATCCCCGGCATCGGGCGTGAAGTGATCCTGGCCGTCGAGCGCAGCGACTTTCCGGTGATCAAGGCGATCACCGTGTACGTTGCCGCCGCCACCATGCTCTTCAACCTGCTCACCGACCTGCTGTACCAGGCGGTCGATCCTCGCGTACAACTGAAGTAGAAAGAGACGATGTCGAAACCTCATACATCGCCCGGCCTGTGGGCCCTGGCGTGGCGCCGTTTGCGCGGCGACAAGATTGCAATGGTATCGCTGGCCGTGGTCGGCGCCTTTTTCCTGCTGGTGCTGGCGTCCGCCAGCGGCCTGGTCGCCTCGAACTGGGAAGACGAAGTGGCCGTCAGCTATGCGCCGCCCACGTTTGTGGGTGCCGACAGGGATGTCGCCGCCGATGGCGCGATGCCCGTGACGGACGAGCGCAGCGCACCCACCCCCGTCAACGTGCTCGACCCGCTGGCCGACGATATCGCCGAACTGCGCGCCCAGATGGGCAGTAATCCATCGGCTGGCGTCGAGATGTACGGCGTCACGGACCCGCTGGCCGACGACTTGACGGCCTTGCGCGCCGGCATGGGCAAGGCCAAGAAACTCGTCACGCACAAGGCGGCAACACTGCCGTTCGGCGCCGACAAGTGGGGCCATGACATCCTGCAGAAAACCGTCAAGGGCGGCGAGACATCGATCGTCGTGGGCCTGGTGGCGGCCTTGCTGGCCGTCGTGCTGGGCACGATTTTTGGCGCCGTGTCCGGCTACTTTGGCGGCGTCGTCGATGACTTCTTCAACTGGTTCTACAGCATCTTCACGTCGATCCCGTCCATCCTGATGATCTTGACGGTGGCGGCCGTGCTGCAGCAGAAGGGCGTGCTGACCATCGTGCTGATCCTGGGCTTGACGGGCTGGACGGGGCCGTACCGCTTGATCCGCGCCGAATACATCAAGCACAAGGCGCGCGAATACGTGATGGCGGCCGACGCGATTGGCGCTTCGCACTGGCGCAAGATGTTTTCCCACATCTTCCCGAACGTCAGTCACGTTGCCTTGGTGCAAATGTCGATTCTGGTCGTGGGCTTCATCAAGGCGGAAGTGATCTTGAGCTTCCTCGGCTTTGGCGTGCCGGTGGGTACCGTCTCGTGGGGCAGCATGCTCAACGAGGCACAAAATGAACTGATCCTGGGCAAATGGTGGCAGCTGACAGCCGCCGCCACGGCGATGGCCGTGCTGGTGACGGCGTTCTCGCTGTTTACCGATGCCTTGCGCGATGCGCTCGACCCCAAAGTGAAATAGGAGTTGCTCATGGACCAGAATAACCTGTTGGAAGTGCGCGACCTGCGCGTCACCTTCCGCCTGGACAAGAAGACCACGTTCGAAGCCGTCAAGGGCATCTCGTTCAACGTGCCGCGCAACAGCACCGTCGCGCTGGTGGGAGAATCGGGTAGCGGCAAGTCCGTCAGTTCGCTGGCTGTGATGGGCTTGTTGCCGCCGGATAACACCATCATCGATCCCGCCTCGAGCATCCATTTTGGCGGGCGCGATCTGCTCAAACTGTCGATCGCCGAGCGGCGCACCATGTGCGGCAAGGATATCTCGATGATCTTTCAGGAGCCGATGTCGTCCCTGAACCCCGTGTTTACGGTCGGGTTCCAGATCGCCGAAGTGTTGCGCCAGCATATGGGCATGAACCGCAAGCAGGCGCGTGCGCGCACGCTGGCGCTGCTCGAGGAAGTGGGCATACCCGACCCGGCCACCAAGATCGACGCCTACCCGAGCCAGATGTCGGGCGGGCAGCAGCAGCGCGTGATGATCGCCATGGCGATCGCCTGCGAACCGAAGCTCTTGATCGCGGACGAGCCAACAACGGCGCTCGACGTGACGATCCAGAAGCAGATCATGGACTTGATCGCGGCGCTGCAAAAGAAGCATCAGATGTCCGTGCTGTTCATTACCCACGACCTGGGCCTGGTGGGCGAGATCGCCGACCAGGTGATCGTCATGCGCCACGGCGAAGTGCGCGAGACGGGGGAGGTGCGGCAAGTGTTTGAAGCGCCGCAAGACAGTTATACCAAGGCCCTGCTGCATTGCCGCCCATCGCTGGACGAGCGCCCATGGCGCCTGCCCGTCATCGCCGACTATATGGACGGCAAGGCGGGCCCCGGCATCGAGGTGAAACAGCGCACGCGCGGCTACACGCCCGGTGACGAACCCGTGCTGGTGGTGAATAACTTGAGTAAAAGTTTTTACACGCGCGAGGGACTGTTCGGCAAGCGCGAATTCCAGGCCGTCAAGGATGTGTCGTTCACTTTGCCGCGCGGCAAGACGCTGGGCGTGGTGGGCGAGTCCGGCTCCGGCAAGACGACGGTGGGCTTGACCCTGCTTCGCCTGCACCAGGCAACGGGCGGCACGGCCATGTTCCACGGCAAGGACCTGATCGCCATGCCGAACAGGGAATACCTGCCGTACAAGCGCCGCATCCAGATCATCTTCCAGAATCCGTACGCGTCGCTGAACCCGCGCTTCACGGTGGGGCAGATCCTGCTGGAACCGATGCGCATCCACAAGATCGGCGCGACCGACCAGGAGCGCATCGCCAAGGCCTACTGGCTGCTCGATAAGGTCGGCTTGCCGGAGCAGGCCTTCCACCGCTATCCGCACGAGTTTTCCGGCGGCCAACGCCAGCGCATCGCCATCGCCCGCTGCCTGACCATGCAGCCGGAAATCCTCGTCTGCGACGAATCCGTGTCGGCGCTGGACGTGTCGGTGCAGGCGCAGGTGCTCAATCTGCTGCAGGACTTGCAGGATGAATTCGGCCTGTCGTACATCTTCATCTCGCACGATTTGTCGGTGGTCAAATACATCGCCGACCAGGTGATGGTGATGCACAAGGGGCAAGTGGTGGAACTGGCCGATTCGGACGAGCTGTACCGCAATCCCGTGCATCCGTACACGCGCACTTTGCTCAGCGCCATACCGAAGGGCGTGCAGTTGTAAGGGGCTTTTTACGGTAAGATAGCGGCCATGCCCAACCTCATTTATCTGCTCGAACATTACGGTGTCCTGATTGTCTTTGGCATCGTGCTGGTGGAGCAGCTCGGCCTGCCGATTCCCGCCTTTCCCATCCTCGTGGTGGCGGGCGCGCTGGCAGTCGATGGCGACATGAATGGGGGGCTGGTGCTGGCCGCCGCGCTGGGTGCCTGCCTGATCAGCGACTTCACGTGGTTCCGCGCGGGCCGCCATTTCGGCAAGCGCATCCTGCGGCTGCTGTGCCGCATCTCGCTGTCGCCCGATTACTGCGTCAGCCAGACAGAAGACAAATTCAAGCGCTGGGGCCCGAAAGCCCTGATCGTCTCCAAATTCGTGCCGGGTTTCAATACCGTGGCCGCGCCCATGTCGGGCGCGCTGGGCACGCCGCCGGGCCTGTTCTTCCTGTACGCGGGCCTGGGCGCCCTGCTGTGGACCGGCACGGGCATCGTCGTCGGCGTGATTTTCCATGCCAGCGTGCAGCAGGTGCTCGACTTGCTCAGCACCATGGGCAGCACGGCCTTGCTGATGCTGGCCACCTTGCTGGGCTTGTTCCTGCTGTACAAATTCCTCGAACGCCGGCGTTTCCGCCAGGCCTTGCAGATCGAACGCATCGGCATCGATGAATTGCTCGAACTCATAGAGCAGGGCGCGGAGCCGCTGATGGTCGACGCGCGCAGCGCCACGGCGCAGGCGCTGGAACCGGCCGTGCCGGGCGCCTTGTTCTTCAATGGCAAGGAACCCGTGCCAGCCATGATCGCCATGGACAAGGACCGCCACATCATCGTGTATTGCAGCTGTCCCAACGACGTGACGGCCGCGCAGGTGGCCAAGCTGCTGCACCAGCACGGCTTTCACCGGGCCAAGCCCCTGCATGGCGGCCTCGATGCGTGGAATGCCGCCTACCGCTCGGACCAGCCGGCGCCCGCCAGCCTGCTGGGCGAAGGCTTGCCGTCCTGATCCGGGCTGCCGCCGGCACGCCAGGCTGGCGGTAAGACCCGCAATAAAACCGGTAGTAATAATACGAAAACACCTTTGCGGCGCCGCCAGGACGGGAGCGCCGCACCGCCGCCGCCGCGTACAAAGCGCCTTTGCGCAAACTCCGGCATACTCTGTTTTCAAGGCGACTCCTGCTGCTGTGCAGCATGCTTTTCGCGTGCCTGGCGAGTGCAAGCACTTACTATAAATCATTGTTTCTAAGCAATTTTTGTGCTGCCTGTTGCATTTGGAGTGGAACTACCAATAAAGGCTTGTTTTGATGTACTTAAACTACAAACTTTGCTTGCCTCCGGGCGCATTCATCCTTTAAGCTTGGCGTCCCATGCGTCCCACTTCATCATTTAAAATCATGAGCGCTTCGTCTTCTCCCGTACTGCCGACTTCCGCCTTCGCCGATGGACCGCGCCTGCTGGCCGACGTGGGCGGCACCAATGCCCGTTTCGCCCTGGAAGTGGCCGCCGGCCACATCACCCTGGTGGAAGTGTTGCCCTGTGCCGATTACCCGAGCCTGTCCGCCGCCCTGCAAGCCTACCTGGCCCTGCCGCACATCGCCGCCGCCGGCGGGCAAGCCGTGCGCCATGCCGTGATTGCCATCGCCAATCCGGTCGACGGCGATTTCCTCAGCATGACGAACCATCACTGGTCGTTCTCGATCCGCGCCATGCGCGACGAGTGCGGTTTCACGACCCTGGACGTGGTCAACGATTTCACGGCCCTGGCGCGCGCCTTGCCCCAGCTGTCGAACGAGCAAAAGCACCAGGTGGGCGCCGGCACGGCCCGTCCGAACACGGCCATCGGCCTGATCGGCGCCGGCACGGGCCTGGGCGTGTCTGGCCTGATCCCGTCGCACGGCGGCTGGATCGCCCTGCAAAGCGAGGGCGGCCACGTCAGCTTCGCGCCGTTCAATGAAGTGGAAGTGAGCATTCTGCAATTTGCCTGGCGCGAATACGAGCACGTTTCGGCCGAGCGCCTGATTTCCGGCGATGGCCTGGAACTGATCTACCGCGCCCTGGCCGACCGCGCCGGCGTGCCGGCGGAAGACTTGCCGGCGGCGGAAATCACGCGCCGCGCGCTGGCTGGCGAGTCCCAGCTGTGCGACGACGTCATCGAAGCATTCTGCTGCATGCTGGGCACGGTGGCGGGCAACGTCGCCGTCACCCTGGGCGCGCTGGGCGGCATCTATATCGGCGGCGGCATCGTGCCACGCCTGGGCGCGCGTTTCGATCGCTCCGGTTTCCGCGCCCGCTTCGAGCGCAAGGGCCGTTTCGCCAATTATGTGTCGCAAGTGCCGACCTTCGTCATCACGGCGCAATACCCAGCTTTCCTGGGTGCATCGGCCATTCTCTCGGAGAAACTCGCCTCCCTGTGATATGCAGGGTGCGGGCGATGTGTCGCGCCAGGGCCGGGTAAAACGCGTGTTTTACCCGGTTTTGCGCTTTTCCGCTTTTTATCAGGTACAATTGGCATCGTTGGATGAAACGACGACTGTCCCTCTCCCGTCTGGCTGGTTCGCCGCCACGGGAAAAGCAGCTGCTCCGGAGTTCGTTTCATTGCTGGTTATTTAAGGCCAGCACCATGGATGGCAGGACTTTCACTGCATCCGCTTTAGTCCCGCTTTGCGCGCATCGGCCAAGGCGTCGGAAAAACAGCCTCAACTAGTAACCCAGCACGGCGTCATCATGATGTCTGCCATCTGTTACGTTGAAATGAACGTTTTTGATTTCTTTCTCTGCATACGAATTGCAACACACATCCGCACAGAATTGCTATGAATACAATTGAGGCTAAAAAAGTCCTCGAAACCGCGTTGCTGTGCGCTCGTGAATCGCTGACGATCCACAGCTTGAAGAAGCTGTTCGTCGATGCGGACGAGAATGGTCGCGTGCGTGGTGTCGGCGTCGGCGCCGACACGATCAAGCAATTGCTGGAAGAGTTGCGGCAGGAGTGGGAAGGGCGCGGCATCGAGATCGTCAGTCTCGCTTCGGGCTGGCGCTTCCAAAGTCGCCCGGAAATGAAGATGTATCTCGATCGCATGACGCCCGAGCGGCCGCCCAAGTATTCGCGGGCGACCCTGGAAACCCTGGCCATCATCGCCTACCGCCAGCCGGTGACGCGCGGCGATATCGAAGAGATTCGCGGCGTTGCCGTCAATTCGCAGACGATCAAGATGCTGGAAGACCGTGGCTGGGTCGATGCCATCGGCTACCGCGACGTGGTGGGACGGCCGGCCTTGCTGGCCACCACCAAGCAGTTTTTGGATGACCTGGGTTTGCATTCGCTGTCCCAGCTGCCGCCTTTGCAGCAAATCAGTGAAATGCAGGGCAATGGGCTCGAAGCCCTGGAAGCGGCCCTGCAAGAAAATTTTGACAAGGCAAGCAATGAGCTTGTCCCCCAGCTTGGTGCAGGTAGCAATACGGCTGTGACAGATGTAGATGTGACAGCAAGCCTTGATGCCGGCCCCGATGCTTCGCCCACGGACGAAGCCTACACTCACGACCCTGCGCCAGAACTAACGGTTGACGCTGCGCCAGGTCAGCACAGCCAAGAAACGAAGAATGAATAATCCGAACACACCCGAGACAGTAACCGCCAGCGACGAAGCCATCGTTGCCAAGCCCAAGCGCCGCACCAAGGCCCAGATCGAAGCCGATACGGCTGCTGCCGCAGTTGCCGGCGATACCGCCGCTGCCAAGCCGAAGCGCCGCACGAAAGCCGACGTGGCTGCCGACGCGCCCGTTGCCGCTGCTGCGGTAGAAGAAGCTGCGCCTGTCGTCAAGAAAACCCGCGCCAAGCCGGCCCTGAAGGCCGTGGCCGACGCCGCCGAAGCGGCTGCCGAAGCCGTCGCCGCACCTGCGCCGCGTCCACCGCGCGCCCGCGCCGCCGCCAAGGCTGCTGCCGCCGTCGCTGAAACGGCGCCGGAAGCCGTCGCCGACAAGCCGGCCGAAGCACGCCCGACCCGCGGTCCGCGCCAGATGCGTGGCGTGCAGGCGGAACGCGCGCTGCGCCAGCCGCCGCGCGCGGAAGCGCCGCAGGCAGCCGATGCCGTTGCCGCAGCGCCTGCCGCGGAGCAAGCTGCCGCGCCTGTCGCCGACGTGTTCGATGCCGAAGGCAATCTCGTGTCCGGCCCGCGCCTGCCGCGCGGTCCGCGCAACGATGTGCCGGGCGCTGGCAAGAATGCCGGCAAGAGCCGCAAGAAGGGCAAGGGCCGCCAGGCTGCGCCAGGCAAGCTCAGCGACGCTGACGCCGTGTTCTCGTTTGTCACCTCCGACGCTTTCGACAGCGAAGAGGGCGGCACGGGCCGCGTGCAGAAAGCGGCCGTGCGCCGCGACCTGACGTCCGACGACGACGCGCCGAAGCTGCACAAGGTGCTGGCCGAAGCCGGTCTCGGTTCGCGCCGCGACATGGAAGACCTGATCATTTCGGGCCGCGTGTCCGTGAATGGCGAGCCGGCCCACATCGGCCAGCGCATCCTGCCGAGCGACCACGTGCGCATCAACGGCAAGTTGATCCAGCGCCGCGTCAGCAAGAAGCCGCCACGCGTATTGGTCTACCACAAGCCGGCCGGCGAAATCGTCAGCCACAACGACCCGGACGGCCGTCCATCCGTGTTCGACCGCCTGCCGACCATGAAAGCGGGCAAGTGGCTGGCCGTTGGCCGCCTCGACTTCAACACGGAAGGCTTGCTGCTGTTTACCACCTCCGGTGATCTGGCCAACCGCCTGATGCACCCGCGCTACGGCATCGACCGCGAGTACGCCGTGCGTACCCTGGGTGAGCTGGAAGAGGGCATGCGCCAGAAACTGCTGGCCGGCGTCGAGCTGGAAGACGGCCTGGCGCAGTTCTCGAAGATCGCCGATGGCGGCGGCGAAGGCATCAACAAGTGGTACCGCGTGGTGATCGGCGAAGGCCGTAACCGCGAAGTGCGCCGCATGTTCGAAGCCATCGGTCTGACCGTTTCGCGCCTGATCCGTACCCGCTACGGCGCCATGACCCTGCCGAGCGGCCTGAAACGCGGCCGTTGGGAAGAGATGGATGAAAACACCGTGCGCGACCTGCTGACCGCCTACGGCATCGAAAAGAAAATGCCGGCATCGGGCGACCCTCGTGCCGCTGGCGCCGCCAAGGGCCGCGAAGCGCGCAAGGCCAGCCGTGATGACGAGCCGAATGGCAACCGCATCGATGTGAGCAACCGCAACGCCGATCCTTTCCCGGTCGCGCCGCGCCGTGGCCAGCCGCAAGGCCAGTTTGCCCGTCCGCAAGGCCAGGGTCGTCCGGGCGGCGCAGGCCGTCCAGGCGAAGCGCGTGGTCCTGGCCGCGGCCAGCCGCAAGGTCCGTTCCAGGGCGGCCAACCCCGCTCGTCGGCATCGTTCGAAGGTTCGCCGCAAGGCCAGGGTCGTCCGCCGCGTGCGGCAGGCCAGGGTCGTCCGGCCGGTGGTGGCGAAGGCCGCGCGCCGCAGCGCGGTCCGCGCCAGCCCGATCCGCTGCAGACGGCATTCGGCTTCGCCAACACGGGTCCGCGCCGCAATACGGGCGGTGGTGCCGGTGGGCAAGCGCGTTCCGGTGGCCAGCCGCGTGGCGGCATGGATGGCATGCCGCGCCGCCGCAGCAAAGGTTAATCGGGAAGAGTTTCTTCTTGCGCGCCCGCTGATCTGCCGCGGGTGCGCGCTCTTGTAACTGTTGTAAGCCGGGCCGCTCCTTGCGTGCGGCATTGCGGCGAAGTTAATAAGAGGTTATAATCTGCAGCCTAATAAAAGTTCTCCGCAGGGTTGTTTGGTGGGGAGTGCTTTCATCTGGTTGGGAAAATACAAGAAGATGGGCAGATGCCCATTTTTTTTTTGTTGAACCGTTTGTAATGGCTCCGCAAGGGGCCATATATGACTTGAATGCGTGTTTTTGCATGTTGTCGGCGCTCAATGCGGCGCTCTCATGCTGAAAACGGGCCTTATTTCTGGAGAATTTCTTGCAGCAGTTGGGATTAATTGAAAAGACAGTGATTGGTCTGGGCTATGAGCTCGTTGATGTCGAACGTGCCGAGCGCGGACTGCTGCGCGTCTTTATTGATTTCAGCGCCGCCGATGCCGCTGAAAAAGGTCCGATCACGGTCGAAGACTGTGCCACGGTGAGTCACCAGTTATCGCATGTGTTGACGGTAGAGAACGTTCCTTACGAGCGTCTCGAAATTTCTTCCCCGGGTCTGGATCGTCCGGTGCGCAAGCTGGAAGACTTTGTCCGTTTCGCAGGCCAGGAAATCATCGTCAAGCTGATGGTGGCGATGCCGGGTACGAACAACCGGAAATCGTTCCAGGGGATCTTGCAAGAACCCGTGGGCGATAAATTGTCGTTGGAATTTGAAGGTAAGGATGGTCCGGCGATGTTGGAGTTTACGCTCGCGGATGTGGATAAGGCACGCTTGGTGCCGCAGGTGGTTTTTAAGGGACGCAAAGCATGAGCCGCGAAGTTTTATTATTGGTTGACGCGCTGGCGCGCGAAAAAAACGTCGATAAAGATGTCGTCTTCGGCGCCCTCGAATTCGCGTTGGCGCAAGCCACGAAGAAACGGTATGAGGGTGAGGTAGACATCCGCGTTTCGATCGACCGCGAAACGGGCGAATTCGAATCGTTCCGCCGCTGGCACGTGGTGCCCGATGAAGCGGGCCTGCAATTGCCGGATCAGGAGATCCTGCATTTCGAGGCAAAAGAACAGATTTCCGATATCGAAGTCGATGACCATATCGAAGAACCGATCGAATCCGTTGAATTCGGCCGCCGTTTCGCCCAGGATACCAAACAGGTCGTCCTGCAGCGCGTACGTGACGCCGAACGCGAACAGATCCTGGTCGACTTCCTGGAACGCGGCGATTCGCTCGTCACCGGCACCATCAAGCGCATGGAACGCGGCGACGCCATCGTCGAATCGGGCAAGATCGAAGCGCGTCTGCCACGCGACCAGATGATCCCGAAAGAGAATCTGCGTATCGGCGACCGTGTGCGTGCTTTCATCTTGCGCATCGACCGCAACATGCGCGGCCCGCAAGTGATTCTGTCGCGCACCGCGCCGGAATTCATCATGAAGCTGTTCGAACTGGAAGTGCCGGAAATCGAGCAAGGCATGCTGGAAATTAAATCCGCAGCCCGCGATGCCGGCGTGCGCGCCAAGATCGCCGTCTACACGGCCGACAAGCGCATCGATCCGATCGGTACTTGCGTCGGCATGCGCGGTTCGCGCGTGCAGGCCGTGACTGGCGAACTCGGTGGCGAACGCGTCGACATCGTGCTGTGGTCGGAAGATCCGGCGCAGTTCGTCATCGGCGCCCTGGCACCGGCGAACGTGTCGTCGATCATGGTCGATGAAGAAAAACACGCGATGGATGTCGTCGTGGACGAAGAAAACCTGGCAATCGCGATCGGCCGCTCCGGCCAGAACGTGCGCCTGGCCTCGGACCTGACCGGCTGGAAGATCAACATCATGACGGCCGAAGAATCGGCTGACAAAGCTGCCCAGGAAACGGCTGCCGTGCGCATCCTGTTCATGGAAAAGCTCGATGTCGACCAGGAAGTGGCCGATATTCTGGTGGAAGAAGGTTTCGCCAGTCTGGAAGAAATCGCTTACGTGCCAATTTCCGAAATGCTGGAAATCGAATCGTTTGACGAAGATACCGTCAATGAACTCCGTACCCGTGCGCGTGATGCGCTCGTGACCGAAGCGATTGCTTCGGAAGAGGGTCTGGAAGGCATGGACGAGGCGTTGGTGGGTCTGGAAGGCATGGACCGCATTACCGCCGGCAAGCTGGGTCTGGCTGGTATCAAGACCGTTGAAGCATTTGCAGCACTGGCATACGACGAATTTGGCGCAATCCTGGCCTTGTCTGCGGACCGTGCGCGTGAACTGATTACAAGTGAATTTAAAGATGTGACCGACGATGAGATGAAGTTGGTTGACTCGAAATACGACGATCGTGCCAAGGCGTTGCAAGCCAAGGCATGGAGTCTGGCCGAATCCGCAAAGGCTTAATTTGAGTATCTTTATCATCTCCGCGACACATAGAAAAGAGGACTGAATGGCGAGTAACAACGTAGCCCAATTTGCCACCGAACTGAAGATGCCTGCAGATTTGCTGCTGACGCAGCTGCGTTCTGCCGGCGTCGAGAAAAGTTCGACGTCAGATCCATTGTCGAAAGATGATAAGGACAAGCTTTTGGATCATCTGCGCCGCACACACGGCGCAGCGGCTGACACAGAAAAGAAAAAAATCACCGTGACCCGCAAGGAAACGACTGAAATCAAACAAGCTGACGCAACCGGCAAATCGCGCACCATCCAGGTGGAAGTGCGCAAGAAACGTACTTTCGTCCAGCGTGACGAAGCTGCGCCGGTCGCAGCAGAACCGGTCGCGCCTGCCGCACCGGTGATCGATCCAGCCGACGTGGCGCGCCGTGAAGAAGAAGCCCGTAAACAGGCTGAACTGATCGCCCGCCAGGAAGCCGATCTGCGCGAAAAGCAAGAACGTCTGGCCAAGCTCGACGCGGAAAAAGAAGCCCAGGCGAAAGCCACGCAACAGGCTGAACTGGCTGCGAAGAAAGAAGCGGAAGCGGAAGCGAAGAAAGCCGCTGCCAAGGCTGCCGCCGCGCCTGCCGCCAGCGCTGCTGCGCCTGTCGTTGACGACGCCGCCGCCGAAGCGAAAAAAGCTGCTGCCGCTGAAGAAGCGAAGAAGAAAGCGGCTGCCGCTGCTGTTGCCGCCAAGGAAGCCGCTGACAAAGCGGAAGCCACCGAGCGTGCACGCAAGGCCGTTGCCGACGAAGTTGCCCAGATCAAGGCCATGATGAACGCGCCACGCCGCGCCATCAAGGCACCTGAACCCGTACCGGTTCCGGTCAAGCCGAAGGCGCCGGAAGGCACCCTGCACAAGCCTGCTGACAAGAAACCGGGCGACAAGCCGGGCGACAAGAAGCCTGCTGTTGCAGACAAGAAATCCATCAAGTCGGCCAATGTGTCGTCCACCTGGTCCGATGACGCGAAAAAACGCGGCACCACCGGTGGTCCCAAGCCACGCGGCAATAGCGGCCCAGGCGGCCGTGACAGCTGGCGCGGTGGCGCGAAGGGCCGTCGCCCGACGCACCATGACGACCGTGAATCGAACTTCCAGGCTCCTACGGAAGCCGTCGTCAAAGACGTGCACGTACCGGAAACGATCACCGTGGCCGAATTGGCGCACAAAATGTCCGTCAAGGCATCCGAAGTCATCAAGCATTTGATGAAATTGGGCCAGATGTGCACGATCAACCAGGTGCTGGACCAGGAAACCGCCATGATTCTGGTGGAAGAAATGGGCCACAAGGCGTTCGCCGCCGAACTGGACGATCCGGAAGCGCTGCTGGCCGACGTGGGCGAACACGCGCACTTCGAAACCAAGCCACGCGCACCGGTGGTCACCGTCATGGGTCACGTCGACCATGGCAAGACCTCGCTGCTGGACTATATTCGCCGCGCCAAGGTTGCTTCCGGCGAAGCGGGCGGGATTACGCAGCATATCGGCGCTTACCACGTCGATACGCCACGTGGCATGATCACCTTCCTCGACACCCCGGGCCACGAAGCGTTTACCGCCATGCGTGCCCGTGGCGCCAAGGCAACCGACATCGTGATACTGGTAGTCGCAGCCGACGATGGCGTGATGCCGCAAACGAAAGAAGCGATTGCCCATGCGAAAGCAGCCGGCGTACCGCTGGTCGTGGCGATCAACAAGGTCGACAAACCAGGTGGCAACGTGGACCGCGTGACGCAGGAACTGGTCGCAGAACAAGTCGTGCCGGAAGAATACGGTGGCGAGTCGCCATTCGTGCCGGTCTCGGCCAAAACGGGTCAAGGTATCGACGACCTGCTGGAACAAGTGCTGTTGCAAGCCGAAGTGCTGGAACTGACGGCACCGGTCGATGCGCCTGCACGCGGCCTGGTAGTCGAGGCACGTCTGGACAAGGGCCGTGGTCCTGTCGCGACGATCCTGGTGCAGTCCGGTACCCTGAAGCGCGGCGACGTGATTCTGGCGGGCTCTTCGTATGGCCGTGTTCGCGCCATGCTGGACGAGAACGGCAAGTCCATCGCTGAAGCGGGTCCTTCGATTCCGGTCGAAATCCAGGGGTTGACGGAAGTGCCGGTTGCCGGTGAAGAAGTCGTCGTCATGGCTGACGAGCGCAAGGCGCGTGAAATCGGTCTGTTCCGTCAAGGTAAGTTCCGCGACGTGAAACTGGCCAAGCAGCAAGCTGCGAAACTGGAAAACATGTTCGACCAGATGGCCGAAGGCGAAGTGAAAAACTTGCCGCTGATCATCAAAACCGACGTACAAGGTTCGCAAGAAGCGCTGGTTGGTTCGCTGCAGAAACTGTCGACCTCCGAAGTGCGCGTACAAGTCGTTCACGCAGCCGTCGGCGGCATCACGGAATCGGACGTCAACCTGGCAGTCGCCTCGAAAGCGGTCATCATCGGCTTTAACGCCCGTGCTGATGCCCAGGCACGCAAGCTGGCCGAGTCGAATGGCGTGGACATTCGCTACTACAACATCATTTACGATGCGATCGACGAGATCAAATCGGCGTTGTCGGGCATGTTGGCACCAGAGAAACGCGAAACCGTCATCGGCCAGGTCGAGATCCGCCAGGTTATCCTGGTCTCGAAAGTGGGCGCGATTGCCGGTTGCCTGGTCACCGATGGCGTGGTCAAGCGTGCTTCTTCCGTCCGTCTGTTGCGCAACAACATCGTGGTGTGGAGCGGCGAGATCGACTCCCTGAAACGCTTCAAGGACGATGCGAAAGAAGTTCGCGCCGGTCTGGAGTGCGGCCTGTCGCTGAAGAACTACAACGACATTCAGGTTGGCGACACGCTGGAAGTGTTCGAAGTCCAGGAAATCGCTCGTACCCTGTAATCACAGAAGTAATGGCGCGGACATATCGTTGTCCGCGCAAACACGTGGGGCGCATTGGTCAACGGGCAACCGTTTGACCCATGCGCCCTGCGGCACTTAGGACAGCATAATAATCATGGCTAAACATAGCAAAACCATGCCAGCGCGCGGCTTGCGCGTGGCCGACCAGATCCAGCGCGATCTGGCTGAAATCGTCGCCTACGAATTGAAGGACCCACGCGTCGGCACGATGATCACCATTACCGAAGTGCAGATCACCCCCGATTACGCGCACGCCAAGGTGTTTTTCACGATGTTGAAAGACAGCAAGGAAGCCATCAAGAACACCACCGAAGGCTTGATGGCCGCGTCCGGCTTCATCCGTGGCTTGCTGGGCAAGCGCCTGCACATCCACACCCTGCCGATGCTGCATTTCGTGCATGACAGCTCGACTTCGCGCGGCATGGAAATGTCCTTGCTGATCGACAAGGCCAACGCCACGCGCGCGGCCGACGCCGAGCCGGACGAAAAGCCTGCAGACAAAGCGGACGAGCAATAAGCGTGGCGGGTCCGAAGAAACCGCCCGGTATCAAGCGGGTGCGCGACCTGGTCGATGGTGTCTTGCTGTTGGATAAGCCTGTCGGCTGGTCCAGCAATGATGCCTTGATCAAGGCCAAGCGCGTCTTGAACGCGAAAAAAGCGGGCCATACGGGCACGCTGGATCCGTTCGCCACGGGTTTGCTGCCGCTGTGCTTTGGCGAAGCAACCAAGTTCTCGCAGGACTTGCTGGAAGCTGATAAAACCTACGAAACCCTGGTGCACCTGGGGCAGACGACGGATACGGGCGACACGGAAGGCGAAGTGCTGGAAACGCGCGACGTCAACGTCACCGACGAGCAGATTGAAGCCGTGCTGGCGCAGTTCCGCGGGCCTATCCTGCAGACGCCGCCCATGTACTCGGCCTTGAAAAGGGACGGCAAGCCCCTATATGAGTATGCAAGGGCAGGCATCACCCTGGAGCGCGAAGCGCGCCCGGTGACCATCCACAAGCTCGAGTTCCTCGGCTATGACGCCCCGTTCCTGAAATTGTCCGTGATGTGCAGCAAAGGCACGTATATCCGCGTGCTGGGCGAAGACATCGGCCATGCCCTCGGTTGCGGCGGCCATTTGAACGCCTTGCGCCGCACGCAGGTGGGCAGCCTGACGCTGGACGGCGTCGTCACGCTCGACGAGTTGACGGCGCATGCCGAACCGTTGAGCCTGCTGGCGCCCGTCGATGCATTATTGTCGAGTTTCCCCGCCGTCCAGCTGACGGAAGAATTGGCCAAGCGTTTCCTGCATGGCCAGCGCATCGCGCTGGGCAAGGAAGACGTCGCCGTGCCGGCCGAACCGGGCCGTGTGCGCGTGTATCACGACAGCAAGTTGCTGGGCACGGGCCAGTTGCAGGAGTACAGCATCCTGGCCCCGGAGCGTTTGATCGCCACCGCGCATCAGTGAACACCTGACCAAACCTACTGCGCGTCGTGATTTGCGGCCTGCGATGCTCACTGTGCATGCGCACAGCTGCGCTTCTTAGCCACAACTCACTTCCGCTCGCTACGGTTTTGTCAGGTGTCGTTAAGTCATAGGTAAGTCATGGTCAAGTCATATTGATCAGCGACACTGCTAACCCGGTGTCGCATTTTTAAACAAATCGTCCCCGACTGCGGGAGCCGCCAGCATTTTTAGATAGCGTTGCAACGCAACATGCTATACTACGCGGTTCCGGAAATAGATTAGCATTCGGGTATCTCGTACACCTTGTACGCACTCCGCAGTTTTTCAGTAACTACTACGACCATGTCAAATACAAAACGCGCAATTCGTAATATCGCCATTATCGCCCACGTTGACCACGGCAAAACCACGCTGGTGGATCAGCTGCTGCGCCAGTCCGGCACCTTCCGTGAAAACCAAGCGGTCGACACCCGAGTCATGGACTCGAACGACCTGGAAAAGGAGCGCGGCATTACGATTCTGTCGAAGAACTGCGCCGTTGAGTACGAAGGCACCCACATCAACATCGTCGACACCCCAGGCCACGCCGACTTCGGCGGCGAAGTGGAACGTGTTCTGTCGATGGTGGACTCGGTTCTGCTGCTGATCGATGCACAAGAAGGCCCGATGCCGCAAACCCGTTTCGTCACGCGCAAGGCGCTGGCACTGGGTCTGAAGCCTATCGTTATCGTCAACAAGATCGACCGTCCAGGCGCACGTCCGGACTGGGCCATCAACCAGACGTTCGAACTGTTCGACAAGCTGGGCGCTACCGACGAACAACTGGACTTCCCTATCATTTACGCTTCGGGCCTGAACGGCTATGCCGGCCTGACCGAAGACGTGCGCGGCGGCGACATGAAGCCGATGTTTGACGCCATCCTGGAACACGTTCCAGTACGCGACGACAATCCTGAAGGCCCGCTGCAAATGCAGATCACCTCGCTGGACTACTCGTCGTACGTCGGCAAGATCGGCATTGGCCGCGTCAACCGCGGTACCGTCAAGGTCGGCCAGGACGTGCTGGTCATCAATGGCCCAGGCGCCACGCCAATCAAAGGCCGCATCAACCAGGTGCTGAACTTCAAGGGCCTGGAGCGCGTGCTGGTGGACGAAGCCGTCGCCGGCGACATCTGCCTGATCAACGGTATCGACGAAATCGGCATCGGTTCGACCCTGTGCGCAGTGGACACTCCTGAAGCGCTGCCTATGCTGACCGTCGACGAGCCGACCCTGACCATGAACTTCATGGTCAACAACTCGCCACTGGCTGGCCGCGAAGGCAAGTTTGTTACCTCGCGTCAACTGCGTGACCGTCTGGAAAAAGAATTGAAAGCCAACGTTGCTCTGCGCGTGGCACCAACCGACGACGACACGATCTTTGAAGTATCGGGCCGCGGCGAGCTGCACCTGACGATTCTGATCGAAAACATGCGTCGCGAAGGCTTCGAGCTGGCCGTTTCGCGTCCACGCGTGGTCTTCAAAATGGTCGATGGCGTGCGCCACGAGCCGTTTGAAAACCTGTCGGTTGACGTGGAAGAAGTCAACCAGGGCGGCGTCATGGAAGAACTGGGCCGTCGTCGTGGCGACCTGCAAAACATGGAATCGGATGGCAAGGGCCGCGTGCGTCTCGAGTACCTGATCCCGGCGCGTGGCCTGATCGGCTTCCAGGGCGAATTCATGACCCTGACCCGCGGCACCGGCCTGATGAGCCACGTATTCCATGAATACGCGCCAGTCGACAACACCCGTGGCGAAATGGCCGGCCGTCGTAACGGCGTGCTGATCTCGCAAGATGACGGCGCTGCTGTTGCCTACGCTATCTGGAAACTGCAAGACCGCGGCCGCATGTTCGTTTCGCACAATGACCCAGTCTACGAAGGCATGGTCATCGGTATCCACTCGCGCGACAACGACCTGGTCGTCAACCCGATCAAGGGCAAGCAGCTGACCAACGTGCGTTCGTCGGGTACCGACGAAGCGGTGCGCCTGGTACCGCCAATTCAGATGTCGTTGGAATACGCAGTCGAATTCATCGAGGACGACGAACTGGTGGAAATCACGCCTAAATCGATCCGTCTGCGCAAGCGCTTCCTGAAAGAGCACGAGCGTAAAAAAGCGTCGCGTGATTCGTAATCTGTTGTAGAGCATGGCCTGCGGGCCATGCCGCTCCCGGCCCGCTGCGCCGCGTCACCATCACTGGTGAGGCGCGCAGCGGGTTTGTCATTTGCAGCTCCTGTTTTTTTGTAGACACCATGACTTCCTCTTCTTTGCCTTCCCGCCGCCTGTCCGTTGCCCCGATGATGGACTGGACCGACCGCCATTGCCGCAAGTTCCACCGCGAAATCACGCGCCACACCTGGCTCTACACCGAGATGGTGACGACGGGCGCGCTGGTATACGGCGACGTGGAGCGCCATCTGCGCTTCAACGAGGAAGAGCATCCGGTGGCGCTGCAGCTGGGCGGCAGCGATCCGAAGGACCTGGCCACCAGCGCCAAGCTGGGCCAGCAGTGGGGCTACGACGAGGTCAACCTGAACTGCGGCTGCCCGTCCGAGCGCGTGCAAAAGGGCGCGTTTGGCGCCTGCCTGATGGCCGAGCCGCAACTGGTTGCCGACTGCGTGAAAGCCATGCGCGATGTGGTCGATATCGACGTCACGGTGAAACACCGCATCGGCATCGATGACAGCGAGTCGTACGACTTCGTGCGCGACTTCGTCGGCACCGTGGCCGACGCCGGCTGCAAGACGTTTATCGTGCATGCGCGCAACGCCATCCTGAAAGGCCTGAGCCCGAAGGAGAACCGCGAAGTGCCGCCACTCAAATATGACTATGCCTACCGCTTGAAGCGTGATTTTCCCCAGTTCGAGTTCATCATCAATGGCGGCATCAAGACCCTCGACGAGATCGACCTGCACCTGCAGCACCTGGACGGCGTCATGCTGGGCCGCGAGGCGTACCACAACCCGTATGTGATGGCGCAGTTCGACCAGCGCTACTACGGCGACGACGCTCCCGTCAAAACGCGCGAGCAGGTGCTCGAAGCGATGATTCCCTACATCAGCGCGCAGCTGGAAAAAGAAGCGGGGCGCTTGAAACTGAACAGCGTCACGCGCCACATGCTTGGCCTGATGCAGAACCTGCCCGGCGCGCGCGGCTTCCGCCAGACCTTGTCGGATTCGAAGAAGCTGGCCTCGGGCGACCCGCGTTTGCTGCTGGAAGCGGCGGCGCGCTTGTCCTTGCCTGCCTGATGCGCGGCGACTGCCACGCCCATGCACAGCAGTTGCATGGCTACCTGCAAGCCGTCACCGCGCTGAAGGATGATGGCAGTCTGTTTCTTTGCGAGTATCTGGGGCCCATCGCGCCGCAGGCGTCGCTTGACGCGCTGTGCCGCACGCTGAAGCTGCCGCCGGACGGCATGCGCCTGCGGCCGATCGAAAGCATGGTATGCAGCGGTGCCTTGTGCACGCCGCGCCAGTGGCTGCTCGAGCGCTTGCTCCCGATGAGCGAGGCCGACCGCGAGCCGCTCGACGCCCGTTTATATGACGGTTTCGAGGGCGAACTGTCCGAGCTGCTGGGCAGCGAGCCGCACTGGTATCAATTGGTATCATCGGGCCAGGGCATCGTGGCTGGTCGATTGGGTGCCATCTGGAGCATCTTTGTCTTCGGCACGGACGGCCACGCCTATATGATGTATTGCAGCTGGGACCGCTGATCCAAGTTGTCTATACCGCTGCCCCGGCGCAGTGGTATTGTCCGCACTACCCCTTCCTCTGAGTGCCTTTCCCAAAACGATGTCATATGGCTATGCCATGTGTTGTAAATGCGCTGTTTCGGCGCACGCCCGCACTGTCGTGGGGCATTTCTAAGGGGCAAGAAACGGCATTGTTGCCATTTCCCCGAAGAAAGTTAATCAGCTATTTATTCAGGTACTTATTGCTTGCTTTGAGGCAAAATTTACACCTATAATTGATTATAGACAAATATTTCTCATATGAATGTTTGATGTTGATCTCACATCAACGGTGTCAAAAATTCAGTGTGTGGAACAAATTTGCATTCGCAGTCACTGGCGTTTTCAGGGCTGTTGTAGACCAGGAAGTACCCCAGGCTGCGTGCGGCCGGAGACCGCCAGCATACCAATGGGTAAGGGCGGATACCGGTGTTACGCAGCCTTCGTCTTGTCGTGCCGGGCAAAATTCTTATCAATAGTTTCATTTACGAAGAGCCGAAATGAATTTAGCAAAAATGAAGGTTGGTACCCGCCTGGGCCTGGGTTTCGCCCTGGTACTGGTTCTGCTGGTGGCCGTGACCGTCCTCGGCATCGCGCGCATGGCGCAAATCCAGGAACGTCTCGATCACGTGATCAATGTCAACAACGTCGTCACCCGCCTCGTGATCGACATGCGTGGCAACGTCAGCGACCGCATCACTTCGCTGCGCATCCTGACCCTGATGACCGACGCGGGCGATATGGAACCTGAAATGGCGCGTATCAAGACGCAGACCAGCACCTATCAGGAAACGCAGAAGAAGCTCGAAGAGAAATTCGCCGTCGAGTCGACTCCTGAAGAAAAAGCCCTGTTGGCCTCGATCAAGGAATATGAAGCCGCCGCCATGCCGGCCATCGCCAAGGCATCCGCGCTGTGGATGGCCAACGATGCGGAAGGCGCCACGCGCGTGATGATCAAGGAAATCCGCCCGGTACAGAAAAAATGGATGGAAGCGCTGGAGCAGCTGGCCGTGCTGGAAGACAAGCTCAATGAGCAGATGCAATCGGACGCCCGCAAGGCCTTCGACAGCGCGCGCCTGTTCATGATCATCCTCGGCGTACTGGCCGTGGCGATGGGCGTGGCAGCGGCACTGGTGATTACCCGCGGCCTGCTGAAACAGCTGGGCGGCGAACCGGACTACACGGCATCGATCGCCGGCAGCATCGCCAATGGCGACCTGTCGATCGGCATCCACACGCAGCCTTCCGATACCTCCAGCCTGCTGGCGGAAATGAAGGAAATGCGCAACAGCCTGGTGGGCATCGTCGGCCAGGTGCGCGTCGGTACGGAAACCATCGGCACGGCCTCGCGTGAAATTGCCGACGGCAATATCGACCTGTCGTCGCGTACGGAAATGCAGGCCAGCGCGCTGGAAAAAACCGCGTCGGCGATGGAAGAGCTGACCTCGACCGTGAAACAGAATGCGGACAATGCGCGGGAAGCCAACAAGCTGGCCGCCACCGCTTCGGATGTCGCCATCAAGGGCGGCTCCGTGGTGTCGCAAGTGGTTGACACCATGAGCTCGATCAATGAGTCGGCGAAGAAGATTGTCGACATCATCGGCGTGATCGATGGCATCGCCTTCCAGACCAACATCCTGGCGCTGAACGCGGCCGTGGAAGCGGCACGTGCCGGCGAGCAAGGCCGCGGCTTTGCCGTGGTGGCGTCGGAAGTGCGCAACCTGGCCCAGCGCTCCGCTGGCGCGGCGAAAGAAATCAAGATCCTCATCGACGATTCGGCCGAGAAAACGGAACGGGGCACGCGCCTGGTCGGCCAGGCTGGCGTGACGATGGGCGAAGTGGTCGACAGCGTGCGCCGCGTGACCGACATCATGAGCGAGATCGCCAGTGCCAGCCAGGAACAAAGCGCCGGCATCGAACAGGTCAACCTGTCGATCATCGAGATGGATGGCATGACGCAGCAAAATGCCGCCCTGGTGGAGCAGGCAGCCGCCGCGGCGCAAAGTTTGCAAGACCAGGCGGCCGAACTGGCCCACGTGGTCAGCATCTTCAAACTGGTCGAAGGCGAAGAGAAGCCGGCAGCGTATGTGCCGGCTCCCGTGGCCGCCGCACCAGTGGCCGTGCGCAAGCCGGCAGCGGCATTGCGCCCGGTGAAGTCGCTGACCCGCAAGGCGGAAGCGGCCGCTCCCGTGGCCGCCGCGGCGCCACGCAAGACGGCAGGCGCCGGCAGCAATGACGAGTGGGAAGAGTTTTAAGCGCGGTCAACAGCGCACCGGAAATTGTAATTACCGTATCTGATAATCATGGGGAAGCACATGTTTGAGAATAAGCGTTTTATGAGTGTTGCAGCAGCCTTGCTGGTGTCCGTTTCTTCCGCGGCCTTTGCTGCCGAGGTGCCGGCGTCGTTCGATGCCAAGAACTGCAAGGCCGACTATCCGAAAGCCTCGCTGATGAACGAAGAGCAGGGCACCGTGTCGATGTCTTTCCTGGTCAATGCCGATGGTACTGTTGCCGATTCGAAAGTCGACAAGAGCAGCGGCTTCAAGAACCTGGACAAGGCCGCCATCAAGGCCCTGTCCGCGTGCAAGTTCAAGCCGGGCACCAAGGATGGCGCCGCAGCGCAAACCTGGACCAAGGTTGACTACGCCTGGAAGCTGGACTGATCCACGTATTGCCGGGAGCGAGGCTCCCGGCATGGCCATATCCGCTACGGGCGGCGCCTGCAAGGGTGCCGCCCGTACTGTTATGTGCGCCAGCCAACGGCACTGTCGCCGCCGATTCTGTTACCCTCGAAACATACCTTCGGGATCTCCCATTACAAGAGGCCTACCATGCAGCGCATCCTGACACTTTTTTCCCTGACCGCCAGCGGCTTGCTGCTTTCCGCCTGCGCATCGCTGGGCACGCCCGTGGGCTTGCAGGCGGGGCAGACCGTGGCCGTCGTCAATAGCCTGAGCTGGGATAATCCCCTGACGGGCAAGCGCGACGGCGTGCGCACCAGCTGGCCCATCAAGGATGGCAAGATTGCCCCTGAATATTTCCCACTGGCGCAATTGAAGCAATGCGAGGCCGGCGGCAAGCCTTGCGCCTGGGGCGTGATGCGGGCGCAGCGCAGCGCGCCCACGCTGAGCTATGTGGACGGCGGCGTGGACCTGGCCGTGAGCGTATCGACCGACGTGGCGCGGCGCCAGGATGCGCGCCAGGGCGAGACGCAAACGGCGATGGCGATTCCGCAGGATGTGGCCGCGCTGGCTGGCCGGCAACAGGTGCAGCCCAGCTGGAAATTGAAGTATGGCAAGGTCGAGCAGGTCGAGCTCGATTACGGCGTGCGCTACCAGGTGTGCGTGCAGCGCTACGATGCCGCCGGCAAGGCCATCGATACGTGCGCGATTCCGTTTATTTGAGGAAACATGCCGCACGAGTGGCTTGTGGCGGCTTTGCCACATTTCATGTTGCGGCGTGCGTCGGCGTGTAACAATCGGTAAAAGCGCAGCAAAGCTCGACGTAATTTCTTATAGTACTTAATTAAGGTAGTACATGGAATTGGTACTCGAGGAGAATTGCAATGAAAACCCTGTTGGCAGTAATTTCGCTGGCCGCCTTGGGTGGCTGCGCCGTGGCACCCCCCGGTCCCGCATATTACGGTTCGCGCGCGCCGCAGGGGGCCTACAATCCCTATGAATGGCATACGGTCTCGTCCGAGCCGGTGCAGTCGGGCCGCGTGATGAGCGCACCGCGCGTGGAATACACGAATGAGCCTGTGTACGTGCAGCAGCAGCCGGTGTACGTGCAGCAACCCGTATATGTGCCGGCGCCCGTGTACGCGCCGCAACCGTATTATTACAATCCGCCCGTGACGATCGGGCTGGACTTCATGTTCGGCTTTGGGCGCTACGGTGGACACCGCGGCGGCTGGGGCGGGCATGGACGCTACCACGGCCGCCGCTAGACTATTGCACTTGCATGCAGGACAAAGCCGGACAAGCGTTGCTTGCCCGGCTTTGTCATTTTATTAGTGGAAATAAACCGAACCCTGGTGCAGCACGTCCGCCGAACACAGGATGTACATCGCCGCCGCTGCCAGACCTATTTGCAAGGCGCCAAAGCTGATCGGGATGAGGCGGGACATGTCGTACTCCTGAGTGGTGTGAGGTGTGGTCAGGCTTTCATCATAGGATGAGTTGATGCCTTTGGGCATCGGATGAATGTCCGCCGCCATGTAGGACAACACCTCGTGCCTGGCGCCCCGCCTCGCTCTCCGGCTGCCAGAGTAACCCCCAATAAATTATTGCGATTTCTGACTTCCATAACCGGCGCTCTGCGGCGTTGCCCACTGCTAGCAGTGCTCGCACTGCGTCGCAGCGGGCGCCTTGCATAGCATCCGGTTCTGTTCGTCATAACTTCACAATAATTTCCTGAGGATTACTCAGCGGTTTTTCCAGCGCACGACAGGCTCTTCCGGCGCCGTGTCCGGCACATTCGAGATCGCCAGCCAGTGCGTCAGGCGTTCCGGGTGCTTGAGATTGATGCCCATGCCATCGATGATGCCGACCTGTTCCAGCATGCGCGCATCGATTTTCGCCTTCGACACCGTGGGCGCGCCCATGACCATGCGGTCATACGCCTTGCGCGCCTTGTGTTCCCATTTGTGCAGATTGCTTTCGTCGAAGCGGTTCGCTTCGAAATATACGGTCAGGGTGCCATCGAGGTTGCCGAAGCCGACAATGCCCGCGCCCTTGCGGATGGTGGTGGTGTTGTTGATGTCAAATTCCGCCGTGGGCACGAAAATGCCGGCGCGGCCATCGATGTCGGGACGCCCTACGGGCGTTTCCTTGCCGTAGGAACTCGTTTCGGTAATGGTTTTTTCTGCGGACATGGTGCGTGTGTGGTGGCCGTGCCGGGAGCGCAATCGGGCCCGGCAGCGCCAGTCATCCTGTTCAAAAAATGCGTGCTGATGATCAGGGCGGGGTAGGGGCCCTGGCGGAGCGATGCTTGGCATTGCTTGATACCCCGCTATTGTAGCGTCAATTTAATTCTTCTTGGCAACATTTACTGATGTGATGCTCCCGTTTTCCCATGAAAAAAGCCGCCCGGCCAGGCGGCGGAGCGGCTGTTGCGCGACGGCTTTTCAGATTCAGGCGGCTGCCTTGCGGCGCACCATGAAACCCAGCAAGCCCAGGCCCAGCTGCAATTTTTCCCCACAGCGAACGCGGCCTGCAGCGTGCTTGCAGCAAAGAATTTTTGTGACTTCGGGGGGCGTAAAAAAACCTGCACCATTCCAACAATGGTGCAGGTTTTTGCGTGTCGCAAGCGTGCGCCCCCGCCTATCGACTCGATAGGCGGGGGCAGCGGATCAGCTCAGAACGCCAGGCGGCCCTGCAGGTAGACCATGCGCGGCGCACCCACCATCTTGCCCAAGTTGCCGTCCGATGTGCGCGTAAAGTAGCGTTTGTCGCTCAGGTTGTTGACGCCGGCGACCAGCTCCAGGCCCGCCTGGCCCGGCACTTTCCATTTCACTTGCGTGTTCCAGGTGCGGAAGCCGGGAATGACGCCCAGGTTGCCGGCCGGGTTTTCCGCCACGGTGTTGGCTTCGTCCGCGAACTGGCGGCTCTGGTGGTTGCTCGACAGGTCGAAGCCCCAGGCGCCCAGCTGGTAGTGGGCGCCGACGGTATCCGTGTTGCGTGAATAGAAGGGCACGTCATTGCCCGCGTTTACGCCATCCTGCAAGGTCGCCTTCGTGTAGGTGTAGGTGGCGTAGGCATTCAAGCCGGCCAGTGGGCCGGACTTGTCGAAATGGTAGTCGATGGCCGTTTCCAGGCCCCGGTGATGCGTGGCGCCCACGTTGTAGAAGACGGCGCTTTCGCCGCTGCCGACGGACTGGATCTGGTTGTCGAACTTGATGTTGAACAAGGTCGCTTCGGCCGACAGCTGGCTACTCTTCCAGCGCGCGCCCAGTTCGGCCGTCTTGGCCAGTTCCGGCTGCAGTGGATTCTTGTCCGATTGCGAGTTCAGCTGCGTGTTTTGCACGGCGCCAAACGAGCTGTTGTAGTTGCTGAACAGGGTCACGTTGTTGTTGAGCAAGTAGGCCACGTTCAACGAAGGCAGGGCCTTATTGTTGAGCAACTCGATCTTCTGGTCGGTCGGCAAGTGGTTGAAGCGTTCCGTCTTGATGTGTTCGTAGCGCACGCCGGGCGTGATGCGCCAGGCATCGATGGCGATCTTGTCGTCGATATACACGGCTTGCGCATCGGTGGCGTTGTCGGCGAAGCGCGTCGGCTTTTGCCTTACACCGCTGGCGATGACGATATTGTAGATGGTCTCGTCGGCCCGTTCGGCCAGGTAGCGATAGCCGACGGTGATGTCCTGTGATACCTTGCCGGTCGTGAAGCGCTGCGTGTAGCGCGGCTCGATGGCCGTCGTTTCATAGTTGCGCGGCTGGCGGCCCAGGCCAGTGCGGCCAGCGTTGATCAGGGTGCTTTCGCGCGAGCTCTTGTTGTAATAGGCGCGCACTTCGAATTCCTGCGTGCTGGAAATGGCGTTCAGGTAGCCGATGTCGAAGGCCTTGCGCTCGCCGCTCCAGTAATCGGTCGGGCGCGTGTTCTGGAACGGGTCTGCCTTGTACTGGGCGGCGGTCAGGCCGCCCGGTGTACGCGACGTCACGTCGTAGTAGGACAGCTTGGCATACACCTCGGCCGTCGGGCTCAGGTCGTAGCGGAATTTGAGGGCGAAGTCGTTGACCTTCTCATCGCTGCCCACGCGCCAGTCGCTGCCGCGGATGCCGGAATACAGCACGGCCAGGCCCAGGCCGCTGTCGAGCTGGGTGCCGGCAAAGACGCTGGCCTGCGTATTGTGGCCCACTTCGCTGTACGAGTTGTAGCGTACGGTGGCGTCGCCCGTGATGCCTGGAGTGGTGGGCACGCGGCGTGTCTTGAAGTTGATGATGCCGCCCACGTTTTGCGGGCCGAAGCGCACGGCGCCGCCGCCGCGCACCACGTCGACCGTCTCGACATTGGCCAGGCTGACGGGCGCGAATGACAGTTGCGGCTGGCCATACGGCGCCACCGACATCGGGATGCCGTCCAACAAGACCGTGCTGCGCGGCGAATAGCGTCCGGCCAGGCCGCGCACGCCGATGTTCAGTGAAATGGCGCTGCCGGCGCTGCCCGAGTTGTCGCTGATCTGCACGCCGGGAATGCGGCGCATCACATCGCTGAGGCTGGTAGCGCCCGAGTTCTCGATGTCATCCTTTTGCACCACCGTGCGGGCGCCCGCGAAATTCTTCGTGCTGGCGGCCATGCTCGTGCCCAGCAGATTGCTGCTGACCTGGATGGATTCCAGGATGGGACCGGCGTCATCTGCGGTATTGGCCTCCTGTGCCTGCGCGGAAAAAGAAACGCCCAGGCAGGCGAGGGCGATGGCCAGCGCGCACGGGCGCAGCGAAAAGGGCAGTGTGAAAGGTGTGGCAGCCATGCATGGATCTCCGTAATGACAATGTTTGCGCGGGCAATCGGGCGGCGCGACAACATCGTGGCGTGGATATCCGGCGCAAGGGGATGATAATGATAATGATTCTCATTTTATCCGTCAATTGCGAATATTGCGTAGCGGCCATATGGCTGCCTGCGGGCGGAGAAGTGTTGCTGGCCCGGTACAGCGGGCGGCTTGGATTGCCGCCTGGCACCATTGCTCGAGTGCGGCGGCATTGCGCGCGCTTCTTGTATACTCCCGCTTTTGCAGCCGTCAGACGTAAACGTACAATGAGCCAGACAACTGAAACGACACCAGGCAATCCCCCCGTGGAACGCCGTCAGGGCGACCAGCCGGCAAGTGCTGCGCGCAAATTGAATCTGCTGGTGGTCGATGACAACCAGGAAGTGGGCGAATCGCTGGCCATGCTGCTCGAAGCGCTGGGCCACCACGCGGTGGTGGTGCGCAACTGGCAGATGGCCATCGAGCAAGTCAAGCTGTGCGTGCCCGATGCCGTCTACCTCGACATCGAAATGCCCGGCATCAGCGGCATCGAAATCGGCCGCCGCCTGCACCACAATCCCGAGACGGCCAACGCCGTGCTGATCGCCGTCACGGGCCACAGCCTGCCCATGTACATGGACGATGCGCTGGCCGTGGGCTTCCGCCACTTCCTCGTCAAACCCGTGCGCCTGGACGACCTGGCGACGACCGTGCAGTCGGTGCTGGCGGGCTAGGTTTTCGCGTCATCAAGCACTGCCTGGCGAGCCTTTGCCTGCCTGGGGTTAAGCTGCCCCGCTTGCACGAAAGAACTTCGTCCCGCAGGTGCCGGGATTGTCTCCCTATGCCGTGCGCAAGCATAAGCAACGGCTTCCGCATCGGGTGTCCCTCGTTGCGTTCGCACAATTCCTGTTCCGAACGTGTTGCCATTGGCTCCAGGTGATGCTGGTGCCGTGAGCAAACTGGCCAAACCTGGCGTGCGAATGCCCGGTATTTTGAAAGTTGACATTCAGGCATATTCAAATGATCATGCGAGAGTTTTATTGCTCGCTGGCAGTGTATTTGCACGGCCGGCGCATTCTCTGATATTGGTTTTTGAAGGGTGGGTATGAAATTTCTGAAGTGGTTGCTGATTGCTGTGGTGGTGCTCGTTATTGGCGTGCCATCGTTAATGGCTGCAGGCTATTATGTGCGTAACAAGATGGCCGGACCCGATGGCTGGGCAAAGGACGATGCCCTCAAGGCGTTGAAGGCGAAAATGAAAGATCCCGATTCGACGGTGATCCGCTCCTCGTATCTCGTTCACAAGCGCAAGGATAGCGAAACGATGGAAATCGTCGTGTGCGGTATCGTTGACGGCAAGAATGGCTTTGGGGCATATACCGGCGGCACGCGTTTTGTTTCCGTCAGTGCCGATCATGAAAAGCTGAACACCTTTGACACTTATATTGTCGAGATGGATGAAGCCAGCATGCAGGACAAAGAGGCGTCAAGAAAAGGGATTTCCTTGACCTCGTTCGAGGAAGTGTACTGGAATGGTTATTGTGTCGATGCGCAGCACCCTGCGCTGACGACGAAATCGTAAAATCAGGCGGCTCTGTGTGGACTGGCGGGCAGTGTTGGCTGCCTGTCCTGCCTGTGATTAATATGTGCGATGCTTGCTCGCAAAGAATCATCCTGACAACAAAAAAGGGTTACAAGCCGAAGCATGTAACCCTTTTTATTTACCACTAATTCTGTGGGGTGGCTGATGGGGCTCGAACCCACGACAACAGGAATCACAATCCTGGACTCTACCAACTGAGCTACAGCCACCACTGTCTTACTTACCTGTTTAGCTGTTTTGCTGAACAGGTGCCGAATTATACAAAGAACTCGGCAAAGTGGCAAATCTAAATGCAGTCTTTTTTAAAGAATCGAAAGATTGCATGAAAACGGTCGCTTTTGCTCCCGCCGCTCACACGGACAGGTGCGCGACGGGCGGCTGCAAGTCCAGCAAACCGGCGAAGGCTTTCGCCAGGGATTCGACCTTGGCCGTCGTGTAGCCCTGCAGTCGTGGTGCGTCGTTGTTGATGCGGCGCAAGCTTGCCGCATCGAGCAGACGGGCCAGCTGGCGCGCCACGGCGTCGCCCGTGTCCACCAGGGTGATCTGTTCCTGCGTGTGGGCGCGCACCGTGCGTTCGATGGCGTCCTGCACGAACAGGTAGTGCGTGCAGCCCAGCACCAGCGTGTCGGCGCCTTGTTCCAGCATGGGGGCGATGTAGCGTTCCAGCATGGCGCTGGTGGCGTCCTGCGGATCGGTACCCAGCTCGCATTGCTCGATGCGGTCGGCCAAGCCGATGCAGGGCTGCAAGATGAACGTGGCGCCCGTGGTGGCGCTCACCTGTTCGCGCAGGGCCAGCAGCTTGTCGCCGCGCAAGGCGCGTTCCGTGGCCAGCACTGCGATCTTGCCATTGCGGCTGATGGCGGCCGCCGGTTTCAATCCCGGTTCGACACCGACGATGGGCAGGTCGGGATAGCGCGCGCGCAGCGCCTTGATGGCGGCGATGGTGGCCGTGTTGCACGCCACCACCAGCGCCTTCGCGCCTTGCTGCAATAAAAAGGCGGTGATCGCCAGCGAACGGTCGACCACTTGCTGTTCCGTCTTGTCGCCATACGGCGCATAGCCGGAATCGGCAAAGTAAATCAAATCTTCCTGCGGCAGCTGCGCGCGGATATGGCGCAGCACCGACAGGCCGCCCACGCCGGAGTCAAAAATGCCGATGGGCGCGTCTGGGCGGGCATTGCTTGCAATAGAAGTCATATAAAGCCGAAGAAGATAAAAAAACGCCGCGCTGTGTTGCCGCGCGGCGTTAATGGTAGTGCTTGTTTAAGCAACCGTCACGGGAATCTTGCTGACGCTATTGAGTTGCTCGATCTTTGCCTGCCACTCTTTCGGGCCCGTGTTGTGCACCGAGGTGCCTTTCGCATCCACGGCCACGGTCACTGGCATGTCGACCACGTCGAATTCGTAGATCGCTTCCATGCCCATGTCGGCAAAGCCCAGCACCTTGGCGTGCTTGATGGCTTTCGACACCAGATAGGCGGCGCCGCCCACGGCCATCAGGTAGGCCGACTGGTGTTTCTGGATCGATTCGATGGCCACTGGTCCCCGTTCGGCCTTGCCGATCATGGCGATCAAGCCCGTCTTTTCCAGCATCATGTCGGTGAACTTGTCCATGCGCGTGGCGGTCGTCGGACCGGCCGGGCCGACGGCTTCGTCGCGCACCGGGTCGACTGGGCCGACGTAGTAGATCACGCGGTTCTTGAAATCGACCGGCAACTCTTCACCCTTGGCCAGCATGTCCTGGATGCGCTTGTGCGCGGCGTCGCGGCCCGTCAGCATCTTGCCGTTCAACAGCAAGGTCTGGCCAGGCGTCCACGAAGCGACTTCTTCTTTCGTCAGGGTGTTCAGGTCGACGCGCTTGGATTTTTCCGTGTCCGGCGTCCAGTGCACTTCCGGCCACGACGACAGCGATGGCGGCTCCATGTAGGCCGGGCCCGAGCCGTCCAGCACGAAGTGGCCGTGGCGCGTGGCGGCGCAGTTCGGGATCATGGCGACCGGCTTCGACGCGGCGTGCGTCGGGTGCATCATGATTTTCACGTCGAGCACGGTCGTCAGGCCGCCCAGGCCTTGCGCGCCGATGCCCAGCGAGTTGATCTTGTCGCACAGCTCGATACGCAGTTCTTCCAGCTTGTTTTGCGGGCCGCGTTGTTTCAGCTCAAACATGTCGATGTCTTCCATCAACACTTCTTTTGCCATCAGCATGGCTTTTTCGGCCGTGCCGCCGATGCCGATGCCCAGCATGCCAGGCGGGCACCAGCCGGCGCCCATGGTCGGCACGGTCTTCATGACCCAGTCCACCAGCGAATCGGACGGGTTCATCATGATCATCTTGGATTTGTTTTCCGAACCGCCGCCCTTGGCAGCCACTTTCACGTCGACGGTATTGCCTTCGACCAGTTCCATGTGCACGACGGCTGGCGTGTTGTCCTTGGTGTTCTTGCGGTCGAAGTGCGGGTCGGCCACGATGGAGGCGCGCAGCTTGTTGTCGTCGAAGTTGTACGCGCGGCGCACGCCTTCGTTGACGGCGTCGGTAACGGTGCCGCTGAAACCTTCGAAGCGCACGCCCATGCCGATTTTCAGGAAGACGTTGACGATACCCGTGTCCTGGCAGATAGGACGCTTGCCTTCCGCGCACATGCGCGAGTTGGTCAGGATTTGCGCGATCGCATCTTTTGCCGCCGGGCTTTGCTCGGCCGCGTAGGCGCGCGCCAGGTGCTCGATGTAATCAGCAGGGTGGTAGTAGCTAATGTACTGCAACGCTGCGGCGACGGATTCGATCAGGTCTTCTTGCTTTATGACAGTCATGGTGTTCTCGCGGTGGATAAGAAGGGTAAGACTTTTACTAATTAATGGTTACTGGTTGCGGCATCGGAAATGACAAAGCCCATGGCCGCCACTGGCAGCCATGGGCTTCGGGTTTAATGCGGTCGTGCCTGGTTCTGGGTTACCGTCATGATGCGGTCGGTGTACGCAATGGCCATGGCCGAAATGATGAAGACCATGTGGATCACCGTTTGCGCAATGATCACTTCCATCTTGTAGGAATTGGCATTGATAAATGTCTTCAGCAGGTGGATGGACGAGATGCCGATGATGGCCATCGCCAATTTCGTCTTCAGCACGGAAGCATTGACGTGCGACAACCATTCCGGCTGGTCTGGGTGGTCATCGAGGTGCATGCGCGAAACGAAGGTTTCGTAGCCGCCAATAATGACCATGATCAGCAGATTCGAAATCATGACCACGTCGATCAGGCCTAATACCACCAGCATGATGGTCGCTTCATTGAGCTTGGTCGGCAGGGCGCTGCCCGGCACGGCAACGGCCGTCAGCACGTGCTGCAGGGCTGCATCATTGCCGAACACGGCGCCGATCAGGTCGGACAATTCTACCCAGAAATGGAAGACATACACGCATTGTGCGAGGATCAGGCCCAGGTACAGCGGCAACTGCAGCCAGCGCGACATGAAGATGAAGGAGGACAGCGGGTGCAGCTTGGTATGTTTGGATGACGGTGGTAGGTGGTCGATCATGTGGGGTTTCCTGGGGGAGTAAATACCAATTTTTGGTATGCCCGACATTTTACACTTGCTGCTGATTACTGCGCATGGCCTTGCTCCTGATTATTAGGTTTGATGAAACATGAAGTGGTATTGAACCTTCGGCGCAGCATGCATTTTCCCAGTGAAAATACTGTACGGCGTCCCCTTGACTCCCATTGCCGAAGGCGCTTATGGTTAGCATTGATAGGGGTAAAACGCTGCATAAACGCGACATGTAAGGCGTCCGTAAGACACGGGGTCTATCGTGTTAGCAAACAATTACTACACTGGAGACAAGCATGAGCGCTACAGAAAACCAAGGGCAGGGCACGGAACAGCAGGGACCGGAAGAGTCGCGCGTATTTGACCCGTCGGCGGCGTTTGCCGCACAGGCCACCATTTCCGGCATGGACGCCTACCGCGCCATGGTGAAAGAGGCGGAAACCGACTATGAAGGCTTCTGGGCCAGGCTGGCGCGCGAAAACCTGAGCTGGAAAAAGCCGTTCACCCGCACCCTGAACGAAGACAATGCCCCCTTCTACAAATGGTTCGAAGACGGCCAGCTGAACGTATCGTACAACTGCCTGGACCGCAACATTGAAAACGGCCTGGGCGACAAGACGGCCATCATCTTCGAAGCGGACGACGGCACCGTCACCAGGGCAACATATAAAGAGCTGCACGAAAAAGTCTGCAAGTTCGCCAACGGCCTGAAAGCCAAGGGCATCGCCAAGGGCGACCGCGTGATCATCTATATGTCGATGTCCGTCGAAGGCGTTGCCACAATGCAAGCCTGCGCGCGCATCGGCGCCACCCACTCGGTGGTCTTCGGCGGCTTCTCGGCAAAATCCCTGCAGGAGCGCATCATCGATGCGGGCGCCGTGGCCGTCATCACGGGCGACGAGCAATTGCGCGGTGGCAAGAAACTGCCATTGAAATCCATCGTTGACGAAGCGCTGGCGCTGGGCGGCTGCGACTCCGTGAAAAACGTCATCGTGTATAAACGTACGGGCAGCGACTTGCCGATGGTGGCCGGCCGCGACACGTGGCTGCACGATCTGGTCGCAGGCCAGTCGGCGCAATGCGAGCCGGAATGGGTCGATGCCGAGCATCCACTGTTTATCTTGTACACCTCCGGTTCGACGGGCACGCCGAAGGGCGTGCAGCATTCGAGTGGTGGCTACCTGCTGTGGGCCGCGCTGACGATGAAGTGGAGTTTCGACATCAAGCCGGACGACGTGTTCTGGTGCACGGCCGACATCGGCTGGGTGACGGGCCACAGCTACATCGCGTATGGCCCGATGGCCGTGGGCGCCACGCAAGTGGTGTTCGAAGGCATCCCGACCTACCCGAACGCGGGCCGGTTCTGGGAAACCATCAAGAAGCACAACGTTAGCATCTTCTACACGGCGCCAACGGCCATCCGTTCGCTGATCAAGGCAGCCGACGTGGACCCGAAAGTCCATCCAGGCAACTACGACCTGAGCAGCCTGCGCCTGCTGGGCACGGTCGGCGAGCCGATCAATCCGGAAGCGTGGATGTGGTACTACAAGCATATCGGCGGTGAGAAATGCCCGATCGTCGATACCTTCTGGCAAACGGAAACGGGTGGCCACATGATCACCCCGCTGCCTGGCGCGACACCGATGGTGCCCGGCTCCTGCACCCTGCCATTGCCGGGCATCATGGCCGCCATCGTCGACGAAGCGGGCCAGGACGTGCCGAACGGCCAGGGCGGTATTTTGGTCGTAAAACGCCCATGGCCATCGATGATCCGCACGATCTGGAACAACCCCGAGCGTTTCAAGTCCAGCTACTTCCCGGAAGAACTGGGTGGCAAGATGTACCTGGCCGGCGACGGCGCCATCCGCAACAAGGACACGGGCTACTTCACCATCACGGGCCGCATCGATGACGTGCTGAACGTGTCGGGCCACCGCATGGGCACGATGGAAATCGAATCGGCCCTGGTCGCCAACCCGCTGGTGGCCGAGGCAGCCGTGGTGGGTCGTCCGGACGACACGACAGGCGAATCGATCTGCGCCTTCGTGGTGCTCAAGCAAGCGCGTCCGACGGGCGAGGAAGCCAAGAAGCTGGCCTTGGAGCTGCGCAACTGGGTCGGCAAGGAAATCGGCCCGATCGCGAAACCGAAGGAAATCCGTTTCGGCGACAACCTGCCGAAAACCCGCTCCGGCAAAATCATGCGTCGCCTGCTGCGCGTGCTGGCCAAGGGCGAGACGATCACGCAAGACGTGTCGACCCTGGAAAACCCGGCCATCCTGGAGCAGCTGAAGGAAACGTCTTAACAGACAGGCCAGTGCCTCGGGAATGGCTGTGCGCATCACCGGGGCACATCCTTCCGGCGGGCCTGGCCAAACTTTTACCCCTGGGTAAATAACTTTGGCAGTCCGTAGAATCTTTGCTATAATCTGCGGCTTCGCGACAAGCGATATGCAGTACACAATGTGAGCAAGCAAGACGCGCGCATTGCCTTCAGGAGAGATGGCTGAGCGGCTGAAGGCGCACGCCTGGAAAGCGTGTATAGGGTAATACTCTATCGGGGGTTCGAATCCCCCTCTCTCCGCCACAGACGAAAAAGAAAAAGCTACCCTCGGGTAGCTTTTTTTTCGTCTGTACGCGGAGAGAAGCAGGGCGCCTGCGCGCCCTGCGCGGGGGATTCGAAGGGTCGGGCCTACCGGCCCGGCCCTCTCCGAATCGACCAACTGCTGCCGCTGCGCGGCAGCCCCGCGCGCCTGCGGCGCGCGTTCGTGGTTCTAATTAGGTTTCGACTTGAGCTGGCTTCTACTGGGCCCAAAGCATCAGTCAATGTGCAAATGGCAGACTTGCCGTTGCCATCTCTGGCCCCCTTGACCTCGGCCCCGCTTTCTGTTGGTTTTTAATGCCAAGTTGTGCTGCTGCCGCGATACAATCGATGTTAGCTTCGCTAACCTAGAAAGTTATGCTTGGAAGCGACGATAAGCGGGTCGTCTTTGATATTACAGAATTGCTATTTATTCAACAAAATTAAGAAAGCTCGTACTTGACGGTATTTGAAATTTAAAGTCGGTTTAATGCTTTTATTATAATTTAAAGAATTTTTATGTTAGATTTATTTTTATTAAAACCTAGTGATGAAGTATTAATTGAGCAGTCCAATATGCTGCAAGCTATGGCGTGTGGAGTAGCACGTAAAAATTGTTTGTACTTAAGTGGGCCAATAACTACTGGGGAAAACTTCTTAGAGTGGTATGTAAAAATTGGTCGAGAAATTAGAAATATTTCGGAGCAGTATAAAGTTGCAATACGTTCTGATGTAATTAAGAAAAACGAGAATAAAATTATTGCAATAGCTAAAAATCTTCGAAAAAATAAGAGATGCAGCGTAATAGAGCCTGGCAGTTTATTAATGGAATCTTGGAGTCAAAAAGATTACCTGCATTTTTGGCTTCGCGTGCTTGAAGAGTTTGCGACGAGTGTGTATATGGTCGATGGGTGGCAGTTCAGTGTTGGCTGTGCAACAGAATTTCGCTATGCCACTTCAAGGGGTTTACTTATTTTTTCTGAGCGAGGAAATCCCATTACTCCTACCGCTGGAGAAATGATGATTCTGGCAGCTGCTGATAAAATAGATAAAATTTCAGCTGGCGATGAGCTATTGAATGATCTTGCAAATAACTTAAGAATGGGAAGACATTAAAACAATGAGAAGAGCTAACGCACCGATAAATTTTAGAAAAGATGAAACGCTGGATCGGCTTGCTGAGACACTAAATGTTGCTCAGTTTGTTAGCTTTTCGCCAGGTGAGGAAATTAAGCAAGAATATTGTCGAATTCTAGGTTTTGAAGCAAATCATAAATTTGAGAGCATAGCGAGTGCATTAACTACATTGTTAGATCGAAGTATTGATTGTGCCATCAATATACGTAGTTTTCGACCAGACGATCCGCGAAGTCACGAGTTTATTTATGGCATAAAAAACGTTGATGACGCGTTGGCAGCCGTATTAAGAATAGCTCATGATGGCTTTAATGTTATTGCTAATGAGACAATAAATGTAAGTGATGGCGGTGTGTCTGGAGTTATAGAGGGAGGGGTCATAGAATTTTCACCTGACGATACTCCGCGCTGTGTAGAAAAGCCGGGATTGGCTTCGTTGCCACGGGCTTGGGGGGTTAATATTTTGCAGACCGTTTACGGATTTTCCATAGATGTAGATATCGATGATTCATATCGACTTGAATTTAGTGTGCATCCAAGACCATGTGGCTGGAAACATACTCATGTCATCGGATGGGAGCTTGAAAAAACTGCCAGCAGTGAGATCATTCCGCAAATATCTTGGCCAAATAATTTTAGCCGCTTAATTGGCGACAAAGCGTATGGACTACTAATTGCAGGTGAGTTGGGCCTATCTATTCCGTTTACGACCGTAATCAGCCGGCGAGTCGCTCCATTTTCATTTGGAGCAGACACCTCTAGTGCAGAACGTTGGATTCGAACTTGTCCGCGCGAACAAGTTCCTGGTTTGTACACTACACATCACGGATGGCTCGATCCATTTACCTTGTTAGCGAACGAGGATCCAAGTGGCTCAAGTATTTCCTCTGTACTTGCTCAGCATGCCGTGCGGGCCGAATTTTCAGGCGCTTTGATCGTTGATGCTGGTGGAAATCCTCTGATTGAGGGTACTAGAGGCGAAGGGGAAGCATTGATGCTTGGATCGGTTCAGCCAGAAGAGTTACCAATAAACGTTGTTCAGGATGTTCTTTTTGAGTACGGAAAGGCATTCGGCCAGATGGGGGTAGTACGGTTTGAGTGGGTTCATGATGGCGAACGTGCATGGATAGTACAACTTCACAAGGGTGCGACATCAAGTCTCGCAAAAATTATAGTTCCAGGGGAAGCGCTCGAATGGCGTCAGTTTGATGTTTCCAAAGGAATTGTCGCTTTGCGTGCTGAGCTTGAATTATTAGGTGAGCATGATGGCTTATTATTGACGGGGCGTGTGGGCTTGACTAGCCATGTTGCAGATGTGTTGCGAAAAAATAACAAACCCGCAAGATTTTCTTGAAAAATGAAAAATTTTAATATATTTTCACTTTTTAGTGATATTTTCGTTATTGGAAGATGTTAATTTTTAATATTTTTTTATGGGAGATTTCTATGCCATATAATTTAGAAGATCGATTGGTCATCGGTGTTGCATCTAGTGCACTATTTGATCTCACAGAGTCAGATGAGGTGTTTAGAAGTAAGGGCGAAGCGGAATATAGAATTTATCAAGAAAATAAAGTCGATACTCCTTTGGATAAGGGAATGATTTTTTCATTCGTTAAGAGACTCTTATCTTTAAATGATTTAAGTGTTGATCCCGTTAAAGATCCTCTTGTAGAGGTTGTTTTACTTTCTAGAAATTCTCCTGACACAGGTTTGCGTGTGATGAAGTCAATTTCCCATCATGGGTTGGATATCACCCGTGCCATTTTTATGGAGGGGAAGTCGTCTTATGAGTACATTCCAGCGTTAAATATTTCTTTATTTTTATCAGGAAATAAAAAAGATGTTACGGAAGCTATAGCTTTAAAATTTCCTGCTGGACATGTTTTGGCGTCGACGATTGTAGACGACGCGGCAGACGATAGTTTGCGAATTGCTTTCGATTTCGATGGTGTATTGGCGGATGACGAGTCGGAAACTATTATGCATACGACAAATGATTTGGTGCAGTTTCATTCTCATGAGAAGTTGAACGTAATGCTGCCACATAACCCTGGCCCTCTAAAAGATTTTTTAGTTAAGGTTTCAAAAATTCAAAAATTGGAAGATGAGAAGAAATTATCGAACCCGGACTATAAAAATCGCTTGCGCGTGTCTATTGTTACAGCGAGAAACGCTCCATCTCACGAACGTGCATTAAAAACCTTAAAGAGCTGGGGGGTAAATGCTAATGATGCATTCTTTTTAGGTGGGGTTGAAAAGGGGCTGGTATTAGGTGTTTTGCGTCCGCATATATTTTTCGATGATCAGTCCGGTCACTTGGACTCAGCGAGCTCAGTGGTACCATCCGTTCATATCCCATTTGGGATAAAAAATAAATCGACGATTCCGGCGGTTGTCGAAATTCCGATCGTATTGAGTGAGGCAGCGGCGTAAGACATATAGTAGGAAATTTCTCTATATATTTTGCGATGAGTGCTGCGTGAAAAGTTGGAGGCAGATTCTGCAAAGAAGAATTTCTAAACTATGTCTGCGATTTTTCTTTACGCAATCCTTGTCGCTTCGCAATTCCCTCGTAGTTTCTCCAATGTATCGTAAGGCTCTCCCACAAAGTCAGGAGAGCCACTCACCGACCTGGAAAAAACCACCATGGTCGGCAACCACCAATGCGTTGCGCTGGTTCGCCACTACGCGGGTGCGCCTGCGACATCAGCCTGGAAGCAGGGGGGAAGCAGTGCTGGGAAATCGTTTGCTGCGCAAAGGCACAGCCATTGCCACGTTTATCAACGGTAAGTATGCGAATCATCAACAAGGCAATCACGCGGCCCTGTATATGGGGCAGGCGCTGGACGGTATCCTCGTCATGGAGCAGTGGACGGGCAAGCGCCCGGGCATCGTGACTTCGCGCACCTTGCGTTCCAAAGGCCAGTACAAGAATGGCTTGCATATCGACCCCAGCAACAATGCCGATGCTTTTTTCGTCATCGAATAGGGGAGTATCCATGCAACCTAAACGTTTGTTGACCGGCGCCGCCTGCTGCATTTTCCCGGCGCTCGCGCAGGCAGCCATGACTGCCTCATATGCTTGCCCGGAGA
This sequence comes from Janthinobacterium sp. YR213, assembly GCF_900099875.1. Classification (NCBI taxonomy): domain Bacteria; kingdom Pseudomonadati; phylum Pseudomonadota; class Betaproteobacteria; order Burkholderiales; family Oxalobacteraceae; genus Janthinobacterium; species Janthinobacterium sp. YR213. The sequence goes on along the minus strand of NZ_FNDA01000005.1, from coordinate 394,331 downwards.
GCGTGCCTGCGGCATCGATCAGCCTGACCGGCGTACCGGCCGGCTGGACGCCGTATATCGGCAGCCCGCTCTACCTGAGCGCCGCAGCGCCGATCGATGGCGCGCCGGAGCGCAGGGGGCAGCTGGTGCCCAGCGGGGAGCGCAAAAAGAAAGGGCAAACGACGCTCAGCTACCGTCTGGAAGGCCGCTATCCGGACGGCAAGTGGCTGCAATGCGGCTACGGCGTGCATGGTGAAGTAACGCTGTCGAGGCGAATGGACGACAGTGTCAGCCTTTGCGAATTTACCTACAGGAAAGGCAGCAAGGCCGGGCAGAACGAGATCGATATCGACTGCCATTAAGTCATTTTGGCATCACCGCGCACCACCGCCCTTGGCTTCGGCCTCGATCAAGCTGAGCGCGGCACGCGACAGCAGGCCGCTGCGCGTCTCGTGCCGCGCTGCCGCATAGCGGTCGATCTTGCTCAGCACAAAGCGCGGCAGGCTGATGTTGATGCGTTCGGGCTTGCTATCGAGTTTTTCTAGGTCGAGATGGACCAGTGCCCAGATGCCACCCGCATGCTCAGGATTGGCCTGTAGAGCTTCGATCTTGCTTTGCGTTATTTCCACTGGCTCGCCCAGCTCCAGCAGTGTCTCGATGTGGCTGGTGATGGCTGTCCGGACGTTGTTGAGCGCGTCTTCCACGCTATCGCCCCACGAGTGGACGCCTTTGATATCGGGGACGTTCACGCCGTACACGCTACCTGCATCTTTAAAAATGACAACGGGAATATACATGGCCGCTCCCTGTGATTGACCTGAGCGTGTGTTTCAGCATAGTCGCTGCAATACAAGGCTTCAAATGCAAAAAAGCTCGCAGAAGCGGTTTTTTGTATTCAACAAGCAGCCTCACCAAGCCACGCATGTGCCTGTGCATGTCGGCTTACGCGTTCCGCTAACCCGACCTACGAAACTGCCGCCTGCCCACTGCTCAGACGCAAAAAAGCCCGCCAAAGCGGGCCTTCTTACTCTACAACCAAACCAAAAACTCAGAACTGGTTCATCGTATTGTCTTTACCAGCCGCCTTCAGCGCCGCTTCGCCGCTGAAGTAATCCTTGTGGTCGTCGCCGATGTCCGAGCCGGACATGTTTTGATGTTTCACGCAGGCGATGCCCTGGCGGATTTCCTTGCGCTGCACGCCGGCCACGTAGCCCAGCATGCCCTGGTCGCCGAAGTATTCCTTGGCCAGGTTGTCGGTCGACAAGGCTGCCGTGTGGTAGGTCGGCAGGGTGATCAGGTGGTGGAAGATGCCGGCTTCGCGGGCCGAGTCGGCCTGGAAGGTGCGGATTTTCTCGTCGGCGGCGATCGCCAGTTCCGTCTGGTCGTATTCCACGCTCATCAGCTGGGCGCGGTCGTAGGCGGACACGTCCTTGCCTGCCGCTTTCATGCCGTCGAAGATTTGCTGGCGGAAGTTCAGGGTCCAGTTGAACGATGGGCTGTTGTTGTACACCAGCTTGGCGTTCGGGATGACCTTGCGGATTTCGCTGACCATGCCGCCGATTTGCGCGATATGCGGTTTTTCCGTTTCGATCCACAGCAGGTCGGCGCCGTTTTGCAAGGAGGTGATGCAGTCGAGCACGCAACGTTCTTCGCCGGAACCGGCGCGGAACTGGAACAGATTGCTCGGCAGGCGTTTCGGACGCAGCAGCTTGCCTTCGCGCTTGATGATGACGTCGCCATTGCCCAGCGCGTCGGCCGACACTTCTTCGCAGTCGAGGAAGGAATTGTATTGGTCGCCCAGGTCGCCTGGCTCGTTGGTGACGGCGATCTGCTTGGTCAGGCCGGCGCCCAGCGAATCGGTGCGGGCGACGATGATGCCGTCGTCCACGCCCAGTTCCAGGAAGGCGTAGCGGATGGCGCGGATCTTGGCCAGGAAGTCTTCGTGCGGCACCGTGACTTTACCGTCCTGGTGGCCGCATTGTTTCTCGTCGGATACCTGGTTTTCGATCTGGATGCAGCAGGCGCCCGCTTCGATGAACTGTTTCGCCAGCAAATAGGTGGCTTCGGCATTGCCGAAACCGGCATCGATGTCGGCGATGATGGGCACGACGTGGGTCACGTGGCCGTCGATCTTGGCCTGGATGGCTTGCTTGGCATCGCCCTGGGCCGCGTCCAGCTGGCGGAACAGGCCGCCCAGTTCGCGGGCATCGGCCTGGCGCAGGAAGGTGTACAGCTCCTTGATCAGGGCCGAGACGGCGGTTTTCTCGTGCATCGACTGGTCCGGCAGCGGGCCGAACTCGGAGCGCAGGGCGGCGACCATCCAGCCGGACAGGTAGAGGTAGCGGCGGTCGGTGCTGTTGAAGTGCTTCTTGATCGAGATCATCTTCTGTTGACCGATGAAACCATGCCAGCAACCGAGCGACTGGGTGTACTTGGATGGGTCTGCATCGTAGGCGGCCATGTCGTTGCGCATGATCTTTGCCGTGTACTTGGCGATGTCCAGGCCGGTCTTGAACTTGTTCTGCGCGCGCATGCGGGCGGCGGACTCGGGATTGATGGCGTTCCAGGCGCTACCTTGTTGGTCTTTCAAACCAGCAACAGCCTTGATGTCGTCTTGATATTGGGACATGTGAATCTCCTAAAAAGAAAAGCTATGTTTGAGAAAATCGCCGAGTGCGCCACAACGTCTTGTCGAAGCAAACTGCATGACTAAATAGTAGGCCGATTCGCGCCGATCTTCAAGTCTTATATAAGACATATAACTTAAATTTAATCGTTCTTTTTCAACGACTTAATTATAATTTTTCAGGATGTGAAATTAATTTTCAAAAAGTGAGAGCATTAATGGATGAGTCTGCCGTTTGAAATTCCGCGATGTGAAACGCCTTTTCAGATTTTGGTGCAGCGCGACAAATCAGGGCGAAAAAAAAGCCACCCGAAGGTGGCTTGGCTCGCTGGCGGCTGATTTAACGTCCCACCGTCTGCCGCTGGTCCTTGATGAACAGCGCCGTCAGCATGCCCACCACGCACACGCCGATCACGTAATAGGCGGGGCCCAGCACGTTGTTCTTCAGCATGAGGGTGACGACTACGGGTGTCAGGCCGCCGAAAATGGCGTACGACAAGTTGTAGGAAAACGACAGTCCCGAGAAGCGCACCTGGGCCGGAAACGCTTGCACGAGCACGTAGGGCACGGCGCCGACGACGCCGACGAACAGGCCCGTCATCGCGTACAGGGGCAGCAGCAGGTCGGGGCGGCTGCCGACGGTGGTGTAGAAGAGGTACGTGGAAATGGCCAGCAGCACGGAACCGACGAAGATCACGCGCTTGCCGCCCAGGCGGTCGGCCAGCATGCCGGCGATGATGCAACCGAAAGCCAGGCACAGGGTCGCAACGGTATTGGCCACCAGCGTGGTGCGCGGCGCGATGTGGTGGATCTTTTGCAGCAGGGCAGGCGTCATCAGAATGACGACGACGATGCCGGCCGACAGCATCCAGGTCAGCAGCATCGATACGACGACGGCGCCGCGGTGGCTGCGCAGCACGGATTTCAAGGGCATTTCCGTCGCCAGGGCCTTGCGCTGCTGCATTTCCGCAAACACCGGCGTTTCATGCAGCCAGCGGCGCAAATACATGGCGCCGAAGCCGAAGATGCCGCCCAGCAGGAATGGATAGCGCCAGGCGCCATCGGTGATTTCTTGCGGCGTGTAGACGGTGTTCAAGCCCGTCGCCACCAGCGAACCGAGCAGGATGCCGACGGTCAGGCCGGCCGTCAGCACGCCGCAGGCAAAACCCGTGAAACGGCTGGGCACGTGTTCGGACACAAACACCCAAGCGCCCGGCACTTCGCCGCCCACGGCCGCGCCCTGGAAGATGCGCATCAACAGCAGCAGCAGCGGAGCGGCCAGGCCGATGGTGGCGTAGGTGGGCAGCAGGCCGATCAGCAGTGTCGGCACGGCCATCATCAGGATGGACAGGGTGAACATGCGTTTGCGGCCCAGCAAGTCGCCGAAGTGGGCCATGACGATGCCGCCCAGCGGACGCACGACGTAGCCGGCGGCGAAGATGCCGAAGGTTTGCAGCAAGCGCAACCATTCCGGCATTTCCGGCGGGAAGAACAACTGGCCGATGGCGTTGGCAAAGAAAACGAAGATGATGAAATCGTAGAATTCCAGCGCGCCACCGAGGGCGGCCAGCGACAGGGTCTTGTAGTCTTGCTGGGTGAGGGGACGCGTTGCGGCGTTGCTTGCTGCGGTGTCGGAAGTAGGCATGTGTCTCGTTCTTGTGTGTTATCGGAGATTGCCAGATCTAGCATACGCATTTCCGCCGCGTGAGTAAATGCTGTGGCAGGCGCGCGCGTAGGGGGAGCCGCCTCAGCTGTGCTTAATACAACGCCGCTATCATCAGCGTTGACTTCATTGGAAAGGACACAGTATGCATATCATGATCGTGGGCGCCAGCCGGGGCCTGGGACGCGCGCTGGTGGACGGTTTGCTCGCTGACGGCCATGCCGTTATCGGCGTATCGCGCCAGCAACCTGCCGACTTGCCCGCCGGCCAGGGCACGCAGCTGCAATGGATCGCGGCGGACCTGGCCGCACCCGCCGAGGCCGTCGAACGCATCGCGCGTGCTGCGCCCGCCGCGCTGGACGCGGTGATCTATAACCTGGGCGTGTGGGAGGAAAAGGCCTTCAGCGATGACTACGCTTTCCTCGGCGATGCGGACGACGCCATCGTCGACATGGTCAATACGAATATTACGGCAACGATATTGCTGCTCAAGCGCCTCGTGCCGCGCTTGCTTGCCAGCAGCAAGCCGCAGCTGATACTCACGGGCTCGACGTCCGGCCTGCGCCAGAGCGGCCGCCCGGAAGTGACGTTCAGCGCGTCGAAATTCGCGCTGAACGGCATTGCCGACGCCTTGCGCGAAGGTTTCCGCGAACAGGGGCTGGCCGTGACGGCGCTGCAGCTGGGCTACTTGAATACCTACGACGGCTTGTCCGTGCCGCTGGCGGACGCTGCCGCACGGGGCGAAGGCGAGCTGATTCCCGTGCATGATGTCGTCGCCGTCGTGCGCACCTTGCTGAGCCTGTCGAATGCCTCGTTCGTGCGCGAACTGGTGATGCCGGCGCTGCGCGACGAGCGTTTCTGACTCTTAAGCGTCCTTGCCGTAGACCTCGGACCAGCCGAGATGCTCTTCCAGCCATTCGTCCACTTCCGAGCTATCCATGTGCATCAGGGCGGCGCCCAGCCGCAGCTTGCCCTTGGCCAGGGCCAGCACGGCGAACACGGATTCCAGCATGACGGGATCGAGCTGGCCCTGCAAGTCGCGCGCGGCGATGGCGGGCAGTTGCGCCCAGGCATCGCGGTAGCTGTCGGCCAGCCAGTCCGGCAGAGGCGGATTGTGCTGGCGGTGGCGCTCGATTTCAATCAGGGCGATGAGCGCATAGAAATCTTCCTCGCGCGCTTGCGCGCCGCCCAGCATGGCGACGAGCTGGGGCACGGCAGCATACGAGGCGACGCCCACGTCGCCCTGGTGGTGCAACTCTTCCCATAGCTCATGCCACACGTCTTCCCCTGCCTGCATGGCCTTGAGCGCCTCGGCCACGTCGTAAGGTACGCGGTAGCCGCCTTCCAGGGTGGGCCAGAGGGGATCGTCGAGTGATAACAGCATGGTTTTCCTTGATGGGACAGCTCGGCTGAGCAAACGCGCACTATACAAGCACCCGGCGCACGCAGCGCGCATAGCCGTCAAACTCGCGCGCGTTCTGATAAGCGACGCCCGTGTCAAAATCCTTGCACCACGCTTCGTCCTCGATGTCGCCCCATTCGCTCGACCAGTGCCAGTTTGGCCGGAACGCATCTTTCAGCGTTGCATACAGCAAGGTCTGCTCGCGTCGATCCGGCAAGCTGTGACCGAGGCTGGCGGCCCAGTCTGATGCGGCTTGCCACGAGTTGTACTCCTGCTCGAACTTGTCCGGCTGCAATACCAGATGGTAATCGGGCGCGCCATCCGTGCCGAGGATCAGGCCGGCATAGCGTTCGCCCTGCCGCAAAGGGACGGGCGCGGCGGCCGATGGCGGCAGCGCCACCCGGTGAACGGCGCAGGCGCGGCCCGAGTAGGTCTTGCGAAAGTTGTACTGGGTGCCGTTATCGAAATCGTGGCTCCAGGCCATGCGGGGCAGGATGGCGTCCGCTTCCGACGACCAGTACCAGGCGTCCGGGAAGACATGGCGCAAGTTGGCGTGCAGCAGGGCCAATTCGTTGCGCGTCGGCAGGCAGGCATCGCGTGCCGCGGCCCAGTCGAGCGCGGCTTGCCAGGGCAGGGCATCGGCTTCGCCGGGCAGCAGGAACAGCCGGTAACCGGCGCCGCCAGCGTGGCCAGGCATGATGCCCGCATAGCGCTCGCCGTCAATGGCGCCCTGGTGGTTATGGCTGGCGCGCATACGCAAACATATGTTGTACATACTCGGCCTTGCCAAGTGGCACGCCGTTGTGGCGCAGGATGTTATACGCCGTCACCAGGTGAAAATAGAACTGCGGCGTGGCCCAGTTGAGCGCGTATTCCTGGCCCGTCATGTCGAAGGTCAGGCCACCGGCCAGGGCGATCGACACTGGCTGCTGCGCGCCTGCGTCGATGGCTGCACGGTCCGCCGAAGCGAGCATGGCCAAGGTGTCCTCGATCAGCACCTTGGCTTGCGACATGTTGGCGGGCGTGGCGAGCAGGGGCAGCGCTTGCTGTGTCAGTCGGCACACGGCTTCCTGCGCCTGGGTACACGTGAATTCCACCTGGCGCGCCAAGGTGTGCATATCGGGCGCCAGCCGCGCGTCGAGCAGATTTTGGGGATCGAAACCCAGCGTCTGGGCGCGTTCCTCGCCTTTATTTAACAGCGTCGTCAGGGAGCGCAGCATCTGTGCAAAGCAGGGGATGGTAATGGCGTAGACCGACATGCATATTCCTCAAGTAGTGATGTTGACAGGGAGTGGAAAGGCGCCCGGCCTTGACGGATGCCCCAGTACGCCAGGGCAATGGTCGAACCAGCCGTCGTCTTCTTCCTGTGCAATAAAGGCCGCGATCAGCGCCTGATGCGCCGGTGGCGCGGTGGCCAGCACGGTGTTGAAGCAGGTGATGGTCGAGGCGCTGGGCGTGCCGGCGCCGTTGGCGATACCGACGAGAAATTCTCCAGCCCAGTCGGGCAGGCTGGTGATCAGGCGCGGCAGTTCGTGTAGTAGTGCCGTGCAATACACTGTTTCACCGAAGCGCCAGGCGGTGCGGTTGGCCGTCTGATAGGCGCCGTAGTCGTGCTCGGCCTGCACGGATTGAAAAATGGCCAGTGCGTATTGCGCGCCTTCCGTGCCCGTCAGCGCATCGAGCATGGCGCAGTAGCGCTGGAAGCGCCGCTGCGCTTCATTGGACGGCGTGGAGGTATCGTCATCCTGGACGATGTTACCCACAATTAAAAGTTCGGCTTTCCAGGGTTCAAAGGCGGTTGGCATGGCTGTGGCTGGCGAGAGTGGCGGCTGCCATGATTATGCCTCGCTCATTGGTGTTTCAGCGTGTTAATTGAACATGTTACAGTCCGCCACTGCCGCCAGCCTGGCGCAGCTTGCCTGGATCAATGACCGATGCCCACCTGGACCTCCCCGCCACAACTCGTCGCCCTTGCCGCCTTTTATGCGCAGGCGCAAGCCCATCCGGAAACGCTCAGTGATGCTGTCTTCCTGGAAAATGTGAAAAACGCCCACTGGCCCACCAATTGCTGGAATTATGTGGAAGCGTCGTTCGCCATCATCGCGCCTGCCTGCCTGCTGCGCCCGCATCTGACCGCCGAGTTGATCGCCTTGCCCATCGACGCCATGATCGCGGGCGGCCTGGAAGATGCGGGGCAAGTCATCGCGATTGGCCAGGCCTGCGCCACGCGCGACGCGCCGTATGTGGCGGTGAGCGAGGCGGGCAAGCGCTGGCTGACGCAGGTGTGGCCGACCTTGGGCGAGATGGCCGGGGCGGTGTTCCGAGCCAGGCTGCAAGCGGCGCTGGCCGATGAAGATTGATGTAAATATAAACTGAAAGGTGTACTCATGATTGCAGGAAATTTCTTCCCTCCCGACTATAAAACTTTTCCTTTCGAGCAAGGAGACCTGTTGCTTTCCCAAGACGAGGGCGGCAAGTTTTCTGTTTCCAAGGTGTTGAAGATAGATACAGTCGAGGTCGGCCGCGGCGAGGCGATTTACATGGGCGGCAAGGACATCGTGGCAACGGAGGACGATTACCTGCTGATCATCGGCTGTGCATACGGCGAATACGAGTTCGACTCGGCCGAAGAGGCGCAGGCCGCTGCGCTGGAAGGCAGCTGGACGGTCAGGATAGGCCACGCTCCGAATCGCAGTCCGGGCGCGGCGGAGGGGCATTCATTGATAGGCCATGAAGCTGTTCATGAAAGCGAACTGGAGGGCTACCATCTGTGGAAGGACGCCTTTGAGGCGGGCAAGGCTGGCGTGTTCTGACATCGACGTGCCTGTTGTGCGGCGAATACTTCTTCTTGACCAAGGAAACTGGTTTACGTTAGGGTATACGTAACTACTTACATATATCCCGCCCAACATGTCTTCCACCCTGCAAACCTACGGCTCCCTGATGCTGGCCAGCCGCCTGCGTCGTCTTTCCGATCAACTGTATGCCGGCGTCGATACCAGCTATCTGGCGGCCGGCGTCGAGCTGACGTCGCGCTGTTTCCCTTTGTTATTGCTGCTGCGCGACAATGGCCCGACGGCGATCACGGCCCTGGCCGCGCAGATCGGGCAGACGCACCCTGTGGTGGTGCAGCTGGGGCGCAAGCTGCTCGATGCGGGCGTGGTGGCGGAGATGCCGGACGCCAAGGATGAACGGCGCCGCCTGCTGGCGCTGTCCGACGCCGGGCAAGCCTTGCTGCATAACATGGCGCCCCTGTGGGACGATGTGCGCGCGGCCGTCGATGTGGTGTTCGAGCAGGGCGCGCCGCAGCTGATGGCCAGCCTGGACCGGGCCGAGGCGCGCCTGCAATCGCAGGGATTCGGCGAGACGATCGCCGCCTGCCGGCGCCAGCGCGAGCAGGCTGCCGTGGAGATCATCCATTATGCGGCGCAGTACGGAGCAGATTTCAAGCGCCTGAATATCGAATGGCTGGAACGCTATTTCTATGTCGAGGCGCTGGACGACAAGGTGCTGTCCGATCCGCAACGCTCGATCCTCGACGACGGCGGACAGATTTTTCTCGCGCGTTTGGACGGCAAGATCGTCGGCACTTGCGCCCTCATCCACGCCGGCGATGGCAGCATCGAGCTGTCGAAGATGGCCGTCACGCCCGAATGCCAGGGCCTGGGCATCGCGCGCCGGCTGATCGAGCGGGCCTTCGACGCCTTCGAGGCCAGCGGCGCGCAATTGCTGTTCCTGGAGTCGAACAGCAAGCTGGCGCCCGCCATCCGCCTGTATGAAAGCAGCGGCTTTACCCACGTGGCGCGGCCCGCCGGCGACGCCCATTACCAGCGCGCCGACGTCTACATGGAGTGGCAGGGCAGGTAGCACACGCGAGGGCGCCACGCGGCGCTCCCCATCGGCCGTCTCCCGCGTTACAATACGCGCACCCATAACGGAACCCAGGTTCCACTATTTCGAGACGCCGACGCCGCATGCCTTCCTTCCCGATGCCCTTCCCGCAGTTGATCGTTCCACCCGAGCCCACCCAGGCGCGCAGCAAGCTGGCCTTCGAACGCTTGCTGCTGGTGGGTGAACAGTTGTTGGCGGAAAACCGTTTCGATGAAATCGGCGTGGCCGACCTGGCCAAGCTGGCGGAAACCTCGGTGGGCACGTTTTACCGTTTATTGGGCGACAAGGACACCCTGAGCCGCTTGCTGCTGCAGCGTTTTTTTTCCGATATGGTGGAAAAGGTCGAGACCCTGACGGAGCTGCGCCAGTGGGAAGGGCGCAGCCTGGAAGAGTTCATCCGCGCCATGGTGGCCATGTTCGTGGCCGTCAACATGGGCCGGCGCGGCGTGTTGCGCGCCTTGATCACCCGTTGCTCGCAGGATGCGCAATTCCGCGACAAGGTGCACCAGATCAACCATCTGATTTCGCAGCGCACGGTCGCCGTGCTGGCCAGCAAGTCGTCCAGCATCCGCCACCCGAATCCCACGCAGGCGATGATGGTGGTGCCGCCCGTGCTGCTGGGCATCTTGAACCAGCACGTGTTGTCGGGCTCGCTCTCCTTTTTATCGGCCGCCGCGCTGGAGGATGAGCTGGTGCGTGTTGCTTTAAATTACCTGACTTCAGATATTTAGCGATTTAACTTGAAATCGGAATTCGGATTCCGTATTATGTTTTCCAACAGCAGGAAAATATATTCCTGCACCTGAACACAAAGCATGTTCAACAGCAAGGAGACAGAATGCGGCGTCACACGACATCCGATGTTCCATTGCATTACCTCGACCTCGATCCCGGAACCGAGACAGGGCAGGGCGATCCCGTGTTGTTGTTGCACGGCCTCGGTTCCTGCGCCGAAGACTGGCGCCCGCAAATCGACGCCCTCGGCAGAAGCTACCGCCTGATCGTGCCAGACCTGCGTGGCCATGGCGCCAGTCCCGCGCCAAACGGCGACTGGCAGATCGGCGACTTCGCCAACGACCTCTTCAATCTGATGGACCAGCTAGACGTGCCGCGCGCGCACATCGTCGGCTTTTCCCTGGGCGGCATGGTGGGCCTGGAAATGGCCAACCGCGCCCCCGGCCGCGTGGCCAGCTTGTGCCTGATCAATTCCCAGCCATTCCAGGGCAGCAAGCCGGCGGCGCTGCTGTTTGCCTACTGGCTGCGCCGCACGGTGATCGCCACCTTCGGCCTGAAAGCCATGGGCAAGATCATCGGCAAGAAACTGTTTCCCGATCCTGCTCAGCAAGCCCTCGTCGAGCGCTTTGCCACGCAGATGGCGGGTATGGACAAGCGCGCCTACCTGGCCGCGCTGGACGCCATTTTCCACTGGGATATCGACATTCATTTCCAGGCCCTGGCCATGCCCGTCTTCATCATGGCGGCGGACCAGGATTACACGCCCGTCGCCAGCAAGCGGGCCTTTGCCGCACAGTTTCAGCAGTGCGAGATCGAGATTATCGCGAACTCGCGCCACGCCACGCCTCTGGACCAGGCGCAGCGTGTGAATACCTTGTTGCAGTCCTTCCTTACTCTACATTCAAAATAAACAGGCCACTCGCCGTACGGGCCGAGGGCCGGGAAACAGTCATCGCTGGGCAGGTGCTCGCATTGCGCGCGCGGGTACCGTTACGTCTTGCGATTCTGGAATCCGGCCGTCTTCCTTGGCGGTAAGCAAGCCTGACATTGGAGACGCTATGAAACTTGCTTTGAAATTGATGCCCGCCGCCCTTGCCGTTGCCGGTGCCTTCAGCTTTTCCACCCAGGCCCTGGCACAGGAGGCCGCCACGTCTGGCGCCACCAGCGCCCAAAGCGCCAGCGAGGCCAGCGATGCGAAAGAACGCATGGAAACCGTCACCGTTTCCGCCCGCCGCCGCGAAGAGCGGCTGCAGGACGTGCCGCTGGCCGTCACGGCGTTTTCCGCCAAGGCCCTGGAACGGGCGAATATCCAGAACCTGGCCGACTTGCAGGAGCGCGTGCCGAACCTGACCGTGTACGCGTCGCGCGGCACGAATACCACCCTGACGGCCTTCATTCGCGGCGTGGGCCAGGCCGACCCCGTCTGGGGCGTGGACCCGGGCGTGGGCATATATTTTGACGATGTCTACATGGCCCGTCCGCAAGGCGCCCTGCTCGATGTGTTCGACGTGCAGCGCATCGAAGTGCTGCGCGGCCCGCAAGGCACCCTGTACGGCAAGAACACCATCGGCGGCGCCATCAAGTACATCTCGCGCCCATTGGCGAAGGAAAACGGCGCCTCGGCGGAAGTGGGCATCGGCAATTACAACCAGCGCAACTTCAAGGCCGCCTTCAATGTGGCCAACGAGAACGGCACCTGGCGCGCGCGCCTGGCGGCTGCCAAGCTGGACCGCGACGGTTTCGGCCGCAACACCTTCAACGGCGAACAGGTCAGCGACCAGGACAGCACAGCCGCGCGCCTGTCCGTCGGCTATTTTCCACAGGACATCCCGCTCACCGTCGTGCTGAGCCTGGACGCCACGGACGACAAGTCGGGCGTGCGCGGTTTCCAGCGCATGGGCGTGAGCGCCTTCGATCCGCTCAAGCGGCCGGCCAGCACGGATGCCTATGACATCCAGAGCGGCATGCCGGGCAACAACTTCACGCACAACCGGGGCGGCTCGCTGGTGGCCAACTACACCTTGTCGAATGACTGGTCCGTCAAAGTGATCGGCGCCAAGCGGCGCAGCACGTCCGAGCAAACCATCGACTTCGACGGCTTGCCGCTGCCCATCGCCGACGTGTTCGGCGACTCGCGTGACGAACAGAAGAGCCTGGAATTGCAGGCCTCGTACAGCGGCGATTACGGCGCCGGCGTGATCGGCCTGTACCGCTTCGAAGGCACGGCCGGCGGCGGCATCTACAACAATTTCCTGGGGCGCCAGTTCACGGCCGCCGTCAGCACGGTGGAGACGGACAGCACGGCGTTATACACGGACTGGACCTGGCCGCTGGGCAAGGTGTGGAGCATCAATGCGGGCTTGCGCCACACGCGCGAGGAAAAGCGCGCCATCGTGCTCAACCGTGCTTTCGCCGACGTGGGCTTTACGCGGCCTATCCAGACGGCGGCCGATTTCGACAAGTCCTTGTCGGTCAACAATACCTCGCCGAAACTGTCCGTGCGCTACGAAGCGTCAAAGACGACGAATTTCTACAGCAACCTGTCGCGCGGTTTCAAGTCGGGCGGCTACAACGTGCGCGCCAACAACCTGGTGGTGCCAGACTCGGCGCGGCCGTACAAGGATGAAAAACTCGATGCGCTGGAAGTGGGCATGAAGTACGCGGCGCCGGACGACACGTTTGACGCCAACGTGGCCCTGTTCTACAACCGCTACAAGGATATCCAGTTGTCCGTGTTCACCAGCTATGTGCAGCCGGGCGGCGTGCCGGGCTTCTATGGCGACTTCACGAATGCGGGCAAGGCCACCGTCAAAGGCGCCGAGTTCGAATTCTCGTGGCGTCCCAACCGCCAGTGGGAAGTCAACGGCTTCCTCGCCTTGCTGAGCGCCGGCTATGACGAGTTCATGAGCGGCGGCAAGAACATCGCGGATACGCAAAAGTTCAGCAATACGCCAGCCCGGCAAGTGGGCTTGAACCTGACGCGCACGGACCGCGACGTGTTCGGCGGCGCGCTGCGCAGCATGGTCGGCTACGGCTACCGCAGCAAGGTCTACCCGACCACGGACTTGAGCGAAACCCTGGCGCAGGGCGGCTACAGCATCTGGACGGCTGGCGTCGTGTGGGAAGCGCCGAAGAACTGGACCTTCAGCTTGCATGGCAGCAACCTGGGCAATAAACGCTACCGCACGGATGGCTACAACATTCCCGCCGTGTTCATCCTCGACGGTTTCTATGGTCCGCCACGCCAGATCATCGCCAAGGCTGGCTACAAATTTTAAGAGGTTGTAGAAGTGCCGGCTTGACGGGCGTCAAGCCGGTTGGTTGTCGCTGTTTTCGTCGTGAATAATAATCAGGAGACTGGCATGGCACATCTGAATCAACAACTGCGTCATTTATTATCTGCACTGATCGCCGCCTGCGGCTTGCTGGCCGCGCTGCCCGCTGCCGCCGGGCAGTGGGATTTCGGCCTGTACGCGAGCCTGTGGGGTACACGTGAATATCAGGTCTGGCTACCGAGCAATTACAATCCGAACACGCCGCTGCCCGTCGTGTTGATGCTGCACGGCTGCGGTTCCGAGCCCAACAGCATGGCCGCCGTCAGCCGCTACAACCAGCTGGCCGACAGCGAAAACTTTATTGTTGTCTATCCGCGCCAGAACGCCACGGCCAACCCCATGCGCTGCTGGAATTTCATGTTGCCGCTGAACCAGGAGCGGGGTACGGGCGAGCCGGCCGTGCTGATGGGCATCTTGAACAAGGTCAAGAACAAGTATGCGGTGCAGGACAGCCGTGTGTATGTGACGGGCATCTCGGCCGGCGGCGCCATGGCCTCCATCATGGCCGCTTGTTATTCCGATGTGTTCGCCGCCGTGATGGTGCATTCTGGCGGCATGTACAAGGGCGCCATCGGCATGCTCACGGCTGCCGACTCGCTGTTCAACGGCAGCTCGTTCGACCCTAAAGTACGGGGCAAGGATGCCTGGCGCTGCTCCGGTTCGCCGCGCCGCCTGATGCCGACAATGGTGTTCCATGGCACCTCCGACATCGTCGTCAATCCCGTCAACGGCGAGCAAACCATCGAACAATTCCTGCAGACCAGCGATTATGGCGACGATGGCCTCGACAATGACAGCGTGCGCTACCGTGCCGACAGCATCGTGCGCCAGACGGTGCCGTACGGCCGCAGCTATTCCATCGACACGTATCTGCACAACGGCGCCGTCATCGCGCAAAAGTATACGGTGGAAGGCATGAACCACGCGTGGAGCGGCGGTCCTCCCGGCTGGCCGTTCAGCGATGAACTGGGTCCGGACGCCACCGTGATCAGCTGGAATTTCTTCAAGAATTACCAGCGGTGATGGGTTGAGAAACTTGCAGCTTGTACAATGGGGCGCAGCGATTGCGCCCCATTTTTTATGCCTGTGAAAGATCCCATGCCTGCTTGCCGCCTCCTGTTCTGTCTTGCCCTTGCGTTGCTGTCCGCTTGCGCCAGCGTCGGCCCGCCCGCCCCATCGGCCGCTTATGCGCAAGCGTTCGAGCGTGCCGCCCAGCAAGACAGCATGCGCAGCGAATGCGACTGGAACGTGCGCTATGCGCCCATCGCAGCAAAGGACGCCAGCGTGGCGCAATTGCAGGCCATCGCCACGGCGCGCCTGGCGGCCTTGCATCTGGTGCCCGCCTGGACCTTGTCGATGCCCGGCAGCGAGGCGCATGCCTTTACGGCGTCGGAAGAAGACCGCGCCGGGCTGCAATTGTTGCTCAGCATAGTCTTGCCGGCCATGGAACGCTACCCGGCCAGCGTCTTCGCGCAAACCGGCTTGCGCCACGTCGTGCTGGTCAAGGATTTGCGCGTGGACGGCCAGCGCCGCCTGGCCATGCCGGCGCCGGAAATCGACAGCGTCGTCTATGCCGACAACCTGCTGGCCGCCCTGTGTCCATCGGGCATGGAGCTGCGCGTGCACCATGAGTATTACCACTTCATCGAGTACCGCCTGTTCAATGATTTCTATTACCGCGACCCCGCCTGGCTGGCCTTGAACCCGCCCGGCACAGCCTACGGTCAGGGCGGCGCCACGGCCTACGGCAAGGGCTTCCAGAACCTGGGCCACCCGCAGCCAGGCCTCGTCAGCCTGTACGCGGCCTACGGCCCCGAGGAGGACAAGGCGGAAGTGTTCGGCTGGATGATGACGCCGGCGTATGCCATGCGCTTGCAGCAATGGACGGCGTTTGATCCCGCTTTGCTGGCCAAGCGGCAAAGTTTGAGGGAAGTATTGCAAACCTTGTCGGGTTCTTACTAAATATCAAGTATTTCCTTGCCATCCCATGGCATTGTCGGTTCTCCAGCTTGATTAAGAGCCTATCCCAGTAGGGAGCGTCTTCTGCTGGCAGCACATCAGGAGCGCGGACAAGGCGTGAGGAGGACGCGTGGCGAGCCACACAACGACGATCAGCGCAGTCCCCGCTTCTGAGGCGCGCCAGCGGGAGATGTATTCATCTACTGGGATAGGCTCTAAATGCAAGTGCGAATGAGGAGAGCGCCATGGACGGTGACGAGTCGATATCGGGAGCCCAGCGTCCCTTGCGCCTGCGCCTGGGGGTATCGCCCAAGGTGCCCGCCGATGTGCTGATACCGCAGCGTATCGCCGGCAGCGAGGCCATCTGTGATGGCATCGAGTACCGCGTGCTGTGCGTCTCGACGCATGCGGACTTGCCGCTGAATAGTTTGATCGCCTTGCCCGCTGCTATCGATATCGTTACCGACCAGGGGCAGCTGCGCAGTATTTGCGGCATCGTCGCGCAAGCGAGCGCCGGTGACAGCGATGGCGCGCTGGCCAGCTACCAGCTGGTGCTGACGGACGCCTTCGCCATCATGGAAAAGCGCTGCAATACGCGCGTCTTCCGGCGCCTGACGGATATCGAGATCGTCAAGACCCTGCTCGACGAATGGATACGCAGCAATACCGTGCTGGCGCACGTCTTCCAGTATGCGTTTGCTGATTTCTTCGAAGCGCAGGCATACCCGCAGCGCGAATTTGTCATGCAGCACAATGAGTCCGATGCGGCCTTTGTGCGGCGATTGCTCAAGCGCAGTGGGGTCGCCTGGTTTTTTCGTGCCGTGGACAATACGGATGCACATGCCGAGCCGGCGCATACCCTGGTGCTGTTCAACCATGCCGACGGCTTGCGGAAAAACATGGCGGACACCGTGCGCTATCACGCGGACCGCGCCACGGAGCAGCGCGATACCCTGACGTCGTGGAGCGAAGTGCGCAAGCTGCAGGCGGGCAAGGTGACGCGCTATAGCTGGAATGAGGAGCACCCGCGTGCGCGGCCGTTCATGACTGCCGATGCCTTGGGGCGGGGGCAGCAAGGCATGCATGGCAATGCCATTGCCGCCACCCTCGATGATTACCGCGTGCTGCCGCCGCGCGCGGGCAACGATCATGAGGCATTGTGCCAGCTGGGCATGCTGGCCATGCAGCAGCACGATTACGAGAGCCACTGCTTTCACGCCGAAGGCAGCGTGCGCGACCTGTGCCCAGGCGAGTACTTCAGCCTGGCCGAGCATCCCGATATCGACGCCTTGCCAGCGGCCGAGCGCGATTTTGTCGTCACATCGCTGCAGGTAGCGGCGCAAAATAATCTACCCAGGGAGCTTGCCGCCAGGGTGGCTCGTTTGTTTGCGCGCAACCGTTGGCTGGCCGATGACGGATCGCTGCCGCAGCGTGAACTGGCGGCGGCGGTGGACGATGGCCCCTTGCGCATGCATATTGAACTGGCTGCCGTGCGGCGCGGCGTGCCCATCGTTCCAGCCTACGATGCGCGCATCGACCTGCCGCCAGTTCCCATGCAAAGCGCCGTGGTGGTGGGGCCGGCAAATGAGGAGGTCCATTGCGACGCGATGGGCCGGGTCAAGGTGCGCTTTCCCGCTACGCGCACGCTGGATCACGAGCATGCAGGCGGCACGGGCGCCTCCGATACGGATGCCGATTCGGCCTGGGTGCGCGTCGCGTCGAGCTGGGCAGGTAACGGTCCCGGCAGCATGCTGCAATGCGGCTATCTGGGCTTGCCCCGCGTGGGCAGCGAAGTCTTGCTGGCCTTTCTCGGTGGCGATCCGGACCGGCCCATTATCGTGGGCCAGTTGTACAACCACAACGCGCAGCCGGCTGCCTTGAGCAAGGCAGGCGACTTGCCCGGCAACCGTTATTTGTCCGGCATGAAGAGCCGCGAAATCAAGGGCACGCGTGGCAATCAGCTGCGCTTTGATGATGTCCACGGACAAATCAACACCCAGCTTGCCAGCGATCATGGTTCCACCCAGCTCAACCTGGGCTGGCTGACGCAGGACCGGCGCAATGGCCAGGGCGATGCGCGGGGCGAGGGCGCTGAATTGCGTACCGACGAGCAGTTGGCGATGCGGGCGGGCAAGGGCATGCTGATTTCCGCCTGGAAGCGCCTGAACGGCGATGGCGGCCACATGGCGCGCAGCGAATATCTGGGCTTGATGGAAAACTGCCTGGAATTGTTTCGCTCGCTGGGCAGCTATGCGGCGACGCATCAGGCACTGGAACAGGAAGACCACGCGCAGCAGGAGTTGCAGCACAGCTTGAAAGGCTGGGAAGGCGGCAGCAATACGGCGCCCCGTGCCGAGCTGGGTGGGGCGGCGGCGATAGCCGTCACGGCGCCCGCCGGCATCAGCTTTGCCAGTTCGAAGGCTATCGTCAGCTACGCCGCCGGCAGCATCGATACCGTGGCGCGGCAGCACCTGCAGGCGGTGGCTGGCCAGCGCTACAGTGTGAATGCGGGCAAGGGTATCTCGCTGTTTTCCCACGCGGACGGCATCCGCGCCATCGCCCACCATGGCAAGTTCCTGCTGCAAAGCCAGCATGACGACATGGAAATCAATGCGGCGAAAAACCTGAAGCTGACGGCCAGCGAAGGCAAGGTGATTGGCATGGCCGATGAAATCGTGTTGATTTCCAAGCACGGCGCTTTCATCCGCATCGCCGACGGCATCACCTTTGGCAGCAAGTCGCCGCTGCAGTTCAATGCGCCCAACTTTGTCTTCAACGACCCGCAAAGCATGGCAGTGCAATTGCCAAGCTTTGCCGAAGGCAAGGCCGATCAGCAATTCATCTTTCAGTACGCGGGCGACGACAGTGCCGTCGATGGCGTGCCGCCAGCGCCGCAATTGGCGCCGCAGGCGCACTTCGCCGTGAAGCTGGGCGATGGTTCGGCGGCCGATGGGCGCAGCGATGGGAGCGGCAAGACGGACGTGCTGGAGCGCGCGGCAATGCACCTGGCCGCCATCGAAGTATTCAACAACAAGGATTGATGAGGCCAGGAGAGTGCGATGGGCAGCTATCCGAAAGTACCGTACGTCGTGGGTGACGACGTGGCGATCCTGCATTGCGAACGCAGCGTGTGCAAAAAGGTCAAGATACGCCGCAACCTGCCGGGAAATGTCATCGTCATCCATGGCGTCAACGATGTGGGCGTCAGCTACAAGGCGGTGGAACATGGCTTGTGCGAAGGCTTGACGCAAAGGCTGGGGCGCGGCTTTACGCCAGCTTCTTACCGCATGCCCGTGGCGGCGGACAAGGACAGGCTGGAAGACGATCCCGACGCCGTATTCTTCAAGCGCACGATAGACAAGGACACCGATAGCCCCGTGATTCCGTTTTACTGGGGCTACCGTGAAGTCGAAGGTAAGACGAGTACCGTCAACGGCCAGTTTGTCGACCGTTACGGTAACCGCCTCGACAAGGACCTGTCCAAGGAAGGAGGTCCTTTCGGCAACGCCACCAGTAATTTGCCCGATATGTGGCGTCCGGGAATCTATGCGCCAGCCGATCCCATGGGGGATGCCTTGCGGCCACTAAGGACGGCGCCTGGACACATGTACATGGTGCTGGCGGCCCAGCGGCTGGCCGCGCTCATTGCCATGATTCGCGATTACGATGCGGATGATACCGTCAGCATCGTTGCGCATAGCCAGGGTTGCCTGCTGTCGCTGCTGGCGCAAGCCATGTTGATGGAGAAGGGACTGGCGCCAGCCGATAATTTGATACTCACGCATCCGCCGTACAGCCTAGTGGACAGCCTGCCTCTGTTGATGCGAGGCGCTGCCTGGTTCGATGGCGGTGAGGATGCGGCGATGAAGCCCTATTACCATTTGCTCAGTGGTGCGCAGACGCTGGGTGCGCGTCTGAAGACCTTGGTGAATATAGTTGCCGGGGTGGCGAAAGGTAACGGTCAGCCCTGCATGCCGCCGTTTGCCGACTTGAAGAAGGACGAACATCGTGGCATGGTAGGTAGCCGCTGGCAGAGTGCAGAGGACCGCGACAATCGCCGCAAGGTCTATCTGTATTTTTGCCCTGAAGATATGACGGTGGCGCTGGATAATATCCAGGGCATAGGATGGGATGGCGTGCCCGATTATGCCTCGGGAAGTGAATTGATAGAAGAAGAGGAGACATCCAGTCTTGATGGGTACAGTATCTCCTCCGGACATACCAAGATGGTGGAGCACAAACAGGTACGCGGCGCGCTGGCGGAACTGGGCGGCAGGTTTTATCAGCGGGTATTCAGCAACAAGACCAGACTGGATCCGGCTACGGGAAAGACCACGGTGTCGTTGGTTGGGAAACCGCCACCTTTTGATTTTCCACTAAGGCTCGCGACAGAAAGCGAACAGTCCCATGTGGAGGTTTCCTTGCGTAGTCATCGTGCGCTACACAAGGCGGTGGCGTGGCCTGTCAATACCAGGTTGAGCAAGGTGGAACAGCGCAATGGCGTACGCACCATCACTGGCGAAGCGTTGAAACAACCGGTACCGGCCGACTTGCGTGGCACCTCGCAAATTGATCCCGCCAATATTCCCACAACGTCCATGATGCGAAACCGTAAACCTGAAGATCAGGGACCTGTGGAAGAAGTCGATCCCTGCGATGCGTCGGTAGTACCGACCAGCGGAAGCGGCATGCAGATACGCAGCGAATATCGTCCTGACCCGGGAGGTTATCAAAAGTTTCCCGAAAGGGAAGAATATCTTAGTCAACGAGAGTTGGCATTGATGACGGCAAGCTACAACAAGGAAAAAGGACTACACGTGAAAGACAAGCGTGATCAACGCGAAGTTGTTTCCGCGAAACGCTACCCAGACAGCAAGGTCGTGGCACAGATTCAGGAAAGCCCGAATGAGTCACGCTTGCGCTGGCAACGTGAAGTGAGTCCAAGATCTTTCCACAGTTCCATCATCGGCAGCGCGAAGAATCACAGCCAGGTGACGGCGTATGACGTGGCCATAGGAAGTGGCAAGGCGTCGTCAGATCCGCAGTTTTATGCATATCTGTGTGCGGTGGCGGATTGGCGAGTGAAGGACCTGAAGAGCCACGATAAAGGGCGTAAAGGAATACGGATAAAAGAAAAATTCGTATTGGAGTTCGCCCCATATTTATCCGTAGAACCGGCCTGGAGAAGTGCCGTGATCAATGGCAGCATTGACTATTACAACACTGGGATTTTGCCGGCAGGACTGCCCTTGCTATCAGGACCATTGTGGAAAATTGTAGCATCACAAACAAAAAATATAAAAATAGTGAGCGAAAAAAGCAAAATAAATGAAGTGTCGAAGTCTCGTCGGTAGCAACTCGCTTGGACCGATTATTTTTCCGAAACTGCGGGCAAAAAGGTGATAACCATGATGACGCTTCGTTGGTTGGGAATATCAATAGTTGTTGTAATTTTATTTTTTGGCTTGTTATGGTTAGGTGCTTTATCGAAAAGTCAGGCGCGTGAAATTGCATTACAGGTTCAGGAAAAACAGCCAAAGAAACCGATGGAGCCACGGCAGGAGTACGTGCTGGAAGTGATCGGATTGGGTGTGACGCTGGACAAATACCGGCAGGGTAAATTGTGGGGAGCCTTGCAAAAAGGAAGTCCTTACACGAGCATACGCGAACAAGATCCCAAGAAATATCCCTGGACGGGTGATGACAAGGATGGCGACAGTGGTAGCAGAGCCTACGATGCGCTGGAAAATGGCATCAATTTCACTCCGATGTATTGGAACCTGCCTTCGTTTTATGCAGGAACCCCTATTCTTGACCCGAATGCACAACCGAGTTTGATTGAGCCGATGGCGGGACTCGTGGCTGGCGCTGGCACGGGGGGAATGCCCTTGCACCTATTTTCCTTGGCTTCATGGAAGCTGGATGAACATCCTGACCAATTGCTTATTGACGTATTTGATTTTTTCGACAAGCATCCTGACGTACCCTACGTCGCCTTACACTCCGAGGACAGCGTTGGCACGCGGGATGGTAATCGTAAGCCAGGCACTGCAAGGAAATTGGTAAATGGATATTTCATTCCAGATATGCCTGATGCCACGGCGGTATTCATCCTGGCACGCCGCGAACGAATAGAACCGTTGCGCCCATTTGTATGGGATGACCCGGAGAATAAGTTCGTCCAGGATAAACTGCGTGGCATGTATTACGACGTCATGCAGTCGCTGCCTTCACGCGCGAAACAGCAGCGACCCGAAGCCTTTAGCGAACGTCAACCCACCGTCGCCGAATGGCTCGCCGCTGCCGCCGCCTTCGCCCAGCGGCCCGATATCCGCGGCGTGGGCTTGCATACTTTCGACAAACTCAACCCCTGGGAAAATCGTCCCCCGCGAGACTGGAAACCGACGCCGTGGTTTCCCATTCCGTGGAACCGGGAACAGATGGAAACCTTTGACCGTTTGCCCTCGTTCGGTTTCGTGCATCGGCCCGTGTTTGTCAAATTTGCGGATGAAGAGGGCAAGCCCGTCACGCGGCGTGACCAGCGCCAGAAGATATTCAATGCGGGCTGGCAGCAGGCGCTGCAGACCTTGCCGGAAGCGGAGCGCGGCAAGGGGGCGGCGCGCATCGTGGCAGGGACTGGAAACCAGCCCGAGCAGTTGCTGATGTTGGAAAGCATGTTGCACGACTACGCGTCACAGGGTGGACCGGAAATCGACAGCAGCAAGAGCGCGCAGTTCATCAATACCGATCATCGCCTGGGCAATACCGGTGCGGCGACCTGGTTCATGCAGATGGCCATTGGCGTGATGGGCAGCTATCGCGATGGCGGCGCCAGTGCGGCGATCAATCTACGCGACAATAATGAAGCGAGCATCATCTTCATCACGCCGCCATCGGACACCAAACGCCGGCAGCAGGATGCCAATGGCGATATCTTCCGCAGCCGCGTCACACCTGCCGTCGATCCGGCCAATTACGCGGCGCCATCGGTGGAAGCCATCCTGGAAAGCCAGGCGGGACAATAATTCGGGAGGCTGTATGCGCAAAGTCATCCGTTTGGGCGACGCCACGTCGCATGGCGGCAAGGTGCTCAGTTGTGCCGCCACGCATTTTACGGTCAACGGGATTCCTGTCGCCTGCGTCGGGGATTTGTGCAGCTGCCCCATCAAGGGACATCAGGGCTGCAAGATTTCCGGCGGCTCGTCCCGGCACAGCATCAACGGCATTGCCATCGCCTTCGAAGGCGATACCACCACCTGTGGCGCCAAGTTGCTCGCTGGCGGCGCCACCTTGCGCACCTCCTGACGCCGCGTCCGCCTGCCATTTCCCGGTAACTATATAATCTGCGCTTGGGCGATACCCGCCCTGGACTCAGATTGAAGGAATGCCATGCCAGGTTATTTCGTGCGCCCCTTGGCGCTGTGTGTAGTGTCGGCCATGTGCCTCTCTGCCAGTGCCGCTGAGGCGGTGGCGGTGGATGCGCAGCAGCGCGCGTCCTTGCTGGAATTTTATGCGCAGCAATATCCAGGCGAGCCGGCTGCACGCACCGTGTTCGAGAGCGTGCCCGTGGTCGGTGGCCGTGGCAGCGAAGTGGTGGGCAGCGTGGAAACGTCGCCGTATCGTGGACATGGCGCGCTGTGCCGTACGCAACGCACCAAGTTCGTGCTGCACGGCGAGGGCAAGCAGGCGCGCTGGCAAGAGGCGGGCATGGAGTATTACGCTTGGCTCGACCGTGGCACCTGCCGCGCGGTGGCTGAACCCGTGCGCATGCTGCAGCGCGTTCCCGATGTCGAGCTGGAAGGCGTGTTGCTGTATCAAAAGCCGCTGCTGGAGCGGGCGCGATTATTGATGGCGGGTAACACGGCCTGTGCCCCGTTGCGGGCGCTGAAGTTTACGCTGGCGGCCGTCGACGTGGGCGCCGCCGCACCGCGTGCCGAAGAGCGTTATGCGCTGGTATTCAAGAGCGACCGCGACAGCTACGCCCGCGTCTGGCTGCGCAAGAGCGGTGCTCAGTATGACGCGTGGAATGTGACTTGCCCGCCAGTACTGTAGACTGCTCGCCCTTTGCCCGATTTCACTTTTTGACTGTTGCAACCATGAACGAAAACTCCACTTCCGCCCGCAGTTGGGGCACCATCGTCACGCATAGCGACGAGATGGCCATCATCTACCGCTATGTCGACGCCTTCCATGACGACTGGGACCTGTCGTCGCAGCCGGACCGCATCATCATCGCCTGGCGCTACGAGGACGAGACGGGCATGCCCGCACCGAACGAGCGCGAGCACATGGAAGAGCTGGAAGCAGCGCTGGCACCCGTGGTGGAAGAGGGCGGCTTCGCCACCCTGGCCCTCGTATCGACGGGTGAAAACCTGCGCGAATGGATTTACTACACGCAGTCGGGCGAAGAATTCTTCAATCGCCTGAACACGGCGCTGGCGCCGCGTCCAAAGTTCCCGATTGAAATCCGCAGCGCGGCTGACCCCGCCTGGTCCACGTATGCGGGCTTCATGGCTGCGTTGCCGACGTAATCAGACCAACGCGGCCGTCACGATGCGCGTGGCGGCCGTGATGATGTCCTGATTCGTGTCCGCTTTTTTCTGTTCGCGCGTGTAGTACACGGCGATCACCAGCGGTGCGCCGCTGGCCGGGTAGGCCACGCCGATATCGTTGACGCTGCCATACGCGCCCGAGCCCGTCTTGTCGGCCACCTGCCAGCCGGCCGGCACGCCGGCGCGGATGCGCTTGTCGCCTGTCGTATTGCCGCGCATCCAGGCGTCCAGTTGCTGGCGCTGCGGCGCCGGCAAGCTATTTCCCAATAATAATTGCTGCAGGCTGTGCGCCATCGACGCGGGGCTGGCCGTGTCGCGCACTTCGCCGGGGATGGCGCTATTCAATTCCGTTTCCCAGCGTTCCAGCTGGAACACCGTATTGCCGATGCTGCGCGCAAACGCCGTCACGGCTTGCGGCCCGCCCAAGAGTGTCATCAAGAAATTGGCCGCGCTATTGTCGCTGTACTGCAAGGTGGCGGCGCACAGATCGGCCACGGTCATGCCGTCGGCCAGATGCTTCTCCGTGATGGGCGAATAGGTGACCAGGTCTTTTTTCTCGTAACGCACGTGCTGGTCCAGCAAGCCCGGCTGGCTGACGCTGCGGGCCAGCACGGCGGCCGCCAGCATCGCCTTGAAGGTGCTGGCCAGGGGAAAGCGTTCGTCGGCGCGATAGGCAACGCGCAGGTCGCTACCCTGGCGCCAGGCGGCAACGCCGAGGCGTCCGCCGGCGGCTTTTTCCAGCGCGGCCAGTTGTGTCTGTGCTGCGGCGATGCTGGTGGCGGGCGCGGCAAACAGCAGCGGTGCCGGGCACAGCAGGGCGGCGCCGCCGGCCAACAGGAGGTTGCGGCGGACGTGGTTCAGGGATTCAGTCATGGTTTGTAGGAGTGTTAGGAGTGGAAAGGGCGGCCAGCAGTTCGCCGATGGCGAGCAGGTTGGCCGGTTTGGTCAAATGGTGGTCGAAGCCGGCCGCGCTCGATTGACTGCGGTCGTTTTCGGCGCCCCAGCCCGTCAATGCCACGAGCACGACGTTGGCGCCGGCCGGTATCCGGCGCAGCGCGCGCGCCACTTCATAGCCGCTCATGCCGGGCAGGCCGATATCGAGGAATATAACGTCTGGCAAGAATTGCGGCACCAAGGCCAGGGCTTGCGCGCCATCGTGGGCCACTTGCGCGGCATGGCCCATCATGTCGAGCACGGCGGCGAGGGTATCGGCCGCATCGACATTGTCGTCGACCACCAGCACGCGGAAGTGCGGGCCGCTGGTGGTGTTGGCAGGCGCAGCCAGTACGGCAGGCGCCTTCGCTTCCTCCTCCAGCAGTGGCAGGCGCACGCTGAAGGTGCTGCCCAGGCCGGTGCCTGGACTGGCCGCCGTGGCGCTGCCGCCATGCAACTCGGCCAGGCGCCGTACCAGCGACAGGCCGATGCCCAGGCCGCCCTGAGCCCTGCCCATGTTCTGCCCCACCTGCGTAAACATGTCGAAGACGGTAGCCAGCGATTCGGCGGGAATGCCCACGCCGCTGTCTTTGACTTCAATCAATGCCTCGTTGCCATCGCGTAAGGCGCACAAGCTGATGTGGCCGCCGGCGGGCGTGTACTTGGCGGCATTGTTGAGCAAATTGCCCAGCACTTGCGCCAGGCGCGTGGGGTCGGCCTCAAGCGGCAGCGCCGCTTCAGCAAGTTGCACCTGCAACTGGTGGCGGCCCGCTTCGATCAGCGGCATGCTCGTTTCCACGGCACCCGCGATGATGCTTTTCAAGTCCGCGCGTTCCAGCTTGAGTTCGATCTGGCCCCGCGTGATGCGGGCCACATCCAGCAAATCATTGACCAGATGCACCATTTGATTGACTTGCCGCTCCATCACGTCGCGCACGCGCGCCACGGTGGCGGGCTTGTCGGCGGCCAGGCGCATGATTTGCAAGCCGTTGCGGATAGGCGCCAGCGGGTTGCGCAGTTCGTGCGCCAGGGTGGCGAGGAATTCCGTCTTGCGCCGGTCCATTTCGGACAGGTTGTCGGCCAGCTGGAGCAATTGCTGCTCAGAACGCTTGCGCTCGCTGATGTCGCTGAACAATACCGTCAACAGGCGGCTGCCGGGGCCGCCCAGGCGCGCGGCGAAGACTTCGAACCAGCGCTCCATGGCCACGGCTTCGTTTTCGTAGCGCACGGGTTCGCCAGTCTTGACGACCTGGTCGTACAGGTCGAACCAGTGCTGGTCGTGGTCGGGCACGAAGCTGCGGATGGTCTTGCCGATGGCATTGTCCAGTCCCGATTGCTTGACGAAGGCGGGGTTGCCTTCCAGATAGCGGAAATCGATGGGGCGGCCTTGCTCGTCGTACAGCATTTCGATGACGCAAAAGGCCTGGTCCATCAGCTCGATCAGGGTGCGGTAGCGTTCCTCGCTGCGGCGCAGCGCATCTTCCACCTGTTTCTGGCGCGTAATGTCGAGCAGGACGCCTGGCAATTGCAGGGGCGTGCCATCGGGCGCGTATTCGGCACGGCCCCGCGCGATGACCGAGCGGTATTGGCCGTCGCCGTCGCCGACGCGGTAACTGGCCTCGAACGGCGTGTGCGCGTGCAATGCCTGGGTAATCTGCGCGCTGACTTGCTCGCGGTCGTCGGGATGGATGATGTCCAGGTAGCGCGCCAGCGGCGCCGCCGTGGCCGCATCGGCATTGACGGGGAACAAGCGTGCCATATTGCTGTCGGCCGTGACCCGGTCGGCAACGATATCCCAGTTCCAGGTGGCCACTTCGCCGGCCGCCAGGGTCAGGCGCAGGGTCTCCTCGTTCTGTTTGCTGGTCGTCAGGTCGAGCGAGATGCCGGACAGGGCGATCACGTTGCCGGCGCCATCGCTGGCGCAGGTGCCGCGCATGTGCGCCCAGTGCAGTGAACCATCGGGCCAGCGCACGCGGATGTCGATTTCGAAATCGCTGGCGCTGGCGATGGCGGCGTGCACTACCGTCTGCCAATGCAGCAGGTCGCCGTCGAGCATGGCGCCCGTCAGTTGCGCGTAATCGATGCGGCTGTCCGGCGGCAAGCCCAGATTGGCCTTGAAGGCGTCGGAGCCGGCCATGCTGCCGCTGCCCAGGTCGATCTCCCACGTGCCCATGCGGCCGCCCTGCATGGCCAGGCGCAGCCGCTGTTCCGTCTGCCGTTGCTGCGTCACGTCGCAATGCGAGCCCAGCCATTCAACGATGCTGCCGTCGGGCGCCAGCACAGGCAGCATGCGCACGAGCATGTTGCGGTAGCTACCGCTGACGTGGCGCAGCCGGTATTCCGCCTCGAACACGCTGGTCAGGTGCGATGGCATGACGTACGGCAAGTTGCGGTCGTCCGGATGCAGGGCATTGACCCAGCCGCGGCCCAGCAGTTCGGCTTCGGTCTGGCCTGTGAAGGCGCGCCAGGATGGCTGGTCGGCGTCGAACTGGCCGAAGGTTTTCGTGCTCCAGACGATGTCGCAATGGGCGCTCAGCAGTAAATGCGCCGCCTGGGCGGCGACGGTGGAGGACGGGGCGGCGTTGCTGGGCTGGCTGGGTTCTGGCATGGAGGTGATGGACGATGGTGCAGGGGCCCCGCCGCACCGGAATGGGGCGGCCTGGCAACTCAATTCTGGCGATATTACAACTATTTATACACTCTGGGCTGTCTTGCAGGACGCCGTTTCCACTTTCTCAGGGTTGGCGAAAAAATCGCGCCAGGCGGCAAGTGATCGGGGGAAATAGCAAGGAAATAGCAAGACAAGGGCGCTATTGTGGCTGAATAACCACTAGTCGGCGCATTATGTTGATGAATGAATATTTTACATAACAATATTCTTGCAGCGTATAAGGCGCTTGAATTAAATTGGCGCCTTACTCAAAAGTTGGTGTTCATCAGACATCCCAGAGATGCGGCCAGACCGCTGTCGGCTTGGACGACAGCCAGGGCAGAGCCAGTGACGCCATGGGCGGAGAAACATCCGCTCGCGCTGCTGCACCGTGATGGTGCAGACGATCATCCAGCGCCGTACATAACCCGGAGACAGGTTTCGCAATTCTTTTTTAAACTTCTGGGAAACAACATGATCAAGATGTCCAAGATGCACAAGCGTTTGTGCGCCAAAAGCGCTGCTATGCTGGCACTGTCCGCTGCCTTGCCTATCGGCTCGGCTTATGCTGATGAAGTCGCTGCTGATACGACCCCTGCCGCCAGCCAGCTGGAAACCGTGACCGTGACCGCGCAGCGCCGCAAGGAAAATATCCGCGACGTGCCCGTCTCCGTGTCGCTGCTGCGCGACGAGAAGCTCGACGTGCTGGTGTCCAGCGGACAAGACATTCGCGTGCTGGCCGGCAAAGTGCCGAGCCTGAACGTGGAATCGTCGAATGGCCGCACCTTCCCCCGCTTCTACATCCGCGGCTACGGCAATACCGACTTCAACATTTTTGCATCGCAACCTGTTTCCCTGATTTACGACGATGTCGTGCAAGAAAATCCGATCCTCAAGGGCTATCCGATTTTCGACGTGGCTGGCGTGGAAGTGTTGCGCGGCCCGCAAGGCACCTTGTTCGGCCGCAATACGCCTGCCGGCGTGGTCAAGTTCGAATCCGTCAAGCCGAACCTGGACAAGGTTGAAGGCTATTACAACGTTTCCGCCGCCACGCACAACACGACCAACTTCGACGGCGCCGTCAACGTGCCGCTGAGCAAGGAATGGGCGCTGCGCTTCTCGACCCTGCGCCAGCACCGCGACGATTACGTGGACAACACCTTTACGGGCCAGAAAAACGCGCTGGACGGTTACAACGAACACGCCGAGCGCGTGCAACTGCTGTACGCACCGAACACCACCTTCAATGCCCTGTTCAATGTGCACCAGCGCAACACCACGGGCAGCGCGCGCGTCTTCTACGCCAACATGATCAAGCAGGGCACGAACGACATCGTCGACGGTTTCGACCCGAACAAGTCGTTCACGAATGCGCCGAACTTCCAGCGCCTGCGCACCAACGGCGCCAGCGCCCGCCTGAGCTGGGACCTGGACGGTATTAAACTGTACTCGATCACGGGCTTTGAACAGGTCGGCAATTACGTGTCGCATGGCGATATCGACGGCGGCACGCCGACGGGCCCAGGCTTCATTCCTTTCCAGGTTGAAACGGCTGGCGGCATCACCAGCGTGAAACAATACTCGCAAGAATTCCGCGCCGAATCGAAGTATGCCGGTCCCCTCAACTGGCAGGCAGGCGTGTACTACTTCAACGAAGATGCCAACGGTTTCACCGACAACTTCGATACCAACACGCATGTGCTGACCACGCACCTGGCCAGCCGCCAGAAGAACTCGGCCTGGGCAACGTTTGGTTCCGTCAACTACGCCATCAGCGATGACTTCATGCTGCGCGCCGGCTTGCGCTACACCAAGGACAAGAAGGATTTCAACACGGTGGAAGCGACCAACATCGTGCAGGTCAACCCGACCAGCGCCGATGTCAGCAAAGCCAAGGTCAACTGGGACTTGAGCGGTACCTACAAGTACAACAAGGACGTGAACTTCTACGGCCGTGTCGCTACCGGTTTCCGCGCGCCAAGTATCGCCCCGGCCAGCACCAGCGTGCCTGTCACCGTGGCCGATGCTGAAACGATCACCTCGTTCGAAGCGGGCATCAAGGCTGACCTGTTCGAGCGCCGCGCCCGCGTTGCCTTCAGCCTGTACAACTACCAGGTGAAGAACCAGCAATTGACGGTCGTTGGCGGCACTTCGAACGTGACGCGCCTGATCAATGCAGCCAAGACGAATGGCCGTGGCGCCGAGCTGGAACTGGAAGGTTTTGTCACGCCTAGCCTGAAGATGTCCCTGGGCGGCAGCTACAACTTCACGGAAATCAAGGACCCGAGCCTGTCGATCGCTACCTGCGCCCAAACGCGTTGCACCGTGACCGATTCGCTGACCACCGGCAACCGTGCCATCATCGACGGCAATCCATTGCCGCAAGCGCCGAAGTGGACGATCACCGCCACGGGCCGTTATTCGATCCCGATGGAAAACGGCGAATTCTTCGTCTTCACGGACTGGGCTTACCGCAGCAAGATCAACTTCTTCCTGTATGAAGCAACCGAGTTCACCGGCAAGCCGATGGTCGAAGGCGGCTTGCGCGTAGGCTACACCTGGGATGCCGGCAAGTATGAAGTGGCCGCTTTTGGCCGCAACATCACCGACACCCAGCGTATCACGGGCGCCATCGACTTCAACAACCGCACGGGCTTCATCAATGAGCCACGTCAGTTTGGGGTGCAATTTAAAGGCAACTTCTAATTGCCAGACTTCAGGCGCCGGCCATGTGCTGGCGCCTGCATTGCAACCCGCCCGGTTCGCCGCGGCGGGTTTTTTTTATGGGTGCTCGGGAAGCTGCGCCAGCCGCTGTGCCCAGGCGGGAATGGCTTGCTGCCAGAAATCTTCCACCTTGTCGGCGCGCACGTCGAGTCCCAGGAAGCGGGCCGCAGGCTGCAGCGCCGACGCCAGAAGGTCGGCAGCATTGCTTGCCGTATCGAAGGCGAGGGCGCCCGTCTGCTTGGACAGTTTTTCGCCGCTGTCGTTCGTGACGACGGGCACGTGCAGGAAGCCGGGATGCGGCAAGCCCAGCACGTCCTGCAGATACAGTTGGCGCGGCGTGGAATCGAGCAAGTCCGCGCCGCGCACCACCTGCGTGATGCCCTGCGCGCCATCGTCGACCACCACGGCCAGCTGGTACGCCCAGTAGCCATCGCCGCGCAGCACGATGAAGTCGCCCACTTCACTGGCCAGATCCTGCCGCTGCGGACCCGCCCAGCGGTCGGCAAACGCGTACACCGCATCGGCCCCCTGCGGTACCCGCAGCCGCAAGGCCCGCGCCGCCTTGCCCGGCGCCAAGCCGTGCCGGCAAGTGCCCGGATACACGGCGGCCCCACCCTTGGGTCCGCCCGCCTGCAGCACCGAATCCTGGATCTCCTTGCGCGAACAGCCGCACGCATACACGAGGCCATCATCCTGCAACTGCTTCAGCGCCGCCTCGTACAGCGGCAAGCGCTTGCTCTGCCACGTCGCCTCGCCATCCCAGTACATGCCGCAGCGCTGCAGGCTGGCCAGGATGCCGAGATCGGCGCCCTCGACATTGCGGTCATAGTCCAGGTCCTCGATGCGCAACAGCCACGTGCCCCGATGTACCTTGGCGTCGAGGTAACTGGCCATGGCGGCAACGAGCGAGCCCATGTGCAGAGGGCCGGAGGGGGAGGGGGCGAAGCGGCCGATGTAGGGGGAGGTGGGCATGCGGTGGGTGCGGATGGTGGTGACAGCTACTGATGGTTGATTGCTTCGGGTGGAGAGCTTTAACGACAGCGGCAAGTATCGTGCAGGGCGTCCGTCAAGTCAAATCTTGGCCTATTCTTGTTGTTATCTAATTTATAATCAAATGCGTAACGTTATCTTCGGCATATGAAATTTCTTCGTTACAGTAATGCGGATCGTTGAGCGCTCTGAAATGGAAATCCTTGTCGAATTCCTTCTTTCTGAACTTGCTATTTAACAGCGCTACAACGCTCCCCTTCTCTGGCCAGTCGGAAGAATGCAATGCTATCAAGGAATTTCCAAAAGAAATTTCATCAAAGATACATGTTTTTAATTTTAGAGGTAGTTTCTTCAATAAAATCAGCCATCGTATATCACTTGATTTTGGAAAAAAAGTTGCACCATTTTTTATGAACTCCATTATTCGTTGCTGCACCTCTATCGATTTTTCTATATTGACGTGCGATTTGTAATCCTCATTTATTTTCGACATGGTGGATTATTTTTAGGCTGTTTTGTACTGCAAGATTATGCAGGAATATGATGATTTAATGTCATGGCGTGCAATAACGCTCCCCCACGAAAATTGAAATACTATTTCTGATAGTCCCTTCATCTGACCGGGAATGCCAGACTTTAGTTGAATCTTTTTGACTAAGGATGATTCACTCACGCCGTTGCCTACAGAATTATTTTCAAAATAATGAATTAATATGCAATCTATCTTGAGGAGCTTTTCTTTTGCAATAATTAACTCGACAATGTGGTCGCCTATCCAGCCATTAATGTCAAAAACATTTACTCCTGGTCCTGTTGTCTTGGGTTGGATATGAGATATATTTACAATTTTGTTTATGAAATGTTTTGCTGGAGTTTTTTTTCGATAATGTAACCTCTCCATTGATGATCAGTGATCCATCAATGAAATCAAAAATATAGCCTGGTATTTTAATTTTTTTCACTTTATTATGCATGATTTTTAATAATGCATCTTGAAATGAATGATCTCAGTGGTCAGCACGGTTCGTAGAGGCAAATATTGTTTCCCATCGGATATTCCACGCTTAGAAAACTCGCGTAGGGAGCCTCTACATAATTGACGAAAAAAGCAGTTTTCCCCAGTCGCTCCTTGAGTATGTCAATATTTTTCGTTGGTAAAGTAAATAAATTAATCGTACCACCTTTGCTACCTACGTGATGTGCTTGCTCAATGCTTGAAGGATGGATGAATTCTATTGAGAAATTTTTGTTGGATTCGTGCGCCATCGTCAGTCGACGACTGGTACCTGAATCACATTGAATAGTGCTATCCATCGTAATATAAAATCCGAGATTCTCAATGTAAAAATTTTTTGCCTCGTCAAAATTCAGGCAATATATTCCTATATTTATGCTATCTAAAATGGGATTTTCTTTTCTGGATTCCATGAATGACATTGTAGTAGAGGGCGAATGCGGGAAACATTATTGCAAATCACCTGAACCAAGATTTTATTCTGGATGAAAAATTTTCACAGGCTTCATGCTCCTCTCTAAAAGTTCGAAGCCCTGTCCTACGTCTCAATCTTCTTGTGTATTTTCCTTCAGGTTCAGACTGAAAACCATCCGTCCAATTTTCAGGATCAAAATCCCAATATTTATGGGGGCATCATTTTTCTCAAAAAACAACTAACTATTATTTTCAAATTTTTTAGTTTGAAACTTGTTTTGTAGGCGATAACTTCCTCCTCATGCTTTATCCATGTTTTCCAGTATTGATCCATCGAGTGCAAATTTTTTCTTTTCATTCCTCTGAATAAAATAATCGATTCGTTTGCGAAAAAATATCCACGTTTAAATTTAGTGTTATGGTGAATATTAATAATTTTTTTAAATTTCACCATGCTGCTACCCCTTTTAGATCAATCAACTCTTTTCCAAGACATTCCAATGGACGCCATCACTGATTGAAGAGATGCTGAAGCTGAAATATTGCCCCACGGAAAATTAAATGAAGAAAATGATTTTTTTATCTCATCAGGATTTTTGCCCAAGACTTCAGAAAGTAATCTGGCTAGGTAGTTCTTATCGGCTATTAGCTGGTTTTCTGTTATGTTGTATCCATATTTTTTTGTGTTTCCTCCATCCCACGATAGCCAAACACTCGTCATTAAATAATTTTCAAAAGTAAAATTTATGCCAAATTCAAATTCATTCAAACTTCCGCACGTTGATAAATTATGCACATAGGTGTTTGTTTGATTGTTTTCTATTTTAATGTCATTTTCTTCTGCGGTTTTGGTAAATTCATATTCTTTAAGTGGTGCTATTATTATGTTATCTAATAGTAGATAACCATTTTTTGTGTCGAAGGATATTTTTTTCATTTTTTTAAAGATATTATTTTCCCAGTGTCAATTAAGTTTTTTTTGTCTCTATTTTCTAAAAATAATTGTTGCGCACCTCCTGGCCCAAAATTTGGATTGTTTCTTGATATTCCCTCTGCCATGCAAATATCTTCTTTTAATATGTAAACATGAAGTTGGGTGCGCATGGGACGAACCCCTCTATGTTTGGAATTGTCAGCATGTGCTACCTGTACTGCATCGTTGAATTTTCTCGCCTCACCATTTGCCAAAACTGCATCCGCCTTGGAGAAGTAATTTCCCGGCGCAGGACCATGTGGATATAAAGTAAATAACACGGTTCCCTTTTTTACGACAACATTAGTATAAATATCTTGACCTAAATATGGATAATTATGCGGACCTTGCCAATTTCTTGCTTCACTAGCCGGATCACGACCTGTACATGCGTTACAAATCGGATTTTTAGGACATTTCTTTGCGTTTTTCGCCAGTCCTAATGGATCAATCCACAAGATCGGGTTTGGCGCGTATTGATAGCTGTTCAGTCCACCAAGCAAGCCAATCGGATCTTGCGTCACATACCTAGCTACATCCGGATCATAGTAGCGATACCGGTTATAAAACAGTCCAGTTTCTTGATCCTCATACTGCCCCTGAAACCGCAGCGGCTGCTCAATTTCTCCCTCGACGTGCAGCAAACGCCCCCAGGCCTTGTAGACCCCGCTCCAGACCACGCTCCCCTGCGCATCCGTCAACTCGCGCGGCGTGCCCAGGTGATCACAGTGGTAGTGGGTGATGCGGTCGTATAGTGCCGCGTCATCGGCTGCCGCCTGGGTACGCTGCCATGCCGATACACGCTGCGCTTCGGTGTCCGCCTGTTCTTGCGCAATGGCTGCCTGGAGTTCGGTGTCGTGTCGGGTGGCAGGTAAATCCCATTGCGCGACGCGCGGCAGGTGGACGGCGCTTGCCTGGCGACAGGCTGGCGAACCGATCCGGGCCAGCGGCACGAAGCTGTCCGGCTCGTACAGGTATGTGACCGTCTCGTCGCGCCCAAGTTCCTGCGCCAGCGTGTCGCCATCCCAGACGAAGAAGGTGGTGGTGGCGCTCTTGCGGGTGGGCTGGTCTTTGGTGATGTCTTGCTGCTTGCTCCAGCGTGCTTCCTCGACGCGTTTGGCGATGCGGCGGCTGAAGGCGTCATAAAAGTAGCGGGCGCGGTGGCGTGACTGGCGTTCCGTTCGGGTGGCGTGGCTGAGGCGGTTTTCGGCGTCGTATTCAAGCTCCAGGTCGCTCCAGCTCGACTCCCTGCCCGGCGGATGGAAGCGCTTGGCGGTGGTATTGCCTTGTTCGTCGTAGTCGTATTCGGTATTGCCGTAGCGTTTCAGTACGTTGCCGGAGGCGGGAGCCGTGTCGACCAGAGTGCCTGCCGGGTCGAAGGCGAAGTGTTCGGCCAGGCCGGGTTGCACGGCGGACAGCAATTGCCCGACGGGGTCATAGGCGTAGCGCAGTTTGCCGAGCGGGCCGGCGGCCGTAATGCCCGTCTGCGAGATGGTGCGCAAGTTGCCCTGCGCATCGTAGTCAAAGCATCGCTCGCGCACGGGGACGGGCGCGTCGGCGCCGCGTGCCAGGGTCAGCCGGGTGAGGCGCGATTGCGGGTCGTACTGGCGCGTAGCGAGCAAGCCGCTGGTGCCCAGCTGCCGCTGCTTTTCGCGGTGCAGTTTGTCGCGTTCGACATCGACCACGGTCTTGCCATGCCACAGCACGCCATGCCAGTGGCCGGAGCCGTAGCGCAGGGTGTCGACGCGGCGTCCGTTCGGCAGGACGGTTTGGATACGGTTGCCCAGTTCGTCATAAGAGTGCGTCATGACAAAGCTGGCGTCTGGCGCGCGCGGGGTATTCGGCAGCCTGGCCGCTTCAGGCAGCGTTTGCAGGAAGCAGGCGCTGCGTTCTTCGATCAGTTGGCCCAGCGCATCAAGGAAGAAACGCTGTTCGGCTTGTGGCGCGGAGACGGCCGTCAGGCGGCCCAGCGCATCGTAGGCGTAGCGCACCGCACCGTCCGCCGTGGTCTTGACTTGCAACAAACCGAGCGCGTCGCGCAGCAACTGCGTGCGCTGGCTGCCGCACTCGGTGGCAGTGAGGTTGCCGGCAGGGTCATAGCTGTAGTGCGTGCGCTTGCCGTCGAAGCCCGTTTCCGACGACAGCCAGCCTTCCGCATGATATGCGAGTTGGTAGCTTTCGCCCTTGGCGTTGATCAATTCTCTCAGTTGCAGCGCAGCATCGTAGCGATACTGCAAGGTCTGGCCGATGGCGTCCGTGCGCTCCACGGGCAAGCCCTGGCCGTTGTAGCGGTAGCGCGTCTGCTGACCGGCCGCATCGACGTGCAAGACCAGATTGCCGTCCCCATCGTAGGCATATTGCTCCCGGGTCTGATCGGGCGCCGTGAGGCGGATCAGTCGGCCCAGCGCGTCATATTCGTAGCGGGTGGCATGGCCGAGCACATCGCGGGCCGCTTCCAGCCGGCCCAGCGCATCGTAGGCGAATTCGCTGGTGTGGCCGGAGCAATCCGTGTAGCTGGTGAGCCAGCCCTGACGGTTGTACTGGAAATGTTTGCTGCCGCCCCTGGCGTCGATCAGTTCCACCAGCTGGCCGCGCGGGTCGTAGCGGTAGCGCGTGACGTGGCCCAAGGCGTCCGTGATGCTGACGGGGCGGCCTGCAGCATCGTAGTCGCGGCGTGTGGTGTTGCCCAGGGGATCCGTGAAGGCGACGGGCTGGTTCTGGCTGTCGTAGTCGATGCTGCTGCTGTGTCCCTTGGCATCGGTGCTGCGGGTCAGGTTGCCGGCTGCATCGTAGGCGTAGCGCGTGGCGGCGCCGTTGGCGTCGATATCGG
The DNA here is from genome assembly GCF_900099875.1 of Janthinobacterium sp. YR213. Classification (NCBI taxonomy): domain Bacteria; kingdom Pseudomonadati; phylum Pseudomonadota; class Betaproteobacteria; order Burkholderiales; family Oxalobacteraceae; genus Janthinobacterium; species Janthinobacterium sp. YR213. The sequence goes on along the minus strand of NZ_FNDA01000005.1, from coordinate 357,660 downwards.
CCAGCAGCATGCCATCGCGGTCCCACTCGCGCCGGCCCAGCGAAGCAGCCTTGCCGTCGAGCACGCGGCGCACTTCGGTGACCAGCCAGTTGGCGTCGAAGGTGTACTCGAGGACACCGCCGTTCTCCGTGACGCGGCTGGTGTCGTTGTCCACGTAATCGATGCGCGTGTGCTCGCTGCCATCGCACGCCCGCGTGGCGATGGCGCGCGCCTGGTAGCTGTTGGCCAGGGTCACGGGATGGTGCTGCGACAGCTCCTGCTCGATCAGCGGCGATCCGCTCCAGCGGGCGCGCAGCGCGTCCAGGCTGATCCATTCCAGCTCGTACGTAAAACCCGTGTAGCTGCCGCACGACGTGAGCAGGTGGTGGCGATAGCTGTAGCGGCGCGTGTCGCCCAGCGCATTCGACTGGCTGACCAGGTTGTGGCGGGGCGGGAAGGGCGGCTGCGTCTCGTTTGTTTCGGCTGCGTATTCGTAGCGTACGTGGCAGAGGCGGCCGCCGTCGGGCAATATCTCGTCGATGCTGCCGATGTGGATGGCCTGCTCCGCTTCCCCGCGCATGGCTTCGAGCACGCCGCCATCGTCGCTGCGCAGGCGCAGCAGCACGTCGCCCGGCTTGGCATCGATCAAGCGGTCGATGCTGATGCCGCGCCCATCGCGTCCTTCGCTACGCACGAGTGCAAAGCGTTGCGTGGCGACGGGAACGGACGGGACCAGCATGGCGTTGACGCCGTCGTAGCCGTGCGGTAGCCAGCCGCCTTCCGCGCGCGCAAAGCGGTCGACGCTGCCATCGCGCCACAGCAGGCTGAAGCTGTCGGCACTGTCGCGCGTGAGCGTAAAACCTTCCTTGCGGCTGTCGTGTTGCCGACCCGGTTCCAGGCCAGGCAGGCGCAGGGCGCGGCCGCTGTCGTCGTGGTAGACGATGCCGGCATCGCATAGCGACAGGCTGGTGGTGTAGGGCGTGGACCAGCGCGCGCCCAGCAAGCCCCAGTCTTCGCATTCGGCACCGGAGCGGTAACAGCGGGTCCAGGCAATGGGGATGCTGCGTTCGAGCGCGAAATCCGTCTGGTACAGGATTTCCTGGCCCGTGCCGAAATGCACGGGCTTGCGGCCCTTGACGGGTTTTTTCGCGGGGCCGCTATCCTTGGGGCAGCAGTCGGACGGCGGCTCCGATTTCGGCTCCTTCCTGCCGCGGCTCTTGCCGTCGTCGCCGCCGTTTTTCGGGGGCGGTTTGTCGAGTTTTGGCGGTGGCTTGTCCGGCTTTTTTCCGACCAGCTTTTCCTTGACCTTGTCGATGGTCGGCGCCGCTTTTTTGCCGAGGAACTTGCTCAGTATTTTCCCGCCCGGAACCTTGCTGAACACCGCCGTTTGCAGTACTGTGCCTGCGGCATTCGTGACGATGTCTGCGGCCGTATTGAGTAAATCGGGTGTCTTGCCTGTCAATATGTAGTCGGCTGCCTGGTCGAGCACCGTGGCCGATGCGTCAATGGCCGTGCCTGTCGCAACGGTCGCCGTGCCGGCCACAGCGCCCGCTGCCGCGCCCGCTTCCATCGCGGCGGCAGCGGGGGCGCCGACTCCCGTTGCCGCCACGCCCACTCCGGCAACGCCCAGCACGGCGCTGCCTGTCAGGACGGTGCCGCCCACGTCCACCAGATCTTCCGCGGCGCCATGCATTTTCCTGGAGCCGTGATCCTTGTAATCCTGTGCCGCTTCCCGTATCGCCGCCTTCAGTTCCTGGAGCACGGGTTTGGCCGCTTCCCCACCTCGCTCATAAATCTTGCCCACGGTATTGCGCGAATTCATCCATACTTCGCGCCCCATCTGCACCAGGTAGGCGCCGTTGGCGCGGTGGATGCTGCTGGCGACCTTGGTGTCGACCTGCTTGCCGACGGTGCCGCTCTTGACGCCGCCCGCCTTGCCGGCCGCGTCGCCCTTGACGGTGGGAATGATGCTGCGCTGGTGCAGGATGACGGGCTCGCTGTGCGACTTGACGTTGGGCGAGGCGTTCTGCGTATCCGCAAATTCGCCGGTGATGCTGTAGGGAATGGGGGGCGTGCTGGAGCCCACGGGCGTCTTGCAAATGTCGGGGCTGAGGCTGACGCAATAGAAGCGCGAGGCCTTGGTGACGGTTTCATTCGTCATGGTTTCTTGCCTTGCCCGGTGGCTTCGCCTAGCGCTTCCTGCGCCTGCTCCAGCAGTTCGATGCGCGCGATCTGCGCCGGCTCCATCACGTGCAGCAGGCGCGACGCGACCTGGCCCGCGTCTGCCGGCACGATGGCGCGCCAGACCAGTTCAACGCTGGCCGCCTGAGGGTCGATCAGCACCGTATCGATGGCCAGGCGCCAGACGAGCAACTGGTCGTTCCTGTCCGCCAGTAACAAGCACAGTACTTGTCGCGGCAGGGTGAAGCGCAGCACGGTGTTGCCGCGCTGGTCGATGCAGGCCGAGGGATGGTCGTGGCGGCACAGATTGGTCAGCGTAAATTGTTCCCATCCCGCCAGGTACGGGCATTGCTGGTCGGGCGGCGTGCTGTTCCAGTAGGCAAAGTTGAAGTCATCCGGCAGGGCGGGGACTTCATCGGCACCCCATTTTTCTTTTTCCACGATGTGTCCGGCCAGCGCGCGGCGCGGCAGCCAGCCACGGCCGATAACGGCCAGCCCTGTCGGCGCGGGCAGCTCCTTGCCGTCCGCGCCTTGCCAGAACTGGGCGGCCGTGCACGGTAGCGACGGATGCATGATGCGCGGTGCGGGCACCTCATTGATGTGTTTCGCATCCAGGTACCAGTGGCGCGCAAAGCCCCGTCCCAGCGGGTTGGCCTGGCAGGAATCGTGCGCCGCCGCGTTGCAGTCATCGGCCTCGATGCGGCATTGGCCGCCATACGCGTAGGCATAGTGCAGCGGCAATTGCAGGAACGGTTCAGGCGCGGATAGTTGCCAAGGGTTGGGCCGCAGCAAGCCCGCCGTGGCGATGCGGGCGCAGCTTTGCGCCAGGCGCGTGAGGACGGCTTTCTTGCGGAAAGCGCGTTCGCCACTCACTTGCAGAGTCTTGTCGATCAGGGTTTTCTTTTCCGACTGCACTTTCAGGTTGACGAGAAATTGCGGCATCGCTTGCCCGCGCGGTGCGTGCGCCACGCCATTGACGATCACGTCGCAGCGCGGCTTGTACGGCGCGAAGTCGCTCTCCTGCACGGTGCCCGCCTGCGTGTCGCCATCCAGGTGCCGGTCTTCCGTGGCCAGCGGCGATGGCCGTGCCATGGGCAGAAGGCTGGCCAGGCCGTCCGCGCCGCAGGGACCAAGCGTGTAGCCCATGCGCACCACCACCACGTGGAAGGCTGCGCCAAACTGGTCAATCATGTCGAACTGGCTGGCCGCATGCGGCGTGCGGTTGTCGAAAAGCAGGTTGGGAATGTTGAAATGGGCTGTGCCGGCGTCGTTCATCGTCAGCCCGGATTGTTGTCGATGTCGTCGCCATGGATCTGCACCTTCGATCTGCCGCGGATGATGATTTCATCGGCAACCAGTTCGATGCGGCCTGGCGTCATGGTGATGCTGGACGTGCCGACCGTCATCGTGTGCGAATCGGTGGCCGTGAGCGTACTGTCGGCGCCGACGATGACGCTTTTCGCCAGGCCGATCTGCTCCGCCTGCGCCAGCACCACGGTGGTGTTCATGGCGCCGATGACGGTGGTCTGGTAAGCGGCGCCGATGGTCAGCACCTTGGCCAGGCCGATGCTCTCTTCCTTGGCCAGGGTCACCCGTTCCGAACGGTGGCCGTCGATCTGCACCTGCTCGTTGCCGCCCACGTGTTCGCGGCGGTTGTCGCCGATGTCGATGTGTTCGTCATGGTCGACGCGCTCCCTGCGGTTGTTATGCACGGTGATGTCTTCATCGTGGTCCACGGTTTCCGTGCGGTCGCGCTTGATGTGCACGGTTTCATCGCGATCCACGGTTTTCCTGCGGTCATTTCCCACCCAGTGCGATTCGTCATGTTCGACCTCGATGCGCTGGTCTTTTTCCGCATGCAGCCACAGTTCTTCCGCATCCTTGCGGTCTTCGAAACGCAGGGCGTTGGCGTGCGCGGCGGAACCCTTTTTTGAGGAACGGCTCAGCATGCCGCTTTGCGTCTTGTTCGCTGGCAAATCCCACGGCGGCATGTTGCGCGCGTTGTAGACGCAGCCGATGATGAGGGGCATGGCGACATTACCGTCAAGAAATTGCACGGCTACTTCCATGCCGACCCGGGGCAGGCTGATGTGGCCGAAATTCGGTCCGGCCCAGTTCGATATCACCCGTATCCACGGCGAACTTTTGTCATCGAAGGTGCCCAGGCGATCCCAGTGAAATTGCAGCTTTACCCGTCCGTAACCATCCGTATGGATTTCCTCGCCGGGCGGCCCGACGACGGTGGCCGTCTGCACGCCGTAGATCTTCGGTTCGCGGCTGTGGAAGTTGCGTCCCGTGCGCCAGGGGATGGCGCGGGGGATGCAGGTAAATGTGTTGCTGTATTGCGAGGTGGCGCCGTGCCCTTGCTGGTAGTTGTTGCTGGCGTGGTGGTGCACGGAGAGGATCAGATATTCGCTGGCTGCACTGTCGAAATGCCCGCCCAGCGTGAACCAGCGTCCCGGTTGCGCCGTGCGGTCATTGCCTTGCGCTTCGAACAGCTGTCCCCGCGCGTCAACCTCTTCCATGCGGCGCCGCGCCAGCGCCTCGCCATCGTCGATGTTTTTAAAACCGTAGCTGCCCGTGTTTTCATACACTTCCAGCGATGGCACGGCACCCTGCCTGTTCAGTGAGTCGCGGCTGGCGCGGGCGCTGCGCGGGTTCTTGAAATTGAAGCTGGCCACCGTCATCTGGGCCGGGGCCATGCGCCGCACCGTGCTCCATTGATGCACGCCATCGTCTTCCAGGGATCCGGCCTGGTGCTGGAAGGGGATTTCGCTCAGATCGCCATCGATGGGCTTGCCTGTGGTGCTGTCGTCGGACAGCCACAAGGTGTGACCGTCAAGGCGATGTTCGTAGCGGTAGTGCCAGCCCAGTTGCTCCCAATGGCGGTGCAGGAGGTTGTGGTCGCTCTCGTTGTGCTGGCACGTGTAGGTGATGGCAGGGTCGAGGCCGCTGGCAGCCAGTTTGTAGTCGCGCATCAGGTAGTCATCGAAGACCTTGTCCGTCAGCGCCGCCACCGTCAAGCCGTGGAAGGCGACATTGTTTTGCCGCAAGTGCAGGTGCGACAGCCACGGCTCCAGCACCATTTCATAAAAGGCGAAGCCGCCGTCCGTGCGCAGGAAGCGGAATTCGAACACATAGCCATTGAAGTAGCGCAAGGTGCCGTCTTCGCGCACCAGTTCGATGCTCACCATCTTGCCCATCACCTTGTCGAGCGCGATGCTGGCATTATCGGAGAGTACTTCCACCACAAAGGAAAAATCGCGCGACAGGCTTTCGCTCGCGTCGAGGCTGTTGGCAAGTAACTGGATGCCGGCAGGCCCGTCGCCATGCGGAAACTGCAGGCGCAGCAGGCGCTGGCCCTGCATGTCGCCCGTTAATGCCGTCCATGCCGCCGTCGTATCGGGGAACAGGCTCATCGCGCATCGCTTCACGGTAGGGATCGTTGGCCGACTGTAGCAATAGCAAACACAAGCGTTTTGCGCGGCCGCAAGGATCAATCGTTGAATGAGGGCATCAATTGCATCTCGTAATGTTTGTCATCGCGGTGGCGCGGCGTTGCCGCACCGCCAAGGAAACTGTTGCAGCCCAGGCCGCCTTGTGGCGCGGTTGTCAATGCCGTCCCCCGCACATCGCTGGCGCGCAGCACCAGCACGATGTCGTAGCGCACGAGCGGCTGGCCGAACAGCATCAGCATGTGGCGCAACGCGTGGCTACCAGGGGCGCGCGGCAGGAAGCTGGCGTGCTGCTGCGCCGTGAGCGGACCGAGGCGCAGGCGTACGGCCAGGTCGGGACGGCGGCAGCGTTCGCCGACGAGGGCGCGCTGGCCCAGCATGGCATTTTCCATGCCCAGCGCCGTTTGTTCGCGCGGCGCCAGCACGTCCATGGCGCCCGTCGTTTCGTCGATATGGCAAGGCACGCCGAAGTGGTCGCCGAGGATGCGCGCCATGACGATGGATGAGATGTTGTGCTGCTGTAGCAAGCCGCTGTACAAGCCGGCCGCTGCCTCGTCCTGGCCCGGTTGGCATGCGGCCAAGGCCAGCAGGCGCGACAGGAAGTCCCCGCTGTGGCCGGCCTGCTCGATGCGGTATTTTTGCCAGGCCTGGTAAAACAGGGCCACGGTGCGGCTGGAAAACAGGTCGAGGAAAGCGCGCGGACTATTCTCGCGTTCGTTATGCTGGTGCGCGGCAATGCGCTCCGAATAGTGGCTGGGCAAGCTGCCTTGGCAGCCCAGGAGGCCCATGAAGGTGGGCGTGAGGTGGATGTGCTGGCCGTGACCGGACAGCAGCGCTTGCAGCAGGGCATTCGCATCGCCGATGCTGTTTGCCGTGAGCGTTTCGACCTGGCTGGCGGGAAAGCGCAGCGAGACGCTGTTGTCGAAGCGTATGTGCTTTGCCAGCGCCGTGTGCTCATCGATGCCGTGTTCGGCCAGCCACGCCAGCAGCAGGCGCAGTGCCTGGAAGCACTCGAAGCGCTGCGGCGCATCGAGCAATTGCTGGATCACGCTGGCGTGGCGTCGGCGCTGCGTTCTGGGCATCGTAGGAGTTCCTCGCCGCTGCGATGAGACAGCAGCGTCAGTTGGCTAAAGCAATTGAGCTGGCTGTTCAGGGCGAAATAGCGTTGCAGCACCTGGGCAAAAATATAGACGCTGCTGCCGACGAAGGCTTGCTCGTCGATGCCCAGGCGGATGGCGATGCCGGGCATCAGGGTGGGAAACGGGACCGTTGGCATCCACGCGCGCGTGCTGCCGTGCTCGAGCGTGACGATGCCCTGGATCAGGCGTTGCGTGGCGGGCGAGCGGGACAGGTCGTACAGACTCAGCATTTTCTGGAATTCACCCAGGCCCGCCTGCGTGAGGCTCGAGTAATTGAGCGACAGGTGCGCGATCAGGCGCCAGTGCGTGTCCGCCAGGAAACGCATGCTGGGTGACGGTTTGCGCAGGAAGCGCGCGGGGATGCCGTCGGGCACGTCTTCGGCCAGCAGGTCGCCGCCGGGCAAACCGTAGTGCAACTGCACGGGCAAGTCGCGGTTGCTGCACAGCAGTTGCGTCGAGACGGTGGCGCAGGCCGCGCTGCTTGGTGAAAACTGCGGGTCGATCAGGCTCAGGCGCATTTCGTGACCGGGGCTGATGGCGGCCACGGTTTCGTCGCGGCGCGCCAGCCAGTACTGTCCATGCTCCTGACCACGCTCCTGGCCATATGCGGCCTGGGCGCCTTGCAGCGAGGCATACAACGGCAAGAAGCTGCTCAGGCGCTCGCCGGTTTCGTCCTTGCGCACTACGGTGACGGCCTCGATGCTGTGGATGTCATAGGCAAACGCATGCGTGGCATCGGCCGCCAGCGCATAGTCGGGCTCGGTATGCGTGAGGCGGATCGGCACGCCGGATTTGGCAAACAGGTTGACGACGGGCGTGCAGCCCAGCAAGAGGTTGTCGCGGCTGATGCCGGACAAGAGCCGCGCTTCGTGGCTGTCGCTGCGCACGCCTTTGAGCGGCAGGTGCAAGGTGAATTGGCGGCACTGTTTCGGCAGAAAGGGCGTTAGCAGGGACCATCCGATATCGATGAAGTGAAATTTTTCCGGAAACGCAAAGTACTCGGTCAGCAGGCGCAGGGCCGGGTGCGAGCGGGCGGAAATGGGGATCAGCGCATCGTCTTCCGCATAGCCGGCTGGCGCTAGCGGCGTGCCATCGACGGCTTGCCACGGGCTGTGTTCGTCCAGCGCCACGTACGCGCCCGCGCCGCGCAGGAACAGGGCGTCGAGCAAGGCCGCGCGCACGGATGGTTCGCCATCGGCAAACAGGCGCAGCCTGGCAAAATCCGGCTGATCCAGATGATAGTTGTCGCTGCTGCTGGTGAACTGAATGCTGAGCAAGGCGCTGGCGCCGGCGGGCAGGCGCAGGCCGGGCGGCGCGTCGATGACAGGTGAGAAATGCAGGCGAGAAATGACCAGCGGCGCCAGGGTCACGTCATAGGCGCTCGTAAATTTGCAAGCCACGCCCTGCACCAGCTGCGAGCGCAGCACCGTGCCGCGCGCCACATGCGCCACCTGGTCCAGCTGGCCGCCGCCCGGCGCTTCGTCGGCGGCGATGCGCACGATGGAGCACGAGGGAAACGGCCGCAGGTAGTGCGGGTACAAGGTGTCGAGCAGGGAATGGGTAAATTGCGGATAGGCGTCGTCGAGGCGCTTGGCGACCCTGGCCGTGAGCAGGGCGACGGACTGGATCAGGCGCTCGATGTGCGGGTCTTCGCAGGTTTCTCCGGCGATCAGCAGTCGCCCGGCCGCCTTCGGGTAGCGGCTGGAAAACTCGCGCGTGTACTGGCGGAACAGGCCCAGCTCGCGCTCGTAATATGGCAGTAGTTGTTCCACGGTCGCGCTCTCCGCCAGTGGGAAAGCTTCATGCTGGCATCAGGCGCGATCGTGGGTGTTGATGCGTAACAATGAATTTTAGAAATGGTACTCCGCGCGTATCATCGGCGTCTTTGCCGTCTGGCCCACATTGCCCGTGGTGGCGGGCGAATTGCCGAACTTGTTCTTCCAGTACTGGTATTCGATGCCCACGCGGAAGGTGTTCTTGGCGCTGCCCAAGGCCGCGCCCACGTCGTACATTACTTGCATGTCGATATTCGTTTCCACCGCCGTGTCGCGCCCCACTTCATCCTTGCCTTTCGAGTCGATGAGGTTGAAGAAACCTTCGAACGAGAACAGCGGCGACAGGGGGATGGCCCAGGCGCCCGTCAGCATGGCGTGCGTTTTATACGTGTAGCGGCCCGTCACCTGCGAGATGGGCGGGAAGGCGCCGCTGGGGGCGTTGCTTTCGCGCAGCAACAGCAGGCTGGTATTGAAGAAGCCGGGCACGTCCCACATCAGGGTGGGGCCGGCCACCAGCATGCGCTTGCGCGAGTTGTAGCCGACGTCATTTTTCGTGTTGACGTCGAAGCCCAGGGTGACGCCGACGCCGCGCACGGGGCCGAACTTGATGTCGCTGCCGCGCACCTTGCCGATGTCGATGGTGTTGCGGTAGACCAGGTACGCCTCCTGTGCGCCCGACGTTTTACCCAGTGCGCCGGGGTCCTTGCTGTCGGACATGAGGAAATCGAGGTTGACGAAATTGCTGCCGTATTTGTAGCCGCTGGCGTGCGTGATGGCAAAGATGTTTTTCTTGATGTCGTCCGGATTGAACGGCTCGCGGTAATCATTGCCGGCGCGCCAGCTCAGCGCGGTATCGCTCCATTCGGCAGCCTGGGCGGTCGCGCCCACGCCGAGGGTGGTAGTGAGGCAGAGCAACAGACACGGTATGGTTTTTGGCACTTTCGGCTCCTGATGGCGGTGTGGGAAAACGGGAACTGGGGATGGCTGGACGCGTAGTCTGCATGTAGCGCTGCAATGGGATAACGCGCGCCGTTCAATCCATGATGCGAGCATCGCCGCGCCGGGCGATATGTCTTGTGCGCATACTTACTATCAGTTCCTGAATATAATCATCGCACCTTCTCGTCCTTGCGGGGCAAGGCGGACGCTGTAAAGCTGATAATTTTTTTCAAAATTGTATACAGGTGTTGTTTTTTTGTGGAAATAGAAATGCACGCCGCCGCGCCCGCCCCCCAAGCGCCGCGGATGCCGATACGATAGAGACCGAGTGTTGATTTTTTCCACCGATCGGCATCCCGCATACCACGCAGCGAGGCACGAAAAAAACAATGACGGCACGCCTGGAACTCATCGATATCAGCAAGCGCTATCCGGCCGTGGTGGCCAATGACGGCATCTGTCTCACCGTCGTGCCCGGACAGATTCACGCCGTGCTTGGCGAAAACGGCGCCGGCAAATCGACCTTGATGAAAATCATCTACGGCGCCGTGCAGCCCGATGGCGGCCGCATCCTGTGGAATGGCCGTGAAGTCGAGATCGCCAACCCGTCGGCCGCGCGGGCGCTGGGCATCGCCATGGTGTTCCAGCACTTTTCCCTGTTCGACACCTTGACGGTCACGGAAAACATCGCCCTCGGTTTGCCCGCGGGCACCAACATGGCGGAGCTGGCGCAGCGGATCGAAGCGACGGCGCGCCAGTACGGCCTGGACCTGGAGCCGCAGCGCCACGTGCACACGCTTTCCGTTGGCGAATGCCAGCGCGTGGAAATCGTGCGCGCACTGCTGGCCAAGCCGCAACTGTTGATCCTCGACGAACCGACTTCCGTGCTGACGCCGGGCGCCGTGGAAAAGCTGTTTACCACCTTGCGCCAGTTGGCCGCCGAAGGTTGCAGCATCCTGTACATCAGCCACAAGCTCGACGAGATCCGCGCCCTTTGCCACACGTGCACGGTGGTGCGCGCCGGCAAGAATGCGGGCGTGTGCGATCCTTCGCAAGAGTCGGCGGCCAGCCTGTCGCGCATGATGATCGGTGCCGAGCCGCCCGCCGTCACCCGCGTGGCGCGCACGCCCGGTACCGTCATGCTGAGCGTCAAGAATTTGCAGTTGCCGAAGAGCCATCCGTTCGCCACGCAATTGATCGATATCAATTTCGACGTGCGCGCGGGCGAGATCGTCGGCATCGCGGGCGTGTCTGGCAATGGCCAGCAGGAATTGCTCGCCGCCCTGTCGGGCGAGGACATGCGCGCAGCCGCCGGCAGCATCGTGCTGAACGGCACGCCGGCGGGCCGTTTGCCGCCGGGACGCCGGCGCGCCCTGGGCTTCGGCTTCGTGCCGGAAGAAAGGCTGGGGCGGGGCGCCGTGCCCGACATGGGGCTGGCCGACAACGTGCTGCTGAGTTTGCAGACACCAGCCACCATCCGCCATGGCTTCGTGCGCCACAAGGTCATCGCGCAGCGGGCGGCCGCCATCATCGCGCGCTTTCAGGTGAAGGCGGGCGGGCCGCAGGCGCTGGCGCGCAGCCTGTCGGGCGGCAACTTGCAGAAATACATAGTCGGACGCGAAGTCATGCGCGAACCCACCGTGCTGGTGGTGGCGCAGCCGACCTGGGGCGTGGACGTTGGCGCGGCCGCGCAAATCCGCGCCGAGTTGCTGGCGCTGCGCGACTCTGGTTGCGCGCTGCTGGTCGTGTCGGAGGAGCTCGATGAATTGTTCGACATCAGCGACCGCTTGCTGGTTATGGCGAAAGGAAAGATTTCGCCGTCGCTGGATGTGGGCGAGGCCAGCGTGAGCCTCGTGGGGCAATGGATGAGCGGGCTGTGGCCGCAGGAGGCAATCCATGGCTAAGTTCGCCTTGCGCCTGGAAGCCCGTCCTTCTCCGTCGCGGCTGATGTCGTGGCTGTCGCCTGTGCTGGCCGTGCTGCTTACCGTGCTGTGCGGCGCGCTGCTGTTTCTTGCGCTGGGACACGATCCGCTGGCGGGCCTGGCCGTCTTCTTTGTGGAACCCTTGCGCGACGCGCACGGCTGGTCCGAGCTGGGCATTAAAGTCGCCCCTTTGCTGTTGATCGCCGTCGGCCTGGCCATCTGCTTTCGCGCCAACATCTATAACATCGGCGCGGAAGGACAGCTGACCCTGGGCGCCATCTGCGGCGGCGCGGCGGCCCTGTACCTGGACGACGGCGTAGGCAGTATTGCCATCATCGGCGTGTCCTTGCTGGCCGGCATGGCGGGCGGCATGGCGTGGGCGGGGCTGGTGGCCTGGCTGCGCGACCGCTACAACGCCAGCGAAATCCTCGTCTCGCTGATGCTGGTCTATATCGCCCAATTGCTGCTCAGCTATCTCGTGTATGGCGTGCTGCGCGACCCGGAAGGATTCAATTTTCCCCAGTCGAAACTGCTATCGGACGGCTTGCTGTTGCCGATGGTGATCAGCGACACGCGCTTGCACGTGGGCATCGTGTTTGCCTTGCTGGCCTCGCTGGGCGGCTGGCTGTACTTATCCAGAAGCATTGCCGGCTTCCGCCTGCGCGTGGGCGGCATGGCGCCTGCCGCCGCCCGCTATGCGGGCTTTTCCTCGCGCAAGACCTTGTGGTCTTCCCTGCTGATCTGCGGCGCCCTGTCGGGCCTGGCGGGTGCGTGCGAAGTGCTGGGGCCGATGGGGCAGTTGACGCCCACGGTCTCGCCCGGCTACGGCTTTGCCGCCATCATCGTCGCCTTCGTCGGGCGCCTGCATCCGGTAGGCGTGATTTTCTCCAGCTTCGTCATGGCCCTGTTCTATATCGGCGGCGAACTGGCGCAGTCGCGCCTGGGCTTGCCCAGTGCGATCACGGGTGTGTTCCAGGGCATCTTGCTGTTCGCCTTGCTCGCTTGCGATGTGCTGATCCAATACAAATTGCGTTGGAGGAAACATGGATAACTTGCTGCTGACCATCGCGCCCCTGGTCGCGGCCAGCATCAATGCGGGCACGCCGCTGATGCTCGCTGCGCTGGGGCTGCTCGTCAATGAAAAGGCGGGCGTGGTCAACCTGGGCGCGGAAGGCATGATGCTGGTCTCGGCCATCACGGGCTTTGCCGTGGCCGTCAACACGGGCAGCCCCACCCTGGGCTTTCTGGCGGGCGCGGGCGCCAGCATGCTGCTGTCCGGCTTCTTCGCCTGGCTGACCGTGTGGCTGGGCACGAACCAGTACGCGACGGGCCTGGCCTTGTCGCTGTTCGGCGCGGGCGCGTCCACGTATATCGGCCTGAAATATGTGGGCAACAGCTTGCAGAACGGCCGCTTCGGCATCCCTTACCTGGAAGACATTCCCGTGCTGGGGCCGGCCCTGTTCCGCCAGCATCCGATGGTGTATCTGTCGTTGCTGCTGTGCCTGGCCATCGCCTGGTTTTTGTACCGCACGCGGGCGGGCCTCGTGCTGCGCGCCGTGGGCGAGTCGCCCGCTTCCGCGCATGCGCTCGGCTACCCCGTGCGCCGCATCCGCCTGGCGGCCGTGCTGTTCGGCGGCGCCTGCTGCGGCCTGGCCGGCGCCTTCCTGTCGCTCGTCTACACGCCCCTGTGGGTCGAGGGCATGGTGGCGGGACGGGGCTGGATCGCGCTGGCGCTGACCACGTTTGCCACCTGGCGCCCTGCGCGCGTGGTGGGCGGCGCCTACCTGTTCGGCGGCATCACGATTCTGACCTTTCACGCGCAGGCGCTGGGCGTGCCCATCGCGTCGCAACTGCTGTCGATGCTGCCGTATGTGGCAGCCATCGTCGTGCTGGTTTTGATCTCCAGCAATGCCAACTACATCAAGCTCAATATGCCCGCTTCGCTAGGCAAGAATTTCAATCCGGGAAATTAATCACTCACCACAAGGAAAACCATGTCCAAGAAACTAGTATGCGCCGCCGTTTGCAGTGCTGTTTTGATGCCCGTCATGGCCGCCGCTCCCGCCACCGCGCCGCTGAATGTCGGCTTCGTGTATATCAGCCCCATCGGCGACGCGGGCTGGACCACCCAGCATGATCTGGCCCGCAAGGAAATGGAAAAGGCGCTGGGCGGCAAGATCACCACCAAGTACGTGGAAAACGTGCCGGAAAGCGCCGATGCGGAACGGGTGATCCGCGACCTGGCGCAAACGGGCAGCAAGCTGGTCATCACAACCTCGTTCGGCTACATGAATCCCACCTTGAAAGTGGCGAAGCAATTTCCTAATGTGAAGTTCATTCATTTGACGGGCTACAAGACGGCCGTCAACGTTGCCAATACCAACGCCCGTTTCTACGAGGGCCGCTACCTGGCCGGCGTGCTGGCGGGCAAGATGAGCAAGACCCATGTGGCCGGCTACGTGGCGGCATTCCCGATCCCGGAAGTGTTGCAGGGGGTTAACGCTTTTACGCGTGGCATGCGCAGCGTCGACCCGAAGGCGGAAGTGAAAGTGGTGTGGGTGAATAGCTGGTTCGATCCGGGCAAGGAACGCGACGCGGCCATCACCCTGATCGGCCAGGGCGCCGACGTGGTTACCCACCACACGGATTCGACCGCCGTGGTGCAGGCGGCGGAAGAGAAGGGCAAGTACGCGATCGCCTACCATTCGGACATGAAAAAGTACGGGCCGAAGGCGCAGCTGGCTGCCGTCACCCACCATTGGGGCGACTACTATACGAAGCAGGCGCAAGCCGTGCTGGACGGCACGTGGAAGTCCAGCAGCACCTGGGGCGGCATCAAGGATGGCATGGTCAAGCTGGAAGGCATCAACGCCACAGTGCCGGCCGACGTGAAACAGTTTGTATTGGCACGCGAGAAAGACTTGGTGGCTGGCAAGCTCAATCCTTTCAGCGCGCCGGTCAAGGATAACGATGGCAAGGTGCGCCTGGACAAAGGCGTGCTGGACGATGCGGCGCTGACGAAGATGGATTATTTTGTCGAAGGCGTGGCAGGAAAAGTTTCCGGAAAGTAATAGGTTTGAGTTTGAACTTGCTGTAATATTGCCGGAAACGGGAGCCGGGCCGGGAGCGCATTCCCGGCCCACCCAAACAGCAGAGCCTGAACAGGCCCGTACCGGAGATTGACCCATGGACAGACTGGAAGTATTCAAGATTATCGCGCTGCAAGCGAGCAAGGGCGAGCTGACGTTCCCCGCCAACGTCAAGGCCACCTTGAAGCTGCAGGAAGCGCTGGACGACCCCGATTGCCATATCGAGGCGGCCGCCCGCATGGTCATGGCCGAGCCGCTGCTGTCGGCGCGGGTCGTGGCATTGGCCAACTCGGCCGCCTACAACCGTTCCGGCAATGAAATCGCCAATGTGCGCGCGGCCGTCTCGCGCCTGGGCTTTGCCACCCTGAAATCGATGGTGGCATCCGTCATCGTGCGCCAGCTGGGCAGCCAGATTACCGACCCGCAATTGCGCGCCAAGGCGGCCAAGCTGTGGGAACACACGGCCCACGTGGCCGCGCTGAGCCAGCTAATCGCCAAGAAAGTCACGCATGTGGACGTGGAAACGGCCATGTTCGCCGCCATCGTGCACGAAGTGGGCGGCTTTTATCTGCTGTCGCGCGCCGAGGAATATCCAGGTTTGCTGGACGACAATACGGAAGACTGGATCGAATACGGCGAAAAACTGATCGGCCGCGGCGTGCTGCGCCAGTTGCAAGTGCCGGACATGGTCTTGCAGGCCGTGGAAGGCATGTGGCACGGCGGCAGCACGTTCCCGCCCCGCACCCTGGGCGCGACCCTGGTGCTGGCCAACGATCTGTCGCCCGTCGGCTCGCCCCTGCACCCGCCGGAAAGCGCCGCGCGGCGCCAGGCGGCCGCGAAGATCGACTTTGGCATCGGCGGCAGCACCTTGCACACCATCCTCGAGGAATCGGCGGAAGAGATCGAATCCCTGGCGGCCGCTTTGCTGGTCTGAACGTTTCCCCTGCAAAATCCCCGCCCTTGCCGCGGGGATTTTTTTCGTCCGCATTTTGATGCATCTTTCTCTATGGCATACAATCGCCGGCTCGGCCATCCGCCGGACTGAATGTCTCCTCTTACCCAAAGGATCTTATGCAGAAGCTGTTTTCTTCCCTGGCCGTCACGGCGCTCGCTTCCAGCCTGGCGCTGGCGTTTTCCGCGCACGCCGCCGCGCCTGCCGCGCACGGCTTGCCCGTGGTGCAGGAAGCCCCGCTGCGCGCCCACCTGGCCTTCCTGTCCAACGATTTGCTGGAAGGCCGGGGCACGGGCCAGCGCGGCGCCGACCTGACGGTGGCCTACCTGGAAACCCAGGCGCAGATGGCCGGACTGCAACCCGTGCGCGGCAACAGCTACCGCCAAAGCGTGCAGATCGCCGGCGTGAAATCCTTGCCACAGGAAAGCAGCCTGCAAGCCGTGGCGGGCGGCAAGCCCGTGCCGCTGGCTTTCGGCCCGGACTGGGTATGGGCCACGGGCGACTCCGTTGCCGCCCACACCTTTGATGCGCCGCTCGTGTTCGTCGGCTATGGCATCACGGCGCCGGAAGAAGGCTGGAACGATTTCAAGGGCGCCGATGTCAAAGGCAAGATCGTCGTCATGATGGTCAACGACCCGCAACCGACTAGTGCCGAGCCGAACCGCTTTGCCGGCAAGGCGCTGACCTATTACGGCCGCTGGACCTACAAATTCGAGGAAGCCAAGCGCCAGGGCGCGGCTGGCGTATTGCTGATCCACACGAAACCGTCCGCATCGTACGACTGGAGCGTGGTGCAGAACAGCTGGAGCGGCAGCGAGCGTTTCCAGTTGGCCGACCGCACGGCCGGCACGCCGCTGCAGGGCTGGATCGCGGAAGACGCGGCGCGCCGCCTGTTCGCGGCCGGTGGGCTGGACTTGGACGCCTTGCGCGCGCAAGCGGAAAGCAAGGATTTCAAGGCCGTCGCCTTGAATGCCAAGCTGAGCGGCGAAATGAAGTCCGCCGTGCGCAAGGTGGAGCAATTCAATATCGCCGGCATGGTGCCGGGCACCGACCCGGTATTGAAGGATGAAGCCGTCATCTATAGCGGCCACTGGGACCACCTGGGCAAGCAAGGGGATACTGGCGACACCATCTACAACGGCGCCGTCGACAACGCTTCCGGCACGGCCGGCTTGCTGGCCATGGCGCAGGAAGCCGTGAAAAAGCCTGCGAAGCGCACGCAGATTTTCCTGTGGGTAGCGGCAGAGGAACAAGGCTTGCTGGGTAGCGCCGCCTACGCGGCCGACCCCTTGTGGCCCTTGAACAAGACGGCCGCCGCGCTGAACCTGGACAGCCTGAACTTTGTCGGTGCCACGCATGACATCGGCGCGCAGGGCAGCGAGCGCACGGAGCTGGGCGCCATGGCGGCCACGGTGGCCAAAGCCATGGGCATGCATATCGCGCCAGCCCGTCCCGACCTGGCCGGCGGCTATTTCCGCAGCGACCATTTCAGCTTTGCCAAGGCGGGCGTGCCCGCGTTTTCCATCAATGGCGGACGCGAGTACATCAAGGACGTGGCAGCGTCCAAAGCCAAGGCGGCCGCGTATGGCCCCCGCTACCATCAGGTTACCGATGAGTACGATGCCAGCTGGGATTTGTCCGGCATGACACAGCAGGCGCAATTTACCCTGAACCTGGGGCAAGCCGTGGCAAATGGCGCGAAGATGCCGGCCTGGAAGGCGGGCGATGCGTTTGGCAAGGCGCGTGAGCCAGCGAAATAGGGACGTAAAAAAACCGCTCGGCCGAGCGGTTTTTTTCAGGATCGTAGGTGGGATTAGCTCGAAGAGCGTCATCCGACAGTTGGCGCATCAGCGTCGGATTACGCGGCGTGCCGCCGCTAATTCGACCTACGTGATAGATGCCTGGGCGGCCCGTTCCAGCCTGCGCTGCGTGTGGCGGTACTTGCTCCACACAATCAGCATCAGCAGCGGCATGGCGCCGCCTACCATGCACAGGGCGGGCCAGCCGCCGGCGGCAAAGCTGGCGCTGGCCAGGGCCGAGCCTGCCGACGCGCCGATGAAGCCGCCCGCGATGAATACGGTGGTGACCCGCGCCCGCGCATGCGGCGCCAGTTTATAGATGATGGACTGGTGCGTCACTTGCAAGCCCATCACGCCCATGTCCAGCAGGACGATACCGATCAGCAGCAGCACCAGCGAATGGGCGCCAAAGCCGATCAATGCCCAGCCCGCGATGGAAGCCACGGCCAGCAGCCAGGTGGCCTGGCGCGCATAGCCGCGGTCGGCCATGCGGCCTGCCGTGTTGGCGGCAAAGGCGCCCGTGGCGCCGGCCAGGCCGAACAAGCCGATCTGCATTTCCGAGTAGTGGTACGGCGCGCCGCTGAGCAAAAAGGTCAGGCCCGTCCAGAACACGCTGAAGGTGCCCAGGCCCAGGCCCGAGAACAGGGCGCGCTGGCGCAGCAACGGTTCCTGGCGGATGATGTCGGCCAGTGAGGCCATCAGCTTGCCATATTGCAGCGTGCCCCGTGGCGCCTCGTTCGGCAGGATGCGGCGCAGCATGACGAGCAGGGCGGCCACGACGATGGCGGCCAGCACGTAGACGGTGCGCCAGCCGCCGCTGATCTGCGACACGGTGCCGGACACGGTACGCGCCAGCAGAATCCCCAGCAACAAGCCCGTCATGACGGTGCCCACCATGCGGCCCCGGCTGTGGTCGGGCGCATACGACGCCACCATGGCCGTGACCACCATCAAGGCGCTGGACGTGATCCCCATCAAGACGCTGGCGATGGCAAAGATAATAATGTTCTGGCTGGTGGCGGCCAGCAGCAGGGCGCCGATCTTGGCGATCAGCATCCATGTCAGCAACTGGCGGCGGTTCAGCACGTCGCTGAGGGGGACCAGGAACACGATGCCCAGCACATAGCCGATTTGCGTGGCCGTGACCAGGTAGCCCGCCTGCGGCACGCTGACGCCAAACGAGGCGGCCAGCATGGAAGTGAGCGGCTGCACATAGTAGAGGCTGGCGACGAGCACGCCGGCGGACAGGGCGAACAACAGGATGCGGGTCGACGTCAGCAGGGCGCTGGCGTCGACGGTGGATGGTGCAGATTTCATGCGAGACAACTTTCTTGGAGTGATGCTTTTGGATGAGCATGATAGCGGGGCTGCACATTTCTTGCCGGGCGCGGCCGATTTTGCGGTGGGGCGGCAGACAACGCAGCAGGCAAAAAAATCCCGGCGATCGTTGCCGACGGCCGGGAAAAGGGTATAGGGGGATATACCAGGGGAGACTTAAAACTTACTGTGCGCGCGCCAGCTCCGCATGCACCTGCGCCGTGATTTCATACGACCGCAGCCGGTGCTGGTGCTCGAAAATCTGCGAGGTGATCATCAGCTCGTCGGCGCCCGTTTCGGCGATGAAGGCGGCCATCTTCGCCTTGACGGTATCCGGCGCGCCGATGGCCGTGCAGGACAGGACGGAGTCGAGCATGGCGCGTTCCTGCGGACCCAATTGCTCCAGGTAACCGGGCACAGGCGGCTGCAGGCGCGACGGGCGGCCCGTGCGCAGGTTGACGAAGGCTTGCTGCATCGACGTGGCGCGCAAGTGCGCCTCGGCATCCGTGTCGGCGGCAAACACGTTAAAGCCCAGCATCACGTATGGTTTCGCCAATTGTTTTGAAGGCTTGAAATGTTCGCGGTAATAGGCCACGGCTTGCATCATCATTTGCGGCGCGAAGTGCGAGGCGAATGCATACGGCAAGCCCAGGTGGGCGGCCAGCTGGGCGCCGAACAGGCTGGACCCGAGTATCCACACGGGCACTTTCGCGCCCTTGCCGGGCACGGCCAGCACGCGCTGGCGCGGCTCGTCGGACATGTAGTCGATCAATTCCAGCACGTCTTGCGGGAACTGTTCCGCGTCGGACTGCAGGTCGCGGCGCAGCGCGCGCGCCGTCGTCTGGTCGGAGCCGGGCGCGCGGCCCAGGCCCAGGTCGATGCGGCCCGGGTGCAGCGCTTCCAGGGTACCGAACTGTTCCGCGATGACCAGCGGAGAATGGTTGGGCAGCATGACGCCGCCCGCGCCCACGCGGATGGTTGTCGTGCCAGCCGCCACATGGGCGATGACGACGGCCGTGGCGGCGCTGGCGATGCCGGGCATGCCGTGGTGTTCGGCCAGCCAGTAGCGGTTGTAGCCCCAGCGTTCGCCGTGCTGCGCCAGGTCGAGCGTGTTCTTGAACGACTGGCTGGCGTCGCTGCCTTCGGCGATGGGGGCCAGGTCGAGTATGGAAAATGGAATCATGGTAGCGATATCGGGACGTGGTGGAAAATCACAATGGACGATTTGTCTATCCCCTGACGACAATAGGGTCGGCCTTGGAAGCGGCAGGGATGACAGGCTGTGCACATGATAATGCGAATCGGGAATTTGCGTACTGATCGGTAAAAAACTCGTATCGATTGGAAATCGGTGCGGGCAATGCTAGAGTGGGCCTCCCCACTTTATGCGCCCCGCCATGCTCAAGAAACCCATCCTGCTGACCCTGATTGGCCTGCTGCTGCAGCCCTCCGTTCACGCCGCGCCCATCAGCCTGCAGGCGCAGGAAACGGCGCGCTACGCGCTGGCCACCTATCCTGAACCGCTGATCGCCAGCCTGGCGAAGATGGTCAGTTTCAACACGGTGGCAGACCCGGCCGTGCCGTTTGCCGCGAATCCCCAGCACACGGGCTTCAAGCGCTACCTGGCGGCCGAGGCGCAGCGCCTGGGATTCGACTTCCAGGAGCATGGCCATGTGGTGATCATCGGCATGGGCAGCGGCAGCGAGCGCGTGGGCGTGATCACGCACGGCGACGTGCAGCCCGTGAATCCCGCCAAGTGGGCCCGTTCGCCGTTCGAGCTGGACCGCACCAGCGAACCTGGCAAGCTGCTGGGACGGGGCACGGAAGACGACAAGGGCCCGATCGCCACGGCCCTGTACGCGATGAAGGCTATCCAGGACCAGCAGGTGCCGCTGAGCAAGCGCATCGAGCTGTACGTCTACATGGCCGAGGAATCGGACTGGGAACCGCTGAAACAGTTCCTGAAAACCCACACGCCGCCGCAAGTGAACATCACCATCGATGCGGAATATCCGGTGGTGACGGCCGAGAAGGGCTACGGTTCCATCAAGCTGACCTTGCCGCCGCGCACGGCCCTGCCAGCCGATGGCGGCCCCGTGCTGGCGCGGTTGACGGGCGGCTTTTTCGGCAGTCAGATCCCGGAAGATGCACAAGCCGTGATCGACCACGCGCCAGCCGCGCTGGAAGCGGCCATCCGCGCCCGCGCGCAGCAGCAACAGGGCGTGCGCTACAGCTATGCACGCGATGGCGGCACCTTGACGGTGACGGCGCTGGGCGTGTCGGCCCACTCGTCGAAACCGGAAGACGGCATCAACGCCATCAGCATGCTGGCCGACGCGCTGGCCGTGCAGCCGTGGCAGGGCACGCAGGCGGCCGACATGCTGTCGTTCCTGAATGAACTGGTGGGCACTGGCATCTACGGCGAACGCTTTGGGCAGATCGCTTACCGCGACGGCTTCATGGGGCCGATGACGGTTGCGCCGACCGTGCTCAAGCAGAACGGTGGCGCGCTGGAACTGACTATCAATTTGCGCCGTCCGCAAGGCAAGACGGCGGCCGTGCTGCAACAGCAGGTGACGGCCGCGTTCGACGGCTGGAAGGCGCGGCGCCACGTGCCGGCTACCCTGCAGGTGCAGATCGGTGAACCGTGGCTGCAGACGGCGGCGCCGCAGATTCCCACCTTGTTGTCCGTCTTCGAACACTACACGGGCATCGCCAATCCGCAACCGGTGGCCATCGGCGGCGGCACCAATTCGCGCCTGTTCCCGAATGCCGTGAGCTTTGGCCCGGCCATGCCGCACACAGTCTACACGGGGCATTCCGAACATGAGTTCATCACGGAAAAGCAGTTGCTGTTGAACTTGCAGATGTACACGGCCGTGTTGATTGAACTGGCGAAATAGCCGCTTGCAAAAATAGCGGGAAGTCATAGACTGCAAGCCTGAGACGAGGCCAGGCACTGAACTTTTTATGCGCGCGCCGGTCTTAAGTTTCCATGTAGGAAGGGAGCAGCTATGCATGCACAACAGGATTCCCGGCTGGTGCCAGGCAGGGCAGGCGGGGTGGCGCCGCGCCGCATCCCGCACGAGGGGCGGTCATGAACTGGCCGCTGGAGCTGGAAGTGGCGCACAAGCTGGCGCAGATGCGGGGCTGGCTGGAAGACCAGCGTGCCGGTGCCGTGCGCCTGCGCGGCGTGGACTGGTTTGCGTGGGCCACGGCGGGCGCATCGAACAGCCATTGCCATACGACCGAGTGCGGCTGCGCGGAAGTGCTGGTGACGCGCGATGCCGCCTACATCCTGACGGACGAAGCCGAAGCCATGCGCATGCGCGAGGAAGAAGTGCGAGGGCCATGGACGTGGCAGGTGTCGCCCTGGATGCAGCCGCAGCTGTATGAATTGCGCGAGCATTTCGTGCAGCATGCGGCCGGCGGCGCGCCTGTCTTGTCCGACCGGCCCGGCTTGCACGAACGCAGCCTGCCTGTGGCCCTGCGCGAAGAGCGGCTGGTGCTGCTGGAATCGGAGCAGTTACGCTACCGGCAGGTGGGGCTGCTGGCAGCTGGCGCGGCCGCGGATGCGCTGCGCCAGGCCCGCCCCGACTGGAGCGAGCTGGAACTGGCTGCCGCGTGTGCGCGCGCGCTGTGGCTGCGCGGCTTGCAAGCCGTGTACGTGCTGGCCAGCGGTGGGGAGCGCCAGCACCGTTATCGGCGCGCGCCGCCGGCCCAGGCGGTGCTGGGCAAGCAAGCCGTGCTGGCCTTGTGCGCGCGGCGTTTCGGCCTGTGTGCCAGTCTCAGCCGTCAACGGCGCTTCGGCCCGGCGCTGCATCGGGCCGACGGCGCGGCGGTGGTCATGGACGATGCCGATGCGGCCATGCTGGCGCTGGAAGCGGTGGCGCTCGACGCTTGCGAAACGGGCCATGCGCTGAGCATGGTGTATCACGCGCTCGACAGCGCCTACGCCTATGCCGGCCAGCCCGACACGGTGCGCACCAGCCGGCAGGGCGGTATCCATGGCTACCTGGCGCCCGAAGTGGCGGCCGGCGCGCACACGGAAATCATCCTCAAGCGGGGCATGGCGCTGGCCTTTCACCCCAGCCTGCCCGGCAGCACGGTGGAAGACACGTTTTTGCTCGACGGCAGCCATTTGCACAATCTGACGCACGACCCGGCCTGGCCTTCGGCCGTGGTGCAGGGGCGCAGCCGGCCGTTGACCCTGGCGCTGGCTTGATGCGGTCAGTTGCGACCAGCATCGGCCAGTGCCGGTACATATCAATAGCGCTGCATCACGCCTTTTTGCACGCTGACCCGCTCGCCGATCTGGAAGGCGGGCTGGGTATTTTGCACAAAGGTGCGCGTCGTGCCGTCGTCCAGGCGCAAGGTGACGCGATACAGCATATTGCCCGCCGCCCCCGAGGTGCTGCCGGCCGTGCCCGACGTGCCCGCCTGCATGTCGGCACTGCCTTGGTCCATGCTGCGCGGCACGGTTTCTATCGACTGCACCGTGGCGTAGCTGATGTTCAGGGTGGACTGGTTCGCGTCATTGCGCATGTCGCTGCTCATGGCGTTGCCGGTATCGGTGGCCGTGCTGCTGGTGGCGCTGGCCGTACTGCTTGGCGGCGTCGTGCCGGCCGGTGCGGCATAGGTTTCGCCGCTATTGCTGCGTGCCAGGCTGGTTTTGTCCGTGGACTGGCAGGCCGCCAGCAAGGCGCATGTCAGGCCGGTCAGCAGCAGGGTTGTTTTCGATCTCATCTTGGTCTCCTCATGGTCGCACACTCAGGATCGGCACCCGCGGTGATTGCGGATAGCCGCGATTGCTGCATGTAAGAGCATGGCGGAGCAGGTATGTTCGGCGCCCGTCATTGTCGATTGAGCTAGATCAAGAGTCCAATTGCCGTGCTTGGTATAAAAGATGCTGGCAATTACCACTTCGTGCGGCTGCACGCTTCCTCACTGTTGAATCGGGAGAAAAAATGTCATCTGGCCCTACCGCAAAACTGATCGATGAGTTGGTGCTGGCCGTCGGCGGCACCGCGCGCGATGCCCGCGCGCGCCATGTCCTGGCCCAGGCCTTGCATGGCCTGGTGCGGCTGGCGCGCTCGGAACAGTTGCTTGACATGCAGCGCGATGCGGCACGCGCCATGGGGGCTGGCAGCCGGCGCGAGGCGCGCGCCCTGATGCGCCGCCTGGGCACGCGCAGCGCGCGCGGCCAGGGACAGTTGCGGCTGGAATTGCAAGATAGCGAAGCGGACCGCGCCTGACGGGCGCGAGTCATCTCCCCGTTCAGGCTTCAGGCCGCGGCACGCCCTTGCCAAGGGCAGCGGCGACCATTTTCGGCCAGAGGAAATACAGCGGCAGGCAGACCGCCGCGGCGGCCGTGATATCGACCACCCAGTCGCTGACGGCGCCACGGCGGTAGGGCAGGAAACTCTGGATGAATTCGTCCAGCGCACCCATGGCCGCCACCATCAGCACCGACAGCAGCGCGCGGCGCGCCATACCGCCGCCCGTGCCGCTGAACAGGATCAGGGCCAGCACGCCATAGCCGACGGAATGCAGCACGCCGCCCGATGCATACTGGCCCACATCCGCGCGCACGCCGGGAATGTCGCCGATCAGGATCACCAGGACATACAGCAGCAGCGCAGTGCGGTAGCGCAGGCGTTCGTGGCGGTCGGCAAAACAGAGTTCGAGCAGTGGTGCAGGCATGATGCGTCAGGACAGGTGGAAAGGCCGTCACAATATCATGGGGATGGCGGGCCGCCATGTTTTTGCGCAAGAGCTTGCCGTGCAGGCAAAAAAAGGCCCGCGGGGAGGCGGGCCAAAAACCCAAATGAAATGGGTCAAGAGTTGAGAGTTGCTCGGTACTCACCATGTCGCGCGCCTTGCCGGCGCCCGCCACGGTCATGAAAGGGGAGTGGTGTGCCATCGCGGCACACCTGTCTGTAGTCAGGCATATCGGTTGCCTGTACAGCAGATGAAGCAAGTATAGGGGGCGAAGATGACGGGCTGATGACACGCCGCAACATTTTTTTGCGGCGAGCAGAAGGACAGTGAAGAACGTCTGTCATGGCAAGAATGTCCATGTTTCAGCAGTGATAGCAAAAAAAAGCCCGCTGGTGAAAGCGGGCTTAAAACTATTTTCTTGGAGGAGAATAGTGGAGACAGGTGCATTATGCTGCGTCGCACGATATGTGTCTAATGGTCTTTTCAGATAACCATTATCGTTTTTTGATATAACTGCCTGTAGTTCTGCCTGTCGCTGCCTTCATTCCTTCACGGCCACCGTGTAGTTGAGCGCCATGCGCCCGCCATCGACATAGATGGTCTGGCCCGTCATGTAGGTGGCGTCGTCGCTGGCCAGGAAGGCGGCGATGCCAGCCACTTCTTCCGGTTCGCCGCAGCGGCCCAGCGGCGTGCGCGACAGGATCGTGTGGCGCGCCTCCGGGCTCGACAGCACTGCCTGCTTGGCCAGTTCCGTCAGGATGGTGCCCGGCCCGATGCCGTTCACGCGCACGCCATGCGAGGCCAGGTTCAAGGCCATGACCTTGGTCAACTGGTTGATGGCGCCCTTCGACACCACGTACGGTACCTGGTTCGGGATCGCCAGTTCCGCATTCACGCTGGACATGTTGATGATGCAGCCAGTATTGCGCTTGACCATTTCGCGCGCCACGGCCTGGCCGCACAGGAACATCGATTTCAGGTTGATGCGCATGACCCGGTCGAAATCGTCTTCGCACACATCGAGGAAATCGGCCGCGTGCGTGACGCCCGCATTGTTGACGAGGATATCGATGTGGCCGAACTGGGCCAGGGTTTCCTTCAGCAAGGCATCGACGTCCGCCTTCTGGCTGACGTCGGCGCAAAAGAAGCGCGCTTGCGGGCCGAGGGCGGCGGCCGCCTGTGCGCCTTCTTCCTTGATGTCGACCAGCATCACTTGCGCCCCTTCGGCGATCAGGCGGGTGGCGCAAGCCAGGCCGATGCCTTGCGTGGCGCCCGTGACGATGGCGGTTTTATTGATCAGTCTCATGTATGCTCCTCGGCGGTAATAGGGGCCGCTGCCCGGGCCACCGGCCCGCGCGGCAATGGGCAGATTTTAATCCCTGGGCGGGAATCAGAGGAGGATGGGTTCGTTTGGCAACTGGTTGCCGCGCGTGCCATCGGCAGGGAAGTGGCTTTGCAACAAGGTATTCAACTGCTGCAAGGCATCCAGCGTGCTGTCGTGGTAATTGCCGTCCTTGAAGCCTTTGGTCATGGTGCGGCACACGGCTTGCCATTGTTCCGGCGTGACGCGCCGGCCCACGTTGCGGTCGGCGACGATATCGACCTGGTGCTCGGCCAGGTTGATATAGATCAGTACGCCGACGTTGTCTTCCGTATCCCACACGCCATACTGGGCGAACAGTTCGCGCGCCCGCTCGCGGTTGCTCACGCCCTGGTAAGCCATGCCCGGCGTCAGGGCCGCTTCGACGATCAGGCGCACTTCCGCCTGGTGCATCGCTTCACCGTCGGCAATCGCTGTCTCGATGGCTTTCAGGGTGCGTTCCGGAAAGGCCTGGCGTGCCGTCGCCGGCGTGCCCCGCAAATGTTTCAAGGCCCGTCCGCAGCGCTGTCCGAATGTCAGTTGTTTCGTCATTACCAATCTCCCGAGGCGCCGCCGCCGTCAAAACCGCCGCCGCCGCCACCGAAACCACCGCCGCCACCGCCAAAACCACCACCGCCGCCGAAGCCTCCGCCGCCACCGCGGTTGTTCAGGGCCTGGCTCAAAATGCTGCCCAGCACGACGCCGGTGGCGCCGCTGGACCAGTTGCTGCCGCGCTGCAGCCGCGTGGGCCCGCCGCGCGAGCGGAACAGGGTCAGCACGACGAGAAAGCCGAAGAACAGCAGCGGCAGCCAGAAGGTCATGCCGCCCGCTTCCACGGTGGCCGGCGCTTTCTGCTGCGCCAGGGCGGGGAATTGCTCCTGGTTCAGCAGGGTGGCAATCGACCCCACGCCGGCCACCAGGCCGCCGTAATAATCATTCTGCTTGAAATGCGGCGCGATCACGTCTTGCAGGATGCGTTTCGATTGCGCATCCGTCAGCACGCCCTGCACGCCGCGGCCCGCCTCGATGCGCAGGCGGCGCAGGGACGATGGGTTGTCCTTTGCCACCATCAGCAGCACGCCGTCATCGACGCCCTTGCGGCCCAGCTTCCAGGCATCCGTCACGCGGATGCTGTATTGCTCGATCGCTTCCGGCTCCGTGCTCTTGACCAGCAGCACGGCGATCTGGCTGCCCGTCTTGGCTTCGTAATCGGCCAGCACGCCTTCCAGCGCCGCCTTTTGCTTGGCGTCCAGCATGCCGGCGTCATCCGTCACGCGCGCGGCCAGCGGCGGCACGGGCTGCAAGCCCTGTGCGCCGGCTGGCGGCATCGTCCACAGCAGCAGCGCCGTCGCCAGCGCCGCCAGATAAGACCAGGCTTTCATCTTATTTGCCGAAGTTGGCGGTCGGTGCGGTCGAGATGGCTTTTTCATTTTCCACCGTGAACGATGGCTTGACCTTGTAGCCGAAGACCATGGCCGTCAGGTTGTTCGGGAAGCTGCGCGCATGCACGTTGTAATCCTGTACGGCCACGATGTAGCGCTGGCGCGCCACGGTGATGCGGTTTTCCGTGCCTTCCAGCTGCGACTGCAAGTCGCGGAAGCTGGTGTCGGCCTTCAAGTCCGGGTATTTCTCCGACACTACCATCAGGCGCGACAGGGCCGACGACAGCTGGCCCTGCACCTGCTGGAATTTTTCGAACGCGGCCGGGTCGTTCAGCACTTCGGGCGTGATCTGGAAACTGGTGGCGGCGGCGCGCGCCTTGGTCACCGCTTCCAGGGTTTCGCGCTCGTGCGTGGCATAGCCCTTGACGGTGTTGACCAGGTTGGGGATCAGGTCGGCGCGGCGCTGGTACTGGTTGACCACTTCGCCCCAGGCTGCCTTGGTGGCTTCATCC
The DNA here is from genome assembly GCF_900099875.1 of Janthinobacterium sp. YR213. Classification (NCBI taxonomy): domain Bacteria; kingdom Pseudomonadati; phylum Pseudomonadota; class Betaproteobacteria; order Burkholderiales; family Oxalobacteraceae; genus Janthinobacterium; species Janthinobacterium sp. YR213. The sequence continues at coordinate 330,138 of NZ_FNDA01000005.1, read as the reverse complement.
TTGCTCTGGAAGTCGTTGTAGCCGCAGCCCGTCAGGATGCCGGCCAGGACGGTGACGCTCAGGGCCAGGCGCAGCCATTTGGTGAATTGATTGGTGATTTGCATGATGGGTTCCGTGCAGAGTAAGGGAGGTGAGGCAAATATACCTGAAACGGCCCGTAATGTCGGTTTAATAAGCGCTGGCCGCCGCGTCTGGCCGCGTTGCCACGCCGTGGCAAGCCTGCGCCGCGTTACAATACGGGGTTTGCAACTGAATATAGAGAAGGTGTGCCGTGAATTTCATCAATAAATTATCCGCCGCGTGGACGGCCAATAATTCCCTGCTGTGCGTGGGCCTGGACCCCGACCTGGCGAAACTGCCGGCCGAACTGCGCGATCTGCCTGATGGAATCACCACCTTTTGCACGCGCATCATCGATGCCACGGCCGACCTGGCCTGCGCCTTCAAACCGCAGATCGCGTATTTTGGCGCGCTGGGCGCGGAAAAGCAGCTGGAAGACATCTGCCGCTACGTGCGCGAAAACTATCCGCACATCCCGCTGATCCTCGACGCGAAACGGGGCGACATCGGCGCGACGGCCACGCAGTACGCGCGCGAAGCGTTCGAGCGCTACGGCGCCGACGCCGTCACCGTGAACCCGTACATGGGCGAGGATTCGCTCGATCCCTACCTGGCGTGGCAAGACCGCGGCGTGATCATCCTGTGCCGCACCTCGAATCCGGGCGGCTCGGACCTGCAATTCCTCGACACGGATGGCGTGCCCTTGTACCAGCGCGTGGCGCGCCTGGTGGCCGACAAATGGAACAAGAATGGCCAGTGCGCGCTCGTCGTCGGCGCCACCTTCCCTGAAGAACTGGCGCAGGTGCGCGCCATCGTCGGCGACATGCCGCTGCTGGTGCCCGGCATCGGCGCCCAGGGCGGCGACATTGCCGCCACCGTCGGCGCGGGCCAGACGGCCAACGGCATGGGCATGATGATCAGCTCCTCGCGCGCCATCATCTATGCCACGCCGCAGGCTGGCGAAGACTACGCCGACGCGGCACGCCGCGTGGCCATTGAAACGCGCGATGCGATCAATGCGCATCGTTCGGTTTAAGTTGCATGCATAAAAAATGCCGGGCTAGCCCGGCATTTTTCATTGCTAGGTCGGCTTGGCCGCATGGCGTAAGCCGACATGAGTCGTCGTCGGCACTTGTCGGATTACGCTTCGCTAATCCGACCTACCCGACTTTCAGTCGCGCATGGGCGCCACCATCTCCACGTAATCGTACAACTCACCCAGAATTTCCTCGCCACGCTCATCCACGGATTCCGACAGCACGTCGATTTCCGTAAACAGCATTTCGATGGTGCGGGCGCCGCCGTCGCCGTCGAACAGGCGGGCAGCGCGGTGCTGCTCCCAGCGCAGGCTTTCCGCTTCGCTCAGGGTTTGCGGGAAATTGCGGGCGCGGTAGCGGAACAGCAGTTCCTGCAGGCGCTCGTCGGCAAACGAAGGGCGGGCCGTGGCCAGCTTGGCCGGCGTGTCGCGGCGCAGGGATTCGAGCAGGCGGCGGTCGTCGTTGCTGACGAAACCATTGTACAAATCTTCATCCACGTCCAGCGCGACATTCGCGCCCGGGCGCTGGAACACTTCGGCCCAGATGGCATCCATGTTCGGCGCCGTGGCGGCCAATTGCGCGTTGACCTTCGCCGCGTCCAGGTCGATGCCCCATTGCGCGGCCATGGCCGGCGACAGGGTCTTTAAATTGCCAACCAGCATGGGCGACTTGTTCAGGTGCACGCTTTTCACGGGCAGGCGCGTCATACCTTCCGGCATGGCCTCCTTGCGCGTGAACAAACGCGTACGGATGGTGTCGGCGTCCAGCTGGAACAGTTCACGCGGATCGTAGGCGCAATCCCAGACGAGGATTTCGTTTTTATTGCTCGGATGCGTGGCCAGCGGCCAGACGACGCCCAGGCAGCCCCGTTCGGCGGGGAACATGCCGGACACGTGCAGGAAAGGCTGGCGCTCGCCGGCGGCCAGGTGCATGCCCATTTCGCTGGCGACCCTGTCCTTCTTGTGCAGTGCCAGGCAGAATTCGAACAGTTTCGGCTGTTTTTCCTTGATCAGGCGTGCCAGGGCGATGGTGGCGCGCACGTCGGACAGCGCATCGTGCGCCGCTTCGTGGGCCAGGTCATTGGCCTTGCTCAAGTGTTCCAGCCTGAAACTGGTCTGGCCATCGTCGCGCTTCGGCCATTCGATGCCTTCCGGGCGCAGCGCGTGCGTCATGCGCACGACGTCGAGGATGTCCCAGCGGCCGCAATGGTTTTTCCATTCGCGCGCATATGGATCGATCAGGTTGCGCCAGAACAGGAAACGCGTGACTTCATCGTCGAAACGGATGGTGTTGTAGCCCACGCCGATGGTGCCCGGTTCCGAAAAGGCCGCTTCGACGGTGGCGGCGAACTGGTGTTCGGGTACGCCCAGCTGCAGACATTGCTGCGGCGTGATGCCCGTAATCAGGCACGATTGCGGGTCGGGCAGGAAATCATTAGCAGGCTGGCAATACAGCATGATCGGTTCGCCGATCTCGTTGAGGTCTGCATCCGTGCGGATGGCGGCGAACTGGGCCGGGCGGTCGCGGCGCGGCTGGGCGCCAAAGGTTTCGTAGTCGTGCCAAAGAAAGGTCTGGTTAGTCATTGATGGTCGTTACTTGATGGGTTATCCGGGCCCGTGAAAGGGCCGCTGCTACAGTTTTCTGAAAACCTGCCGATACTACACGAGAGGATGGTCATCATCGCGTTTCCCGCATGGTGGCATACATTGCCCGTTCAAGGAGGTCTATCGTGTCAATTCCCATCGCCGCAAGCGGCAATTCCAACCCTTCCGTGACTTCCGTCAGTACGGGCGTTGCCGGCAAGGACGATAAAGTCCAGCAAAAGGACGGCGTCAACACTGAAATGAGCGTGAATGACCGTACCAAGCTGCAATTGAACGCGTCCATCATGCAGGCGTCGCTGAACGTATCGATCGGTTCCGAGAACGAACCGCTGGCACTGCTGTACAAGACGGCCATCACCAACATCAATGAAGCGCTGAAGGGCCAGTACGGCGAAGACGCGATCCAGAACGCGGCTTCGCAGGATAACAGTGCCGAAGCGACGGCGAACCGCATTGTATCGCTGTCGACGGGGTTTTTTGACGCGTTCAAGAAACAGAATCCCGGCCTGGACGACGATACAGCCCTGAGCAAGTTCATGGACACCATCAGCGGCGGCATGGAAAAAGGCTTCAAGGAAGCGCGCGACATCCTGGGCGGCTTGAAAGTGTTGCAAGGCGATATCGCCGGCAATATCGACAAGACGTATGAACTGGTGCAGAAAGGCTATGCGGACTTCATCGCCGCGCACAGCAGCAAGAAGGATGACGCCGCCAAGCCGGCCGACAGCAAGGCTGCCTGATCATTATTACGCCGGAAGCGCCTGAGAAAATGTCCAGGGCTAGGCGCATTGCCGAAGACAGTACGAATGTACGGCGAGGCAATGCAACGACGCCATGGGCTTTTTATCAGGTGCTTACGCGGTTGCGGCCGCCGGCTTTCGCGCGGTAAAGCGCCGCGTCGGCGGCGGCAATCAGCGCATGGTCGTCCTGTTCGGCCGCCAGGCTGGCCACGCCGAAGGAACCCGTGATGTGCGGCAAGGCGCTGCGCATGTCGGCGAAGATGACGGCGAGCTGCATGCGCTCGCACAAGCGCTCGGCGACCCGCAGGGCCACGTGTTCGTTGGTGTCGGGCAAGATCACCATCATTTCCTCGCCACCATAACGCACGGCAAAATCCGTGGGCCGCAGGGCCGCGCCCAGCACTTGCGCGGCGATGCGCAGTGCCTGGTCGCCAGCCTGGTGGCCGTGCGTGTCGTTGAAGCGCTTGAAATGGTCGAGGTCGATCATCACCAGCGACAGGGGCGAGCCGCTGGCGTGGGCCGTGACGATCATGTTGGGCAGTAAATCCGTCAGCCAGGCGCGGTTGTACAAGCCTGTCAGGCTGTCGACCATCGACAGCTGGCGGTAGAATTCGCCCAGTTTCTGCCGGCGGCGCAGCAGGGCATTGGCGGCGCGGATGCGGAAGGACAGCAAGCGCAGCAGGTTGCGCGCCAGGCCGTTCGACTGCTCGATCAATTCCCAGACGATGGCCGCGTCGATCACCAGCAAATCGGTTTCTTCCAGGGCGGAAATGGCGGCCAGGTTGCTCGCTTCATCGAGCACCGATTGTTCGCCCACGCTTTCGCCGGGCAAGACCTTGCTGACGGTGCCGTCATCCATGCCCGTGTGGGTGTCGGCGGCCACGGCCAGCGAGCCGCGCAGGACGATGTACAGGCTGGCGCCTTGCGTGTCGGCAATGGCTTCGCCCGCTTCGAGGCGCATGACGGGGCAGGGCGCCAGCATGGCAGCCGTCTGGCTATCCGCCCCATCGCGAAATAGCTGTAAATCGCCGATGTTGCAGCCTGAAGCGCCGAAGTTGCCGATCTGTTCCACAATCACACTTTCAAAAAGCCGGCGCGCGAGCAGGGTGCCGGTATCTTCATGATAGCGTAAAGCAGCCTTGGCTGTAACGGCAAAGGCTTGCTTGAGGTCACTTACTGTGAGAAATACGACAATTATTTCATTGCCGCGTTAATACGCTGGAACACTTGCTGTTTTAGTATGGATGTTGCCGCGCGTGAACGGCGGGGCAGATGTGCAAAGGCAGCCTTGAACGGCTGCCTCAGTCTCTGGAAATCCTGCGGGTGGGGAGTTACTCGGCGGTTTCTTCCGCTTCGGCCGTATCGATCACGGCATTCTTGCCGGTGGCGTGGCGCTTGCTGTCTTGCCGGCGGCCCAGGGCGCTATCGATGGCGCGTTTCAGTTTATCGGTGGCGCCGGCAACGGATTGATGCACGGTGGCGTTCTGTTCGGTCACGGCAATCGGTTGATAGCCAGCAACGCGTGCTTCCATGACGCAGCGGATATCGTCGGCGCCGCCTTTCGGGCCATTCGTGTCGCTGATGTGGACTTCGATGCGGGTCAGGTTGTCGCGGAAGCGGTTCAGTGCGCTTTCAAGTACGGATTGCACATGTTCGTTCAGTCCAGCGGTGTTGGCGATGGTGCTGTCGGTATGAATATTGATTTGCATATGCTTACTCCTGTCAATTCAAAAAAAACCCATCTCAGGCGTGATGCGGCCTGGTTGCTGCCTCATGCACATGACCTCGTGCATGGAACTTATCTTACTCCTCTTTCCAGTATTTCAAGAGGGTGCGCACGATTAAGATGGGCTTAACCCTTCAGCCAGGTCAAGTTTCCACTACGAAATTATTTACCCTCAGCCATTGATGAGACCGGCCGCGATATTGATCGACAGCCCCAGCACGACCAGGTTGAAGAAAAAGCTCAGCACGGATTGTCCCAGCACGATCTGCCGCATCACGCGCGTCTGCACGGAAACGTCCGACGTTTGCACGGCCACGGCGATGGTGAAGGCGAAATACAGGAAATCCCAGTAATCGGGGTCTTGCTCATCGTCGGGAAACTTCAGGGGGCGCAGTGCGGGGTCGGCCTGGTAATACAGGTGGGCGTAATGAAAGCAGAACAGGGTACCGACGAGGAACCAGGAACCGACCAGGGTGAGGATCGTCAGGCCGTAGTGCAGCGCGCGCTCGTCCGGCGCCATGTCTTTCATCGAGGACAGCTGCGAGACGATGGCCACCAGGCTCATCACGGATGCGACAGACAGGGCCGACAGGACGGTTGCCGCCCGCTCGTCCTGGCGCGCCGCCATGGCTTTGACCTTGTGATGGTTGGCGCGCATCATCATCCAGGCCATCGTCGCCAGGTAGAACCAGACGGCCACGTTCCACGCCGTCAGCAAACGCGTCATCTGTTGCCAGGATGCGGGCAACAGCAGGCCGGCCGCCACGCCGATGGCCGTGGCCATGCTCAGGTGGGGGCGGCTGCGGATGAAGCTGTGGAACGGAAGCGTGATTTTCATGGTGCGGGTTCGTCAGTGGCGATAGCGCATCTTAGACCTTATGCGCTGGCCGTGGTGGCCGTCCTGGCGGCCGCTTCCTTCTCATGGTGGGGGAAGCGGTCCATGCGCGACAGCACGGGGAATATCACGGCCCAGATTCCCGTCACGGCCAGGGTGGCGGCGCCGCCGAAGAGCACGGCGCGCACGAGGCCGAACCAGCCGGCCGTCAGGCCCGATTCGAATTCGCCCAGTTCGTTCGAAGCGCCGATGAATACGGCATTCACGGCGCTGACCCGGCCGCGGATCTCGTCCGGCGTCTCGAACTGCACCAGCAGGTGGCGGATGTAGACGCTGACCATGTCGCCGGCGCCCATCAGGAACAGCGCCGCCAGCGCCAGCGGGAAATAGCTGGTGCTGCCCAGCACCAGGGTGCCCAGGCCGAAGACGGCCACGCCGCCGAACATCCAGGCGCCCACGCGGCGCGTGATGGGGAAGATGGCCAGCGCGATCGAGCACAGGGCCGCGCCGGCCCCCGGCGCCGTGCGCAGCAAGCCCAGGCCGCTGGGGCCGATATGCAGCACGTCGTGCGCCAGCGCCGGCAGCAGCGCCGTGGCGCCGCCGAACAGCACGGCAAACAGGTCGAGCGAAATGGCGCCCAGTACGATGGGTTTCGACCAGACGAAGCGCAAGCCTTCGAGCAGGGTATGCCAGCTGACGGGTTCGCGCTTGACCACTTGCGGCGCGGGCGTGGTGGCGCGCATCAGCAGGACGGACACGACCAGCAGCGCGGACGAGATCAGATACACCACCTTGGGGCCGAAGTAGTACAGCAAGCCGCCCAAGGTAGGCCCCAGGATGATGGCCACGTGGGAACTGGACGAACTGAGCGCCACGGCGCGGCTGAAATGTTGCGTGGGCACCATGTTGACCAGCACGGCTTGCGTGGCCGGCATCATGAAGGCGCGCGCGCTGCCGAACAGCACCAGCACGGCAAACACGGGCCAGACGATGGACAGGCCGCTCAGGGTGAACGCCAGCAGGGCCAGCGCGCAAGCCAGTTGCGCCGCCAGGCACCAGGCGATGATATTGCGGCGGTTATAGCGGTCGGCCACGTGGCCGGCAGGCAAAATCAATACCAGGAAGGGGGCGAATTGCGCCAGGCCGATCAAGCCCAGGTCGAACAGGCTGCCCGTGATCTGGTACACCTGCCAGCCGATGGCCACGCTTTGCATCTGCACGGCCACCGTGCCCAGCACGCGGGCGGAAAGATAAAAGGCGAAGTTGCGGTGACGCAGGATACTGAAGCCGTTGCCGGCAGAGGCGAGAGACATGAATACTTTCCAGGACACGACGGGGTGAGGCGGGTGGCGGCAGCGGATGCCGCGCCAGCAGCACCCCGCTGTCTGGATGCTTACTTGGCCAGGTCGGCTTCCGTGGTGAAGGCATCCGCGTAGAACTCGTCGGCTGGCAGCTGGCACAGTTGCACGAAGTCGCGGTGGGCCGCATCGACCATCACGGGCGCGCCGCAGGCATACACCTGATACGCGGACATGTCGGGCAAGTCGGCGATGACGGCCTGGTGCACGAAGCCCGTGCGGCCTTGCCACGCGTCTTCCGGCAGGGCGTCCGAAACGACGGGCACATAGGTGAACTGCGGCAAGTCGGCGGCCCACTGGCGGCACAGCGCATCCATGTACAGATCGTGCTGACGCCGGCCGCCCCAGTACAGGGTGATCGGGCGCGTGGATTGCTCGTTGATCATGTGCTCGACGATGGCTTTCAAGGGAGCAAAGCCCGTGCCCGAGGCCAGCAGCACGACGGGCTTGTCGGAATCTTCGCGCAGGAAGAAAGTGCCCATCGGGCCTTCGAAGCGCAGGATGTCGCGCTCCTTCATGCTGCCAAACACCTGGTCGGTGAACAGGCCGCCCGGCAGGTGGCGGATGTGCAGGGTCATCGGGCCGCCATCGGCGGGCGCGCTGGCCATGCTGTAGCTGCGGCGTTTGTTGTCGCGTAACAGGATTTCGATATACTGTCCGGCGCGGTAGTTGAGGCGTTCGCTGGCTGGCAATTGCAGGGTCAGCACGACGACGTCGGGCGCGACTTTCTCGATGGTGGTCACGCGCGACGGCATTTTCTTGATCGGGTAGTCGCTGCTGCCCGCCACTTCGCGCGCTTCGATGACGAGGTCGGCGTTGGTGGTGGCGCAGCAGAACAGGGAAAAGCCGGCCGCTTCCTCTTCCGGCGTCAGGGCGCGCTGCTGGTGCGCCTTGTGCTGGACGGTGCCGGAAAGCACTTTGCCCTTGCAGGAACCGCAGGCGCCATTTTTACAGCCATACGGCAGGCCGACGCCGGCGCGTATCGCCGCCGCCAGCACGGTTTCGTCCGCTTCGCAGCTGAACTGGTGGCCGCTGGGCTGAACAGTAACTTGAAAAGTCATACAATCCTTGAGATGAAAAATATGTTAATGCACTCTTTGCGCAAGCCGTCAGGCTTGCCGCGCCTGCTGATCCTGGGCTGCGGCGACGTCGGCATGCGGTTGCTGCCCTTGCTGCGTACGCGCTTTCGCGTCTTTGCCGTCACCAGCCAGCCGGCGCGCTGCGCGCAGCTGCGGGCGGCCGGCGCCGTGCCCATCGTGGCCAACCTCGACGAGCGCGCCAGCCTGAAACGGCTGGCGGGACTGGCGACGATGATCGTGCACCTGGCGCCGCCCCGGTCGTCGGGCTTGCTGGACCGGCGCACGCGCAATCTGGCCGCCATTTTACCCGAGCACGCACGCATGGTGTATGTGAGTACCAGCGGCGTGTATGGCGATTGCGGCGGCGCCTGGGTCGATGAGACGCGGCCGACGGCGCCGGCGAATGCGCGCGCGAAGCGGCGCGTCGATGCCGAGCAGGTCTTGCGCGGCTGGGGCGCGCGCCGCGGCGCCAGCGTGGCCATCCTGCGCGTGCCCGGCATCTATGCGGATGACCGCCTGCCGCTGAAGCGCCTGCGCGAGGGCACGCCAGCCCTGGCCGCGGATGACGATGTATACACCAACCATATCCATGCCGATGACCTGGCGCGCATCATCGAACGGGCCTTGTGGCGGGGCAAGCCGGGGCGCGTGTATCACGCCAGCGATGACAGCGAACTCAAAATGGCGGAGTATTTCGATGCCGTGGCCGACACGTTCGGCTTGCCGCGCCCGCCGCGCCTGCCGCGCGCCGAACTGCAGCAGGTGGTCACGCCGATGCTGCTGTCATTCATGTCCGAATCGCGCCGCCTGCACAATACGCGCATCAAGCGCGAGCTGGGCGTGCGCCTGCGCTACGCACGCGTGGCCGATGCCTTGCGGCCGCTGTCTGCCGACGGGGCCGGCATCGGGTAAAATGGCCGGTTATCTGCGCACTTTTCCTGGGCCGGCGCGCAGCGCGCCGTTCCGGCGGTGCGCCATTCACTTAAGGAATACCGCATGAGCACCCTCACTTACGAAGAATACCTGGACGAGGTCACCACCGTTCTGACGGAACTGTACGACCTCGACGACGACGCCGCCATCAAGCTGGTCGTGGCGGCGCAGGACGCCGAATTTTTTGTCCCGCACGACGCCCATGAAGAAATGCGTACCGCCGAACAAGCCAAGAAGGATGCGGTCACCTTGTTCGAGCGCAAGCAGAATCGCCAGCAAACGCAGGAAAAACAGCAGCAGCGCGTGCGCCAGCAAAAGAAATAAGAACGGATCACCGGGCTTCTGGCCGCCTGGCCGTGAGGCAACATGGGCTTCGGCGCAATGCCGGGGCCCGGCCATTTGATGCAGCGCAAACGTGCCATGGCACGCTGGCGATATGGTGAGCAATGTCGTCACGCGTCCGGGCTCTTGTGGCGGGCTCGGCATCTACAATGAGCGTGGCGTTGTTTCCCGTCAGCAGGAGCGAGCCATGCGAGCTACGAGTCACCCCAGCAAGGAACAGGTACGCGCCTATATGCGCCGGCGCGAACGCGCGCTGCAGCCGCCGCCGCCGCCCGATGAAATCCGCCGGCAACTGGCCTGGTGCCGCGTGGATGCCATTCCGGGCACTTGCCCGCTTGCCACCCCGGCCGGCGTGGCTGCGCAAGGCTGGCATTTATCAGCGGAAATGGCCCGCCTGAGCACCCTCATGGCCATAGCCTGGCTCATGCATAGCGGTGTTGCTCATCGTAAAAATTGATGACGTGCAGCAAATTTTTCCAATTTGAGTTATCCTCTAGCACATTCCAAGTGCGTCAATTCTCTTCAATTATCACAATTTTGCTTTAAGTTACGCAAAAATCAACAATAGCGTGTATTATATTGTTTGCGGCGTAAAAGCCGCATAAGTGATGGCGATTTTTAGTGTGTTTACCCTGAATTATTGCAGAAGAGACATTCGGTTTCTTTTTGCCTTAATACAACAAGTACGGATTTTCGATCATGTCTCTCAAACAAATTACCTCTTTGCCTACCTACAACCCGAATCGCGTCCTCGATGCGATCATCGACAAGCTGCAACTGAAGAACGATGCCGCCCTGTCGCGAGCACTGGAAGTGGCGCCACCGGTCATCAGCAAGATTCGTCACAACACCTTGCCGATCGGCGCCACGATCCTCATCCGCATGCATGAAATCAGCGATTTCAGCATTCGTGAACTGCGCGAGTTGATGGCTGCCTAAGAGCGCCTGACAGACGGCAAACTGAGAGGTGCCGTCTGCGTTAGTCAAGCTTGCCGCGTGCGGCAGCCATACCTGCCTTCCCGTTTTCTATTGCGTGTCCGGGCTCAGCGTCGGACGATCCGTATAGAAGCGCCCTGTTTCCAGGCCAGTCGGGGATGACTCGACCAGCGCTGCGGCCACTTTGCCGGGCGCGCTGGAAAATGCGGTCTGGGCAGCACCGGTGGCGCGGCCCGAATACGCGGTCGCTTGCACCGCAGCACTGGAAAACGCCGTCTGCACGGCCCGGCCAGAATACGCCGTTGCCTGTACCGCGGCACTGGAAAACGCCGTTTGTACGGCGCGCCCCGAATACGCCGTCGCCTGCACGGCCGCGCTGGAAAATGCCGTCGCCTGTACTGCTGCACTGGAAAATGCCGCCTGCACGGCGCGTCCCGAATATGCCGTCTCCGCGCGGAGATAATCTTCCCCGAATGTCTGCTCGTACAACTGCTTCATGCGTTCGCCCACGCGGTGGTGCGCCGCTTCGTCGTCTTCGCCGCGCAAGCCGATGTATGGGAAGTGATGCAGGAAGTAGCCGAACACCTGTTCGCAATCCGCCGCATATTTGAGGGTATCGAGGATGTGGTAGTGCCAGAAGGTATCGACGTCCATCAGCGGCGCCGTTTCTTCCTGCGGAAACTGTTTCATCAGGATTAGGAAGCGGCGGTATTCGAATTCCACTGCATTGGCCTTTTCGAGGCTCCATCCTTCGCCGGACTCCCGGTGCATCAGCTTGACCTTGATCGCGTCCAAATTCAAATCGGCAATTGCCTTGAAACTGTCGTTCGTATCCATGAATGTCCTTTGGTAAAGAGCGTTGTGGGAACTGCGGTAAAACAAGGGAAAGCGGTGGCTGTGTACTCCTGGCAAGTAGTCGGGGAATGCCTGGCCGATGGCGGGCAGGCGCTAAGTTGTTCTACATCAATATTGCATCTAATTACAAAATACGCAAGCTGAGCTTGTTTCATGCGGAACGCGCGCCGCTCAGCTGCTGGCCCGGCTTTCTTCCTGGTAGGGAAACGCGGTGGCGTCCGCGCCCAGCGGTACGCTGACATGCACGCTCATGCCGGCGCCTGGGCTGCTTTCAATGTAAAAAGTGCCGCCCAGCAACTTTATACGTTCTTCGATGCCCACCAGGCCAAACGAGCCCAGCTTGTTGCGCCCGTCGATGGCCGCGCCCACGCCGTTGTCGCTGATGCTCATCGACACCGTATCACGGCACTTTTCCAATTTGACTTGGACGCGGCTGGCATTCGCATGCTGGGAAATATTGCTGAGCGACTCTTGCAGGATGCGGAACAGGGCCGTCGCGCATTGGTCGCTGAGGCAAATGTCGTCATGGCTTTCGCTCACTTCGCAGGCGATGCCCGTGCGCTGGCGAAATTGCGCCACCTGCCATTCGACGGCCGCATTCACGCCCAGGTCCAGCACGGTAGGGCGCAAGTCGTTGATGATCTGCCGCACGCTCTTGATGGTGGCGTCGATCTGCTCCAGGGTTGAGCGGGCGCGGGCGTTCAGGCGCGGGTGGCGGCGCTGCGTGCGCGAGGCCAGCATGTCGGCGTCGATGCGCAGCACCAGCAGGTTCTGCCCCAGGTCGTCGTGGATTTCGCGCGCGATGCGCTTGCGCTCTTCTTCCTTGATCTGGTCGGCATGGGCCGCCAGGCGGCGCAGTTTCTGGTGCGACAGCTGCAGGCGGATCTGGCTGGCGCGCAATTCCTCCGTCATGCCTGTTGCCATCTGGATGGCGCGTCGGCGCGACGACGCCAGGGTGTGGAACAGCACATACAGCAGCATGGTGCTGGCAAAGCCGATCAGCAGGGCCAGCCACGGCAGGAAGGCGTCGAAGCGCGAATACAGGTCGCTCTTGCGCACGCTGAACAGCGCTTGCCAGGCGCGGCCATTGTGCTCGATCAGCAGCGTGCTGCTCAGGTAGCGGCCCGAACTGCCGGGCTGCCACCATGGTGCATGCATGCCTGCCGCCGTGCTGTCGAAGATGGGGCGCATGTCGTGCGGCAACTGCAGCGGCACCTCCCGCTGTTGCAGCGCCTGCGGGCCGATATCGAACAGGGTCAGGCGGACGTTGCGTACCGGCATGTCGGCCAGCGCGCTGCGCATCATCGTCACCAGGTCGTAGCCGATGCCGACGGAACCCTGGTAAGCCGCGCGCCGCTGCTCCACCGTATCGACGGGCATGCCGAAGCGGTACACGGGCAGGCGCATGGCCATGCCCGTCAGCTGGGGACGGCCGTCCATCGGCACGGGCACGCCGGAATTGCTGATGCGGCCGGAATCGCGCGACTCCGCCAGCGCTTCCGCGATCTGGGGGCGCGAGGCGATGTCATGGCCATACTTTTCCGGGGCGCTGGCGATCGGCTCGATGTATACGAGCACGGAATACTGGGCGCGCGGCCCGGGCGGGTGGATGGCAAACGCCGGATAGCCGTCGCGCCCGGGCGGATAGTCGCGCCGCATGGCCGCTTCGTAGGCGGCGCGCTGCGTCTCGTCGAGTTCCTGGCTGTAATTGAGGTTCATCACGCCCGGGTAGTTCTGTTGCAGGGCGATGTTAGCCACGTAGCGGTGGAATTGCTCGCGGCTCACGTGTTCGTTGGCCTGGAACAGGCTGGCCGTGCCGCGCAGCAGGTTGGCATACGACTTGGTGCGCGATTCGATGTTTTTCTGGGTGTTGTGCGCCAGATTGTTGAATTCTTCGCTGGCATCGCTTTCGATCGACAGCGAAGCGGCCATGTAGAACAGCAGGCCCACCATCGTCGACACGACAAAGCCGAACAGCCACAGCGGTCTTTTTTCAGCAGCTAAGGGGTGTTCGCCGGCAGTAGAAGGCATTGCCATCCGCATCAGGAAGAGGAATCGGGTGCCGCCTGGTGGCGGAGGCTAGGCTAGGTTGTACAAGCACTATTAAAATTGCAAATTGCTCAATAGCTGCCTAATATACAAAATTATCGTTATTATAGTCAACAGGCAATATTTCCCGTTGAAACGAAAAAAAACCGCCGCAGCGGTTTTTTTGTGGGTCGTCCCGGTGGCTTACTTGGCGGGCTGCCAGCTGTCTTTCAGGGTGACGATGCGATTGAAGACGGGCTTGCCAGGCTGGCTGTCGACCCGGTCGGCCGCAAAGTAGCCGTGGCGCTCGAACTGGAAGCGCTGTTCCGGCTGGGCCAGTTCCGCGCCCGGTTCCAGCCACGCCTGCACCACTTCCTTGGCCAGCGGATTCAAGGCCAGCTTGAAGTCCTTGCCGCCCGCGTCCGGCTGCGGGTCCGTAAACAGGCGGTCGTACAGGCGCACTTCGGCGGGAATGGCCGTCGGCGCGCTGACCCAGTGCATATTGCCCTTGACCTTGTAATTGGCGCTGCCTTCCGTGCCCGACTTGCTGTCCGGGAAATAGGTGCAATGCACGGCGATGACCTTGCCGTCCGCATCCTTGTCAAAGCCCGTGCACTCGATCACGTAGCCGTAGCGCAAGCGTACCTTGCTGCCCGGCTTGTCGTCGATCGGCGGATACAGGCGGAAATAGCCTTTGTTCGGCACTTCCATGAAGTCGTCTTCCTCGATCCACAGCTCGCGCGAGATGGGGAAGGTGCGCAAGCCACGTTCCGGGAAGTGCGGGTGCACGGGCGCCGTGCATTCCACGCTTTCGTTTTCAGGGAAATTATCGATGATCAGTTTCAACGGACGCAGCACGGCCACCGTACGCGGTGCCTTCGGATCCAGGTCTTCGCGCAGGCAGCCTTCCAGCACGCTGTAGTCGATCCAGCCGTCGGATTTCGTCACGCCCGTGCGTTCGCACATCAGCTGGATCGCTTCCGGCGTGTAGCCGCGGCGGCGCATGCCCACCAGGGTCGGCATGCGCGGGTCGTCCCAGCCGTCGACGATTTTTTCTTCCACCAGCTGGCGCAGCTTGCGCTTGCTGGTAACGATGTAGGTCAGGTTCAGGCGCGAGAATTCGAACTGGTGCGGCACCGGCTTGGCGAAGAAGCCACCGGCCGACAGGGTTTCCAGCAGCCAGTCGTAGAATGGGCGGTGGTCCTGGAATTCCAGCGTGCAGATCGAATGCGTGATGTTTTCCAGCGCGTCCGAGATCGGGTGCGTGTAGTCGTACATCGGATAGATGCACCAGGCGTCGCCCGTGCGGTGGTGGTGCGCATGGCGGATGCGGTAGATGGCCGGATCGCGCAAGTTCATGTTCGGCGAACTCATGGCATCTTCGCTCATCTTCGCGCGCAGGATGTGCTCGCCATCCTTGAATTCGCCCGCCTTCATGGCGCGGAACAGGGCCAGCGATTCGTCGCGCGGACGGTCGCGGAACGGAGAATTCTTGCCGGCCTGGCCGAAATTGCCCCGGTTGGCGGCCATGTCTTCGGCGCTCTGGCTGTCCACATAGGCAAAGCCGGCCGTGATCAGGTATTCGGCCATCGCGTACAGCTGGTCGAAATAGTCGCTCGCGTAGTGCAGGTGGCTCTGGCCATCGGCATGCTTCGGCTCCCAGTCAAAGCCCAGCCATTTCACGCTGTCCATGATGGTGTCGACGTATTCCTGCTCTTCCTTCGCCGGATTGGTGTCGTCGAAGCGCAGGTTGCACTGGCCGGCGTAATCGCGCGCCAGGCCGAAGTTGACGCAGATCGACTTGGCGTGGCCCACGTGCAGGTAGCCGTTCGGCTCCGGCGGGAAACGCGTGATCACCTGGGGCAGGCCGGGACGCACGTGGGCGCCGGCAGCCAGGTCGGCTTCGATGATGTTACGCAAGAAATTGGGCGCCAGCGCTGGCGCGGCGGTATTCGGTTTATCGTTGCTCATTGATCAATGCGGAAGAGTGACAGTAAAAAGCATTTTACCGTACCGCAAGCGCTTTATAAGCACGTATTTGCCCCCATATCCCAGCATGCAAGCGACGCGGGCGCCGTTCTATAGGATAATTCGCCTTTAATTAGTAGAAAAACGTGACCCCGGAGCCTTTTATGGAAAATTTATATAACGTCCTCGGTGTCGCGCCCAATGCCAGCGACGATGAAATCAAGAAGGTTTACCGTTCGCTGGCCATGCGCTTCCACCCCGACCGCAACCAGGCCCCCGGCGCCGAGGCGCGCTTCAAGAGCGTGACCAAGGCGTATGAAATCCTGGCCGACCCGGCCAAGCGCGCCGAATACGACCAGAGCGTGAACCACCGCATCATCATCGACCCGGAAGCGGAAGCCTATGCCCTGTGGTGCGGCGTGTTCCGCCTGCATGGCACCGTCCTACCGGCAGATTAAGCCTGCTGGCGGCTGTCCGGCCAGCCTGAATGATTTGAAAAACAACAAACAATGGTGCTTTTGCTTTTAAGTAAAAGTGCCGCGCACCACATTGGAAAGCACAGCATGAGAAGAGTACACCCTGAATTCGCGTACCAGTCGCGCGAGCTGGAAGGCCAGATCGAAGGCATCCTCGGCGACCCGCCGAACCGCAAGAACTACAAAAGCATGGTCGACGCCCTGGTCGGTGAATACGCGAGCGGCGGCGGCATCGAAGACGTGAACATGCTGGCCTTCGCGCTGGTCGACCACATCACCTTCAGCGACCCGAAGGGCTTGCTGGCCGAAAGCGAAGACTACGAATTCGGCGATACTGCCCGCGTGTTTTCCATGGCCGCATGCGCCGCGCCGGAAGCGGCAAAGATGTACGCCGCCATCGAAGAGAGCTTCCCCGACCTGGCGCGCCAGGCCATCATCACGGCCTTCCTGCACAAGAATCCGCGCCTGTGGGACGACGACGACCAGTCGCTCGACCAGCTGGCCGCCAATGACGACGGCGACGACGATCACGACGAAGACGAAGCCACCGACGATTTCGCCCAGATGTTTGACCAGGATGGAGATGACCATGGCAGATAATGACAAGCAAAATGCGGATCAAAAGAGCAATCTTCCCGCGCTGACGAAACAGGTCACGGAATTGGTGCTGTCCGGTTCGCTGGGCCACGCCGAGCAGGCGTTTGCCGACGCGGCCGACCAGTACGGCGACCTGGCCGTGGTGGAAGTGTTGAATGCCATCCCGCCACAGGTGACGGCCCTGCATTTGGCCGGTTTCGATGGCGGCAAGATGTCGCTGGCGACCTTGCTGGTGCCGCCGAAAGCCTGGGCCGACAGCCTGGCCTTCATCGCCGCCACCTGGAGCGACGACCAGATCGAGGACGATCCTGAACGCATCGCCGAAGCCCTGTTCGCGCACATCCACGGCGTGGTGTTTTCCACCGACGACGCCGAGCGCCGCCGCGAGCTGCTGCTGGAAGCATCGGCCACCGACTGGGGCGCCACGGCGTTTGCGATCCTGTTCTCGATGGCGCCGAAGGAAATCCTCGAAGTGGCGGGCGAGATCGTCATCAAGGGACCGTACGTGACGGGCGTGACCTCGTCCGACAATGACGTCGTGCCGCTGGCCATCGAACTGGCGCAAGCGAATGAAGACGGCTGGGACCGCTCGTTGTTCGAACTGTTCCCCGACTTCCGCCACAGCGCCGACCTGGCCGACGCGGAATACTCGGACGACCCGGACGAAGAGCCGACCATGTTGCAGCGTAGCACCAAGGAATTGCTGTACCGCCTGCGCAAGCAAGTGCCGAGCACGCGCAGCGCGCCACGCTCCAGCACGCGCCGCAGCCTGGGCACCGGCATTTTCTCGTAGTGAAAGCAGGGAACGTCTAATGCTGCCAGCAATTGTTGTAGAGAATCTTCCGCGCCTGGTGCGCGCCATCAAACTGTTGCCGCGCGACCCGCGCGAGGACGCGGCGCTGAACCTGGCCGACGAATTGACGGGCATCACGGCCATGGTGGCCGAGAAGTTCACGAATGAACGCACGGCCGATGGCATCCAGAAAGCGCTGTATCTGACGGTGGGTGGCGTGTCGCTGGGACTGGAGCAGGCCGTCACGCATGAAGGCGACCAGGCCGCGCTCGATTTCCTCGTCGAGCACGGCGCCGAGCACGCGTTCCAGGTGGGCTTTCGCCTGATCAAGGACCTGTCGCAGTTGCCGGAAGACGCCCTCGTCGGCGAGTACGACCAGGACCCCGTCTACCTGCAGCGCCGTCTGCGCGAGCTGTTCATTGATATTTGCCAGGCCGACCCGAACCAGAACTGGGCCGGCTATGAAAAGTATGCGTTGCAGTTGCAACAGCGCAAGGAAGTGCAAGCCGTCGTGCGTCTGGCCGGCTGGCTGCGCCGCCACCATGACAACGGCCCCGTCAGCGACAGCGACTTGAATGCCGAGGGCGTCATCGCCCTGGCCATCATCTTCGCCATCGAAGGCGGCGGGCGCATCATCGCGCGCACGGGTCAAAAGGAGTTTGAACGCTTTGTGCGTTCCGTGCGCAAGAACAAGCCCGACTTCGAGGAAGGCTGGGCCGCCCTGGTGGCCAAGGTGCCTGTGCAGCACCATCCCGTGTTGCTCGACCGCATAGACTCGTACCGCCGCAGCTGCACCGTCGTGCATAAAATCCTCACGCGGGCCAGCATGAAGAGCCTGTTCGAGGACCTGGAAAACTACGCGGGTTCCGAGCTGGACGCGGATTACTCCTGACGCATGTCAACGTGGGCCGGCACTTGCCGGCCTATTCTTTTTCTTCCAGCGCCGCTTCCTCGGCCAGTTTCACGAATGCCGCCACCAGTGGCGATGTCTCTTCCTCCCTTTGTGCAAGCAGTAAGCTGGTCGTCGCCTGCGGGTCGGCGATCGGGCGGTAGCACACGCCATCCATGCGGATGCGGTCGAACGAGGCGGGCAGCACGGAAATGCCGCAGCCGGCCGCCACCAGGCCGATGATGGTCGACGCCTCGCCCGCTTCCTGCGCGACCTGGGGCACGAAGCCGGCCGCCTTGCACAGGCGGAAGATCTGCGGATAAATCCCCGTGCCCGCATCCTTGGGGTACATGACAAAGCCTTCGCCCGCCATGTCGGCAATGGCAATCGCCTTCTTGGCCGCCAGCGCGTGGGCGACGGGCAGCACGAGGAACAACGGGTCTTGCCGCAATTGCGTCAGCTTGATATCGGAGGGGTACGTCGTTTCCGGCGGGCGCACGAAGCCCAGGTCCATGGTCCTGCCCGAGATCGCCTCGAGTTGATGCAGGGTCGCCATTTCATGCAGGGTCAAGGTGACGTGCGGGAATTGCTGGCGGTAGCGGTTGATGACGGTGGCAAAATACGGCGTAAACGGCGTGGAAAAGGTAAAGCCGATGCGTAATTCGCCCGCTTCGCCCCGCTGCGCCCGGCGCGCCGTGACGGCCGCCTGTTCCGACAGGGCCAGGATGCGCCGCGCATCGTCGAGGAACAGCGTGCCCGCCTGCGTCAGCCGCACGGAGCGCTTGTTGCGCTCGAACAACTGCGCCCCCAATTCCGCCTCCAGCGCCTGGATTTGCTGGCTCAGCGGCGGCTGGCCGATATGCAGGCGCTCGGCAGCGCGCGTGAAGTGCAGCTCCTCGGCGACGGCGACAAAATAACGCAGGTGGCGCAGTTCCATGTTTGTCCAGTAATCGTTTTAAAGTATGAGTTGGGCCTTGAATATATATTGGACGATATGAGTTGGCAATCCTAAGATGAAGACTCGCTTCCTCTTCGAAACACGGCCATGTCTGATTCATCGCTCGCTTTTGCCTCCGTCGCCACTCCGGCGCTTGCTCCTGTCGCTCCTCCCGCTCCCCGTTCGGCCATCGCCAAAGGTACGGCGGAATTCAAGCGCAGCAACCGCGCCCTGTTTTTTGGCGGCTTTTCCACCTTCAGCCTGCTGTATTGCATCCAGCCTCTGTTTCCGCTGCTGTCGCACCAGTTTCATCTGACGCCGGCGCAAAGCAGCTGGTCCTTGTCCGTGTCGAGCGGCTTGCTGGCCATCTCGCTGGTGCTGCTGAGCGCCGTGTCGGATAGGGTCGGGCGCAAGCCGCTGATGGTGGCGTCGATGTTTTCCGCCGCAATATTGACCATTTTGTCTGCGTTCGCGCAGGATTATGCACAGCTGCTGGCGATTCGCGCCGCGCTGGGCATTGCCCTGGGTGGCATGCCGGCCGTGGCCATGGCTTACCTGGGCGAGGAAATCGAGGGTCCATCGCTGGGCCTGTCGATGGGCTTGTATATTGCCGGCAGCGCGTTTGGCGGCATGTCGGGGCGGCTGGTGGCGTCCATGCTCAGCGATTTCCTGTCGTGGCGCTGGGCCCTGGGCGTGCTGGGCGTGGCCGGCGTGCTGGCGGCGGCCGAATTCTGGCGCAGCCTGCCTGCATCGAAGAACTTCGTGCCCAGCACCAAGGGCTGGAACGCCTTGCCGCACGCCATCAAGCAGCATTTTTCGGATAAGGGCTTGCCATGGCTGTTCTGCCTGGCGTTCGTGCTGATGGGCTGCTTCGTCAGCCTGTACAACTACATCGGCTACCGCCTGCTGGCCGCGCCCTTCGGCCTGCGCCAGAGCACGGTCGGCTTGCTGGCCTTCTTGTACCTGATCGGCATCTTCAGTTCCGTCTGGGCAGGCCGCCTGGTGGACCGCCTGGGGCGCCGGGGCGTGCTGTGGATCATGCTGTCGGTGATGCTGTCCGGCATTTTATTGACCCTGTTCGATTCCCTGCCGCTGATCGTCATCGGCATGGCGCTGGCCACCTTCGGCTTCTTTGCCTCGCATTCGATCGCCAGCAGCTGGGTCAGCCGCCGTGCCCGCGCACCGCAGGCCCTGGCCTCGGCCTTTTATTTGCTGTTCTATTACCTGGGTTCCAGCCTGATCGGTTCCGCCTCGGGCATGATGTGGGGCTTCGACGGCTGGACGGGCGTGGTCATCATGCTGGGCCTGTGCTTGGGCGGCGGCCTGCTGATCGCCTTGCGCCTGCGCCAATTGCAGCCGCTGGGGGCGCGCGAAGCTGTGGGCTGAGGCAGCTATTTGGGACACATGCCGATCATCGTTTCCCCCTGCTTGCCCGCGCGCGTGGTCACGCACAAGGTACCCAGCGCGCTGGTGATCTTATACGTGCGGCTGCCTTTGGCTTCATTGGCGCCGATCTCCTCGATTCTGGACGCTTCATACCATTTCGGCGGCACGGCTGCGTAGGCATCGGCAAAGCCTTGCTGCATGCGCTTGAAGGCTGTGTCGTCCAGTTTTTGCTCTCCCCGCTGCGGGAATTCCTTGCGCAACTCCCTGTCGATCTTGCCCACGTCGCGCTTGGCTTGCGCCAGGATATCGGCCGCGCTGGGTGGCGCGACGAGTGTGATCGCTTCCGGCGTTGCTGGCGCCGGCGCCTGCTCGGCGGCGGGAACGGGCAAGGGGCGGCTGACGGGCGCCGGCACGGGCAGGCGCGGCAGGCGCGCGGCGGCTGGTTTTACGTTGGGCAATGGTATGGGGACAGGCTTGGGCGGCGCCGGGAGCGTGTAGCGCAGCCAGGCGATGGCCGGGCCCTGCGGCAGGTGTTCGTCCGTGATAGCGCGGGGCCGCGACTGCAAGACACTATATGCCAGGCCCACGTGCAGCAGGACAATCAGCAGCAGGCCGGGAGCGCGGCGGGGCAAGGTAGTCAGCGAGGTCATGGAGGGCATGATGGTTCAGGTACGCCAATGTATCTGAAGGATTTGATAATTATCTAAAATGTCACAAGCGCTTACAAAAAAGTGCCACATGGAAATTTCGATGCCATGGCGGCTGGCGGGGAACCCTGCGCCAGTCTGGTGATCCAACCCGGACACCACGCGAACAGGAGATCATCATGATGCAAGTAAAGGAAGTGGCACGGCGCTTTGGCGCCATCGAACACGCGATCGGCCAGGCAGCCCAGCTGTGCGGCAAGCAGCAGGGCATGCCGATGGACTTGAAGGATTGCATCAACCAGCTGGACCAGCAAAAGAACGCCGTGCGGCAAGCCATCGACACGCAAGACGATGCGCGCATCCGGCAAGCCGTCGACCAGATGGAATCACTGGGCGACCGCGCCAAGCGGGCGTGCGGCACGGCGACCAGCGTGACGCCGGAAATGAAGAGCGCCGTGCTCAAGGTGCACGATGAATTGTCGGACCTGAAGCACCAGCTGCACTAGGCCCTACCTTTTGACCGCTTCACATCTGGCGGAACAGATGGGCATATAGAGGGCTGACGCGTAACTGCGCCGGGTGCTGGCGCAGGGTCAGCGACAGCTTGCCCGCCTCGTCGCGCACGGCCGTGGCGATGGCGCTGGCGTTGACGATGGTGCCCCGGTGAATTTGCCAGAATTGTTGCGGGTCCAGCTGGGGCAAGAGTTCCTTCAGGCTCGTGCGTATCAGCGCTTCGCTGTCCTGGCACACGACGTTGATGTATTTGTCCAGCGCTTCGAAATACACGACGTCGGCCAGGGCGATCATGCGCACGCTGTTGCCGACGGCCGCCCGTATCATTTGCAGGCGCGGCGCGGGTGGCAGCATGGCTTGCAGCTGGCTCAGCAGGCGGGCCATGTTGTCGTCGCTGGCGGATCCGGCTGCCGGTGTCACCGTGGCGGCTGTCGCTGTTGCTGTCGTGTTCGCCGGCGTTGCCGCAGCATTGCCACCGCTGTCGCGCAAGCGCTGCTGCAGGCGTTCCACCGTCTTGCCCAGGCGCGCATCGTTGACGGGTTTTAAGACGTAATCTGCGGCTGCGTGCTCGAAGGCGGCCAGCGCGTATTCGTCGTAGGCGGTAACAAATACGATGTGAGGAAAAGGGACGCCGTACGGCCATTGCTCTGCCAGTTCCTCGGCCGCTTCCAGGCCCGTCTTGCCTGGCATCTTGATGTCGAGAAAGAGGATGTCGGGCTGCAGCGCCAGGCCTTGCCGCAAGGCTTCCACTCCATTGGGGCAGGTGGCGACAATGTCGAGTTCCGGCCACAGCCGCTGCAAGGCGTGCGCGAGGGCGGCGGCGAGTATCGGTTCGTCTTCGGCGATCAGGGCGCGTGGCGCGCGTGGCGTGTGTTGGCTCATGCGAGGGGACTCGTGATGGTGGGTGGAAGGGGAAATGTCAGGCGGGCGGTCGCGCCTGCCGGATGGTTGGCGGCCAGCGACAGGCTGGCGGCATCGCCGTGCATGCCGCGCAGGCGTTCGCGGATATTTGTTACGCCCAGGTGCGTGCCCTTGGTCTGGCCCGGATGGTCGAGGCCCAGGCCATCGTCGCTGACGGTAAGAATCAGCACGCCAGCGTCCGTGGAGGCTTGCACATGGATATGGCCGCCTTCGATCTTTGGTTCCAGGCCATGCTGGATGGCGTTTTCCACCAGCGGCTGCAGCAGCATGGGCGGTACCTTGATCTGGCGCAAAGCCTCGGGCAAGTCCAGCGCAAAGCTCAGGCGCGCGCCCATGCGGATGGACATCAGGCCCAGGTAGGCTTGCATCAGGGAAAACTCCTGCTCGAGAGTGGTCGATTCGGCGCGCGAGGAAGAGAGGGTGGCGCGCAAATACTGGATCAGCTGGTCGAGTAGTAACTGGGCGCGGTCTGGATCAAAGCTGATCAGGCCCTGCAGGTTGGCCAGGGTGTTGAACAGCATGTGCGGTTCGATCTGCGCTTGCAGCAATTGCAGCTGCGCCTGCATGGCCTGGCGCGCCACGGATTCGGCGCGGGCTTTTTCCTGGGCTGCCGCCATTTGCAGGCGGGTAATCTTTTCGCGGCTGGAGAAAAACAGCACGGCGCCGCCCGTGGCCAGCAAGGTGAACACGAGGGTGCTGACCATCTGCGTGGGCAGCAGGTTTTCGAAGCCGCCCACGTCCACGCCCGTCAGCCAGCTGAACAGGGTCAGGCCCAGCACTTGCGCCACAGGCACGGAAATCAGGATGATGAGCATGAAGGGCAGGAATTTGGGCCGCTGGTCAGCGCCCCATAACGTCAGGCGCATGCCGTCGATCAGCAGGAAGGCGATCGTGCCGATGCACATCGAGGCGACCAGGTTTTGTCCAAAATGGCTGCCCGGGTTGAGGATGAAGGTAATGACCAGCGCGCAGATCACGTTCAGCGCCAGTGCGTAGCGCGCATCGTGCACCATGCGGTAGTACGGAGACCTGGCCTTGGCTGCTGGCGCAGCGGCGGAGGGAGCGTCGGTTTTCATGTTGTTGTCTGCTGGTAGCGATGGGGCATTGTGTGCCAGCGCAAGCCAGGGCGCAACCGGGCTGCGACGAAACGGGGCTGGCGCGCCGCCATTCGCCGCGGAGGGTCGCCAAACAGGGCCGCTTTACTTTTCAGGACAGGCACGCAATAGTATGGCAAGACAGTCTGTATCCATGGAATTGCTATAAAGGAAGCATCATGTGGCCCTATCCACGTACCCTGGCGCACCGCGGCGGCGGCACCCTGGCGCCTGAAAATACCTTGGCCGCCCTGCGTTGCGGCCTCGCCTACGGCTACCATGCCGTGGAATTCGACGTCATGCTGGCGTCCGACGGCGTGCCCGTCGTCGTGCACGACCCCGAACTGGGGCGCACCGTGACCGGCAGCGGGCATATCAGCGATTACACTGCCGCGCAGCTGGGCGCGATGGAAGCGGGCGCCTGGTTCGGCGCCGCATTCGCCGGTGAAGGCGTGCCCACGTTCGAGGCCGTGGTGGCGTATTGCAAGGCACAGCGCATCTGGATGAATATCGAAATCAAGCCGGCGCCCGGCTTCGACGTGCCCACGGGCGAGGCGGTGGCGCGCGCCACGCGCGGTTACTTTGCGCAGGAAATCGCGGCAGGGGAATTGCTGCCGCTGCTGTCATCGTTCAGCATCGAAGCCTTGCAGGCGGCGCGCCAGGCAGCGCCGGAACTGGCGCGCGGCTGGCTGGTCGAACAGATACCGGATGGCTGGGAACGACAGGCGCGCGAACTGGGCGTGGTGGCGCTCCATTGCGATCACCAGCAACTGACGTCGGAGCTGGCGCGAGAGGTAAAGGAGGCGGGATACGGGTTGTTCTGCTATACCGTCAACACGCCCGAGCGGGCCAGCGAGCTGCTGGCCTGGGGTGTGGACGGTTTTTGCACGGACAGGATCGATCTGATCAAGGCGTAGGTCGGATTAGCGTAGCGTAATCCGACTTCATGGTGCCGTGGCAACGTCGGCTTAGGCGCCACGCGCTAAGCCGACCTACGCTTCCATCCTTAGAACGTCACGCGCATGCCGACGGTGACATTGCGCCCCATCAACGGCGCCGCATTCTTGATGAACGAGGTGTGGCTGTACGCCAGTTCATTCGTCAAGTTGTTTGCCTTGATGTAGAACTGGGCCGGCGTCGTGCCGATGCGCGTGTCGTAGTTGGCGGAGAGGTTCAGCATGTTGTAGCCCGGGGTTGCCGTTTCGAACGCTGCCACTTTATCCTGCTTGCCCACGCGGTAGAACTCGGCCACGCCGCTCCATGCCTGCCAGTTGGCATCGAACTTCACGCCGACGCGCTGGGCCGGGATGCGCGGCAAGTTGCCACCATCGTTGGCCAGCTTGGCCCGCACGTAGTCGCCGAACACGCTGGCGCCGAACATGGGGTTCAATTGCTGGCGGATCTGGCCTTCGACGCCCGTGAACGTGGCGTCGCGCTGGGCGTACTGGATCAGCTGGAAGCCTTCGTGGTTGTCCAGCGTGGAACCGAAGATGTAGTTGTCGACCTTGTTGCGGTAGGCGCTGGCCGAGAAGGTCGTGGCGCCCGCATATTTGCGCAAGGTCAAGTCGATATTGTTCGACGTTTCCTTGCCCAGGTTTTCATTGCCCAGCTCATACGTGGCCGTGGCCATGTGCACGCCGTGCGCATACAGTTCCTCGGCGCTGGGCAGGCGGTGCGTGCGCGAGATGGTCGAACCGAGCGAATACTGGGGCGCGAATTTCCACACGGCGCCCAGAGACACGGACGTGCCCTTGGCGCTGCGGTCTTGCAAGGTGGCGCTGTCGACCGTGATGTCCTGCCATTCGTGGCGCAAGCCCGCTTCGAAACGCCATTGGTCGAGCTTGTATTCTTCCACCAGGAAGGCCGCGTGTTTCTTCGTTACCGTCGGCGCCACGTACGCTTCTTCACCGAGAGCGGAGAAATCGCGTTTCGACGTTTGCAGGCCGACCACGCCGCGCCAGCCAAAGACGGGATGGTGTTCCATTTCCAGGCGCGCATCGTGGCCCTTGTTCTTGAAGGTGGTGGCGATTTCCGTGCCTTCGATTTCATCGTGCTTGTAATCGGTGAACGCGGCGCGCAGGCGCAGCTTGGCGAAGCCGGGCACGGGGTCGCGCAACTCGCCGCGCACATCCCAGCGTTCGCTCTTCAGCTTCACGTACGGCACGCTTTCATGCCCGTGATCGTGGTCGTGTTCCTCTTCATCGCCATGGTCGTGGCCTTCATGGCCGCCGCAATGCAGGTGCGTGCCGTGCGGGTGGCAGCTTTCGAATTCGTGGTTGTGGCCAGGCAAGCCGTATTCCGCGTGCTGGCTGGTGAAGGCCAGGCCCAGGAAGCCGCGCGATCCCACCCACGACACGCCCACGCTGCCCGTGTCCGTCTTGTTGTAGCTGCCGCCTACTTTCGAGCCGCCTTCCCAGCCGCTGCCGACCTTGTATTCCTTCGCGTCGCGCTTGACGCCTTCCGCGTGGAAGGCGATGTTGCCGGAGCCTCCAGTCACTTCAAAGGCGCCCGCCTTTTCGCGCGCGGCCGAGTTGGCGCGCACTTCCGCGCTGCCTTCAAAACCTTTTGCCGGCACGCGCGTGGGGATTTTCTTGTCGATCACATTGACCACGCCACCGACGGCGCCGCCGCCGTAGGCCAGCGCGGACGGGCCGCGCAAGACTTCAATCTGTTCCGACAGCATCGGTTCGGCCGCGACAGCATGGTCGGGGCTGATGGTCGATGCATCCTGCACTTCGGCGCCATCGGAGAGCACCTTGACGCGCGGGCCATCCATGCCGCGGATGATGGGGCGGCTGGCGCCGGCGCCGAAATGGCTGGACGTGATGCCGGGCTGGCCGGCCAGGGTTTCACCCAGGGTCGCTTCGCGGGCGCGCACCAGTGCCTCGCCTTCGAGTACGGTCACGGGCGTGCTCATGTCGTCGCTGCCCAGGGCCAGCGCACTGGCCGAGACGGTGACGGCAGGCAAGGTGGCGGCCTGCTGCGCCAGGGCGCTGGCGGGAGCGGCAAAGGCCAGCATGATGGCCAGCGCGAGGGGAGTGGGTTGGTGAGGACGGACGGACATGGGCAAGGTTCCTTATCGGCTATCAGTGTTGGCAGGGTTGGGGCAGCGCGTGAAAAGGAAATAGCCTGCCCTAAGATGATAATGATAACCCATTATCATTACTGTGTGACAGTTTTTCCGGACGGTAGATATAGTCGGATGGTGTATTCTGTCGGCTATGGAACGCACAACACGTCAAAAAACCGCTATTCAAGCCGCCATCGAGTCGGCCCAGCGCCCCCTGTCGGCGCAGGAAATCCTCGAACAGGCCAGCTTGCAAGTGACGCAGCTGGGCATCGCCACCGTCTACCGCAATTTGAAGTCCCTGGTACTGGAAGAAAAAGTGCACGTGGTGACCTTGCCGGGTGAAAACCCGCGCTACGAGTCGAACACGGTCGCCAATCACCACCACCACCATTTCCAGTGCACCACATGCCAGCGTGTGTTCGACGTGCATGATTGCCCGGGCGACTTGAAGCGCATGGCGCCGCAAGGCTTTGTTGTCGAGCGCCACGAGCTGACCCTGTACGGCCGCTGCGCCGACTGCAATGCCGCCGCCGGCGCCACAGGCTCTGCGGCCAAAGGTGCCGCTGCCGGGGCCAAGGCCGCGCCTGCACCGCACGCCTGCGCCAGCCACCACGACCCGGCCTGAGCGGGCAGGTCGTCGATGTTGGCACGGGCGCAACAATGCCCTGGCCAGCCGTCATTGCCGCACCCCATATCACGTATAATCTTCCCTTTAAAGCTGCCGCCACTCTTTGCCAAAAAAACATGAAATCAACTGAAATCCGCGACAAGTTCCTCAAATTTTTCGAGTCCAAGGGCCATTCCATCGTCCGTTCCAGCTCCCTGGTGCCAGGCAACGATCCGACCTTGCTGTTGACGAACAGCGGCATGGTGCAATTCAAGGATGTGTTTACGGGCACGGACAGCCGTCCGTACACGCGCGCCACCTCGGTGCAGCGCTGCGTGCGCGCTGGCGGCAAGCACAACGACCTGGAAAACGTCGGCTACACGGCGCGCCACCATACTTTCTTTGAAATGCTGGGCAACTTCAGCTTCGGCGACTATTTCAAGCGCGATGCGATTCAATACGCGTGGGAACTGCTGACCAAGGTGTACGGCTTGCCTGCTGACAAGCTGACGGTCACCGTCTACATCGAAGATGACGAAGCGTACGATATCTGGGCCAAGGAAATCGGCGTGCCGACCGAGCGCATCATCCGCATCGGCGACAACAAGGGTGCGCGCTACGCATCGGACAATTTCTGGCAGATGGCGGACACGGGCCCATGCGGTCCATGCACGGAAATCTTCTACGACCATGGCGCCGACATTCCTGGCGGCCCGCCGGGCTCGCCTGACGAAGATGGCGACCGCTTCATTGAAATCTGGAACCTGGTGTTCATGCAGTTCAACCGCGACGAAGCCGGTGTCATGCACAAGCTGCCGAAGCCGTGCGTCGACACGGGCATGGGCATGGAGCGCCTGGCCGCCGTGCTGCAGCACGTGCATTCGAACTATGAAATCGACCTGTTCCAGCACCTGATCAAGGCCGCCGCGCGCGAAACGGGCGCCACCGACCTGGAAAACAAGTCGCTGCGCGTGATCGCCGACCACATCCGCGCCGCCGCCTTCATGATCGTCGACGGCATCATTCCGGGCAGCGAAGGCCGCGCGTATGTCCTGCGCCGCATCATCCGCCGCGCCCTGCGCCATGGCCACAAGCTGGGCCAGACGAAACCGTTCTTCTACAAGCTGGTGGCCGACCTGGCCATCGAGATGGGCGGCGCCTATCCCGAGCTGGAAGAAGCGAAAGACAACGTCGCCAGCATGCTGAAAGCCGAGGAAGAGCGTTTCGGCGAAACCCTGGAAACGGGCATGAAAGTGCTGGAAGCGCAGCTGGCCAAGGATGCCACGGGCATCGATGGCGCCACCGCCTTCACCCTGTACGAAACCTATGGCTTCCCGCCAGACCTGACGGCCGATATCTGCCGCGAGCGCAATATCACCTTCGATCAGGCCGGCTACGACGCGGCCCTGAAGGAAAGCCAGGAATTGTCGCGCAAGGGCGGCAAGACGCACAAGGACAGCAAGGTCGAGTACACGGGCGAGAAAAACACCTTCGTCGGCTACGATCAATTGACGTTCAGCAGCAAGGTCGTGGCGCTGTACGCGGCCGGCACGCCAGTGCAGGAACTGAAGGCGGGCCAGGATGGCATCGTCGTGCTCGACACCACGCCGTTCTATGCGGAATCGGGCGGCCAGGTGGGCGACCAGGGCGTGATTTCCTCGGGCGCAGGCAGCTTTGCCGTCAGCGATACCCTGAAAATCCAGGCCGATGTGTTTGGCCACCACGGCGTGCTCGAATCGGGCGTGCTGAAGGTAGGCGACGCCGTCTCGGCGCAAGTCGACACGGCCAAGCGCGCGCGCACCATCCGCAACCACTCGGCCACGCACTTGATGCACAAGGCCTTGCGCGAAGTGCTGGGCAGCCACGTGGCGCAAAAGGGTTCGCTGGTCGACCCGGACAAGACCCGTTTCGACTTCAGCCACAATGCGCCGATGACGGCCGAGCAGATCGCCGCCGTGGAAACCATCGTCAACAAAGAGATCCTGGAAAACCGCGCCACGCAAGCGCACCTGATGTCGTTTGACGATGCCGTCAAGCATGGCGCGATGGCCCTGTTCGGCGAGAAATACGGCGACGAAGTGCGCGTGCTTGACATCGGCAGCTCGAAAGAGCTGTGCGGCGGCGTCCACGTGCAGCGCACGGGCGATATCGGCCTGTTCAAGATCATCGGCGAAAGCGGTGTTGCCGCCGGCATCCGCCGCGTGGAAGCCGTGACGGGCGAGGGTGCGCTGGCGCTGGTGCAAACCATCAACCGCCGCCTGGTCGAAGCGGCCAACGCCCTGAAGGCGCAGCCGGAAGAGCTGACTGCCCGCATCGGCCAGGTGCAGGACCATGTGAAGGCGCTGGAGAAGGAGCTGGCCGCGCTGAAATCGAAACTGGCCTCGGGCCAGGGCGATGAACTGGTCACGCAAGCCGTCGATGTCAACGGCATCAAGGTGCTCGCAGCCGTGCTGGACGGCGCCGACGTGGCCCGCTTGCGCGAAACCATGGACAAGCTGAAGGACAAGCTGAAAACGGCCGCCATCGTGCTGGCCAGCGTGGCGGACGGCAAGGTCAGCCTGATCGCCGGCGTGACGGCGGATGCGACTTCCAAGGTCAAAGCGGGCGAGCTGGTGAACTTCGTTGCACAGCAAGTGGGCGGAAAAGGCGGCGGACGCCCCGATATGGCGCAAGCTGGCGGCACCGATCCGAGCGGCCTGGCGAATGCCCTGGCTGGCGTGCCGGCCTGGGTCGGCGAACGCGCAAAATAAGGCGTAAGCTAGAGGGCATGCGGGGTTTTCGTCCCACAGCCCCTTGAAAACGGCCCGCAGACACTGTTTGTGGGCCGTTTTGCCGTGTGGAATCTCGTTGTGACACCACAACAGCCGATGAACTATTTTGGTGCAGCGCGTCAATGCCCCTGATTTAGAGTAGTATGTCGAAAATCAGTACAACAAAACAATGGTGGGATATTGATGATGAGCGACACACTACTTGATACCGAGATTATGGAATTTCACAAAGAACTCGACGCGCGGGGCTTGAATTGCCCGTTGCCGATTCTGAAGGCGAAAAAGGCTTTGTCAGAGCTGCAGAGCGGGGAAGTGCTGCGCATCATGGCAACCGATCCCGGTTCCGTGCGCGACTTCCAGGCTTTCGCCAAGCAAACGGGCAATGCCCTGCTGTCGCATGTGCAGACGGGCACCGAGTTCGTCTTCCTGATGCAACGCAAATAATTCTGCCAGCTGGGGCCGCCGTGGTGCGGCCTGGTTTCTCCTTGCCGTGCCGCGTCACTTTCAGGCCCTTTTGCTGCCCTGCAGCGTAGCGGCCGAGCCCCCTGAAATCCTCAAAGCTGGACAGTTTAGATGGATTGCTCTAACAAAAAATCGCACGATCGTGCTTAAATTCGGTTCAGGATTCAAATTTCTCTTATAATCGAACGCACAATCAGCACTTGATCCGTCATTTTTATAATTTCCCAAAGGCATAGCTATGAAAGTCTTGGTACCCGTCAAACGCGTGGTCGACTACAACGTCAAAGTCCGCGTCAAGAGTGACGGCACTGGCGTCGATACCGCCAACGTCAAAATGTCGATGAACCCTTTCGATGAGATCGCACTGGAAGAAGCGATGCGCCTGAAAGAAGCTGGCAAGGTCACTGAAGTGGTCGCCATCTCCTGCGGCGTGACGCAGTGCCAGGAAACCCTGCGCACGGCCATGGCCATCGGCGCCGACCGCGGCATCCTGGTGGAAACGACGACTGAACTGGAACCGCTGGCCGTCGCCAAGCTGGTGAAATCCCTGGCCGAGAAAGAGCAGCCGCAACTGATCATCCTGGGCAAGCAAGCCATCGATGACGACAGCAACCAGACCGGCCAGATGCTGGCAGCCCTGCTGGGTTGGCCGCAAGCCACGTTCGCTTCGAAAGTCGTGCTGGAAGACGGTAAAGTCACCGTTACCCGCGAAGTTGACGGCGGCCTGGAAAC
This sequence comes from Janthinobacterium sp. YR213, assembly GCF_900099875.1. NCBI lineage: Bacteria > Pseudomonadati > Pseudomonadota > Betaproteobacteria > Burkholderiales > Oxalobacteraceae > Janthinobacterium > Janthinobacterium sp. YR213. Next base: position 298,742 of record NZ_FNDA01000005.1, on the reverse strand, counting down.
CCTAGCATTGACCTTGCCAGCGATTATCACCACCGACCTGCGTTTGAACGAGCCACGCTATGTGACCTTGCCGAACATCATGAAGGCGAAGAAAAAGCCGCTCGAGACCGTCAAGCCGGAAGACCTGGGCGTCGACGTTGCGCCACGCCTGAAGACCCTGAAAGTCGTCGAGCCAGCCAAGCGCTCGGCCGGTATCAAGGTGCCTGACGTCGCTACCCTGGTCGCCAAGCTGCGTACCGAAGCCAAAGTCATCTAAGCGCGGCCCCGCCGTTTATCCAGAACAATTACAGGACACATCATGGTCGCATTAGTTATTGCTGAACACGACAACGCTACCTTAAAGGGTAGCACCCACCACACCGTGACCGCGGCCGCCCAGTGCGGCGGCGACGTGCACGTGCTCGTCGCAGGTTCGAACGCATCGGCCGCTGCCGCTGCCGCCGCGCAAATCGCCGGCGTGACGAAAGTCATCGTGGCCGACGCGCCATACTTTGCCGACGGCCTGGCCGAAAACGTGGCCGAGCAAGTGCTGGCCATCGCCGGCAACTACAGCCATATCCTGGCGCCAGCCACCGCCTACGGCAAGAACATCCTGCCACGCGTGGCCGCCAAGCTGGACGTCGCGCAAATCTCGGAAATCACCAAGGTCGATTCCCCTGACACCTTCGAGCGTCCGATCTACGCCGGTAACGCGATTGCTACCGTGCAATCTGGCGACAAGATCAAGGTCATCACCGTGCGCACCACCGGTTTCGACGCGGCTGCCGCAACCGGCGGTTCGGCTGCCACGGAAACCGTCGCCGCCGTTGCCGACAATGGCAAATCGGCCTTCGTGGGCCGCGAGCTGGCCAAGTCCGACCGCCCTGAACTGACCGCCGCGAAAATCATCGTGTCGGGCGGCCGTGGCATGGGTTCGGCCGAGAACTTCCACATCCTGGAACCGCTGGCCGACAAGCTGGGCGCCGCCATGGGTGCTTCGCGCGCCGCCGTCGACGCCGGCTTCGTGCCGAACGACTGGCAAGTGGGCCAGACGGGCAAGATCGTCGCGCCATCGCTGTACATCGCCGTCGGTATCTCGGGGGCGATCCAGCATCTGGCCGGCATGAAAGACTCGAAAACCATCGTCGCCATCAACAAGGATCCTGAAGCGCCGATCTTTGCCGTGGCCGACTACGGCATCGTGGGCGATCTGTTCGAGATCGTGCCGCAACTGGTCAAAGAACTGGGTTAAGTCACACCCCTTCCGGTTTTGTTACTGACAAAGCCACGCCGGCCCGCCCCACACGGCGAGCCGCGCGTGGCTTTTTTCTTGGAGAAAAGAAGATGAGCTATCAAGCCCCGCTGAAAGACATGTTGTTCGTGATGAACGAACTGGCCGGCCTGGCCGAAATCCACACCTTGCCCGGTTGCGAAGACGCGACGCCCGACACGGCCGAAGCCGTGCTGGAAGAAAACGCCAAGTTCTGCGGCGGCGTGGTGGCCCCCTTGAACGGCCCCAGCGACAAGGAACCGAGCTTCTGGCACGACGGCCAAGTCACCACCTCGAAAGGCTTCAAGGAAGCGTTCAAGGCGTATGGCGAAGCGGGCTGGCAGGGCGTGCAGCATCCGACCGAGTTCGGCGGCCAGGGCTTGCCCAAGCTCTTGGCCACGCCGTGCATCGAAATGCTCAACTCGGCCAGCATCTCGTTCGCATTGGTCGCCCTGCTGTCGGACGGCGCCATCGAAGCGCTGCTGACGGCCGGCAGCGACGAGCAAAAGGCGGTCTACCTGGAAAACCTGGTGTCGGGCAAGTGGACGGGCACCATGAATCTGACGGAGCCGCAAGCCGGTTCCGACCTGGCCGCCGTGCGCACGCGCGCCGTGCCGCAGGACGATGGCACGTATAAAGTGTTCGGCACGAAGATTTTCATCACTTACGGCGAACACGACATGGCGGAAAATATCGTCCACCTGGTGTTGGCCCGCACGCCGGATGCGCCCGCTGGCGTGAAAGGCATCTCGCTGTTCATCGTGCCGAAATTTCTCGTCAACGCCGATGGCAGCCTGGGCGCGCGCAACGACGCCCACTGTGTTTCCATCGAGCATAAACTGGGCATCAAGGCCAGTCCGACGGCGGTATTGCAGTTTGGCGACCACGGCGGCGCCATCGGCACCCTGGTGGGCGAGGAAAACCGCGGCCTCGAATACATGTTCATCATGATGAACGCGGCCCGCTTCGGCGTGGGCTTGCAAGGCATCGGCCTGGCCGAGCGCGCCTACCAGCAGGCCGTGGCGTTCGCCAAGGACCGCGTGCAGTCGCGCGACCTGGCGGGCTCGCCCGGCCCGGTGTCCATCATCCACCACCCGGACGTGCGCCGCATGCTGATGTCCATGCGCTCGCAGACGGAAGCGGCGCGCGCGCTGGCCTACGTGGGCGCGGCCATCAGCGACGTGGCGCACCACCATCCGGAGGCGGACGTGCGCGCGGAAAGCCTGGCGACGTATGAATACCTGGTGCCCGTGATCAAGGGGTGGGCCACGGAAATGTCGCAGGACGTCACGCGCGACGGCGTGCAAGTGCATGGCGGCATGGGTTTTATCGAAGAGACGGGCGCCGCCCAGCATTACCGCGACGCCAAGATCCTCACCATCTATGAGGGCACCACGGCCATCCAGGCGAACGACCTCGTGGGCCGCAAGACGGTGCGCGACGGCGGCGCCGTGGCGAAAGCCATCATCGCCCAGGTGCGCGCCACGGAAGCCCAGTTGGGCGAGCTGACCGGCGCCGACTTCCAGGCCATGCAGCGCCACCTGGCCGAAGGCAGCGCCGCGCTGGAAGCCGTGGTCGAGTACGTGGTGGCGAACATGAAGACGGACATCAAGGCCGTGTTCGCGGGCAGCGTGCCGTACCTGAAGCTGGCCGGCATCGTGCTGGGCGGCTGGCAAATGGCGCGCGCGGCCGTGGTGGCGCAGCAAAAGCTGGGCGAGGGCAGCGGCGACGCTTCGTTCTACAAGGCAAAAATCGCCACGGCGCGCTTCTTTGCCGACCACATCCTGTCGCAAGCGCCAGGACTGCGCGCCACCATCATCGATGGCAGCGCCGGCGTGATGGCCTTGTCGGAAGAGCAGTTTTAAGTTGAAACTTGGCCAGTGCAAGCTGGCTGAATGCAAAAAGCGCTGGAGATCACTCTCCAGCGCTTTTTTTAACCCCAAAGACAAATACCGGGGTCAGACCCGCCGGGTCTGACCCCAGATTGACGCTGCGTTCTTAACGGCGGGCGATGCCGTTGCCCGAATTGCGCACGAGGTCGCCAGCGGCCAGGCCTGGATCCTGGTCAAACGCGAAGTCAGCCTTGGCGCCTGTTTCGTATTGCACGGTGACAGTCCACACCTTGCTGTTTTTCATGTGGCCTTCGACTTGCTTGCCTGCGAAAGCGCCGCCGGCGGCGCCGGCCAGGGTGGCCAGGTCTTTGCCGCGTCCGCCGCCGACCTGGCGGCCCAGCAGGGCGCCGGCCACGCCGCCGCCGATCATGCCCAGCGCGCCGCCTTCGCCCGCTTTTTCAGCGACGTTGACTGCCAGCACCTTGCCGCACTCGGCGCAGATCTGTTGCTGGGCTGGCTTGTTGTTCTGGCCTGCGTACGAATTGCCGGCCTTTTGCGCGGCCTTGGCGTTGATGATGGCCTGGTCGTATTCGCCTTTGGCGTCGCGCAGGCATTGCATGCGGGCTTTCGAGCTGCTTTCTTCTGCGCATAGTTTCTTGTCGTCCGCATAGCGCGTGCTGGCTTGCTTCGTGTCGTAGGCGTATTGCGCCTTCGGCGACAGGTTTTGCGCGAAGGCGGAGGTGCTGAACAGGGCCGTGATGGCGACTGCGAGGATGAGTGGGCGACGAATCATGATCTTCTCCTAGGGGGTGTTAAATGTGCCAGTAATGTCGGCATTGTGAATGCAGTATAGAGGAAAATCATGATTGCTTACCAACACTTACATGTGCGTGTGGCGCGCCATATCTGAAGTCATTTTCCGTATGGAAATTAACCGTAGGCACCGCCTGTATACAGCAAGTCGAACAGGCGCGCCATGGTGGCGATCAGCACGCCTGCGCCTAGCATCAAGGTAGCGACCAGCACCACGGCCAGGGGCCAGCCCGTGTCCGACAGCCGGCGGGAGGCGGCGTTGTAGCGCGCATCCCACTTGTCGTCCGGCATCAGGCCCAGTACCAGCGCTTCCAGGAAGCCGCCCAGGGCGGACAGGGTCAGCGGCAAAATCTGGTAAAACCAGTCGGCCTCGGGAAACAGCTGGCGCAGCAGCAAGGAGGCGGGCAGGGCGGCCAGGTGTAGCCAGCCCCAGCGGTCTTTGCTGCCATGCAGGTAGAAGCGGTGGGCGCCCAGCATGCCCAGCAGGAAGGCCAGTAGTGTCGTGAATGCCTTGTTCTTGTGCGACTGTTGCAAAATGGTAGCGGTGGTCATGGGACTCCAGAGTTGCTCATCGGTAAAGATTGCCAGTATCGGTCATTGCTTGCCGCAACGATAGCACTTTCAGACGGCGTTCAGGCGATGCTGTCGCGCAATATCATCGTCTGGACGTGGCATGGCAGGCACGATAGACGCACGCGCCTATTGCGTCTTCGGCCATGACTGGTCATAATGTTTGATTAGCCCAAATTACACGCCCGTCATCATAACGCTTGCTGCCTGGCGGTAAAGCGCGCTATAATTTGCGGCTTTTTCCGCCTCAGCACACTTTTTGGAAATATTATGGTCGTTATTCGTTTAGCTCGTGGAGGCGCCAAGAAGCGCCCGTTCTTCAACATCGTCGCTACTGATTCGCGCAATCGCCGCGATGGTCGCTTCATTGAGCGTATCGGTTTTTACAACCCGATGGCGCAAGGTGGCGAAGTTCCACTGCGTATCACCGCAGACCGTCTGGCCTACTGGCAAGGCGTTGGCGCACAATTGTCGCCAACCGTTGCTCGCCTGGTAGCCAGCAACAACAAAGCAGCAGCTTAATTAGATCACTGGTTTGACGGTCAAGACTGCATCCGGGGTGAAAGTCCCCGATGACCTGGTACAGGTAGGCTATGTCTCCGGTGCTTATGGCATTGCTGGCGGAGTCAGGGTCACTCCTTTCTCCGAAGATGCGGATGCATTATTAAACGTCAAAACTTGGTGGTTTGATAAACCGACCTTGCATGATGTTCAAGTCAGGCAAGCGAAGTTACACGGCGGCGACGTCGTGGCCCAGCTGGTGGGTGTGGTCGGGCGGGATGCCGCAGAAGCGCTGAAAGGCGTCTCTGTGCAAATTCCGCGTAGCCATTTCCCGACGCTGACGGCCGATGAATTTTATTGGTCCGATCTGATCGGACTGACAGTCGAGAATTTGCAAGGCGAGTGCCTCGGCACAGTGCACGACATGATGAGCAATGGTCCGCAGTCGATCTTGCGCGTCACGCCCGTCGCCACTGCCGATGAGACCGTTGAAAAGGCGCCTGAGCGCCTGATCCCGTTTGTTGGCCAGTTTGTCATTAACGTTGACAAGGCTGCCAGCAAGATCACGGTCGACTGGGGCCTCGATTATTAAACCGCCTGCGCTTAACTTTGCGCCGGGCAAACTTTGCAGGATGGTGAACGATGCAATTTGATGTCGTGACCCTGTTCCCGGAAATGTTTGCCGCGCTGACGCAGTCGGGTGTGACCCGGCGCGCCTTCGAGCAGGGGAAATGTGGCTTGTCGTTGTGGAATCCCCGTGATTTCACGACCGACAATCACCGTACCGTGGATGACCGCCCGTATGGCGGCGGCCCCGGCATGGTGATGATGGCCCGTCCCCTTGAAGCGACAATTACTGCCGCGAAGCAGCGTCAGCTTGACCTCGGTCTGGCGGCGCCCCGCGTGGTGTTCATGTCGCCGCAAGGCCGTCCGTTGACGCACGAGCGCGTCACGCAACTGAAAGCCGAACCTGGTTTGGTGATCCTGTGTGGCCGCTATGAAGCCGTGGACCAGCGTTTGCTGGACCGTTGCGTCGACGAAGAAATCAGCGTCGGCGACTTTGTCCTGTCGGGCGGTGAATTGCCTGCCATGGCGCTGATGGATGCGGTGATCCGTCTGTTGCCGGGTGTCTTGAACACCGAGGCATCGGCCGTCGAGGACAGCTTCGTCAATGGCTTGCTCGATTCGCCGCACTACACGCGGCCGGAAACATATGAAGGCATGGCCGTGCCGCCCGTCTTGATGGGTGGAAACCATGCCGAGATCGTCAAGTGGCGCCGCCAGCGCATGCTGGAAGCGACCGCGACAAAGCGGCCTGACCTGCTGGTCAGTGCGCGTGCCGCCGGCTTGCTCAGCAAGACCGACGAAAAATTCCTGGCCAGCCTGTAAGCCGTTTTCGGACGGCAAGCAGGGTGGCCTTGCAGTGCCGGGCATGTTGCCCAAATTGGTAATACCCATCCTCTACCGGGCGGATACTTGCTATCCACAGTGCGCCGGCATGATGGTTTTCGGAGTTATAAAAATGGACTTGATTCAACAATTAGAGCAGGAAGAAATTGCTCGTCTGGGTAAAACCATTCCTGAATTCGCACCAGGCGATACCGTTATCGTCAGCGTCAACGTAGTCGAAGGTACGCGCAAGCGCGCCCAGGCTTACGAAGGCGTCGTTATCTCCCGTCGTAACCGTGGCCTGAACTCGAACTTCATCGTTCGCAAGATCTCGTCCGGCGAAGGCGTTGAGCGTACGTTCCAACTGTACTCGCCGCTGATCGCTTCGATCGAAGTGAAACGCCGTGGTGACGTTCGCCGCGCCAAGCTGTACTATCTGCGTGAGCGTTCGGGTAAATCGGCGCGTATCAAAGAAAAATTGCCAAATCGCCGCGTTGTGGCGAAAGCAAGCGCGTAATATCAGCGTCTGCGTTGGGAAAAGGGGTGCCTGTTATGGTGCCCCTTTTTTTATTCTGAATTGCTATTGAGGCAAGCTGCCATGGCCACTATCGCATTTGATCCAAAACAACTCGCCATCGATTCGATCGCCGGCGAGGCGGCGCTGGACGCCGTGCGCCTGACGCCCGCCTGGCTGCGCCAGCGCCTGGCCGAACAGCCTGACTGGCAGCCCGAGATTACCCAGGATTTTCTTTCCGCCCGTGCCGTGCCCGTGCGCGCCGCCGTGCTCATTCCCCTGGTGCAACGGCCACAGGGCTTGACCATCTTGCTGACCATGCGCACGGACCACCTGAGCAGCCATGCGGGCCAGGTCAGCTTTCCAGGCGGGCGCAGCGAAGCCTTCGATGCGTCGCCCATCGCCACGGCCTTGCGCGAAACGGAAGAAGAAGTGGGCCTGGCGCGCGAGCATATCGAAGTGCTGGGCTGCCTGCCCGATTACCTGACGGGTACCGGCTACCAGGTCACGCCCGTGGTGGGCCTGGTGACGCCGCCGTTCGAGCTGCGCGCCGACCCGTCCGAAGTGGCGGAAATCTTCGAAGTGCCGCTGGTCTTCCTCATGGATGGCCTCAACCATCAGCGCCTGTCGGTGGAATTGCCCGGCGGACGGCGCTCGTTCTACGCCATGCCGTACGAGCGCTTCTACATCTGGGGCGCCACCGCCGGCATGCTGCGCAATCTGTTTCACCTCTTGCGCGCGTAAAATGGCGCCCCGCACGTAATAAGTTTGATTCCAGCACTGCACTGCGCTATCGTAGCGGGCATTGCGGTATTGCTGAAAAAGACAAAAAGGACGTTTGATGACATTTCTCTCCATACTTTGCGCATTGCTGATCGAGCAGCTCAAACCTTTGCGCGCGGACAATCCGATCTACGCCGAAATCAAGAGCCTGGCAATGCGCATGGAGACCTGGTTCAATGCTGGCCACGCCAACCATGGCCGCATGGGCTGGTTCCTCATGATCGGCGTGCTGATGGTGCCGACGGCCGGCATTTACTGGCTCTTGCAGCATTATCAGCTGACCCTGCTGGCCTTTGCCTGGAACGTCCTCATCGTCTACCTGACCCTGGGCTTCCGCCACTACAGCCATTACTTCACGTCGATCCAGCTGGCCCTGAGCGCCGGCGACGAAGCGACCGCGCGCACCTTGCTGGCCGAGTGGACCAAGCTCGACACGGTGGGCATGGAAGCGAGCGAAATCGCCCGCATCGCCGTGGAAAAAGCCCTGGTCACCACGCACCGCAATGTATTTGGCGTGTTCTTCTGGTTCCTCATGCCGCTGGGCCCTGCCTGTGCCGTGATGTACCGCGTGGCCGAATACCTGGCGCGCGCCTGGAACGAGCCCGAGCACATGCGCAATGAAGCCTTCGGCCAGTTCGCCGCGCGCGCCTTTTACTGGATCGACTGGATTCCCGTGCGCCTGACGGCCGTGGCGTTTGCCGTGGTCGGCAATTTCGAGGATGCCATCTACGCCTGGCGCAACTTCGCCCAGCGCTGGCAGGATGAGGCCATCGGCATCATTTTGACGGCCGGCGGCGGCGCCATGGGCGTGCGCCTGGGCACGCCAGCGGAAACGGCGGCCCGCGTGCTCGTCACGCCGGACATGGCCGTCGATGACAGCGACAGCGAAAGCGATATCCTGCCAGGCGAAGAGCCGGGCGCGCGCGCCTTGCAGAGTACGGTGGGCCTCGTGTGGCGCGCCTTGCTGCTGTGGATGCTGTTGCTGCTGTTGATGTCGGGCGCCGTTTTCCTCGGCTGACGCGGGCGCACATGCGCCATCCATGCGCCTTGCGCGTGGAACAAGGTTAAAATAGGGGCTGGCGCGCAAGGCGTGCCGGCCCCTGTTTGCATCGTCAGGGCAGATCGAGGTAGAACCCAAGTCTTCTATAAGATATAATACTGGCTTACCGCAGCAAACGTAGTTGAATTACCAGCCCGGCTTACCCGCCGGGGCCATTCACGCAATCCAGTCCCGACAAGCCACATGGCCGAGTTATCTCAAAAAACAGGGGAACTCTCAGACGAGTTCTTCATCCTTGGTCTCACCAGCAATGGCAAGCAATTCCGACCCAGCGATTGGGCCGAGCGCCTTTGCGGAGTGATGTCCTGTTTCAATCCCGAAGGTGGCGGGCGCAATGCGCACCTCCAGTATTCGCCCTACGTGCGCCCGACCGTCGTCAATGGCGTCAAGTCGGTGGTGGTCAACACGAAGTTGCGCGAGATCGAGCCGATGGCGTTTCACTTCGTGCGCGAATTTGCCAAGGATAACGACCTGCAAATCGTCGAAGCCTGCTTCCTGCCGCCCCCCGAAGAAAAGTAAGACCCGTTTCATTGATGTGCCTCAAGCCCGCCACGGCGGGCTGGCGTAGCGTGGACACTCTGCCTCAAACGGAGTGGCGACATGCGCATCGGCGACATCTGTACCCTGCACACCATCCATTGCCAGCGTGACACCAGCGTGCAGGACGCGGCGCTGCTGATGCGCCAGCACCACGTGGGTGACCTGATCGTGGCCGAGCAGCCGAACGGCGAGCGCGTCCCCATCGGCATCCTCACCGACCGCGACATCGTCATTTCCGTCATTGCCCTGGGCCTCGACCCCGCCAGCCTGCTGGTGGGCGACATCATGAGCGCGCAGCTGCTGACCGCCAGCGAAGACGAGGACGTCTATGACATCATCGAACGCATGCGCGTCAACGGCATCCGCCGCCTGCCCGTGGTCAACAGCCTGGGCGCGCTCTCCGGCGTCGTCAGCATCGACGACCTGCTCGCCTTCCTGGCCCAGGAAATGGCCGAGCTGGCGCGCATCAGCAGCGGCCAGCTGGTGTACGAAAAGCGCACCCGGAAATAAGCCCGTATTGCGCAATTCCAGTCAAATCCACTTCCCCCGAAAATGCTACAGTCGCTGCTCGTTCAACGGGAAGCGTTCATGCACTATCTGGCCAAGGCACTCTGGTATATCGAATCGCACTATGCGGAGAATATCTCGCTCGGTGACATCGCCAATGTGGGCGGTGCCTCGCCGTGTCACCTGACGCGTGCGTTTGGCCTGGCCACGGGCCATTCCGTGATGCGCTATGTGCGGGCGCGCCGGCTCAGCGAGGCGGCGCGTGCGCTGGCGCAGGGCGCGCAAGACATCCTCGCCGTCGCGCTGGAAGCGGGCTACAGTTCCCACGAGGCATTTACGCGGGCCTTTCGCGAGCAGTTCCAGATCACGCCGGAGCGGGTACGCGCCCAGCGCCATGTCGCCAACCTCGCGCTGGTGGACGCCATCAAAATGGATGTGGCGCCGGGCGTGGCCCTGGAAGCGCCCCGTTTCGAGCGGGGCCCCGCCTTGCTGGTGGCGGGCTTAGTCGAACGTTATCGCGCAGAAACGGCTGCCGGCATCCCCGCCCTGTGGCAGCGCTTCCTGCCCCATGTGGCGCCCGGCCAGCTGGTGTATGGCGTGTGCTGCAATAATGACGACGCGGGCAATTTCGATTACCTGTGCGCCATTGCCGTAAGCGACTTTTCCCAGGCCTCCGAGAACTGGACGCGGCTGCGCATCGCGCCGCAGCGCTACGCCGTGTTTCATCACCGCGGGCATATTTCCACCATCCGCGCCACCTGGCACACGGTGTGGAACGAATGGCTGCCCCAGTCCGGGCTGGAAGTGGCCGACGCGCCCGATTTTGAACGCTACGACCAGCATTTCGATCCCGCCAGCGGCATCGGCGGCGTGGAAATCTGGCTCCCCTTGAAAGCATGAGCATGTTCCCGACCTTGACTACATCGGCTGCGTTTGCCGGCGGCACCGCGCTGCGCCAGCGCCTGTTGCAAACCGCCGCCGCGCTGGCGGCGGGCCTGCCCCTGTACTGGGTGCTGGGACCGCAGCCGCTGGGCTGGTTGGCCTGGTGCGCGCCGCTGCCCGTGCTGTGGCTGGCCCTGCGCTCGTCGCGCCGCGATGCGGCCTGGATGACGTTCCTGGCCGCTGTGTTCGGCCTGTCATCGAACTATGCCTATTTCCGCCTGCTCATGCCCTTGCCGGCCGTGCTGGCCGTGATCGCCGTCAAGGCACTGTTGTGGCTGCTGGTGGTGCTGGCCGCGCGGCGCCTCGTGCTGCGCTACCGGGCGCCCTGGACGGTGCTGGCCTATCCCGTGCTGTGGGTGGCCATCGATACGCTGATGGCGGCCTTGCTGCCGGACGGTAACTGGGGCAGCCTCGCGTATTCGCAAGCGGATAACCTTGCCGTGCTGCAGGTGGCGGCCCTGGCGGGCGTGCCTGGCCTGCTGTTTTTGCTGTGCCTGGCGCCATCCGCGCTGGCCTTGCTGCTGGCCGGCGGGCGCGCGTATGTGCCGGCGGCCGGTGCCGCCGCGCTGCTGCTGGCGGCCGCCTGGGCAGGCGGCGCCTGGCGCGTGCAGGGCGCGCCGGCACTGGCGCCGGCAGGGCCGCTGGCGGGGCTGGTGGCTATCGATGACTTTATCGGCCCGGCCACGCCGCCAGCGCGCACACAAGCCATCTGGGACCAGTACGCGCGCCATGTCGAAGAACTGGCCGGGCAGGGCGCCAGGCTGGTGCTGTTGCCGGAAAAAATAGCCGTGCTGGCCCCAGCGCAGGCGGACGCCGTGCAACAGCGTTTCCAGGCGCTGGCGCGCAGCACGGGCGTGTGGATCACCCTGGGGCTCGGCGTGCAGGACGCTGCCGGCCGGCGCAACCTGGCGTGGCTGTTCGCGCCCGATGGCGCCGCGCCTGTCAGCTATCAAAAACATCATCTGGCGCCGCCCGAGCGCGAGTTTCTTGCTGGCAGCGCCTATGCCGTGCAGCCGGTAGCGGGGATGGCCATGGGACTGGCCATCTGCAAGGACATGCATTTCGCACCCCTGGGACAGGCGTATGGCGCGGCCGGGGCGCAGGCGATGCTGGTGCCGGCCTGGGATTTCCAGCTGGACGCCTGGATGGGGGCGCGCATGACGGTGGTGCGCGGCGTGGAAAACGGTTATGCCGTGCTGCGCGCGGCGCGCGAGGGTGTGCTGACGGTCAGCGATGCGTATGGACGCGTGCTGGCGGAGCGGGCCAGCAGCGCCATGCCGGGCAGTACCTTGCTCGCGCCGCTGCCGGCGCACCCGAGCGTCGCTACCTGGGCCGGATGGCTGGGGCCGCTATTCGGCTGGCTGTGCGTGGTGCTGGGCGTGATTTTGCTGGGCGTGGGCCGCCGCGCCGCCCCCGCTTCCTGACGGGTAATCTCCGTTTTGCTGCAATGCGCAAAAAGCGTATTGCACGCTCTTATTTTATATTCCGCGCAGGCAGCCACATAATCGCCGCCGATGATTGCACCATTGCCGTGCATATATAGCCGCGATGCCGGCATATATATTGCACTGCAATAAGTGGTTTTATCTGGTATTCAGAAATTCGGGCAGCTGGTATTAATTGGTACTTAATTCAGCCACGAAGTCATACATATCGCCGCGGAAGTAGGAGCGGCAAAATTCCACGGCGCGGCCATCGCGCAAAAAGCCCAGTCTTTCCACCGACAATCCCGCGTCGCCTTCCTCCGCCTGCAACAGGCTGGCCTGCTCCCCCGTCAACAACAAGGCGCTGAGCCGTTGCAAGGCGCGCACGGGCCGGTTGCCCGCCTGTTCCAGCGCGTCATACATGGAGATATCGACAGCGTCGAGGTTCGGCAGGCAGCTGGCGACGATGGTCGCGTATTCCAGGCACATCGGCACCTCGTCCGCATAGCGGATGCGGTGGAAGCGGTACACGGGCGCGCCCGGCGACAGCCGCAGGCGCAAGGCCTCTTCCGGCGTGACGGTGCCCTCCGCGCGCTTGAGCCACACGCTGCGCGGCGTGCGTCCGCGTGCCCGCATATCCTCGGAAAACGAGGTCAGCTTGGCGAAATTTTTCTCGATGCGCGTATTGATGAAATTACCCGAGCCGGGGCGCCGCACCAGCAAGCCCTCGTTGACGAGGCCATCGATGGCCTTGCGCACGGTGATGCGCGAGACGGACAGGTCGCTGGCCAGCTGGCGCTCGGCCGGCAGGGCTTCCTCGGGGCCGAGGATGCGCTTGTCGATCGCTTCGCGCAGCGCGCGCTGCAGTTGCTGGTACAGGGGCAGGCTACTCGTCTGCCCCAGGCCTTGCATGATGTGAGCCAGGGTTGTCATACGCTGAGGGTCTCCGTTACGGCGCGTTGCAGACGCGCTCTGTATCTGTTTTGTGTCGCTGGATAATACCAAAAAAGGCCGTTATAAAACCAATTTGAATTGTCATGCCAGCAATTTATGCCTGGCTTCGCCGGGATTTAGTCCGCTCATACGGGCTACGGATTGATTTAGATAAAGTGGTCTGTGTGATTCAAGCAACGTTATAAAAAAAAAGTTGCAACTGGTAGTGTTCTGGTATTGGATAGTAGTATATTGGCGTTGAATTGGTTTTGTAAGTGGTTGTGCCGAAGGGTCTGCAGCATGCCGGCGAGAGTGGGCGGCTGGAAAGAAGACCTACATTAAAAATGAAAAGGATCCAATCCTGGAGCCTAAATCAAGGGGGAGTACATGAAACGCAATTTGACAGCTAGCTCTGCAGCACGCAATTTGACGCCTATCGCCGCTGCTGTGGCTATGTTGATGGCAGGTGCGAGTTTCTCGGCGCATGCGCAGGAAGCCGTGGCAGCCAAGCCGGCAGCAGCGGCCGAAGTTGACGAAGGCCAGACCGTCGTCGTGACGGGTATCCGTGCATCGCTGCAACAATCCTTGAACCAAAAACGCAATTCCGACAGCCTGGTCGAAGTGATCACGGCTGAAGACGTGGGCAAGATGCCTGACAAAAATATCGCCGACTCGCTGCAACGCGTGCCCGGCGTCAGCGTCGCCGCCGCAGGCGGCAACGAAGGCAGCTTTGGCGAAAATGACCGCGTGGCACTGCGCGGCACACCGTTCGGCCTGACCCTGACCACCTTCAATGGCCACTCGGTCAGCAGCGGCGACTGGTTTGCCGACAACATCATCGGCGGTGGCCGCAGCGTCAGCTTCTCGCTGTTCCCCTCCGAACTGATCGGCCGCGTCACCGTGCACAAAGGTTCGCAAGCGAACCTGCTGGAAGGCGGCGCACAGGGCGTGATCGATATCGAATCGCGCAAACCGCTGGACTTCAAGAAACAAATTACGGGCCAGGTCAGCCTGGGCGCCGTGTACTCGTCCAACTCGGGCAAGAAAGATCCGCAAGTGAGCGGCATGCTGAACTGGAAGAACGATAACAACACCATGGGTGTGATGCTGCAGGGCTTCTATCAGAAGCGCAAACTGAGCCGTGTTGGCCAGGAAAATGGCGTCTGGTATGACGGCGTTGCCGCGGATTCGGCAGTCGCTGGCGCCTTGCCAGGTTCGGCCGGTGGCCGCGTCAACTACATGGGCGGCACCGCCTGGTTCGAACAGGAACGCACCCGCAAGGGCGGCCTGATCGACGTGCAGATCAAGCCGAGCAGCGCGCTGACCCTGGACTTCACCCTGTTCCACTCCGAACTCGACGCGCCTAACATCAACCATAACTTCATCCAGACCGTAGGCCTGGAAACGGGCAGCAAGGGCGGTTATCCTGTCGGCAACGTCAGCGGCACCTACAAGGGTGGTATCGTTACCGGCCTGCACACCACCGTGCCAGCCAATTGCGGCGCCATCTGCGCCGGCTATTCCAGCGCAGTGCAGGAAGAGTTCAGCCGTCCTGTGGCGGAAAGCAAGTCCGACTTCTTCAACATCGATGCCAAATACCGCGTCAATGACCGCCTGACCTTCTCGGGCAAAGTCGGCACGACCAAAGGCGTGGGCAACACGGAAAGCGGCGCGCTGGGCGTTTGGATGCCTTGGACGGGCGGCGGCTACACCCAGAACGGCGCCAGCCATGGCGTGATCTACGATACCCCGGGCGCGAACAAGTTCTCGATCGGCGGCCGTCAGGCAACGCCTTACACCTACGGTTCGCACGTCACCGCGAACGACAAGGAAACCTATGGCCAGATCGACGGTATCCTGAAACTGGACTTGCCAGCGATCTCGTCGGTGGAATTCGGTGCCCGCGTCGCGGAACACAAGCGTGACCTGACCGCCATCGGCATCGTCGCCAAGCCATCGCTGGGCGTCACCGCCAACCTGCCGATGGATGGCCTGACCTCGTTCCCGAGCAACTTCAAGGACCTGGGCGTGAACGGCGCCGGCTACTGGACGTTCTCGCAAGCGAGCGTCAACAAGTGGCTCAAGGATAACGCCACCTACGAAGGCAACCTGCGCCAGTCCGAGTTCAACATCAAGGAACCGACCCAGTCGGTGTACGCGATGGCGAACTTCAGCACGGAAGGCCTGTCGGGTAACTTTGGCGTGCGCTATGTGCATACCAAGGAAGACGTCAACCGCTACGAGCTGAACCCGGCTGCCCAGTACGAAATCAAGAACTACACCAACACGTATAACGATTTCTTGCCTAGCGCCAACTTCCGCCTGGATGTGACGAAGGATATCATCGGCCGTTTCGGTATCAGCCGCACCATGGCCCGTCCTGAACTGGGCATGATGGCTGGCCTGGATCTGCGCGACAACCAGCTCGACGGCAACGCCGGCAATCCTAACCTGCGTCCTATCCGTTCGAACAATGCCGACATCGGCGTGGAATGGTACTTCGCGCCAAAATCGATGGTCTCGGCTGGTATCTTCTACTCGTCGCTTGATGGTTATGTGACCTACGGCAAAGGTGTGACGACGTTCTACAACCAGTTGCAGAACAAGTTCACCCAGTATGAAGTTGGCACGCCAACCAATACCACGGCGGAAGTCAAAGGCCTGGAACTGTCGTATGTGCAAGCGTTGCCAGCAGGCTTCGGCGTGAACGCCAACTACACCTATACCGATGGCAAGGAAACGGGCAACGTCAAGGGTTCGCCATGCGGTGATTTCGGCGAATGCACGATGATCGGCACCTCGAAAAATGCGTATAACATTGGCGCGTTCTTTGAAAACGACAAGTTCAGCGCACGCCTGACGTACAGCTACCGTTCGGAATTCCTGAACGGCACCTCGCGTCGCAGCGCCGCCTACCAGGCTGGCATCGGCGGACTGTCCGCATCGATCGCCTACCAGTTGACGGAAAACCTGGCCATCACCCTGGACGGCAAGGACTTGAACAATCCACTGTCGCGTTCGACCATCAAGACCCCAGGTTCGGATGACATGCCAGGCGCGTTCTACAAGAACGGCCGTCAGATCTACCTGGCACTGCAAGGCAAGATGTAAGACGTTTTATGTAGTTGATGCCTCCCGGCGGACACCCGGGATGGCATGACAATGGCGGAGCGCAGCTGGCTCCGCCATTTTTTTATTGCAAGATGGTTTTCTTTACATGGTGGGACACATCCGATGACATTACACGCAATGCTGGCTTGCTTCGCCTGCGCGCTGCCACTGGCCGCCTCCGCCGCGCCTGCCGCACCGGCCTTTGCGCCGGAAGTGGTGGCTTATTATCCCGGCTGGAAATCGGCCGATTTTCCCGTTAACGAGCACAATATTCGCGCTGGCAATGTCAGCCTGATCCAGTACGCGTTCGCCGACATCTGCTGGGATGGCGAACATGGCAATCCCGCGCCCGATGGCGGCGGCGTGAGCGCCTGCCTGGATGCGGACGGCAAGCCGTCCCGACCGGCCAATGGCAGCATCGTGCTGCCGGCACCGCAAGCCGATGCCGACAACTTGCGCAAACTCAATGCGCTCAAGCACAGCAATCCGCGGCTGCGCGTCCTGTTGTCGGTGGGCGGCTGGATCTGGTCGAACCGCTTTTCGGACGTGGCCGCCACGCCTGCCGCGCGCCGGGCATTCATCGCCTCCGCGCTGGAGCTGGTGCGCCGGCATGGCCTCGATGGCGTCGATATCGACTGGGAGCATCCGGCCACGGGGGGAATTCCCTGCATCGAAGGCAAGGTCTGCCACCGCGGCGATGACAAGGAAAACTATGTGCGCCTGGTTGCCGAATTGCGCAGCGCCTTCGACCAGGCTGGCAAGCAGGCGGCCGGCCGCCATTACCTGATCACCATCGCCGCTGGCGCGCATGCCAGCCTGACCGGTGACAGCGACGCCGCGCCCGGCTGGATCGTCCGTCTGGCGGCGCAGCTGGACTGGATCAACCTGATGACGTATGACTACCGTGGCGTGTGGGATGCCGAGAATGGCCAGCTGGCGCCCCTGTATGCGGATCCCGCCGACCCGCAGCGCGACAAGGCGCTGCACGCGGACGCCACCGTGACGCGCTTCCTGCGCGCCGGCGTGCCTGCCGCCAAGCTGGTGCTGGGCGTGCCTTTCTATGGCTATGGCTGGAAGCAGTGCGCCGCCGGTCCCCGCGGTGACGGCCTGTACCAGCCTTGCCAGGGCGCGGCCAGCGGCAATGACGGTACGCCGACATTCACGTACCGGCATCTGCTCGAGCAGGGTTACCTGGTCGATGGCAAGGGCGCGCGCGGTTTCCAGCGCCATTGGCATGCTGCATCGCAAGTGCCGTATCTGTATAACCGCGACAGCGGCGTTTTCATCAGCTATGAAGATGCGCAATCGGTGGCCCGTAAAGTGCGCTATATCCGCGACAAGGGCTTGCGCGGTGGCATGTTCTGGGAATTGAGCGGCGATGCGCAGCAGGTGCTGGGCACGGCCCTGGCGCCTATTCTGAAGGGGGCGCAGCCATGAACCAGCGTTACCTCGCCCTCGACGTCCTGCGCGGCCTGACCGTCGCCCTGATGATCGTCGTCAATACGCCGGGCGACTGGGGCAGCGTGTATGCGCCGTTCCTGCATGCCGAATGGCATGGTTTTACCGTGACGGACCTGGTCTTTCCCAGCTTTTTGTTTGTGGTCGGCAATGCGCTGGCCTTTGCGCTGGGCAAGTATGAAAACCTGGGCCATGGCGCCGTGCTGGCCAAGTTGTGCAAGCGCAGCGCGCTGATCTTTTTACTGGGCTTCCTGCTGTACTGGTTTCCCTTCTTCAAGCTCGACGATGCGGGCCAGTTCGCCTGGTCGCCCCTGTCGCACACGCGCATCCCCGGCGTGCTGCAGCGCATCGCCGTGTGCTACCTGGCCGCCGCCCTGATCCTCCATTACTGGAAGACGCGGGGCGCGCTGGTCTTCAGCGCCTGCGCCTTGCTTGGCTATTGGGCCATCCTGGCGACCTGGGGCGACTACAGCTTGCACGGCAACGCGCCGGCCAAGCTGGATCTGATCCTGCTGGGCGACAGCCATTTGTACCACGGCGAAGGCATCGCCTTCGATCCGGAAGGCATCCTCGGTACCTTGCCCTCGATTGTCAATGTGATTGCCGGCTACCTGGCGGGCAGCTTCCTGCGCCAGGCGGCACCGGTGCAATTGCGCTCGAGCCTGTATCAGCTGGCCGTGGCCGGCGCCATTTGCGTGGCGGTGGCCCTGTGCTGGAATGAAGTGTTTCCGATCAACAAGAAGCTGTGGACCAGCTCTTACGTGATGCTGGGTATCGGCCTGGACTTGCTGCTGCTGGCGCTGCTGATGTTCATCATCGACGTGCGCAAGATCACGGGCTGGACGTATTTTTTTGAAGTCTTCGGCAAGAACACCCTGTTCATCTACCTGGTGTCGGAAGTGCTGGTGATCATTGCGTTTACCGTGCGCATCGGTGGCGGCAACCTGTACCAGTGGCTGTACCAGCAGTGGTTTACGGGCTGGGCGCCGGCGCGCGTGTGCTCCTTGCTGTTTGCCGTCAGCTTCATGCTGCTGTGCTGGCTGATCGCCTACGGCATGGACAAGCGCAAGATCTATATCAAGGTCTAGCGCTAGAACTTCAGCTTCAGGCCATAGCGTGTGGCCAGGGCCGTGAAGAGCAGCATCAGGGCGGTGACGGCGGCGGCATTCCACAGGCCGGCCGCGCCGCCCGTTTCCAGATACGGCCACCAGAAGTGCGGCAGGTGCAGCACGGTTGCCAGTTGTTGCCACAGGTCGGGCACGATGTAGGCGAACAGGGCATTGGTGCCGGCGGGCAATAACACCACCGCCCAGGCGCGCCAGCGCCACACGTCGATGACGACATAAAACACGAGGAACAGGGCCAGGATGATGGCGCTGCACACGAGCGTGTAGGATTCCGTTGCCGCGATCTTGTTGATGTGGTGATACGGCCGCAGCAGCAGGCCGGCCACCAGCAGGCCCAGCGCGAACCACGCCATGAAACGTATCCTCTGGGCATGGTTCAATGCCGCGCCGCGCAGGAACAGCCGGCCCACCAGGGTGCCGGCCAGCACATTGGCCGCCGTCGAACCGAGCACTTGCGGCACGTTGACAACCCCGTTGATACCCGCCGGCAGGAAATCCAGGCTGCCCGCCGTGCCGCCCATGTACAGCGCGATCAGCAGGGAAAGCACGCCCATCAGCGCCGTGCCGCTGCCCTGGCATGCCAGGTACAGCAGGCTGCACAGCAGGTAAGACCAGCCGATCATGCCGAGGATGCCCCACCAGGACGGTTGCAGCCAGGTGCTGGAAAATTCCGCATTCAATTCACCGCGGAACGTCGCCAGCAGGAACAGCATCAGGGCGCCGCCCGCAGCCAGCTCAAGCTTGCCCGCACCCTGGCGCCACAGCAGGATCATGGCCACGTAAAACAGCAGGAAATACACGGCGTGCGGCAGCAGCGCCGCCTGCGCATCGTAGCGGTAGGCGTTCGCCAGCACCACGCCCGCCAGCATCAGGCTGGCGGAGCGCCACAGCAGGCGTCCCAGCAGGGCTGGCGTGACGTGGCCGCAATGGCGCTGCAATGCCAGCGGAATAGCCATGCCGACCATGAACAGAAAGCCGGGAAAGACCAGGTCCGGCGCGGTGATGCCGTCGGCGCGCGGCCCCGCATGTTCGAGCCACCAGGCAATGCCGGGCATGCCGGCCAGGTAGTTGACCCAGATCATGGTGACGATCACGAAGCCGCGAAAGGCGTCCAGGCTGGTCAATCGTTCGGCGGCGGTGGCGGTGGCGACAGTGGCTGGCGGCATGGAAGGATGAAAAAAGGTCGAAAAAAAAGCAGCCCCGGCCTGAGCCGGGAACTGCCTTGCGCATGCTGGACGGAGCGGGAATTACTGTGCCGCTGCTGCCGGTGCCGCCGCTGCCGTGGCAGGACGGTTCAGCCACAGGATCCAGTAGCGGGCCAGGTCGCCCACGCCGTCGCCGCCCTTGACCGTTTCCAGGACCTTGATGGCGTCATCTTTCTTGCCAGCCATGGCGTAGGAGTAACCGAGGCGCAGCTTGGCGTCTTCAGCACGTTTCAGGCCGCCCTTGGCGATGCCTTTCTGGATCAGGTCGATACCTTTGTCGAACTGGTCCATCGTCACGAAGGCGTAACCCAGGTTGATCAAGCCCGTGCCATCCTTGCTCTTCATGGCCGACGCTTCGCCGCTGGCGATGTTTTTCGCATCGTCGGCGGCAGCCTTGTTGGCCTGGTCGCGCAGTTTCTTGTGCTTGGCCGCATTCGCGCCCGTGCCCAGCACGCCTTTGGCAAAGCCGGCGTCGAGGACTTTTTTCGCTTCCGTCGGGAAGGCGTTTTGCAAGGCGATTTCAGCCATGTCGCTGTAATCTTGCGGCGACATGGTGCCGACGGCCTGGAATTGCAGGCGCAGCACGTCCAGCGCGAAGCGGTCGGAATAGCCGGCCTTGCCCTGCAAACGGCCCAGCAGGTCGGTCCAGTAGTCGTCCGACGGGTAGTAGCGCACCAGGTTTTCCATGGCGATCAGGTAGGTGGCCGGATCCTTGCTTTTCGAGCCCGTGTTGGCCAGCAATTGCAATTCTTCCAGGCTAGGTGTCTTGCCCGCTTGCTGTTGTGCCGTGATATCGGCCAACAATTCCTGCTTTGCACGCGCAAAGTCATTGCCCAGGTAATAGGCGCGCACGATGTACTTGCGTACGCTGGCGACATCGCCCGTTTCCGTCTGGTAGCGGGTGAACCATTTGATGGCGTTCGGGTAATCCTTGGCGTTGTAGTGGTAGTTGGCCAGCGCCTGGATGAAATCGCCCTTGACGTTCTTTTCCAGCTTGCCCGATTCGATCACCGCTTCCAGTGCCGTCATGGCCATGGGCGCATTGTTGGTGGCCGATGCCAATGCCACGCGCAGGCGGTTCAGCACGAACGTTTCATACGGCGTCAGGGCCGGAATGGCGGCAGCCTGGTCGATGCGGCTTTGCACGTCGGCGTAGTTCTTGGCATCCATCGATGCCTTCACGGCGGTCGGATCGAGCAGCTTGAACACTTCAGGGCGCACCGATTCGGCCGGAGCGGCAGCCGCGGCGGCGGCTGGCTTGGCATCCTGCGCGTGCGACAGGGATGGCAGGACATTCAGGCCGATGGCGGCCAGGAGCAGGCTAAGACGGGCAAGACGGAATTGGGACATGGTCAATCCTTCAATCAATAACAAAAATACGCACCTGCACTGGCAACCGCAACATCGTGCAGTGGCATTGCCAGAGGGGCAAGGAAGCTCGAAAAACACATTTCTGCCGTTCTGCCTGCATAGGTCAAACAGAAGCGGCATGATACAAAACGGCTATTGTCACATAAACGGCTGAGCGGGTGCGGCAAACGTGCGTGCCAGGGCTTGCCCTGCGGCATCGAACAGCAGGCAGCGCTGCGCTGGCAGGTGCAGGCGCATGGCGTCGCCTGCCTGGCGCAAGCCTTCCTCGGCCGGCAGCTTGACGGCCAGCATCTCGGCCACGCCCGGCATGCTGGCGTAGACGATGGCCACGTCGCCCAGGTATTCGACATGGCTGACGGCCGCGTCGATTACGTTGCCGTCCGCATTGTCCCCGTGCTGCAGGCTGACATGCTCGGCGCGCACGCCCAGGGTCAGCCCGTCGCCCGGCGCCACGCTCCCGCCCTGCGCTTCGACGTCGATGACGGCGCCGCCGGGCAGGCGCACGGCCACCGAGCCGGGGCCGCTGGCAACGGCCGTGCAAGCGATGAAGTTCATCTTCGGTGCGCCGAGGAAGCCGGCCACGAACAGGTTGCCGGGATTGTTATACAGCGCGTGCGGACTGCCCACCTGCTCGATGCGCCCGCCATTGAAGACGACGATGCGCTCGCCCAGGGTCATCGCCTCGACCTGGTCGTGCGTGACGTAGATCATGGTGGTTTTCAGTTCCTGGTGCAGGCGCGAGATTTCCACGCGCATCTGCACGCGCAGCGACGCGTCGAGGTTCGACAGCGGTTCGTCGAACAGGAAAACCTGTGGTTTGCGCACGATGGCGCGGCCGATGGCCACGCGCTGGCGCTGGCCGCCCGACAGGTCCTTCGGCTTGCGTTTCAACAGTGGCGTGATCTGCAGGATGTCGGCCGCGCGCTCGACGGCGGCGCGCACCTCGGCCTTCTTGTGTCCCGCCAGGGAGAGGGCGAAGGCCATGTTTTCGTACACCGTCATGTGCGGATACAGGGCGTAGCTCTGGAAGACCATGGCCAGGCCCCGCTCGGCCGGCGCGATATCGTTGGCCAGCTTGCCGCCGATATGCAGCTCGCCGTCGGTGATGTCTTCCAGGCCGGCGATCATGCGCAGCAGGGTCGATTTGCCGCAGCCGGAGGGCCCCACGAAGACGACGAATTCGCCGTCGCGGATATCGAGGTCGATGCCGTGGATGACCGGGTGCTTGTCGTCATACAGCTTGACGATATTCTTTAATGCGATGTGTGCCATGGACTGTGCGATTCCTAGCTTGCGCTGGCCGGCGCGGACGTGGCGCCGGCGTCAGACTGGTCGGAGGTATCCTTCGGGCCGATGCGCATGAAGCGCGACAGGATCAATACGGGCACGGCCGACACCAGCACCCACAGGAAAAACGTCTTGTAGCCGAGCGCCGTCTGGATGTCGCCGCTGATCATCTTGAACAGCACGAAGCCCAGCTGCATCACGCCGGTAGCGAACGCATAGTGGGCCGTCTGGTATTTGCCGACGGAGACCACCTGCATCATGAACAGGATCAGGCCGACGAAGCCGAAGCCATAGCCGAACATCTCCACGCTGAGCGCGGCCGTGATCAGGGTCAGGTCGGTGGGCATGCTGTGGCTCAGGTAATAGAACACCAGATTCGGCAAGTTCATGGCCAGGATCAGGAAGAACATGGCGCGCTTCAGGCCCAGCCACGAAGTGAAGTAGCCGCCGCCGATGCTGCCCAGCAGGAATGCCACGGTGCCGGCCGTGCCGTACACGGCGCCCACTTCCGTCGTCGACAGGCCCAGGCCGCCCAGTTCGCGCGCTTCGCGCAGGAACAGCGGGCCGATGGTCTGCACTTGCGCCTCGCCGGCGCGGAACAGGATGATGAAGGCGATCATGCCCCAGATGCCGGGCTTTTTCAGGAAGTCCACCAGCACGTCCCACAGGGTGCGGCTGATGCCGGCCACGCTCTTGTCGGCCACGGCCGCATTGCGCACCTGCGGCAGCGCCCACAGGTGGTACGCGGCCAGCGACAGCATCATGGCGCCGATGATCAGGAAGATCACCGACCAGGCGGGCTTGATGCCGATTTTTTTCTCCAGGTAGCCGGCCAGGATCACCAGGCCGCCCAGCGAGATGAACTTGCCCGCATTGAAAAAGGCGCCTTGCCAGCCCGCGTAGGCCGCCTGCTGCTTGTCCGACAGGCTGGCGATATACAGGCCGTCGCAGACGATGTCGTGCGTGGACGAGGCCAGCGCGGCGACGAACAGCACGGCGATGCAGGCGGCGAACCACAGCGGCGTTTGCAGGGCCAGCGCGATCAGGCCCAGGCTCAGGCCACCGGCGAACTGGAACAGCACCACCATGGTCTTCTTGCTCGACGCCAGTTCCAGGAAGGGGCTCCACAGCGACTTGAAGACCCAGGCAAAGCCGATCAGGCCCGTCCAGCGGGCGATTTGGTCGTTCGGCACGCCCATGCTCTTGAACATCAGGCCGGCCACCAGGGCCACGGCGTAGAACGGCAAGCCCTGGGCGAAGTACAAGGTGGGCACCCAGGAAATCGGGCTGCGGACTTTTTTGCTGATGCTGATGCGCTGGTCGTGCATGGGGGCTTCCTTATCGAGAGACGTTTTCATTTGACTGCGCCGTCCATGCCGCGCATGAAGAAGCGTTGGGTAAACAGGAAGGCGAGCAGGGTCGGCACGATGGTGATCAGGGTGCCGGCGGCGATCACGCGCGTACTGCTGCCGAAGGTGCCGCGCAAGTACAGCACGCCCACCGACAGGGGGAATTCATCGGGTTTGCTCATGACGATGGAGGGCCAGATGTATTCATTCCACGATTCGACAGCCGTCAGGATGCCGACGGTGGCCAGCCATGGCGTAATCAGCGGCAGCATGATGCGGCTGAAGATGACCCACTCGGTAGCGCCATCGACACGCGCCGCGTCGATCAGGTCTTGCGGCACTTCCTCGAACGCCTGCTTGAGCAGCAAGATGGCCACGGCCGTCACCACGTTGGGCAGGATCACGCCCGTGTAGGTGTCGACCAGGCTCATTTGCGTGATGGTGATGAAGTTGACGAGGAAGTTCACTTCCGATGGCAGCACTAGGGTGGCGAGGATCAGGCCGAACACGAGCTTGCGGCCACGGAATTTCAGGCGCGCCAGCGGATACGCGGCCAGTGAACACAGCAGCAGTTTCCAGAATACGGTGAACACGGCGATCAGCACGGAGTTCTTGAAGAACGACCAGATCGGGATCGCATTGAACACTTCGATGAAGTTGTCGAAGGACGGCGCCTTCGGCCAGAAGGTGGGCGGGAAGGCGAAGATATTGCCTTCCGTGGAAATGGCCGTCACCAGGGTCCACCAGAAGGGGAAGACGCAGACGACGGCGATCGCGCACAGCACGGCATAGTGGCCCAGTATGTGCAGGCGCGTTTTCAGGGAGCGGGAACGGGTTTTCATGGTCATTCCCCTGTCAGCGGTGCTTGGGTTTGAGGTAGCGCAGACACAGCAGGGCGATGCCGATGCAGAACAGCGAGACGACGAAGCTGGCCGCCAGCGCGCGCGGCAGTTTCAAGTGCTTGAGGCCCTGGTCATACGCGTAGTACAGCGCCGTGAAGGTGGAATTCATCGGGCCGCCCTGGGTCAGCACATCGACTTCCTGGTAAGCCTTCAGGGCCGCCAGCACGGACAGGATGGAGCACAGCATGATGGTGGGGCGCAGCATCGGCACGGTGATCTTCCAGAAACGCTGCCAGCGGTTGGCGCCATCGAGCATGGCCGCTTCCTGCATGTCCGACGGGATCGATTGCAGGGCCGCCAGATACATCACCATGTACCAGCCCAGGCCGCGCCACAAGGTGACGAACATCACGGCAAACAGGGCCAGGCTGTCGTTCGACAGCCAGCCCACGGGCGCGTTCACCAGCTTCAAGGTCATCATCACGTAGTTCAGCGCGCCCTGTTCGTGGAACATGAAGCCCCACATGATGCCGACCACGGAAACGGTGGTCACCACGGGCACGTAGAAGGCGGCGCGGAACAGGCGGATGCCGGGCAGGCGGTTGTTCACCAGCACGGCCAGCACGATGGCGCCCACTTGCACGAAGGGCACCATCAGCAAAAACATCAGCGAGTTTTTCAGGCCCGAGACGAACATCTCGTTGTTGAAGATGTAGCGGAAGTTATCGAGGCCGACAAAGCGCGTCTCGCGTATCAGGCTGTAATCGGTGAAGGCCAGTACGGAACCGTAGCCGACGGGCCAGAAGGAAAAGGCGGCCAGCAGCAGCAGGGCGGGGGTGAGGAAAAGCCAGGCTTGCACGGTATGGCGGTGGGTAAGTTTCATGGCGTCCTCAGTGGCGCGGCAGGGTGGCCAGCTTGCGGTTCCAGATGGCGACGGCCTGGTCCAGCGCCTGCTTCACATCCTGCTTGCCCGTCACGCCCGCCTCGACGGCTTTCACCAGCGAGCGGCGCAACTCGTCGTAGTCGTCGATGCCGGCCACGTACAGGGTGCGCGAGTGGCCCATCGACAGGGCGCCGGCGGCCACCGCCTTTTCGGCCGCACCCGCGTTCTGCGGCGTGGCGAGGAAGAACGGGTCGGCCGCCGCTTTCACCGTGGTGGGGAAGACGCTGGCCTGGCGCGCGAACGCCAGCTGGTTTTCGTCGTTCGTCAGGAAGCGCGCGAACTTGCCGACCGATGGCAGCTGGCGCGCCGGCACGCCTTTCGGAATGGCGAAGTGGACCAGCCAGCCGCCGTCGGCGATGCCGGTCGGGCCCAGCGGCGCGGGCGCCACGTCGGTGATGGCGTAGATGTCTTTCGCATCGCCGCGGATGCGCTGCATGGCCGTGGGCGGCGCCAGCAGCATGCCCAGGCGGCCGCCCTTGTAGGCGTCGATCACGGCGGGGAAATTGTCTTCGGCGAACAGGCTTTCCTTCAGCAGGCCGCCCACTTTATAGGTGTCGGCCAGTTTCTGCACCAGCGCCACGTGCTGCGGCGAATTGAAGACGGCGCGGTTGCCGGTGATGACGGCCAGGCCCTGCTGCATGAACAGGCCATCGATCTTCGACAGGGCGGGCGCGATGCCGGCCTTGCCCGTGCGTTGCGCGATCTGCCGCGCGTACGCCAGCTGTTCATCGAGGCTGGCGGGGCCGCGCGTGAGTCCCGCCTGCCTGAAAATGGCGGTATTGAAGGCGATCACCGCGACATTGCTGTACATGGGAAAGCCGTAGGTGCGGCCCTTGAAGCGCAAGTCGTCCAGGGCGCTGGGAATGTAGCTGGCGCGCGCTTCCTTGATCAGGCCATCGACGGGCGTGAGCAAGCCGTCGCGCGCAAATTCGTCGGCCCAGGGCACGTTCAGGCTGACCAGCGCGGGCGGCGTGCCGGCCACGATGCGCGTGACCAGCTTGGTCTGGATGACGTCCCACGGGAAGTCGATCCATTCGATCTTGACGTCGGGATTCTGCGCCTCATAGCGCGCCACCACCGCATTGAAATACGGCGTGAACTTGGGCTTCATGCTGAAGGTCCAGAATTCGATTTTCTCGGCAGCCCATGCCTGCGGCGCGAGCAGGCCCGCGCAGGCAACAACCGCCAACAGTCTCTTGATCGTCATTTTTATCCTGGAGCGTGGCGCTCCAATGTCCATGAGTCCGCGGCGCGGGTACATGCCCTTGCCGTCGCTTATATTCGGGTGCTTCTGCCGGCAGCCCCGCCCCGTGCCGGGGGCGGGTTGCCGGGTACTGCTTAATTGGTTTTCGTGACCTTGCTCAGGTGACGCGGCGCATCCGGGTCCATGCCGCGCGCGGCCGACAGTTTCGCCGCCATCACGTAGAAGGACTGGATGGCGACGATCGGGTCGAGGTCCGGCGTGGCCGCCACGGGCAGGGTCAGGTCGCGCTCGGCCACATCGCTTGGCGCCGCCAGCAAGACCTTGGCGCCACGGCCGCGCATCTCCGTTGCCAGCTGCAGCAGGCCGGCTTGCGTCGGACCGCGCGTGGCGAAAATCAGCAGCGGGTAACCGTCTTCGATCAGGGCCATCGGGCCGTGCTTGATTTCGGCGCCGCTGAAGGCTTCCGCCTGCAGGGCCGAGGTTTCCTTGAATTTCAGCGCCGCTTCCAGCGCCACGGGGAAGCTGATGCCGCGTCCCACGACCATGATGTTGCGGGCCGGAGCCAGCACGTCGATGGCGGGCGACCAGTCGACGCGGGTCGCTTCGAGCAGCGCTTCAGGCAGCGCTTCCAGGCCCGCCTGCAGTTCAGGGTCGTTCTGCCACTGGGCCACCATACGCGCGCCGGCGACCAGGCTGGTGATGAAGCTCTTCGTCGCGGCGACGCTTTGTTCCTTGCCGGCGCGCAGGGGCATGGCCCATTCTGCGGCGTGCGCCAGCGGCGACTCGATATCGTTGACCAGGGCCACGGTGGTGGCGCCGCCGTCGCGGAAATAGCGGATCGGCTCGACCACGTCAGGGCTCTGGCCCGATTGCGAAATCGAGATGGCCAGCGTGTCGCGCGTCACCAGCGGCGACTTGTTCAGGGTCACCAGCGACATCGGCAGGGACGCGACGACACGGCCCAGGCGCGCCATGATCAGGTAGGCGACGTAGTTGCAGGCGTGGTCCGAGCTGCCGCGCGCGATGGTCAGCGCGGTCGAGAACGAGGTGCTCCTCAATTTGCGGCCCAGTTCCGCGTAGCGTTCCGTGTCGCTGGCCAGTTGCAGGGCGACGCATTCGGCGGCGGAAATGGCTTCTTTAAGCATCATTGAGGTCACAGATTTCTCCTTCTATATACACAGCTTTGAGTTTGAGATCGCGATCGAGTACCACCAGATCGGCGTAAGTACCGGGGGCCAGCCGGCCGCGTTCTTCCAGGCCCAGGTAATCGGCGGCGTTGGTCGACACGCGCTTGGACGCGTCGGCCAGGTCCAGTCCCAGTCCCACCAGGTTGCGCAGCGCCTGGTCCAGGGTCAGGGTGCTGCCCGCCAGCGTGCCGTCGGGCAGACGCACGCCGCCCATGCATTTCTGCACGGCGTGGCGGCCCAGCATGTATTCGCCGTCCGGCATGCCGGTGGCGGCGGTCGAATCGGTGACGCAGTACAGGCGCGGGATGGCGCGCAGGGCCACCTTGATGGCGCCCGGATGCACGTGCAGCAGGTCGGGGATCAGTTCGGCGTATTCGGCGTGCGCCAGGGCGGCGCCGACCATGCCAGGCTCGCGGTGGTGCAGGCCGCTCATGGCGTTGAACAGATGCGTGAAACCCATGGCGCCGTGTTCCAGCGCGGCCACGCCGTCTTCATAGGAACCGAGCGTGTGGCCGATCTGCACGCGCACACCGGCATCGGCCAGGGCGCGCACCAGGTCCAGGTGGCCGGCGATTTCCGGCGCGACGGTGATGACGCGCAGCTTGGCCAGGGTTTGCAGGCGTTCGATTTCGGCCAGGTTGGCGGCGCGCGCATAGTTCGGCTGCGCCCCCAGCTTGCCGGAATTGATGTACGGACCTTCCAGGTGGGCGCCCAGCACGCGCGCCGTGTTCGGGCGGCGGTGGTTGGCGGCGATGCCGATGGCCGTCAGGGCCATGTCGATATCTTCCGGCGGCGCCGTCATGGTGGTGGCCAGCAGGCTGGTGGTGCCGTGGCGCGCATGGATGGCCGCGATGGTGTAGACGGCTTCGCCGCCTTCCATGATGTCCTTGCCGGCGCCGCCGTGCACGTGCAGGTCGATAAAGCCCGGCAAAATATAGTCGTCGCTGTTGCCCGACGGGTGAAGGGATTCGCCCGTGATGCTGTCGACGCGCTCGCCGAAGGCGATGGCGCCGTGGATCCAGCCGCCGGGGGTAAGGATATTGCCTTTGATAGTGCTGCTCATCTGCGCGACTCCGCTACGAATTCATAATAATCACTGCGGCAATACGAGTGGGTCAGTTCCACCGCTGCGCCGTTGTCGAGATAACTGACACGGGTGATGTGCAGCATGGCTTCACCCGTCTTGATATTGGCCAGCTTGGCCTGTTCCGCCGTGGCGTTGACGGCGCGGATATGCTGCAGCGCGCGCATCGGGATGGTGCCGCGCGACTCCAGGTAGCCGTACAGCGAATCGGTCACCTGCTGCGGGTCCGGCATGTAGAGCGCGGGGATGGTGGTCGTTTCGATCGCCATCACCACTTCGTCGGCCGTGCGCAGGCGGCGCAAGCGCGCCACCGGCATGTGCGGCGACAATCCCAGCGACAGCAGCTCCAGCGGCGCGGCCGAGCCGATATCGCGCTGCAGCCAGCGCGAGCCGGCGGTAAACCCCCGTTGGCGCAACTCTTCCGAAAAGCTCGTCAGGCGCGACAGCGGCTGTTCCAGCTTGGGCGTGATGTAGGTGCCCGAGCCGCGCTTGCGCGTCAGCATGCCCCGGTCGCACAGCATGTCGATGGCCTTGCGCGCCGTGACGCGCGAAATTTCCAGGATGTCCGACAGCACGCGCTCGGAAGGCAAGGCCTGGTTGGCGCGCCAGTCGCCGCTGGCGATGCCGTCCGACAGCATGTTCGCCAGCTGCATGTAGAGCGGCGTGTCGCTGGCCGGATTGGGTTTGAAGGCGGACAGTTTGGCCAGCATGGTCATTGCTCCTGCAAGTACTTGCGTATCAGGCGCAGGCCGCCTGCGGCCGAGTCGCCCTGTGCCGGCACGACCAGTTGCAATAAGTCCGCCGGCAGGTAGCTCGACAAGGGCGCCGCCAGGCCGCCGCACAGGGCCACGGGCAAGGTGCCAGCCGGATCGAGGGCCCTGGCGATGAGGGCGATCTGCTGCCCCGCATCCGTCAGGATGGTGCGCGCCACCGTATTGCTGGCCGCGTGTTCGAGCACCAGCCGCGCCAGTTGCGCGAAATTGGTCTGGCTGGCGGCGGCCAGCCACACCTGCATGGCGTCGCGCTGGCCGCCGCAGGCATCGATGATGGCCGTGGCGAAGGCGCTGCCGGGCACGCGCCCGTCGACCACCTGCTGCGCGTGGTTGATGGCGCGCATGCCGATCCAGGCGCCGCCCGCCTCGTCGCCCGAGGGGAAGCCCCAGCCGCCCACTTCATGGCGGCTGCCGTCCGCGTGCAGCACTTCGCCCACGCTGCCCGTGCCGATGGCAACGATGGCGCCCGGCTGGCCCGCGTGCGCGCCCAGCAGGGTGGTCAGGGCATCGGATTCGAGTGCCACAAAGGCATAGCCGGGATTGTGTTCGACGAAGCTGGCGGCCCACTGCTTGTTGTGCACGCCGGCCAGGCCCAGGCCGATGGCCATGCGCTGCAGCGGCGGCTGTTCCAGGCCGGCGGCGCGGAAGGCCAGGGTGACGGCATGCGCCACGGAAGTCCAGGCCCGTTCGATGCCCAGTCCCAGGCCGGAAGGGCCGCTTTGTCCCTGCGCCAGTTCCTGGCCGTCGAGGCGCGCCAGGCGTACGCGGGTTCCGCTGCCCCCGCCGTCGACGCCGATTATGTATTCGATCATGTTGTGCAGTCCCGCGTTTGGTTGAATGCGCCTGTCTCGGTTCTTTTATTTGTCGGGCGGCGAAAAAGCTGAAGGCACTATATTGTCGCCCAGATGGCTTGTCAACAGGTATTTAAGTGGTATTAACAAATGCGTTGCGCGATAGCGCGCCGTGCCCGAGGGCGTGATTGCAAGTGTTTGTTAATAAAGGAGTTTTTGTGCGTCGTGAATGGTATTGAAATTGGCCTTGTTTAATGCCAATTTTTTCAGACTGGTCTGTGCCGCGCGCTGCAGTATTGCTTGGCAAGGGACGCCATGAAGAGTAAAGTCCGCCTTTTACATCTGAGTTGGAAGAGCATGATGAACGACAAGGCAGCAAAGAGCGAGTACTGGGACGACTGGCAGCAAGAGGCGCTGGCCGCCGGCGTGTCGGCGCCGCTGGCCGCGCTGGGCATGGAAATGATGCGCACGCACCGCAAGAACCGCTGGCCGAAGGATTTCCTGGGCCGCGAAAGCGATGGCCCGGTCATGATCGAAATGTGCCTGGAAGACGAGGCGGAAACGGAATTGTTCTTTATCGAGAACCTGTATCCCTACGATGCGGCGCTGATCGAAAAGACGCGCCGCCGCCTGTGCCTGCACTGATAGTGCGCTGACGTGTGAATGGAACGGCCGCCTTGCGCGGCCGTTTTCACGTCAGGTACTGAATTTTTCGCTGCTCGGGCGCGCGCGCATGCGCAGGCTCAGCAGCAAGATGGCGACCAGCAGCAGCGAATGGGTGCCCGGTTCATGCGGGCCAGAGGCGTGCCGGCTGGCGTTCGGTGACTGGAAGCTGGCCAACTGCATGGCCAGGGTGGCGGGCGCCGCCTGGTAGGCGGCCACTTGAATCGGCGGCGTGTCTGCCGCATGCATGTTGCCAGCGGCCCAGAGTGACAGGGCCGCGCCCAGCAAGATCATCTTTCTCATCATATTGTCTGTTTCCGCCGAGGGCTGTAAGTCGATGACACATGGTCCCGCCGTATGCCGGCCCATGTCCTGTCCCCAGTTGGTATGCTTTCCGGCGCTGCTCGTGCCGCACCGAAATGATATCTATTTATAAATTTCGTGTATTAAAACATAATAAAATAGAAATGCAAACGTCTTTTTGCAAATAAGTGCATACGCTGCCTGTGCTTGCCGGGCGGGATTCATTGCATGGGGGAAATGACGTGGCATTTTCATGGGGGAGTGTCATAATGGCCCAGGCATTTCCGCCCAGGCATGGAGTAGATGATGAGCAAGGCACAGGACAGCAAGAAGGAAGCCAAGAAGGAACCGGCCAAGACCATGAAGGAAAAGAAGGAAGCCAAGAAGGTGAAGAAAGAAGAGCGCAAGCACTGATCATGCGCGTGCGCCGTGCATTGATGCGCCCGTGGCGTGCGCCGGCCCTGCTGGCGGCGTTCGCCTTGCTGGCCATTGGCGTGCCCGTGTCCGGCGTGCTGGCGCAGCAAAAGCCGCCGCCGTCCACGTTCGGGCAAGTGGTGGGCAATGCCGTGCTGTGTATCGACCAGATCGACAACAAGGCCTTCTATGCCTATTTGCTGACGGCCTTCGGCCCGGCCTACAAGCATGAAGGGGGCGCCTACTGGTTCCGCACGGACGCCACCTTGTGGGGCGCGCCGATTACCGACGTGATCGTCAGCGACGACACCAGCCCCCTCGTCTTCATGGGCGTGGTGGCGGACTCGACGCCGGAAAAGCTGGAACCCGCCATCCGCGGCGCCTCGGGCCTGCGTTTCAATAAACTCGACAATTCCGCCTTTCCTGTCCGTGGTTCCGTGCCTGGCAGTAAAATCGTCTACTTCCGTAGCAAGGCGAAAGTGTATTGCGCCAAATACAAGCCGTTGCCGCCCGCCCGCACCCGATGAGGGGTTCGGCTTGGCGCCGCGCATTTTGATCGTTTCATCCGCAGGGTCTCCATGTACACGCATTATTTCCAGCTCAAGCAATCGCCGTTCTCGATCGCCCCCGATCCGCGCTACCTGTTCATGAGCGAACGCCACCGCGAAGCGCTGGCGCACCTGCTGTATGGCGTGGGCAGCGGCGGTGGCTTCGTGCTGCTGACGGGAGAAATCGGCGCCGGCAAGACCACCGTGTGCCGCTGCTTCATGGAGCAGATTCCGGAAAACTGCCAGCTCGCGTATATCTTCAATCCGAAACTGTCCGTCGAGGAATTGCTGCTGTCGATCTGCGAGGAATTCCGCATCGCCGTGGCGCCCGGCGTGGCCAGCGTGAAAGGCTATGTCGACGCCATCAATGCGCACCTGCTGGCCAGCCATGCGCAGGGCAAGAACAATGTGCTGATCATCGACGAGGCGCAAAACCTGTCCGCCGCCGTGCTGGAGCAGTTGCGTTTGCTGACCAACCTGGAGACGAGCGAGCGCAAGCTGCTGCAGATCATCCTCATCGGCCAGCCGGAATTGCGCGCCATGCTGGCCCGGCCGGAACTGGAGCAGCTGGCGCAGCGCGTGAT
Source organism: Janthinobacterium sp. YR213 (assembly GCF_900099875.1). Taxonomy (NCBI): domain Bacteria; kingdom Pseudomonadati; phylum Pseudomonadota; class Betaproteobacteria; order Burkholderiales; family Oxalobacteraceae; genus Janthinobacterium; species Janthinobacterium sp. YR213. Next base: position 265,441 of record NZ_FNDA01000005.1, on the reverse strand, counting down.
CGCCCGCTATCACCTGGGGTCGCTGACGGCGGACGAGACGGCCAGTTATATCCGCCACCGCCTGGCCGTGGCGGGCAGCACGGCGCAGACGCCGTTCGCGCCGCGCCTGATGGCGCCCATCCATGCCATGAGCCACGGCGTGCCGCGCCGCATCAATCTGCTGTGCGACCGCGCGTTGCTGGGCGCCTACGTGGAAAACCAGCCGCAGGTGACGCGCCAGATCCTGCGCCGTGCCGCCGAGGAAGTGTTTGCGGAAGAGGGCAAGCCGGCTGCCGGACGGGGCCTGCGCTGGGTCCACGTGACGGGCGGCGTGCTGGCTGGCGCCGTGGTCACGGCCGCGCTGGCCTGGCATTTCATGCCGCGCCTGTCTGTTGTGCCCGCTGTACCTGCCGTGGCTGCCTCTGCGCCGGCCGCATCCAGCGTGGTGGTTGCCGCCGCATCCGCGCCCGCGCCCGTCAGCGTGCCGGACCGCAATGCCGTGCTGCGTCAGCTGGCCAGCCTGTGGGGCGAGCAGTTGCCGGCCGGCGAAGCTTGCCAGGCGGGCGCCCGCGCCGGCCTGCGCTGCCTGCACAGCCGGGGCGGCATCGCCGAACTGCGCGTGCTGGACCGTCCCGCCATGCTGGCCTTGCGCGGTGCGGAGGGTGTGGAACAGCTGGCGCTGCTGACGCGCTTGCAGGACGAGACGGCCACACTGATGCTCGATGGCAAACAGCAAAGCCTGCCGCTGGCCCAGTTGGCACAGCGCAGCGATGGCAGTTTCACGACCTTCTGGCGCGCCCCGCGCAACTGGCGCGACGAAGTGCCGCTGGGCGCCCGCGGCGCCGACGTGGACTGGCTGGCGCAGCGCCTGGCGCAACAGCAGGGCTTGCCGGCGCCGGCGGCCAATCAGCCGCTTGATGCCGAGATGCAAGGCCTGTTGCGCGCCTTCCAGCAGCGCCAGAACTTGCGGGCCGATGGCCTGGCAGGCCCGAAAACATTCATACGCCTGATGCAGCTGGGTGACAATTCGGAGCCGCGCCTGAGCAGCGCAGCTCCTGCCGTGGCGGCGCCCGCTGCGACGGCGCTGGTGGCGGGGAAATAAGATGTCCTACATACTTGAAGCACTGAAAAAATCGCAAGCCGAGCGCCAGCTGGGCGAGTTGCCGTCGATCCACGCACCGCAGGTGCAGCTGCACGACACCGCCGCGTCCGGCGTGGCGCGGCGCGCGCCCGTCTGGCTGGCGCTGGGCGGCGTGACGGTGGCCGTGGCTGTCGCGCTGCTGCTGTGGCAGCCTTGGCAGGCAGCGGCCAACGCGCCTGCGGCGATTCCTGTCGTTCCAGCCGTGCTGGCCCAGGCTGTGCCCGCGCCGGTGCCGGCAGCTCCGCCACCAGCGGCCCCCGCGCCTGCGCCAGTTCCCGTCGCGCAAGTCCCCCCCGTGCCGGCGGCGGTCACCGCCGCCCCCGTGCACCATGCCAGACCGGTGCCGGAGCCGAAACAAGAGTCGCCAGGGCAGGCGGCTGCGCCTGTCCCCGTCCCCGCTGCGGCGCCGGCCATGCCCGCGCCCGCGCCGTCAGCCGAAGAGACGGTGCCCGGCATGCGCGACTTGCCAGAGCCGATACAGCGGCAAATCCCCCCGGTCGCCATCGGCGGCTATATCTACTCGAAGAATCCGGCCGACCGCCTGTTGTTGATCGACAAGGTCCTGCGCCACGAAGGCGAGGAGCTGGCGCCCGGCCTGGTGCTGGAAAAGTTGCAGCCGAAGGCAGCCATCTTCAGTTTCAAGGGCTACCGCTACCGCGTGCCGTATTGAGCTGTTGCGCATCAAGACCGGACCGCCATCGCTGAACCATACTGGCCAGGCCTGGTCGAACCAGGGTCGCTGCGACCGTGTGCGCGGCCGGGGGAGTTCCGATGATTGCTGCCGCAGCTGGTGAGGGTGTCCTTGATGTGGGTGTGCCTGGAAACCTGGCGCACATCGACCATATCGTCGTGCTGATGATGGAAAACCGCTCGTTTGACCACATGCTCGGCTACCTGAGCCTGGAAGGCGGGCGCGCCGACATCGATGGCTTGCAGGCCAGCCATGCCAACGTGCATGCGGGCGTGACCTACCCCGTGCACCATTTGCGGCGCACGGCCTTCGGGCCGCAGCAAGACCCGTCGCATACGGGCATGTCGGTGGCGCAGCAATTGCAAAACAATAACGGCGGCTTTGTCGGCGACTATGCGCAAACGCATCCGGGCGACCCCGATATCGACCTGGTGATGGGTTATTACAATGGGGCCGACTTGCCGATGTACGATTTCCTGGCGCAGCAGTTCTGCGTCTGCGACCGCTGCTACAGTTCCGTGCCGGGGGCTACCTGGCCCAACCGCCTGTATGCGCTCAGCGGCAAGGCGGCCGGCAGCAAGGACAGCAAGCGCGTGCCCCTGTATGCGAACAAGTCCTTCGTGCGCCACCTCGAGCGTGCCCAGGTCAGCTGGAAATTTTATTCCGCCTGGAAGCCCTGGAGCCTGGCGCTGACGGACGACCATTACCGCTCGTCCGAATGGTACGAACCGTTCGGCTCCAGCGCGCGCCGCTATGGCTTCATCGGCGATGCCCTGGCGGGTGCCTTGCCCTCGGTCAGCTGGATCGATCCGCATTTCTTTGAGAATGACGACCATCCGCCGGCCGATATCCGCGCCGGCCAGGCGCTGGTGGCGCAGGTCTACCAGGCCCTGTCGCGCGGTCCCGCTTGGGCGCGCACCTTGCTGATCCTCAGCTATGACGAACACGGCGGCTTTTTCGACCATGTGCCGCCTGGCCCCGCCATCGACGACGACCCCGCGTTTCGCCGCTACGGCGTGCGCGTGCCCATGCTGCTGGTGTCGCCGCTGATCGCGCCGGGCAGCGTCAGCCACGAGGTGGTCGACCACACGTCGATCATCAAGACCATCCTGCAGCGCTTTTGCCGAGCCGCCGATGGCGCCTTGCCCCAGATGGGCGCGCGCGTGGCGGCCGCCAGCGGCCTGGGGAACGTGCTGACCCTGGCGCAGCCGCGCGCGGCGCCTGCCGTGCCCGCCGTCGTGCTGGCGCAGCGCGCCGCATGGGAGGCGGATGTGCGGGCGCAGGATTTCATGCCGCTGGCGCCCGCCCGCCCGCCTGATGGCGAGGTGGCCGCCGCTGCCGCCGCCCCGTCTCAATCCGATGCCGAGGCGGGCGCGATCGCCGCCCACCGGCAATTGGCGCGCATGGCCAGGAATGCGCAGGCGGTGAAAAATCAAACGGCGAATAAAACGGCGGGCAGGACAGCGGACAGGCGCCGGCGGCAGGGCGGCAAGCCGGCGTCCGCCGGCGCCGGGAATGGCGGGAAATCCACAGGCGCTTGACCTGGGCGATGAGGTGGGCAATGCACGGCGCCTGCGCCAGGCGGTGGCGCCCGTGGGGCTGCGTATAATCATTCCTTCTCAATCAAGGAGTGACCATGCACGATGCGATGCCCGCACACCCGGTACTTGGTGTGATCGGCCGTTCCGGTAGCGGCAAGACGACCCTGCTGGAATTTGTGGTGAAGGAGCTGGCGGCGCGCGGCTTGCGCGTCAACCTGGTCAAGCACAGCCACCATGATCTGGCGCTGGAACCGCCGCAAAAGGACAGCGCCCGCCTGCGCCTGGCCGGTGCGGCGGAAGTGCTGGTGGCGTCGCCGTACCGCTTTGCTATCGTGCATGAGCTGCGCGGCGCGCCGGAACCGAGCCTGGCGCAGCAATTGTCCCGCATGGGGCCGGCAGACCTGACCCTGGTCGAAGGTTTCAAGACGGACCCCATCCCCAAGCTGGAAGTGTTCCGCCCGGAAGTGGGGCAAGCGCCCCTGTATCCGCACGACCCGCATGTGGTCGCCGTCGCGTCCGACAGCCCGGCGCCGGCCGATTTGCGCGAGGGCGTAGCATGGCTGGACTTGAATGCGCGCGAGCACGTATTGGCCTGGCTGCTGCACAGACTGGAAAAATAAGCTAAAGGTTTGCCGGCGGCATCCGTTAACAAGGGTAGAACCTCATTGGAGAAACGTATGGACGTCGGAAGCATTGCTCAACTGTCAACCACAATGGCGGAGACAGGCACGCGGCAAGCCGTCGGCTTGACTGTCCTCAAAAAAGCCCAGGATATCCAAAGCTCGACCGCCACAGCCTTGCTGGCAGCGCTGCCACCGGTACAGTCGGCGCCGAGCCTGCCGGCCCACCTCGGTAACCGCATCAACACGACAGCCTGAGCGCAGTCCCGCGGCGCCGGTCTGGCGCTCGCCATCGCTATGCCCACACCACCGTCATCGACGGTGGCGAGCGGGCGTTTTTGTCTGTCTTTCTGCCTTCCCTTCCTTCCTGTAAAATTGACTAATTGACCATGGTTCGCCATGGCGCGGCCGATTCAGTAAAATGATGTCCACCACCTCGCATTGCCCATGGCGCAGCCCGGGGCGCGCCATCACTTTGACCCATGCAAGAGGAATCACCATGAACAAACGTCAAGCTCTCATCGCTGCCGCCCTCGCGGGCATCTGCGCCGGCACCACCATCAACGCGGCCGCACACGATGGCCCCGCCCCCGGCGACAAGGAAAAATGCTATGGCGTGGCCAAGGCGGGGCAGAACGATTGCGCCTCGTCCGATGGCGCGCATTCCTGCGCCGGCCAGGCGGAAGCGGATAACCTGCCCACGGAATGGACGTATGTTGCCAAGGGCACGTGCGAACAGACGGGCGGTTCCGTCAAGCCCATCAAGGCTGCCAAGCCGGCCACGCAACCGTAAGCGTCCGCCGCCTGCCCATGCCGCCGAACATCCAGGCCCTTGCCGGCGTCGGCCTGCGCGCCGCGCACTACCGCGACTTCCTGGCGCGCCGGCCCAAGGTGGGCTGGCTGGAAGTACACACTGAAAATTATCTGCAGCCGTCGGGCTGGGATCATCATGTGCTGCAGACTCTGCGCCAGGATTACCCGATCAGCCTGCATGGCGTGGGCCTGGGCCTGGGTTCCGCGCGCGGTTTTTCCGAGGCGCACCTGCAGCGCGTGCGCGCCGTGGCCGAGCGCATCGAGCCCGCCCTCGTGTCGGAACACCTGTGCTGGGGTGCCGTGGCGCAGCGGCAACTCAACGATCTGTTGCCGCTGGCCTTGAATGGCGCCGCTCTCGATTTGCTGTGCGCCAGGGTGGGGCGGGTGCAGGATGTGCTGAAAAGGCCGATCTTGCTGGAGAATGTCTCCACTTACCTGCGTTTTGCCGACGATGCCATGAGCGAGGCGCAATTCCTGGCGGAGCTGGCGCGTCGCAGCGGCTGCGGGCTGCTGCTCGATATCAATAACTTGTATGTGAACCAGTGCAACCACGGCGAAGACGCCTTGACGGCCATGCAGTCCATTGCGCCGGGCAGCGTGGGTGAGCTGCACCTGGGCGGCCACCTGCTGACGCCGCATGCCGTGGTCGATCACCATGGCGCCGCCGTGGCCGATCCCGTCTGGGACTTGTATGCGGCCGCCTTGCTGCGCTTTGGCGCCGTGCCTACCCTGGTCGAATGGGATACGGATCTACCGCCGCTGGATATCCTGCTGGGCGAGGCGGACAAGGCGCAGGCCATGCTGGCGCGGCATGTGCCGCAGACGCCATGGCAGGGAGCGGCGCTGCAGTCCTCGCCAGCGCCAGTGCCGCTTGACGCGCTGGCGGCTGGCCAGCAAGCGTTTGCCGCAGCCTTGCTGGATACGGCGGCAGCCTTGCCGCCGTTCGCGGGAGACGCGGTGCCACAGCGTTTTTCACTGTACCGCGGCAGCCTGGGCGCCAACTGGCGCCGCACGCTGAGCCAGGTCTACCCCGTCGTGCTGGCGCTGGTGGGGGAGGAATTCTTTGGTGGCCTGGCGCACGCGTATGGCCGGCAGATGCCATCCGATAGCGCTGATTTGAATCAGTTTGGCGCCCGTTTCGCCGATTTTCTCGCTGTGTTCCCGCCCGTGGCGGAGTTGCCCTATCTGCCGGACATGGCGCGCCTGGAATGGGCCTTGCACCTAGCACATTACGCAGCCGATGCGCAGGGCCTGGCGCCAGAGGCGCTGGCCGCCCTGCATCCCGATCAACTGGAAGCGCACTGTTTTACCTTGCATCCCGCTTGCGTTTTGCTGGCGTCCGGCTGGCAGGTGGCGGCCCTATGGCAGGCGCATCAGGATGGTGAAGGGCAGGGGACGTTTCCGCAAGAGATGCAGGTGGCCAGCTACGCGCTGATATGCCGGGCGCGCTGGAAGGCGCAGGTGCTGGTACTGGATGCGGCCGCGCATGCGGCATTGCTGGCCCTGCAGCAGGGGCAGACCTTTGGCGCCGCGCTCGACGCGGCGTTCGAGCTAGATCCGGCATTTGACCTGGCCGCATACTTGCGCCAGTGGCTGGCGCATGCGGTATTGACGACCTGACGGTTTAGTACGCCTATCAAAACCTACTACGCGTCGTAATTTGCGGTCTGCGATGCTCACTGTACCTTCGTACAGTTGCGCTTCTCAACCACAACTTCCTTCCGCTCGCTACGGTTTTGTCAGGCGTTGTTATTCGAAGGCCCGCAGCACGCGCGCTTCGCCCGTCTGATCGCGGTACAGGGTATTCGCGGCCAGGGTGGCGTCCATCATGCGCGTCACTTGCTCTTCTTCAAAGCGGGCCAGCTCGGCTGTGGCCGCGACGAGGGCCAGTTCCAGCCTGGCGCGCGCCCCCTGGTACAGGCTGCTGGTGTATTTGTCTGTGTTACGCAGCAATTCTTCCGCGTTTTCTATTACCTGGCGCAAGTCGCCGATCAGGCGTTCCTGGCTGCGCGTACCTTGTTCGGGATGGTCCATGGCGCTTCCCTTCTGCAATCGATATTTATCTGGCAATAACGACATGTTGCAGCTTGATCCAGGCAGCCGGCTGGCAGCGGTGATGGCTGGAAGCATGGGGCTGCTTTCGCGCCCCATGCCGGCATCAAGCGGGGCCGACGACCGTGATACGGATATCGCCCACGCTGACGACCTGGCCGGCGCGGATCTTGGCGGTCTTGCGCAATTCCTTCTTGCCATCGACCTTCACCACGCCGCTATCGACCATGACCTTGCCTGCGCCACCGCTGTCGCACAGGCCGACCAGCTTCAACAGCTGGTTCAGCTCGACGAACTCGGATGTTAAATCAAAGCTTACTTTTTGCATTGTATCCCTTATTGCAACGATGTGTTTTAAACACTTAATGACGGTGTCAACTAAGGTCATAGTTTACATGAAGCCAGGAGGAATGCAGGCTGAGCCTTAACTTTTGTTGGGACGCGTCATCTCCAGGGGCACGATCCACGCGCCGAATTGCTCTTCCGTCACAAAGCCCAGGGCCAGCGCCGCTTCCTTCAGGGTCGTGCCTTCATGCTGGGCCTGCTTGGCGATTTGCGCCGCCTTGTCGTAGCCGATGTGCGGCGCCAGCGCCGTGACCAGCATCAAGGAACGCTCCATCAGTTCGGCGATGCGTTCGCGGTTCGGCGCGATGCCGTGGGCGCAATGCTCGTCGAAGCTGCGCATGCCGTCGCCCAGCAGGCGCGCGCTTTGCAGAAAGTTGTGCGCAATCAAGGGTTTGAAGACATTCAGCTCGAAATTGCCCGAGGCGCCGCCCACCGTGATGGCGACGTCGTTGCCGAAGACCTGGCAGCACAGCATGGTCAGCGCTTCGCACTGGGTGGGATTGACCTTGCCCGGCATGATGGAGCTGCCCGGCTCATTTTCGGGGATGGTGATTTCGCCCAGGCCGGAACGGGGGCCGGAGGCCATCCAGCGCACGTCGTTGGCGATTTTCATCAGGGCCGTGGCCAGGGTTTTCAGCGCGCCATGGGCGGCGACCAGGGCGTCGTGGGCGGCCAGGGCGGCGAACTTGTTGCTGGCCGTCTCGAACGGCTGGCCCGTCAGGCGCGCCAGCTCGGCCGCGATGCGGCCGGCAAATTCCACGTGGGCATTCAAGCCCGTGCCCACGGCCGTGCCGCCGGCGGCCAGTTGCAGCAGCGGCGGCAACGCTGCCGTGATGATGTGCTCGGCAAAGTCCAGTTGCGCCACGTAGCCGGAAAATTCCTGGCCCAGGGTCAGCGGCGTCGCATCCTGCAAATGGGTGCGGCCGATCTTGACGATGTCGGCAAATTCCGTGGCTTTCGCATCCAGGGTGGCGCGCAGCTGGCGCAGCGGCGGCAAGACCGTGTTGGCAACGGCCAGAGCGGCGGCCACGTGGATGGCGGTCGGAAAGATATCGTTCGAGGACTGGCCCAGGTTGACGTCGTCGTTCGGGTGCAGCAGGCGCTCGGCGCCCCGCAAGCCGCCGATCAGCTCGGAGCCGCGGTTGGCCAGCACTTCGTTCATGTTCATATTGCTTTGCGTGCCAGAGCCCGTCTGCCAGACGGCCAGCGGGAATTCCGCGTCGTGCTTGCCGGCCAGCACTTCGTCGGCCGCCTGCGTGATGGCGATGGCTTTCTTGCCATCCAATAGACCCAGGTCCAGGTTGACGTGGGCGGCCGCGCGCTTGACGGTGGCCAGGGCGGCGATCAGTTCGGGCGGCATCTTTTCCGTGGAAATGTGGAAGTGCTCGAGCGAGCGCTGCGTTTGCGCTCCCCACAGCCGGTCGGCGGGTACGTCGATCGGGCCGAAACTGTCGCGTTCGATTCTGCTACTCATGACATCCCTTTCATCGATAGAGGTGGATCGAGTGTACTCCAGGCGCAAAAAAGGCACAGGATGATGCTGTAATGCATCATTTTTACCCTGGCCTATCTATATTTTTGCGTTTTCCTGCCGTTAAAGACAGGCGAGTTCCCCTTATTTATCCTGTTATCAAAGTGATCAGTCCATGCAGAGCAGCAGCCTTCCCCGTTGGTCCCTGATCGCGTGCGCCGCCGCCAGCCTGGCCTTGCCGCCCGTCATGGCGGCCGAACTGGGCGAGATGGCGGTGCTGTCGCATGTGGGTCAGCCTCTGCTGGCCGAAATCGAACTGACGGCCCTGGCGCCCGAGGAAGCCAATGGCGTGGCCGTGCGCCTGGCTTCGCCCGATGTGTACCGCGGTGGCGGCATCGGCATGGATCCGGCCCTGCAAACCTTGACGATCAGTCCGCTGGAACGCGGCGGGCGCCACTATGTGCGCGTGAGTACCCGGCAAGCGATCCAGGCGGGCCATGTGCATCTGTATTTGTTGCTGGGCAGTGGCAATGGCGCCGTCGTGCGCCTGGGCACCGTGTGGCTGACGGCGGCCCCGCCTGCTGCCGCTGCCGTCAGTGCGCCAGTCCGGCCCGCGATTCCCGTGCCCGTACCCATATCCGTATCCTCACCGCTGCCACGGGCTGCGGCCGGTGCGCCGTCACCCGATGCCGCCGCGCTGGCGGCCCGCGCGCGCGCCGAGGGCCTCGTGCGCCCGGCGCGCGTGTTCGTGCCGCCGGCCGCGCCCGCGCCGGCTGTACCCGCGCTGCGTCCGGCGCCGTTGCGCCGCGCGACGGCGCCCGTCGCCGCTTGCGCGCCGCAGGCCAATGTGGAGCAGGCGCAAGCGTGCGTTGCGCTGGATGAGAAAAACGCGGCTTTGAATGAGAAGCTCGGCGAATTGGAAGGCAAGCTCGGCGCCTTGCAAAAGGCGCTGGCTCAGCCTGCCATCGCTGCCGCCGTCGCTGCGCCTGCTGCCGCGCCGGCCGAGGCGCGGGTGCCGCATGCCAAGCCCAAGCCCCTGGTGCCGCCAGCGGGCGAGAAGGCGGCGGGCGGCAATGGCTTGCTGTGGCTCGGCATCGGCACTCTGGTCTTCCTGTTGCTGACGGCGGTCATCGTGTATGTCGCGCGCAAGCGCAAGCAGGCGGCCGGGCCGGGCGCGCCGTCGAAATACTGGGTCTTGCTGCGCAAGCCCTTCAGCCGCAAGAAGAAGGATGTGCCCGTGCTGACGGAAGCGGTGGAAGGCGGGGTAGGGGCCGAGCCGGAACCGGAGCCGTTTTCGCGTTAACGCGATGCAAGGCGGCACGACAATTTGATATAAAAAAAGATATTGAAAAAATACATGGAAACGCTTGCCAATCGCGTTGCTTATTTCTTAAAGATGGTGATATGATTAATTCAGTGGACTTGCTCTACGATAAAACAGCCCCAGCCTGGCGCAGTCACCAACGATAGTGTGGCGCGGCAAACAGGTGTAGCGTTGCATAAACGCCTGGGTCTGGAAGCGGTTTGCGATGCCGACGATGTGCTCGCGAACGCCGGATGCAACCGGCAGCGAGGCGACGCCAGGAGATACCTGGGGCTCGCCTTCCAAATTCCCCCCCCCTCCTTGCCTGGTGCCGCAGATGGCGCGCTCCCTGGCACGGAGGCAGACGCAAAAAAAGCACCCGCAGGTGCTTTTGTCGTTTCTGGTGCGGCAAGTTTCTTACATGCGGGCGCGCGAACCCGGCATGGCGCTCGGCAGCTGCGTCATCCACGGTTCCGTGATGCTGCGGATTTCGCGGTCATTTGCCAGGATTTGCTTGAGCAAGTCGATCTTGCGCAGGCGCGAGGCGCCGGCCAGGGCGGGTACCTTGCCTGTCATGGTCGCGCTGGCGGCGCTGGCGCACTGGTTTTCCAGGGTATCCAAGCCATCCCAGTCGCTCGAACGTGCGGCCACGACCATTTTATTGGTCATTCCTGCAATATTTTCATACATCGAGAGAACGTCGTTGGAGGTCATGAGCACACCCGTAACTAGTGAATGGATTACCGCTTGTCTAGATTAACGGCAGCTGCAACGGGAACTTGAGGGTGTTTTTGAAAAAAAATGAAAATAATTTAGATGATTGCTTACTTGCTGCCGGAATCGCCTCCCAAGCCGCATGCCTGCTGGCGTCGTGGTGACAGGGGAATGTGTTGCGGCGCTTCAAAACGCGTTATGATTTTGCATACTACTGTCGTTACTTTGCCTGAAAGGATCACCATGCGCGTTGTCACTGCTGCCGCTTCCTCTTTCCCTGCTTCCTGGCGCAAGCGCGCCATGGCGCTGGCCCTGTCCGGCATCACCCTGGCCGGAGGTCCCGTCCACGCGCACGGCCAGGATGCGGCCGCCAGTCCTGCCGCCGCGATGGCGGCACCCACGGCTGTCTTGCCCGGCGACGATTTTTACGATTACGTGAATGGCGACTGGCTGCGCGGCACGGAGATTCCCGCCGACCGTAGCAGCTGGGGCTCGTTCGCCATCCTCGCCAATGCGACCAACGAGCGCATCATCGCCCTCGTCGAAGGCCTGGCGGCGGCGCCGCAGGCGGATGCATCGGCGCGCCAGGTCAGCGATTTCTACCGTTCCTGGATGGATGAGTCAGCTATCGAAGCGCAAGGCTGGGCGCCGATCAAGCCGCTGCTGAAGAAGATCGATGGCATACGCGACCAGGCGGGGCTGGCCCGCGCGCTGGGCGAGAGCTTGCGCGCCGATGTCGATCCGCTCAATGCCACCAATTTTTATACGGAAAACCTGTTCGGCCTGTGGGTGGCGCAAGACTTGAACGACACCACGCGCAACGTGGCCTACCTGCTGCAGGGCGGGCTGGGCTTGCCCGACCGCGCGTTCTACCAGGGGGAAAGCGCCCGCATGCAGGGCTTGCGCGCGGGCTACCAGGCGCATATCGCCGCCATGCTCAAGCAGGCTGGCTACCGCGATGCGCCGGCCCGCGCCGCGCGCGTGTTTGCGCTGGAGCAGCAAATTGCCGCCAGCCATGCCAGCCGCGAAGATTCGGCCGATGTCGCCAAGGGCAATAACGCGTGGCGTGCAGCCGACTTCGCCAGCAAGGCGCCGGGCCTGGACTGGAAGGCCTTCTTCCAGGCGGCGGGCCTGGGCAAGCAGACGGATTTCATCGTCTGGCACCCGACGGCCATGACGGGCAGCGCGGCGCTGGTGGCGAGCGTGCCGCTGGCCACATGGAAGGATTTCCTCGCCTTCCACGCGATCAACCATTTCAGCACGACCTTGCCGAAGGCCGCCGCCGACCAGCGCTTCGCCTTCTACGGCAGCGCCTTGAGCGGCACGCCGCAGCAGTCGCCGCGCAGCAAGCGCGCGCTGGCGGCAACCAACGCGGCCCTGAGCGACGCCGTCGGCAAGCTGTACGTGGAGCGCTATTTCCCGCCTGAATCGAAAGCCCGCGTGCAAGACATGGTGACGAATATCGTCGCCGCCTTCTCGCGTCGCATCGACAAGCTGGACTGGATGGCGCCGGCCACCAAGGCGCAGGCGCAGGAAAAACTCAAGACCCTGTACGTGGGCGTCGGTTATCCGGAACGCTGGGACAACTATGCGGGCTTGCGCGTGGTGCGCGGCGATGCGCTGGGTAATGTGCAGCGGGCGGAACAGTTCCATTACCGGCAGGAGCTGGCCAAGCTGAGCCAGTCGCCTGACCGCAAGGCCTGGGCCATGCCGGCACAGCTGGTCAATGCCGTCAACCTGCCGCTGCAAAATGCGCTGAACTTTCCGGCCGCCATCCTGCAGCCGCCATTCTTCGACCCGCAGGCATCCGATGCGGCCAACTATGGCGGCATCGGCGCCACCATCGGCCACGAGATCAGCCACAGCTTCGATGACCAGGGCGCCCAGTTCGACGCCCAGGGCAAGCTGCGCGACTGGTGGACGCCAGCCGACCTGGCGCATTTCCAGACCGCATCCAAGCAATTGGTGGCGCAGTTCGCGGCCTACAAGCCGTTTCCCGACCTGAGCGTGAATGGCCAGCTGACCCTGAGCGAAAACCTGGCCGACCTGGCCGGCGTGGCGGCCGCGCATGACGCGTTCACCTTGTCGCAGCAGGGCAAGCCGGCGCAGGCGGATGCGGACCGCGATTTCTTCACGGGTTATGGCGTCAGCTGGCGCAGCAAGGCGCGCGAAGCGGCGGCGCGCCAGCAAATCCTCACGGATGGCCATGCGCCGGCGCAATACCGGGCCGCCACCGTGCGCAACCTCGACGCCTGGTACCCGGCCTTCGACGTCCAGCCGGGGCAGCAGCTGTACCTGGCGCCGGAACAGCGCGTGCGCGTCTGGTAGTTATAAAGCGGTGCCAGCGCGCAGTGCGCTGGCACCGTAAAATGGCGGCACATATCGACAGGACCGCCATGAAGCCAACCCCACCGCAAGACCCCATCCACGCCATCACCCATCGCACCCTGGCTCATTACGACGCCAGCGCCGAGCAGTTTTTCGAAGGCACGCGTGACCACGACGTCAGCCAGAACATCGCCGCGCTGCTGGGGGCCATCGGCAAGCCGGCGCCCCTGGATATTCTCGACCTGGGCTGCGGCCCTGGCCGCGATCTGAAAGCGTTCACGGCCATGGGCCACCATGCCACCGGCGTCGATGGCTGTCCCCGCTTCGTCGAGATGGCGCGCGCCTACAGCGGCTGCACCGTATGGCAGCAGGATTTCGTCGACCTCGATCTGCCCGCAGCGCACTTCGACGGCGTGTTCGCGAATGCAGTGCTGTTCCACGTGCCCAGCGCCGCCTTGCCCGGCGTGCTGCGCGCTTTGTACGCGTGCCTGAAGTCCGGTGGCGTGCTGTTCAGCTCGAACCCGCGCGGGCAGAATCAGGAAGGCTGGAATGGCGCGCGCTATGGCAGCTATCACGACGAAGCGACGTGGGCCGCCTACGTGCAGGCGGCCGGTTTTACCTTGGTCGAGCAGTACTACCGCCCGCCCGGCTTGCCGCGCGACCAGCAGCCGTGGCTGGCCACCGTGTGGCGCAAGCCCGTGTGATCGCCGATATTGGCGCAAATTGAGCATGTGTTAGGAACCGTACAGAGCCTTTGATCCCCCACCCCGTAGTATGGACACATCGACACGCAGCAAGCAGTTTGCAACAGCGTGTGAGCCGCAGTACCGGCCCTTCGGGGCCGGACAACAGATGTACCAACTACAGTGAGGATCCATCATGAACAAAGATCAAGTCGAAGGTAAACTGAAGGAAGTCGGCGGTAAAATCCAGGAAGCCGCTGGCAAAGTCGTCGGCAGCGAAGAACAGCAAGCCAAGGGCCTGGCAAACCAGGTCGAAGGCAAAGTGCAGAAGAAGGTTGGCGATGTGAAAGACGCGGTGGAAACCGTCACGCGCAAACCTTAAGCTGACGCACGCTCAATAAAAAAACCGCCGCCTGTCGCGAGACAGGCGGCGGTTTTTATTTGTGGGTACGTTTTACTTCGCTACGCCCAGGTTCTGCTTGAAGAACATTTCAATTTTCTTGTACACGTGGCGCTGGCCCGCGCGCGACGAGATGCCGTGCTTGGCGCCCGGATACGTCATCAGGTCGAATTGCACGCCGCGGTTCACCAGCGCGTCGATCAATCGCGTGCTGTTGCTGAACAGGACGTTGTCGTCGGCCATGCCGTGCACCAGCAGCAGCGGCGACTTCAGGCCGTCGAGGTGGGCGAACACGGTACTGGCCTTGTAGCCATCGACGTTTTCCTTCGGCATGCCGAGGAATTGCTCCGTGTAGTGGGTGTCGTACAGCGACCAGTCGGTGACGGGCGCCACCGAGACGCCCATGGCGATCTTGTCCGATGCCGCCGACAGCAAACGCAGGGTCATGAAGCCGCCATAGCTCCAGCCGAACACGCCGATGCGTTTCGCGTCCACGAAGCTTTGCTTGCCCAGCCAGTCGATGCCGACCAGCTGGTCCGCCACTTCGGCCGCGCCCAGGTTGTGGTAGATGGCGTCCGTGAATGCGCGCTCGCGGCGCGACGAACCGCGGTTATCGAGGCGGAAGACGACAAAGCCCTGCTGCGCCATGTACTGGTCGAAGTTGTTGCCCCAGCGGCGAGCCACGTGCTGCGAGTGCGGGCCGCCATACGTCGACAGGTAGACGGGGTAGCGTTTGGCAGCGTCGAAGTTCGACGGCTTGACGATGGAGTAATGCAGCGTCTGGCCATCGTTGGCTTTCAGGGTGCCGTACTCCGTCGGCAGGTGGTCCGCCTTGTATTTCGCGTATGGGTGGCTGGCGTTCAGCGCGTTTTCTTCCAGCCAACCCACCATGGCGCCGTCCGGGCGGCGGATGCTCACTTGCGGCGGTGTGGCCGGGTCGGAATACGTGTCGACAAACACTTCGCCATTGCGCGAGAACGTCGTGTCGTGCCAGCCATCGGCTTTCGTCACGCGCAGCGGCTTGTCGGCCGTGCTGCCATCGAGGGCCAGCGCGTAGGTCTGCTTGTCGATCACCGCGTCGCGGTTCGACGAGACGAACACCTTGCCCGTCTTCTGGTTCACGGCCAGCACGCTGTCGATGCCCCATGCGCCCGAAGTGACCGGGTGCAGCAGCTTGCCGCCCATGTTGTACAGGTACAGGTGGTTGCGGCCCGTGCGTTCGGACGACCAGAGGAAGGTGCCGTTCGACAGGAAGCGCAGGTCGTCATGGATGCTGACCCAGGTCTTCGACGTTTCCGTCAGCAGGGTGCGCTGCGCCAGGGTGGCCGCATCGACGGCGACCAGGTCGAGGGTCTTCTGGTCGCGCGACTGGCGCTGGTACACGAGCGACTTGCTGTCCGCGCTCCAGTCGGCGCGCACCAGGTAGATGTCCGGGTTCGTGCCCAGGTCCACCTGGCGCTGCGCGCCCGTTTCCGGCGAGACGATCAGCAGTTGCACCAGCACGTTCGGGTCGCCGGCAGCCGGGTAGCGCTGCTCGACGACGTCGGTGCGGTCGGCGAAGATTTCGAAGCGGCGCACGACGGGCACGGGTGCTTCGTCATAGCGTTTATAGGCGATGGCGGAATCGTCGGGAGCCCAGTAGTAGCCGGTGCGCTGGCCCATTTCTTCCTGCGCCACGAATTCGGCTTCGCCGTTGCGGATGGTGCCCTTGCCGTCCGTCGTCAGCTGGCGTTCCTGGCCCGACTTCAGGTCGATCACATAGATATTCTGGTCGCGCACGAACGACACATAGCGGCCTTTCGGCGAGATTTTCGGGTCGAGCACATTGCCCTTGGCGACCAGGCGCGCCTTGTCAGGGTGGGCCGCGTCGACCAGGTACAGATTGCCGGCCAGCGGCACCAGCAGCTGCTTGCCATCGGGCGACCAGCTGTAGCTGAGAATGCCGTTCAGGCTGGCCGTGCGCTCGCGTTCGCGGCGCGCCTGCTCTTCGGGCGAAATCGTTTCATTCGGCACCAGCGCCTTGGAGTCGACCAGGCGGTGCGTGCTCTTGTCCTTCAGCTTGAATTCCCACAGGTCGAGCTGGAACTGGTTGTCGGCGCGGCCGCGCAGGAACGTGACGCGCTCGCCGTCGGGCGAGACCTTCAGGTTGCGCACGCCGGGGCCGGCCAGCGCCGGATCGGCGTGGATGCGTTCCAGGGTCAGCTTTTCAGCCGATGCGGGAACGCTGGCCATCGCGGCCAGAAAACAAAGAATAAAACGCATGGATGTCTCGGTAGTTGGAGGAATGAATGGCTCTGCATGCAAAAGGCGCGCTTGAGCGTTGCCTAAGCGTAAGACGATACCAGAGCGTGCCTGTTTATGCGATAGCTCCGGCCACGGAATAAGGCGTTCCTGGCCGTATTTCCTTCGATGGAAATATCCGATCGCCACTCATTCCATGGCGCTTTGCCTGGTCAGGCCAATATCGACCCTGCGACCACGGTCAGGCATGCGCCGCCTATCCAGGCGTGGCCATCGCGGAAATTGACGGACACGCGGCCGTCGCGCTGCAGGCAGGTACCCTGGCGCACGCGGTAGTCGGCACCCGCCAGCAGGTGGGCGATGCAGGCGTTGGCGCTGCCCGTGACGGGATCCTCGACCAGTGCGCCGTGCTCGCTGAGCAGAGCGCGCACTTCGTAATCGGCCGGCCCGCCGGCGCCGTGCGCGCCGTAGAGGGCCAGTCCGTCAGCGCTTGACGCGGCCAGCAATGCCGTCAGCGCCGCGATGTCGGCATGGACGGCCAGGCAGGCCGCGGCGTCCAGCAGCGGCACACACAGCCAGCGGATGCCCATGTCGACGATGGTGCCGCCAGCGGCCGCCGCGTCGCCCAGCGCCGTTTGCAGCAGCGGCAGCAGCGCAGAGGGGAGCGTGCGCGCGGTGCAGGGCGGCGCCTGGAACGCCAGCATGCCGCCGGCACCGCGTTCTATCTGCACAAGGCCGACGCCGCATTCCTGCACGATGCGCGCGCCCTTGGGCTGCATGCCCGCATCGAGCAGGGCATGCGCCGTGCCCAGGGTCGGGTGGCCGGCGAACGGGAATTCCATCTCGGGCGAAAAGATTCGCACGCGGTAATCGGCGGCGGGATCGCACGGCGCCAGCACGAAGGTGGTTTCCGACAGGCCCGTCCAGCGCGCGATCGCCTGCATCTGCGCGTCATCGAGGCCATTCGCGTCGAGCACCACGGCCAGCGGATTGCCCAGGAAGGGCACCGCGCTGAAGACATCGACTTGTCTGAAGGGGCGTTGTTGCGGCATGGTGGCTTCCTCGCTGGCTTATCGGGCTGTGCGCAGGCGCTGCAGCGACAAGCGGTTCAAATACCAGGTCAGCAGCACGGCCGCCACCGTCAGGCCCGTGACGAGGCCGATCCAGAAACCGGCGGCGCCCATCGGCTCGGCCGGCGACCAGATGAAGCCGGATGGCGCCAGGCCCAGCACGTAGCCGATCGGCAGCGAGAAGCCCCAGAACGCCAGCAACTGGATCAGCATCGGCTGGCGCGTCACCTTGTAGCCGCGGATGGCGCAGGAAGTGGCCACCTGCGTGGCGTCGGACAGCTGGAACAGGGCGGCGAACAGCAGCAGCTGCGCGCACAGGGCCTGCACCTGCGGGTCGGACGTGTAGGCTTGCGCGATCTGGTGGCGGAAGATGGTGATGACTGCAGCCGAGACGATGGCCGCCGTCAGCGACATGGCCACGCCCACCCACGAAATGAAGCGGGCCTTGCGCAGATTGGCTTCGCCCACGGCGTGGCCCACGCGCGTGACCAGCGCGATGCCGAACGTGAGCGGCACCATGAAGACGACGGACGAGAAATTCAGGGCGATCTGGTGCGCCGACACCTGGATCACGCCGAAGCGCGCCACCAGCAGGCTGATGACGCCAAAGGCGCTCACTTCGGCAAAATAGGTCACGCCGATGGGCAGGCCCAGGCGCAGCATGGGGCCGATGGACGACAGCTGCGGCCCTTCCCAGTGCGTGAACGGATACGTGGCGCGGTAGGCGGGCGCGATCCTGATCCAGGCCAGCATGGCCAGCAGCATCATCCACACGCAGCAGGTGGTTGCCACGGCGCAGCCCACGCCGCCCATCTTCGGCATGCCCCAGTGGCCGTAGATCAGCAGGTAGTTGACGAGGATATTGAGGCCCAGCGCGGCCAGCGCGATGACCATCACGGGCTTGGTCTGGTTGATGCTGGTGCTGTAGCCGTACAGCGCGCGGTAGGCGGCGAACGGCGGCAGCGCGCAGCTGATGATGTGCACGAACAGCTTGGCCTTGGCCGCGACGGCGGGTTCCAGCATCAGGTGGTCGAACACCAGCGCCGCCATGTTCGTCAGCAAACAAGCCACCAGGCCCACGAGCAGCGCCTTCCACAGCGACTGGCGCACGATGTGCGGCACCCGGTCGTGGCGCGCGGCGCCGATTTCATGCGCCACCAGGGTATTGATCGCCATCATGATGCCGCTCACGGTAACGAGCACGATGGACCAGATGGCCGCGCCCAGCGACACGGCGGCCAGTTCCTCGGGATTCGTATGCCCCGTCATCGCCACGTCGGCCGCGCCCATGCCGACGGTGGCCAGCTGGCCGATCAGGATGGGCCAGGCCAGCTTCCACAGAGACGAGACTTCAGTGCGGATGGCGGGCAGGGTGAACGAGGTAGTGTGTGGCATGGGCGGCAAGCTTGACTAAACACAAGATTCTACCGGCATTCGCCGTGCTTGTCCGCCGCCGCTCCCGGGAGATGTCCGGAGGGGCGCCGGGCGCGGTAATCATTTGTTACAGCTAAGTGGACCGGTCGCGGATAGACTGCGTGCTCTATTTGGCAAAATGACCAAATAGTCAACCGCAGTACCCTGACTATGGAGTAAGACCATGTTGAAGAAAGCCTTGAATTGCGCCCTGTTGCTGGGCGCCGCCATGACGGCCGAACTGGCCGGCGCCGGCGAACTGACCCTGTATTCGCGCGACGATTATCACGGCCGCTCGCAGACCGTGCGCGACGCCGTCGCCGACCTTGAAGACCTCCGTTTCAACGACACGACGCAAAGCATCCGCGTGCGCTCGGGCCGTTGGGAGGCATGCGAGGAAGCCGATTTCCGCGGCGCCTGCTTCCTGCTGGAGGCGGGCGAGTATCCCTCGCTCGATGGCCGCGCCAACAAAATCACCTCGCTGCGCGAAGTGCGCGGCGGCTGGGGTGGTCATCCGGGCCGCGATCGCGACGGTGATCGTGACCGTGGGCGCGACTGGGACGGCCGCCGCGACCGCGACCGTGAGCACGGCCATTTGCCAGGGCGCTCGCTGGGCGGTGAACTGACCTTCTATACGCGCGACGATTTCGCCGGCCGCAGTTTGACCGTGCGCAACGCCTCGGCCGATTTGCGCGAGCGCGATTTCAACGATACGGTGCAAAGCGTGCGCGTGCGCTCCGGCTATTGGGAAGTGTGCGAGGACGTGGATTTCCGCGGCCGTTGCCGGACACTGGTCCCCGGTGAATACGCGAGCCTGGAGCGCATGAGCAACCGCATCTCGTCCGTGCGCGAAGTGCGCTGACGCCAAGCGGGCAGGAACGGCCGGTCCCTGCCGGGGCCGGTTATTGCTTTTGGTAACAATTTATTGTGCTTTTCCCATACTTTGTTACACCGTTTTTTCTACGGATGGCTACACTGACATCAGTTGTCATGTCGATCACTAAGCTTTGCCGCCACCGGAGACCGCCCCATGAATCGCCCATTCGCCTTTGCACTGCTGTGCGCCAGCTCGCTGTTTGTCCATCTCGCGGCGCAGGCCGGCGAAATCCGCCTGTACACCGATGATAATTTCAAGGGACGCGTAGTCGTCTTGCGCGATACGACGGATGACCTGTCGCGCGTCAGCTTCAATGACACCGTGTCGAGCATCCAGGTCGATGCGGGCAGCTGGGAAGTGTGCACGAACGCCGATTTCAAGGGCGATTGCAAGACGCTGGAACGGGGCGACTACCGCTCGCTGCCGGGCATGAACGACAAGATCTCGTCCGTGCGCGAAATCGGCGGCGGGCAGGGTAGCGGTAGCAGCGGTGGTCGCCGCGCGGCGCTGGAACTGTATGCCGACGGTGGCCAGCGCGGCGCCTCGGCCGGCGTGAATGCGGACCGCGACGACCTGGTCGACATCAGCTTCAATGACCGCGCCAGCAGCGCGCGCATCGAGCATGGCTACTGGCAGCTGTGCAGCGATTCGAACTACCGTGGCAGCTGCCGCGTGTTCGGGCCTGGCAGCCACGATGACCTGGGCAGCCTGAACGGGCGCGTATCGTCGGCGCGCCTGGTCGATCCGCGCGAAGAAAACCGGCCGCAAAACGACGAAGGCCTGGTGGTGCTGTACGGCCGCGCCTTCCTGAAGGGCCCGGGGCTGCAGGTGAACCGCGACGTCAGCGACCTGGTGCGCCTGAATTTCAACGACCAGGCCGGCTCCATGGTCATCAATGAAGGCACCTGGGAAGTGTGCACGGACTCGCAGTTCAACGGCACCTGCGAGCGCATGGGCCCGGGCAAGTATGAAACCCTGGGCACGACGCTGGACAAGCGCATTTCCTCGCTGCGCCGCCTGTATTGAGCGTGTGATCGAGTTTTGCCCGTGGCCTTGTATTTGTTACACTAGCATCCTGGCGCAAGCGCCAGGCAAATCATCACCAAAGAATGAAGAATGGAGTTAATCATGACGGGCCCTTTCAAACATGCTGCGGCATGCACCGCAACCTTGCTGCTGTCGCTGGCGGCCCATGCCGGCGCCCATGCGGGCGAAATCACCCTGTTCGAGGATGATAATTTCCGTGGCCGCGCCGTGACCCTGCGCGAAACGACGGACGATCTGTCGCGCATGGGCTTCAACGACAAGGCGTCCAGCATCATGGTGCGTTCGGGTACCTGGGATGTGTGCACGGACTCCGGTTTTCGCGGCAATTGCCGCAGCCTGGGGCCAGGCGAATACCGCTCGATGCCTGGCATGAACGACGCCATCACCTCGGTGCGCGAAACGGGGCGCGGCGATGGCTACAATCCGGGACGCCCCGGGCGCGATCCAGACCGTGGCCATGGCGGCTATGGCCGTGGCGGCAGCCTGGAAGTGTATTCGGGCGCGGGCCAGAATGGCGGCTCGGCGCGCCTGAACCGCGACACGGACGATTTCGTCAGCATCGGTTTCAACGACCGCACCAGCAGCATCGTCATCTATAACGGCTACTGGCAGCTGTGCAGCGACTCGAACTACCAGGGCACTTGCCGCATTTTCGGCCCGGGCCGTCACGACGACCTGGGGCGCGGCCTTGACGGGCGCGTCTCCTCGGCGCGCATGGTCGACGAGCGCGAAGCGCGCCGCCAGCAGCAGTATGAGCGGCCGCAGTACGAGCAGCCGTATCCGCAATACCAGCAGCCGCAGTACCAGCAGCGCGGCGCCGTCCTGCTGTTCCCCGAGGCGGGCATGCGCGGCGAACCGCTGGCGCTGGATCGCAGCACGGAAGACCTGGTGCGTCTCAATTTCAATGACCGCGCCTCGTCCATCGTCGTCAACGAGGGCCAGTGGGAAGTGTGCAGCGATTCGAACTTCCGCGGCCGCTGCGAAGTGATCGGGCCGGGCGAATATGGCCGCCTGAATGGCATGGAAAACCAGATTTCCTCGCTGCGCCGCGTGCGCTGACCGCGTCCTGACGCCGTGCTGACAGGCCGCCTGCCGGGAATGCCCCGCCAGGCGGCTTTTACATTCCCAGCCGTGTGCTGACATTTGCTTGCCCTTTGTTACACTCGCCGCCTGCCGCCTGGACTACACTGGCGAAAATGTCTCAGTATTGGAGTTGTCATGGTTCGATCTTTCCGCCCCGCGCTGCTGTGCGCCGCCACCTTCCTCGCCCCCCTTGCCGCATCCGCGGGCGAAATCACCCTGTTCGAGGACGCCGGTTTCCGCGGCCGTCCCGTCACCCTGCGTTCCGATGCGGGAGATTTGTCGCGCATGGGCTTTAACGACAAGACCTCCAGCGTGATCGTGCGCTCGGGCACCTGGGAAGTGTGCAAGGACGCCAATTACCGGGGCAACTGCCGCACCCTGGGACCGGGCCGCTACAGCAGCATGCCGGGCATGAACGACGCCATCTCTTCGGTGCGCGAAGCGGGCCGCCCGGGCCATGGCGGCGACCACCACCGTCCCTACCCGCCGCGCCCTCCGCGTCCGGAGCCGGAGCGTCCTTACCCCGGCCATCCAGGTTATCCCGGCCACGGCGGCGGCCACCGTCCCGACATGAATGGCGCCGTGCTGATGTTCCCTGACGCCGGCATGCGCGGACGGCCCGTGCGCCTGGACCGCGAAGTGCATGACTTGAACCGCTATGGCTTCAACGACCGCGCCGAATCGATCGTCGTCAATTACGGCCGCTGGGAGTTCTGCGTCGATGCCAATTTCCGCGGCCGCTGCGTGGTGATGGGGCCAGGCAGCTATGGCCGCCTGCATGGAGGCCTGGACCGCCGCATTTCCTCGGTGCGCCGCGTGCGCTAGGCATTTTCCGCTGCCATTTTCACCGCCCGCGCGCCCCGTGCCCCGCGGGCGGTGTTGTATTGTGCGCACGCGCTGTCGGCGCCAATTCGTGTACTCTTCCCATAGGCAGTTCAACCATGGGGAGCAAGCACGGTGGAATACAAGGACTACTACAAGGAGCTGGGCGTCGAGAAGACGGCGACCGAGGCCGAGATCAAGAAGGCGTACCGCAAGCTGGTGCGCAAATACCATCCCGACGTGAGCAAGGAGCCGGACGCCGACAAGCGCACCAAGGCCCTGAACGAGGCCTACGGCGTGCTGGGCGACGCGGAAAAGCGCGCCGCCTACGATGAACTGGGCCGTAACCAGGGCGCGCAGGGCCAGCCCTTCCGTCCGCCGCCGGACTGGGGTTCGGGCTACGAATCGTCGGGCGCCGACGACAGCGATTTCTTTGCCGACCTGTTCGCCCACGTGGGCGGCCGGCGCCGCGCCAACAGCACCTTCCAGATGCAGGGCGAGGACAGCCACGCGGCCATCACCATCGACCTGCGGGACAGCTACCAGGGCGCCAAGCGCCACATCGTCATGCGCGTGCCCGAAGCGGATGCGCAAGGCCACGTGGTAACGCGCGAGCGTACCCTGGAAGTGACGATACCGAAAGGCGTCACGGAAGGACAGCAGCTGCGCATGAAAGGGCAGGGCAATCCCGGCAGTGGCGGCGCTCCCGCCGGTGATTTGTACCTGGAGATCCGCTTCCGGCCCGATGCGCGCTACAAGGTGGAAGGGCGCGACGTGTTCGAGACGGTGCCCGTCACGCCATGGGAAGCGGCGCTGGGCGGCGAGATCGACGTGCCCACGCCATCTGGCACGGTGTCCGTCAGCGTGCCGCCCAATTCGCAGACGGGGCGCAAGCTGCGCCTGAAAGGGCGCGGCATTCCCGCCGCCCAGCCGGGCGACCTGTATCTGCTGCTGGAAGTGGTGCTGCCACCGGCGAACGACGACAAGGCGCGGGAACTGTATGCAACCATGGCGCGCGAGATGGCTTTCAATCCGCGCCAGAAGCTGGGAGGGTAAATCATGACAAACAAGGTAATTGGCGAATTGCTCGAAGACCGTGCCCTGAGCCTGGAAGAACTGGCGCGCGCCTGCGCCGTGGAACCGGACTGGGTGGTGCAGCACGTGCAGACGGGCGTGCTGCTGCAGGATGGCCCGCCGGCGGGGCAGCTGACGGCCTGGCGCTTCACCAGCCTGGACCTGGTGCGCGCGCGCCGCCTGCACGAAATCGAATCCGTGTTCGACGCGAACGCCGAACTGGCCGCGCTGGTGGTCGACCTGTCGGAAGAAGTGGCGCGTTTGCGCCGCCGCCTGCACGTGCTGGGTGTCGAGTAGCCCTTATGCAGGCTCGCCGTGCCGCTGCACGGTGAGCCTGCCGATATAGAATTGCCCATTGACGACGACCCGGTGCGGGATGCCGGCCACGTCGAAGCCGGGGCCGCCGTCTTCCATCCATTCCTGCGCCAGCGAGTCGAACTGCTGCGGCGTCATGCGCAGCATCTGCGCCGTGATGACGAAGCGCGCGCCAGGTTTTTGTTTGTTGACGAAGTCGTCGATGCCGGCCATGTGGTTCCTTATTAAAGTGTTACCCGCATCATACCTGTGTCAATTGTGAACTCACAACGCCTAACAAAACCGTAGCGAGCGGCAGCGATTTGTGGCTAAGAAGCGCAACCGTACTTTAGTACGGTGAGCATCGCAGGCCGCAAAGCGCGACGCGCAGTAGGTTTTGTTTGGCGTTTAAAACCCTTGGGCCAGCAACGGCAACTGCTCCGCAAACCGCTCCGTCAGCCACTTGCCAGCCTGGCCCGGCGGCGTGTCGGCGCGCTGGATCAGGTAAATCGGGTAATTCTCGCCATTGTCGACGGCCAGCGGCAGGTGCACCAGGCGGCCTTCGGCCAGGTCTTCCCGCACCATCGCTTCGGGCATGTTGCCCCAGCCCAAGCCCGCGCGCAGCAGCGCGTGCTTGGAACCGAGGTCGCCCAGGCGCCAGTTGCGCAATCCCAGCACGCCAAAATCCTGGCCCTCCGTCAGCACGCTGCGGTCGCTGAGCACCAGTTGCACGTGTTCGCGCGCCACGCTGGAGGCAATCGGCCCTGCCTGCTGCGCCAGCGCGTGGCTGGGGGCTGCCACGGGAATCAGGCGCACATGGCCGACGGCGAGGCGCTCGAAGACGCTGGCCGTGGCCGTCATCCAGCCACCGAGGCCGATGTGGCAGCTGCCATCCATCACCAGCTGCGCCACGGCGCCCATGGCTTCGATGCGCAGGCGCAGGGCGACGGTGGGGAACTGCGCCTGGAACGCTTCCAGGACGCGGACCAGCACGCAGGTGGGAAACATCACGTCCACCACGACCGATACTTCCGCTTCCAGCCCGCCCGCCAGCGCCTTGGCGCGCGCGCGCATGCCGTCGACCTTCAGGGCCACGGCGCGCGCGTCGGCCAGCAGGGCCTTGCCCGCGTCAGTCAGGGTGGGTTTGCGCTTGCCGCGGTCGAGCAGCACCACGTTCAGCTGTTCTTCCAGGTTGGCGATGGTGTAGCTGATCACCGATTGCGTGCGGTGCAGCTGGCGCGCCGCGTGGGCGAAGCCGCCCGCGTCGATGACGGCGACAAACACGCGCAACTGGTCGAGCGAAGGCTGGCCCGGTTCTCTCATGGTGACTCCATATCTAAAAATTCGATGCTAATCATTTATATTTATACGGTTTCATCGATGGTAGACCCGAACTATGCTGTGTGCAAGGGCCGTGATGCGGCATTCCAGTCTACCGTTTTCGAAGGAGCATTTCATGAGCAAGGTCTTGTACATCAATAGCAGCGTGCGCAACAGCGGTTCCCTGTCGCGTCAATTGTCCGGCGAATTCGTCGCCAAACTGGCCGCGCAAGGCGCCAGTGTCGTTGAACGCGACCTGGCGGCGCAGCCCGTGCCGCACCTGACGGAAGAAGTGATGGGCGCCTTCTTCACGCCGGCCGACCAGCGCAGCGCGCAGGCGGCAGCGGCCGTGCAATTGTCCGATATCCTGGTCGATGAATTGCTGGCCGCCGACGTGCTGGTACTGGCCGCGCCCATGTACAATTTTTCCGTGCCGTCGACCCTGAAGGCGTGGATCGACCACGTGGCGCGCGCGGGACGCACGTTCCAGTACACGGCGACGGGCCCC
Source organism: Janthinobacterium sp. YR213 (assembly GCF_900099875.1). Classification (NCBI taxonomy): domain Bacteria; kingdom Pseudomonadati; phylum Pseudomonadota; class Betaproteobacteria; order Burkholderiales; family Oxalobacteraceae; genus Janthinobacterium; species Janthinobacterium sp. YR213. Next base: position 239,611 of record NZ_FNDA01000005.1, on the reverse strand, counting down.
GTCGGCCTGGCCATGGGCAAGAAAGCGGTTATTTTCACGGCCAGCGGCGGCGTCTACAGCGAAGGCCCGGGCGCCGCATATGACTACCTGAGCACCTATCTGCGCACGGCGCTGGGCTTCATCGGCATCACCGATATCGAGTTCGTGCAAGCCGAAGGCGTGGCCATGGGCGAGGAAGCCGTCAGCAGCGCGATCGCCAAGGGCCGTGCCTCGATCGAGGCGCTGGCTGCCTGAGTCAGGCTCTCCTCTAGTTCCAAAGAGGGATTGCCAATCTGCCATGGTTGACATAAGCTTGCCAGCGGCACGCCCCGTGCCAGCCTGGCGAGCCGTTCGCCATGAAAGTCCCTCATGCACAAGTTGGCAAGCGCGGTATTGTTCGGATGTTCCTTGTTTTCAGCAGGCATGGCGCTGGCGCAGACCGCGCCCCCTGCGCCGCCTCACGTGGGGCGCCACGCCTCCACGCCCGAGGATATCCGCGCCATCGAAAAAGTCGTCGCCGACTTCCAGGCGGCGCTGATCGCCAAGGATGTCAAGCTGCTGTCGTCGCTGCTGCTGCATACGAACATCCTTTTCGCCTCGCCGGCCGACGACGGTTTCATCAAGAAAATGCGCGACACGACGGACGTCCACTTCGACGGCGTCGGGGCGGCCGGCTATGTTGCATTCGCCAACTTCATCAAGCGCGAACCGCAGCGCACGGAAGAAAAATTCTACAACGTCAAGATCACCCAGGACCGCCATGTGGCGTGGGTCAACTTCGACTACGAATTCCTCGTCGGCGACAAATTGTCCAACTATGGCGTGGAAGCGTGGCAGATGGTCAAGCGCGATGGCGAATGGAAAATCCTCAGCGTCGTCTGGTCCATGCATCCCGCGGCCGAGGCGGGAAAATAGGCGCCAGACAGGCCGCGTCAGTCGCGCGGCAGTTCGCGAATTTCCACCGTTCCCCCTGCGTTCAGTACGGGGTTTCCGATTAACAATTTTTTTGCATCGTCTATACTTTCAGCTTGCACACGTAGATAGCCTGACAAGTGTGGCGTGACCGGCCTGGCTTGGCCGGACTGGTGCACGCAGATACCGGGCCCGATGGAACTGCCACCGCAGAAGCGGCCACTGGCCCTGAGCATGGCGAAGTAGTCTTCCCAGGCTGAGGTGGCGACGTCCACCGGTGTTTCCGTGTCGTCGTGCATGAAGATAATGTAGTCATTCATCTTTTTCTCCTGTGCCGCGTTATAAAAAGAGAGCTGAATTGAGTATCCTGAGCAATCGCGAGCGCATGGTTTTACCCTCACCGCGTCAGTCCGTAGAGACAAGCTGTCCGGCCATGTCATTTTTGGAGCGAACATCGTGCCGATAAAGTATGTTGATTTTTATGAGGTGAATTACACGGCAGAGCGCTTGCCGGGCTGCAAGCTATGGGGCGCCTACGTCGCCATCTATGCTCCTTCGCCCAATCCCATGCACCGGATGAATCTGGTTCGCAAGCGCCGGGTGTCGGCCGACCACCAGTTTACAACGGAAGCGGACGCCATGGCCGAAGCGGGCGAGGTGGCCGTCAAGCTGGTCGAGCGGCGCCAGCGCCGTTACGTCTTCCATCCCTGAACCGTCGCGTGGCTTGTTTCGACGCAAGTTATTGCGAGTGAGCACAGTCCTGGCGTAGCCGGTGCAGGCGCGCCGGCGAAGTTGCCCGTATCATGCGAACTATTGCCACGCCAGAGGACCGCCATGAAACGCCAGTTGCACCTGCTTGTCATCGATCCGCAAAACGATTTTTGCGACTTGCCCGCCGCCTGGCTGCCGCCAGATACGGCACCGGCGCTGGCCGTGCCTGGCGCCCACGCCGACATGCTGCGCGTGGCGCAACTGATCCGCGAAGGGGGCAGCGGCCTGACGCAGATCAGCGTGACCCTCGATGCCCACCATCGCTACGATATCGCCCACCCCGCCTTCTGGCGCACGGGTGATGGCGGCGCCGTGCCGCCATTTACGCAGATCAGCGCGCAGCAGGTGCGCGACCGCCTGTTCCTGACCGCCGCCAGCGGCGCCTTGCCGCGCGCGCTGGCTTACCTCGATGCCTTGCAGCAAGCGGGACGCTATCAATTGATGGTGTGGCCCGTGCATTGCGAGATCGGCAGCTGGGGCCAGAATATCCATGCGGCCGTGCGCGCCGCCTACAACGCCTGGGAAGTGGATCACCTGCAAGTGGTGGCCAAGCTGAGCAAGGGTTCCAACCCGTGGACCGAGCATTACTCGGCCGTCATGGCGGAAGTGCCCGATCCTCAGGATGCGGCTACCCAGCTGAACCTGGATTTCCTTGCCACCTTGCTGCCGGCGCAGCAGATTTATGTCACCGGCGAGGCGGGCAGCCATTGCGTGAAAGCCAGCACCGAGCACATCGCCGATTACCTGGAAGCGCAGCAAGGCAAGCCGGCCCTGTCGCGCCTGGTATTGCTGACGGACTGCATGAGCCCCGTCACGGGTTTTGCATCGCAGCAGCGCGACTTCCTTGCCGCCATGCATGCGCGCGGCGCGCGGCTGGCCACCTCCGCCGACGTCTTGCCCGAATTGTTGGCCAACGCGGCTGCCTGAGCCATTATTAATCGTGCCCTGCTGAAATGCTTGCGGTGGCGTACTATTCTGGCTTCAGGAAGTTGGAGAAAACACACATGACCCCGATAGTGCGCAGTTTGCTGGAAACCGATCTGTATAAATTTACAATGTGGCAAGCGTTGCTGCACGGTCATCCGAATACCCATACCGAATACGAATTTGTCTGCCGCAACGCCACCGCCTTTCCCCTGGCCGAACTGAAGGGCGAACTGGAAGAACAGCTCGACCACCTGTGCTCGATGTCGTTTGCCGACGACGAGCTGGCCTATCTGCGTACCCTGCGCTTCATGAAGAGCGATTTCGTCGACTTTTTGACGGTGTTCCGCTTCCAGCGAAAATTCATCGACGTCAGCACGGATGGCGACACCTTGCTCGTGCATGCGGCCGGGCCGCAGGTGCACGTGATGGGCTTCGAGATTTTCGTGCTGTACATCATCAACGAACTGTATTTCCGCCGCTTCGACCTCGATGCGGCCATGCGCGAAGGGCGCCACCGCTTGGGCTTGAAAGTGGCGGCCGTGAAGGAATTCGGCAAGCTGCCGCGGCGCAAGCATCCGTTCGAGTTTTCCGACTTCGGCGTGCGCCGGCGCTTTTCCGGCGCCTGGCATGACGAGGTGGTGCAACGGCTGGCGCGCGAGGTGCCCGAATATTTCAAGGGCACGTCGAATGTCTACCTGGCGAAAAAGCTGGGCATCGTGCCGATCGGCACCATGGCGCATGAATACATGCAATCGTTCCAGTCCTTCGGCGTGCGCCTGCGCGACTTCCAGAAGGCGGCACTGGAAGACTGGGTACAGGAATACCGGGGCGACCTGGGCATCGCCCTGACGGACGTGGTGGGCATGGATGCCTTCCTGGCCGACTTCGACCTGTATTTCGCCAAGCTGTTCGATGGCTTGCGCCACGATTCGGGCGACCCCGTCGCGTGGGGCGAGAAGGCGCTGGCCCACTACGCGGCCCTGCGCATCGACGCCAATACCAAGCGCCTCGTGTTTTCCGACGGCCTGGACCTGGACAAGGCGTTTGCCCTGTACCAGCACTTCGCCGACCGCATCATGACGGGCTTTGGCATCGGCACCAATCTCACCAACGATGTCGGTTTGACGCCGCTCAACATCGTCATGAAACTGGTGCGCTGCAATGGCCAGTCCGTGGCGAAACTGTCCGATTCGCCGGGCAAGACCCTGTGCAAGGATGAAACCTTCCTCGCGTATTTACGGCAAGTGTTTCACCACCCGGCAGTGTAGGTGCCTGGCTAGAAGCCCGTCACTACCGTGTTCATGTGCTCGACCTGGGGCGGGGCGGCAAAGAATTCACCCACCAGGCCGCGCCATGCCTGGAAGTCGTCGCTGCCGCGGAAATGCACGGTATGGTCTTCCAGGGTCGTCCAGCCCACCACCAGGCGGTAGGCATCGCCGTTTTCGATCGAGCGCTCCAGGCGCATCGATTCGCAGCCGCGTGCGCGCTGGAACAGGGGGATGGCTTTCGTCACGGCCGCTTCGAAGGCAGCATGCGTGGCCGATTTGATCTGGATGTGGGCAATTTCAAAAATCATGGCAAGTTCCACTGAGGAATGAAGGAATGCTGATCTTGCCATAATTTCGCCGCGCAGGGGGAGGACGTCAGCCTGCAAGCGCCTGTGCGCTTGCGCGCTGGCCGCCCGCGTGGCTGGCCGTGCGCTGTTCGATATCGCAGCCGTGATGCGCCTGCACGATGGCGTGCGCCCGTTCCCGTTCCTGCGGGGTGCCGATGGCGACGACGAGGCGGAACATGCCGCGCCATGCGGCCTTGCCCTGTATGGGGACGGTGGGGACGGCCTCGTCGTCGACCGTGTCGAGCTGCACGGCGTATGCGGGGAACCCATCGTCGAGCAGGGCGCTGCGGGCCTGCTGCGCATCGGCAAAATGGTCGAAGATACGGATCAGGGCAGATGGGGCAAGGGGGTGCGTGGCGGTGCTCATGGTCTGGCTCTCGGAAGGTGTCGTTTGAATTTGACCGGCGAGCCTGTAAAAAATTCTGCCTCAGCCTGTAAAATCCTCGATCAAGGCGCAAAAGTTTGATAAATATCCAGTATGGCTGCCAAGTCGCGCTAAGATACGCTTTGCGGTGTGTCCTGCAGGCAAGGATATGGGATCAATCTTTCATAGGAGAACCAAATGGCAGCGAAGAAAATTCTGTTTTTGACCGGCGATTTTGCAGAAGATTATGAGACGATGGTGCCGTTCCAGGCCCTGCTGATGCTCGGCCATACCGTGCATGCCGTGTGCCCCGGCAAGAAGAGCGGCGAGACGATCAAGACGGCCATCCACGATTTCGAGGGCGACCAGACCTACACGGAAAAGCCGGGCCATTTGTTCACCCTGAACGCCAGCTTCGACGAGATCGACCCGGCCCACTATGATGCCGTGATGATCGCCGGCGGCCGCGCGCCCGAATACCTGCGCCTGAACGAGAAAGTCATCGCCGCCGTGCGCCATTTCGCCGAGGCGGGCAAGCCTGTCGCGGCCGTCTGCCACGGCGCGCAATTGCTGGCCGCCGCCGACGTCATCCGCGGCAAGCGCATTTCCGCCTATCCCGCCTGCGCGCCGGAAGTGAAACTGGCGGGCGGCACGTATGCCGACATCGCCGTCACGGACGCCGTCACGGATGGCCAGTTCGTCACGGCCCCCGCCTGGCCTGCGCATCCGGCCTGGCTGGCGCAGTTCGTCAAGCTGCTCGGTACCGAGATCCGTTTGTAACCTTTACCAGCCCGGCAGGCCGCAGCGCTTGCCGGGCGCACCACTTTTCAGATTCGAGTTCTTCATGCATGCGCTGCGCAGTCAATCTTCCCGCAAACAACTTCCAGCCTCGCGCTGGCGCCAGCGCCGCCTGGCGCAAGCCGCATCGGGCCTGAGCGCCGCGCAGGAACGCCAGCTGGCCACCCTGCACGAGATTTCCACCTTGCTGGCGGGGCAGCACGCCATCGATGCGCTGTGCCGCGGCTTCCTGCGCCACGTGATGCAATTCGCGCAGGCGGAAGGGGGCACCGTGCGCATCCTTGATCCGCAGCACGATACCGTGCATATCATCGTGCACGAGGGCATTTCCGACGCCATGGTGGAAGAGGAACACTGCATCCGCAACAACGATTGCCTGTGCGGTGCGGCCGTGGCGCAGGGCGTGATCCAGATCCGCGATTTCCGCCAGGTCGATGCCTTGCAGCGCTACCGTTGCCAGGACGAAGGGTTTATCGCCATCGCCGTCTTTCCCATCCTCGCGCGCGAGCAGGTGGTGGGCAGTTTTTCGCTGCACTTTGCACAGCCGCAAGCCGTGCATGCGCAGCAGCAGGGCTGGCTGGAAACCCTGGGCCAGAGCCTGGGCATCGCCATTGAAAACCAGCGCCTGATTGCGCGCGAAAAGGAATTTGCCGTGGCGCGCGAACGCAGCCTGCTGGCCGAAGGCTTGCACGACAGCATCGCGCAAAGCCTCAATTTCATCAGCCTGCAAGTGCAGATGCTCGACGATTCCGTGCGCCGGGGGCAGCTCGACGAAGCGGCCGAAGTGTTGCCGCTGATGCGCATGGGCGTCGAGCAAAGCTACCAGGACGTGCGCGAATTGCTGGTCAATTTCCGCACGCGCTGGCATGGCAGCGACCTCGAAAGCAAGCTCACGGAAGTGCTGGCCAAGTTCGAGCTGCAGACGGGCGTCACGGGAACCCTGGAGATGAGCGGCAATGGCGCGCCGCTGGCGCCGGAACAGCAGTTGCAGATCCTGTTCATCGTGCAGGAAGCGCTGTCGAATATCCGCAAGCACGCGCAAGCGGGCAGCGTGACGCTGCGCGTGGAAAACGGGCGCGATTTTGCGCTGCAGGTGCGCGACGATGGCGAAGGCTTTGCCGCCAACCTGCGCGACAAGAAAACGGAATTGCAGATCGGCTTGCGTATCATGCAGGAACGGGCCGAGCGGCTCGGTGCGCAATTTGCCATCGACAGCCGGCCCGGCGCCGGCACGACGATCTCGCTGGCCTTGCCGGCAGCCCGGCGTCAGGCCGCGTAACAGATGACTTATCCCTATCAGGCAACAAACATAGTGAACGCACCAATCAAAATCCTGCTGGTCGATGACCACACCTTGCTGCGTAGCGGCGTCAAGCTGCTGTTGCAGCGCAATCCTCAATTCCAGGTGGTGGGCGAGGCATCGAACGGGCTTGACGGCGTGCGCCTGACGGCCGAACTGCGGCCCGACGTGGTGCTGATGGACTTGAACATGCCCGGCGTGTCCGGCGTCGAGGCGCTGCAACTGATCTTGCAGGACCTGCCGCAGATGGTCGTGCTGATGCTGACCGTGTCGGAAAATGCGGCCGACCTGGGCGCGGCCCTGCGCGCTGGCGCACGCGGCTACTTGCTGAAAAATATCGAAGCCGAGCAGCTGGGCCAGGCCATTTGCCGGGCCGCCGCCGGCGAATCCGTGATTGCCGACGCCATGACGGCCAAGCTCGTGTCGCAGTTCCGCGCGGGACAGAATGCGCCCCAGGCCGACTATGACAAACTGACGCCGCGCGAACGCGAAGCCATGGCCTGCCTGGCGCAAGGACTGAGCAACAAGGAAATCGCGCGCCAGCTGGACGTGGCCGAAAGCACGGTGAAAATCCACGTGCAAAACATCCTCAAAAAGCTTAAGCTCAGCAGCCGCGTGCAGATCGCCGTCTACGCCGTCGAGCGCGAATTGAGTAAATAAAGATCAAACAACGCGCAAATAGTGCGCAAGGAATCCGCGATTGTTTGATCTGCATGGCGTTCTGGCCTAGACAACCCTAGTTCCTTTGACGTATGGCCTTGACCGTGCCTGCGCATTACACTCTTAGTCATTCGCTAATCTAATAAGAGAGTGTCATGCATAAGGTCAACGTCGATGGCTTGCTATCGAGCCAGGCTCTGTTCCGCCATATTTCCCCTTCGCAATTAGAGCAATTGCGCCAGGATGTCGTGCGCGTCGAAGTGGAAAAAGGCAAAGTGCTGTTCCGCAAGGGCGAAGTGGCGGAAGGCGCCTATGTGGTGGTCTTCGGCCTCGTCAAGCTGAGCGTGTTTTCCATGGAAGGCACGGACAAGGTACTGGAACTGATCCGTCCGGGCCAGAGTTTCGGCGAAGCCATGATTTTCCTCGATGAACCGTATCCGTTCTGCGCCGAAGCGCTCGAGCACTGCCTGCTGCTGCGCATCCCGCCGCACGCGCTGCTGCGCCTGCTGGACCAGTCGCCACGCATTGCGCGCCAGATGATGAACAGCCTGTCGCACCACCTGATGGGTTTTATCCGCAACGTGGAGCGCTGCTCCGTGCAGAACGCCACCCAGCGCGTGGTTGAGTACCTGCTGCAGGCGTCGGACCAGCAGCGTTCGAACGAGGTCAAGCTGGACCTGAAGAAAAGTTTACTGGCATCGTTTTTGAACCTGGCGCCCGCCACCCTGTCGCGCGTGCTGCACCAGCTGACGGACTTGCATTTGATTAAAGTCAGCGGTTCGCTGATCCAGATCCAGCCGGATGCCTTGAAAACCTACCGCCATGGTTCTACCGCGGCCATGCTGAACTAAGCTTTTTCAGCAGGCAAGGTCAGCCGCCAGAACAGCAGGGCGAGCAAGCTGACCGCCGCGCCCAGCGCGCATACCCCATGCCAGCCCGCCAGCGCATACACGCTGGTGGCGGCAATCGCACCGAGTCCGCTTCCCACCGCATAAAACAGCATGTAGCACGCCACCAGGCGGCTGTGCGCATCGCTGTCCTGCTTGAAAATCAGGCTCTGGTTCGTCACGTGGATGGCCTGGCCCGCCAGGTCCAGCGCGATGATGCCGACGACCAGGGGCCACAGGGCCGCGCCCGCAAAGCTCAGCGGCAGCCATGCGGCCAGCAGCAGCAACAGGGCCGCCCCCGTCGTCCATTGCGCACGTCCGCCGTCGGCCAGCGCCCCGGCGCGCGCCGCGCCCAGCGCGCCGATCACGCCCACCAGGCCAAACGCGCCGATGGCCGCATGCGAATAGCCTTGCGCCGTCAACGGCAGCACCAGGGCGCTCCAGAAAATATTGAAGACGGCAAACATCAGCAGGGCCAGCATGCCCCTTACGCGCAGCACCTTGTGGTGCAGCAGCATGTCCAGCATCGAGGCGAGCAGGGCATCGTACCCCAGCCGTCGATTGGCCGGCTGCGCCGGCGGCAGCTTGCGCCACAGCAGCAACAGCAGGGCGCAAGCGATGGCCGCCGAAACAAAATACACGGCGCGCCAGTCGGCGAGATCGGCCACTACGCCGGACAGGGTGCGCGCCAGCAGCAAGCCGATCACCACGCCGCCCTGCGCCATGCCGACGACTCTGCCCCGCTCATGGCTGGCTGCCGCGCTGGCCGCATAGGCGATCAAGCCCTGCGTCATGGCCGTGCCCAGCAGACCCACCAGCAGCATGCCGCCCAGCAAACCGGCCGTGGAACGGGCGCAGCCCAGCGCCGCCAAGGTCATCGCCAGCAAACCCAGCTGGAACAGGGTCAGCCGGCGCCGGTTCAGCATGTCGCCCAGCGGCACCAGCAAGAGCAGGGCCAGCGCGCAGCCGAGCTGCGTGGCCGTGACGACCATGCCGCTGGCAGCGTCCGTCATGCCGAATTCGTGCGCCAGGGTGGCGAGTAAAGGCTGGGCGTAATACACATTGGCCACGCTGAGGCCGGCCGCCGTGGCAAACAGCCAGACGAGGGAAGAGGGAAGTGCTGTCGTGATGGGTGGGTTGGTATCGCGCATGGGCTTGTATGTAAGTGGTTTCAAATTAAAACTAGTTGGAGTCTACGTCGAGAAGTTTTAAAATGCAACCAGTTAATCCTGGAGAATGCCCGTGGCCAAGCGCAAGAGCCTGAAAACCGACCCCTGTCCCGTGGCGCGCGCGCTCGACGCGATCGGCGAGCGCTGGTCGCTCCTGATCGTGCGCGACGCCTTCGACGGCATGCGCCGCTTTGGCGAATTCCAGAAAAGCCTGGGCGTGGCGAAGAACATCCTGGCCGACCGCCTGCACACCCTGGTGGAAGAGGGCATCTTTACGGTTGCCCCCGCCTCGGACGGCACGGCGTACCAGGAATACGTGCTGACGCAAAAGGGGCTGGCCCTGTTTCCCGTCGTCGTAGGCTTGCGCCAGTGGAGCGAGGCGCACTTGTTCGAGGCGGGTGAGGCGCATTCCACCTTGCTGCAACGCGGTTCAGGCTTGCCTGTGCGCCGCATGGATGTGCTGGCAGCGGATGGGCACGTGTTGCAGGCGGGTGACACGGTCGTGCACAAGGTGTTGCCGCAATGAGCCGCGTGGCCGTGCTGGGCGGAGGCGTCACGGGCGTGACGACGGCGTATGCGCTGGCGAAACGGGGCGTGGACGTGACCCTGATCGAGCGCCACCGCTATGCCGCCATGGAAACGTCATACGCGAACGGCGGGCAATTGTCGGCCTCGCATGCGGAAGTGTGGAATCACAAGGCAACAATACTCAACGCCTTGAAATGGATGGCGCGGCGCGATGCGCCGCTGCTGCTGCATCCATGGCCCAGCTGGCACAAGCTGAGCTGGTTTGCGGAGTTTCTTGCCGCCATGCCCGCCTACGAGCGCAACACCATCGCCACGGCGCGCATGGCGATCGCCGCGCGCGAACATTTGTTTGCGTGGGCGAAAGAGGAAAATATAGCTTTCGATCACCGCCGCGCCGGCATCCTGCATGTGTACCGGGAGCGTGCCGGCTTCGAGCGGGCGGCAGGCGTGTCGCGCCTGCTGGCGCAGGGCGGCTTGCAGCGGCGCGCCGTCACGCGGCAGGAAATGCGCGCCATCGAGCCGACCTTGCAGGGCGAGTTTTACGGCGGCTATTACACGGACAGCGATTCCACGGGCGACATCCACAAATTCACCAGCGGCCTGGCCGACGCCTGCGTGCGCCGTGGCGTGGCTTGCCGCTACGGTGCAGAGGTCACGGCGCTGGCGCGCGAACACGGCAAGGTGCGCATTAGCGTGGGAGACGGCGTGGGCGAGGACAGCACCCTGTTCGACGCCGTCGTGATTTGCGCGGGCACGGCCAGCCGCACCTTGGCGGCATCGCTGGGCGACCATGTGAATGTGTATCCCGTGAAAGGGTACTCGATTACCGTGCAGCTCGATGACCTTGCCAGCCGCGCGGCGGCGCCGTGCGTCAGCCTGCTCGACGATGCCACCAAGCTGGTCAGCAGCCGCCTGGGCGAAGACCGGCTCAGAGTGGCGGGCACGGCCGAATTCAACGGCATCAACCACGATATCCGCGCCGACCGCATCCGGCCACTGCTGCAGTGGGTGGAGCAGTGCTTTCCTAGTATCAATACGCGCAAGGTGGTCCCTTGGGCGGGCTTGCGTCCCATGCTGCCGGACATGCTGCCGAAAGTGGGGCCGGGCAAGGCGCCGGGCGTGTACTACAACACGGGCCACGGCCACCTGGGCTGGACCCTGGCGGCGGCCACGGCGGAGATGGTGGCGCAGCAAGTGGCTGCCGTGGCGCGGGGTTGAGCCATGCCAACGATCGCCATCCTGATCTTTCCCGGCGTGCAGGCGCTCGACGTCAGCGGACCCATGGACGTGTTTGCCGAGGCGAACAGCTTTCTGCCGCCAGAACGGCAATACCGGATCGAGGTGCTGGGCACGCAGGAAGGCTTGCTGCGCTGCTCCAACGGCTTATGCCTGGCCGCGCACCGGCATTATGCGCAGGCGCACGACGCCTATGACCTGTTGCTGGTGGCGGGCGGCCCCGGCTTGCCGGCGCAACCGGTTGACGCGGACCTGAGCGCCTGGCTGGCCAGTGCGGCCGGCAAGGCGCGCCGCCACGGTTCCATCTGCAATGGCGCGTTTTTGCTGGGCCATGCGGGCTTGCTCGATGGTAAAAAAGTGGCCACGCACTGGAACGATGCGGCCGCGCTGGCCGCGCGTTTTCCGCTGGCGCAGGTCGATGCGGACAGCATCTATGTGCATGACGGCAATCTGGTCAGCTCGGCTGGCGTGACGGCAGGCATCGACCTGTCGCTCTCCTTGCTGGCCGAAGCAGGCGGGGTGGGCGGGGCGCAGCTGGCGCTGCAGGTGGCGCGCCGCCTGGTGGTGTACACGCAGCGCCAGGGCGGGCAGTCGCAGTTCAGTCCGTATCTGACGCCCGTGGTGGATGCGGCTTCTCCCGTGGCGCAGGCGCAGCAATACGTGCTGGCGCACTTGGGCGAAGCGCTCGACGTGGACACCCTGGCGCGGCTGGTGGCCATGAGTCCGCGCAACTTTGCCCGCGTCTTCGTGCGCGAGCTGGGTGTGACGCCAGCCCAGTTCATCGAAAGCGCCCGGCTCGATGCGGCGCGCGCCCTGCTCGAAGCGAGTAGCGATCCGCTGAAAACCGTCGCCTGGCGCTGCGGCTTCGGCACGGCCGACCAGTTGCGCACGGTATTCCTGCGGCGCCTGGGCGTATCGGCCAAGCAATACCGGCAACATTTCTCCAGTTACCGGCAAGCCTGACATCGCGCATGGCAGGAATCCCCGCCATGCTGTCCGGAAAGCGCGGCAGCCAGCCCCCCCGCTGTGCCGGGCGTAAATCTATACTTTTCCTGCTGGCGCGCCACTTCGGCCGCGCCCTTGAGGAAGGTCAAACATGCACACCACACTGGACGCCGAGCGGGTCGGCCCCGCCTATACCGAGGACGGCATGCTGCTGGCGCGCCGCAAGACGCGCGAGGCGATTGCCGCCATCGCCGCGCGCATCCGCCCCGGCATGCTGGAAGAAGACGCCGTCGCCATGGCGAAGCAGGTGTTGCTGGACATGGGGCTTGCGCTGAGCTGGCACCCCACCCGCGTGCGCTTCGGGCGCAATACCACGAAACCGATGAAACGCGCCTCCGAGCCCGGCGTGATCCTGCAAGAGAGCGATATTTTCTTCCTCGATATCGCACCGCGTGTGCAGGCGTGGGAAGGCGATGGCGGCGCCACGTTTACGGTGGGCGCCAGCGAACAGCAGGCGGACTATGCCCGCTGCGCGCGCGATGCGGAATGCCTGTTCCACCAGGTGCGCGCCGTGTGGCAGCGCGACAGGCTGACGGGGCAAGCCCTGTATGCCTACGCAGAAGAGGAAGCGCGCAAGCTGGGCTGGGAATTGAACTTTGACCTGGGCGGCCACCGCGTGTCGGATTTCCCGCACGCGACGATCTACGCTGGCGCGCTGGCCGACGCGGATTTTTCACCGTCACCGATGCGCTGGATACTGGAAATCCATCTGCGCCATCCGACCTTGCCGTATGGCGCTTTCTTCGAGGACATGCTGCTCGATGACAGCTACTATGCTTAGTGCTTCGGCAGCAGATCGCTGAGTGCGGCGCGGCCCTTGACGGTGAGGAAGGGGCCGACCTTGCTGTACGGCAGTAAAAAATCGTTTTCACAGCCGCTACCGTTCGAGTCTTCCCAGAAGGACACGCCTTCGGGTTTCAATGACAGGTGGAAGCGGCCACGGCCGTCGTAATCCGTGCCCTTGCACTCGGCATCGATCGTCACATTCTTGAAGAGGGCCTGGCGCAAACGGTCCGGCAATTCGGCCTTGTCGTCGCCATCGCTGGCGCTGGCGCCAAACCAGTTCCACACGTCCGTTTCCTGGCCCGTTTTCACGTCCCAGGTACGGAATTTGATGGAAATGCCGTTGGCGCCATAACCGGCAGCCCAGCGGTAGAATTTGACCGTTACCCATCGTGGCGACCAGTAGGTGGGCTCCGCATACACTTCGTCTTCCGTCGTGAAACCGTTGCGGCCCAGGTATTCGCGGCGAGTGGCATAGAAGTCGGCCAGGTCTTTCTTGTTTTTTGCCAGCACGGCGCGCAGCTGCGCATTGATTTTTGTCACGCCATCACCGGGCGCGATCAATTCCACGGTGATGGTGTCGCCCACTTGCAGGTTGCGGTATTGCTTGCCTTCGAAGGCAATCGGTTTGCTCACCTTGGTGCCGGGAAACGCTTCCAGCGCCAGGTTGTAGGCATCGCTGGCGCAGGATGGGTGTTCGCGGTCGCCCGCCGCTTCCAGCAGGGTCAAGGCCACGGGCAGGGTCTTGCCGCTTTGCGGGTCCGTCCATGTGCCGGTGACCTTGCCGTCTTGCGGGGCATTCAGGGACCAGGTGCCCGTCGTGTCGCCCTTGGCGTTGAGTTCCTGCCACAGCGCCTTGCCGTTCGGCTTGGACAGCATGATTGGCGTCTTGTAGCGGGTGTAGTAATAATTGCCGCTGCGATCAGACCCTTGCGTGGGGCTGGGCTGGTTGAAGCAGGCCACGATACTGGCCTTGCCCACGGTGCCTTGCCACACGCCTTGCACGGGCGGCTCGGCAGCCATGGCGGCATGCAGGGCGGGCAGGGTCAGGCAAGCAAACAGAAAGCGGCGCATCGGTTTTTCCTCTCGTGGGCGAAGGCCGATTCTACATGGCCCCGCCCACGAGATGCCACACGTCAACTTATTTGGCGGGCCGCTCCTGCGCCACCACGGCCATCGCCGCGCCCAGGTATTGCAGCATGGTCGCGTCGACAAAGCTGCCTTCCATCAGACGCGGTTCCTGCTGGTGCGCCTGGCGGAATTTCAGCTGCGTGGCCGGGTCCGTGCCTGCATACGAGCGGAACAGTTCCAGCCACTGCCGCGCCAGTTGCAGCACGGCCGGATCGGTGGGCGGCGTGCGCGCATCCATGGCGGCGCGCACGGCGGCGATCAGGGCCGGCCATTCGCCCGAACGCTTGCCGTAGTTTGCGAGTAAGTACGCGTATTCCTGCTCGTCGAGGAAAGGCCGGTACAGCGCCATGCGCGAGGCATTGAAGGCGGCGAGGATGAACTGCATCAGTTGCGCATCGATGCTGGTCGTGGCCTGCATCATTGGCTCCTGCGCGTGCATGTCGTTCAGGCGGGCGAACAGGCCCGGATGGGCGCCCGTGTCGCGCACCAGCTTGACCATCCATTCCGTGGCCAGCGCCTGCGCCGGCGCATCGCCGGGGCTGGCGCCTGCCTCCATGGCGGCGCGCACCCGCGCCACCAGTGCTTTCCATTCCTCTTCCACGGCCGCATCGGACAGCAGCGGCAGTTGTTGCAGTTCTTCGTGACTAAAGTATTTGTCGTACATGGTCATCAACTCCATAGTGGTGAGCCACTCGGCCAGTTCCGGCGCCTGTCCCTGCACCAGTTGCGCCTGCAAGCTGCACAGGCGTTCGCGCAAGGTGGAAGCCTGCGCGATCTGGTGTTCCAGCATGGCGATCTGCTGCGCCACGATGGTATGCAAAGGAAGATCCGGGCCGGCGAGGGCGTTGGCGATATCGGCCAGCGACAGCCCGAACTTGCGCAGCGCCATGATCCGGTGCAGCCGGTCCATGTCGCCGTGCTGGTACAGGCGGTAGCCAGCTTGCGTGCGCGCCGAAGGCGAGAGCAGGCCGATGCTGTCGTAGTGGTGCAGGGTGCGGACGGTCAGGCCCGTGAGCCTGGCCAGTTCCCCGATTTTCAACAGCATCGCCTTCTCCTTGTCTCTAGTGCGTGCAACCACGATGGCGCCTGACGTGACGTCAGGGTCAAGCAGAAATGTAGCAGAGGAACTGAAAAAGCCGATAAAAGAATCCGTTGACCTTCATTTTTTTGTACGGTATATTTATAAAACCGACGACGACTGCAGCATGAACGGCGCGTTCGAGCCACATGGAATGACGAATGGATCGTTGTGCGGCGCAGCAAGAAGCGCCCTTGGCAGGACTGGAAAGACAATCCGCGCAGACGGATTTTTTTCACAGTTGGTTTGTACGTTAAATATAATATGCCACCGACAAGATCCGGGCGGCGAGAGGGACGACCATGATGAAAAGTATCGTTTGCGATACGCCCGGCAGTTTGCGCATGGAGCAGCGCCCCGTGCCCGTGCCCGGCGAGGGTGAAGTGCTGCTGCGCATACGCCGCGTCGGCATCTGCGGCACCGACATGCATATCTTCCGCGGCACCCAGCCTTTCCTCAGCTACCCGCGCGTGATGGGGCATGAACTGTCCGGCCATATCGACAGCGCGCCAGCCGGCTCGCGCCTGGCCGTGGGCGACCAGGTCTACGTGATGCCCTACCTGTCGTGCGGCAGCTGCGTGGCCTGCCGCCAAGGCAAGACCAACTGCTGCACCCGCATCGAAGTGCTGGGCGTGCACCGCGACGGCGGCATGACCGAATACCTGGCGCTGCCAGAGCGCTTTGTCTTCAAGACGGAGGGCATCTCGCTCGACGACGCGGCCATGATCGAATTTCTCGCCATCGGCGCGCACGCCGTCAAGCGCGGCGCGGTCGATGCCGGCAAGCGCGTGCTGGTGGTCGGCGCCGGCCCGATCGGCATGGCCGTGATGCTGTTCGCATTGTTGAAGGGCGCCGACGTGACGGTGCTCGATGGCCGCGCCGACCGTCTGCAGTTCTGCCGCGACGCGCTGGGCATCGCCCGCACGGTGGCGCTGGGCGAGGGCGACAAGGAGCAGCTGCTGGACGCCACCGGCGGCGAATTCTTCGACGTGGTGTTTGACGCCACCGGCAATATCGCCGCCATGGAGCGGGGCCTGGACTTTGTCGCCCATGGCGGGTCCTATGTGCTGGTGTCCATCGTGCGCGACCGCCTGTCCTTTTCCGACCCTGAATTCCACAAGCGCGAAACGACCTTGCTGGGCAGCCGCAACGCCACCGTCGACGATTTCGAGGAAGTGGTGGCGGCCATGAAGGCGGGGAAGGTACCCACCGCGCTGCTCAATACCCACCGCACCACGCTCGACGAATTTACCGGCGTGCTCGATCGCTGGATGCAGCCGGAAGCGGGCGTCATCAAGGCCATCGTCGAGGTCTGAGATGAGCGACATCAACCCGATACTTCAATTTGGCACCAGCCGCTTCCTGCAGGCGCACGCCGACCTGTTCGTCAGCGAAGCGGCCAAGACAGGCGAGGCGCTGGGCAATATCACCATCGTACAGACCACGCACAGCGCGCAGGGCGCGGCGAGGGTGGCGGCGTTTCGCCGCAGCGACGGCTACCCCGTGCGCATCCGCGGCTGGCAGGACGGCGCGCAAGTCGATGAAGAGCGCCGTGCCGACGCCGTCACGCAGGCGTGGCAAGCCGGCAGCGACTGGCGGCAGGTGCGCGATGCGGCCGTGGCCGCGCGCGTGATCATCTCGAATACGGGCGACACGGGCTACAAGCTCGATGACGCCGACCACGCCGGCATGCTCGACGGCGCGGCCGTTCCCGCCAGCTTTCCCGCCAAGCTGCTGGTGCTGCTGCACGGGCGCTTCCTGGCCGGCGCCGCGCCCATCTCGATTTTTCCGTGCGAACTGGTGGCCGACAACGGCCATGTACTGCGCCAGGTGATCGTGACATTGGCGCGGCAGTGGCGTTGCGCTGCCGCGTTCATCGGCTACCTGGAAACGGGCTGCCTGTGGATCAATTCCCTGGTCGACCGCATCGTTTCCGAACCGATCGAACCGATAGGCGCGGTGGCCGAGCCCTATGCCCTGTGGGCCATCGAGGCGCAGGAAGGCATGCTGCTGCCGTGCCGCCACCCGCAATTGGTGGTGACGGGCAGCCTGCGCGAATATGAACAGCGCAAGCTGTTCTTGCTCAACCTGGGCCACACCTATCTGGCGCAGCTGTGGATGGAGCGGGGCAGCCCGGCCGGCATGACGGTGCGCGAGGCAATGGACGACGGCGCCATGCGCGCCGCGCTGGAAGCGGTATGGCACGAGGAAGTGCTGCCCGTGTTTGCCGCCATGGGGGCGCAGCACGGGGACGCCGCGCTGGCCTACGTGGCGCAGGTCAGGGAGCGCTTCGGCAACCCCTTCCTCGCGCACCGCCTGGCCGACATCGCTCAGCACCACGCCGGCAAGATCGCGCGCCGCATGGCGCCCGTGGCATCGCTGGCGCGGCAGCTCTGTCCCTCCCTGGCGCAGCCGCGCCTGCGCGCCATGCTGGCGCCGGGAGCGCTGCCATGAACGCCCCGGTCAACGCAGTTGTTTCTTTTTCGGCATGCCGATCCAATCCGATATCGACTAAAATGGCCCACTCATCCACTTTCCCCTTCGCTGGCATAGCGCGTTCATTCATCCATGTCCAAACCCGCCACCGTCTTCAAGCGCAGTACCAATCTGCTGTTGCAATTTCTTGCCGAGAATGCCGCAGTGGGCGAGATGCTGCCGACGGAGCAGTTCCTGACCACCATCTGCCAGGGCAGCCGCACGGCGATCCGCAGCGCGATCGCCTACCTGTCGACGCGGCGGCTGATCGCCAGCCCGGCGGACCGGCGCTTGCTGAGGAAGCCCATACCGGGCGACTACTTCGATATCTCCGAATTGCAGTCGGGGGCGGAGCGCATCCAGCAAGTGCTGATGGAACGCGTGTACCAGCGCGATATGCCGCCCGGCGCGGAATTCTCGGAAGCGGAGCTGGCGCGCGAGGCGGGCGCCAGTACCGTCAGCGTGCGCGAATTCCTGATCGGCTTTTCGCGCTTCGGCCTGATCGAAAAGAAACCGCGCGGCGGCTGGCGCCTGTGCGCGTTCGACCGCTCGTTCGCCACCGAACTGGCGGACATGCGGCGCATGTTCGAGATGGCGGCCGTGGAGCAGTTTGCGCACCTGCCGCACGGCGATCCGGCGTATGCGGAACTGGCGCGGCTGATCAAGCAGCACGAGAAGCTGGCGGCCAGGATCGACACGCGCCACAATGCCTTTCCGGCGCTGGATCGCGAGTTCCACACCTTTCTGATCGGCTTGCTGAACAACCGCTTCGCGCAGGGCTTCTACGATATCGTCTCGTTTGTCTTCCACTACCACTACCAGTGGGACAAGGGCGAGGAAAAAGGCCGCAACCAGTACGCGGTGCAGGAGCACCTGGCGATCCTGCGCGCGTTGGCGGAGCACGACATACCGAAGGCGCTCGAGGGCATGCGCTCGCACCTGGATTCCTCGCGCCGCACCATGCTGTCCTCGATCGGCACGCGCGAAAAACTGAGCCAGCCGGGCGCCTAGCCATCCTTGCCGGGGAGGGTGCGCCATGAGCCTCGCTTCCCAGCCTGCCAGCCTGCTGCTGATGTCGCCCGAGGATAACTGCCTGATCGCCAGGACGGCATTGGCCTGCGGCGACGTCGTCGCCATCGATGGCTTGCCCGTCACCCTGGCGCAAAACATCCACATCGGCCACAAGGTGGCGCGCCGCGCGCTGGCCGTGGGCGACAAGGTGCTGCGCTACGGCGCCCTGATCGGCAGCATCACGGCCCCCGTCGCCATCGGTGAGCATATCCACACCCACAACCTGGCAAGCGATTACATCCCCACGTTTACCCTGGGCCAGGACGGCCACCATTTCCTGGACAAGGACGACCAAGCATGAACGCTCCCGTAACGACACCTGCCCTGTCGGGCTATCTGCGCGCCGATGGCCGCAAGGGCATCCGCAATATCGTGGTGGTGGCCTATATGGTCGAATGCGCGCACCACGTGGCGCGCCTGATGGTCAACGCCTTTCCCGGCCAGCCCGTGCACCTGATCGGCTTTACTGGCTGCTTCCCCAATGAATACGCGGACCAGGTGATGCGCCGCCTGCTGACGCATCCGAACGTGGGCGCCGTGCTGCTGGTGTCCCTGGGCTGCGAGGGCTTCAACAAATATGGCCTCTCCAGCGCCGTGGCTGACAGCGACCGCCCCGTGCATACGATTACCATCCAGGAAAACAGCGGCACGCGCCCCAGCGTGAGCAGCGGCGTCGAGTGGATCAGCTGGGCCCTCGAGCACCTGGCGCAGCAGGAGCGCGTGCCGATGGGGATCGATGAACTGGTGGTGGCCACCATCTGCGGCGGCTCTGACAGCACCAGCGGCATCAGCGCCAACCCGGCCGTCGGCGTGGCGTTCGACACGCTGATCGCGGCCGGCAGCCCCTGCATCTTCGAGGAGACGGGTGAACTGGTCGGCTGCGAATACCACATGCAGCGGCGCGCCGTCAGCCCGGACCTGGGCAACGCCATCGTCGACACCGTGGCCAAGGCGGCCCGCTACTACACCATCATGGGCCATGGCAGCTTCTCGCCGGGGAATGCCGATGGCGGCCTCACCACGCAGGAAGAAAAGTCGCTGGGCGCCTACGCCAAGAGCGGTTCCTCGCCCATCGTCGGCATTCTGAAACCGGGCGATCAGCCGGCCGGCGGCGGCCTGTACCTGCTCGACGTGGTGCCGGACGGCGAGCCGCGCTTCGGTTTCCCTAACGTGTCGGACAACGCGGAAATCGTCGAACTCATTTCCTGCGGCGCCCACATCACCTTGTTCACGACGGGCCGCGGCTCCGTGGTCGGTTCGGCGATTTCGCCCGTCATCAAGGTGTGCGCCAATCCGCAGACCTTCGAGCGCCTGGCCGACGACATGGATATCAATGCCGGCAAGATCCTCACGGGCGAGGCCACGCTGGAAGAAGTGGGTGCGGAGATCGTCGCCGCCGTGCTGAACGTGGCCAATGGAGCACTGAGCCGCTCGGAAGACCTGGGCCACCAGGAATTCGTGCTGACCTATAAACAATTCGAGGCGGTGGGGCCAGGCTGCTTCCCGCTGCGCGCAGCATGAGGGCCACGGCGATGGATGTCATGGATACCACGCGACGCCGTACCTTGCCGCGCGGCGGCCTCTCGCTGCCCTGCATCGGCATGGGCTGCGCGCCGCTGGGCGGCCTGTACCAGCCGGTCAGCGACGCGCAGGCGCGCGCCACCCTCGATGGCGCCTGGGATGCCGGCGTGCGTTTCTTCGACACGGCGCCGTTCTACGGCTACACCCGGTCCGAACACCGTCTCGGCGCTGCGCTGCGCGGGCGGCCCCGCGATCATTTTGTTGTCAGCACCAAGGTGGGACGGTTGATGCGGCCCGACGCCTCCGTGCGCCCAGG
Organism: Janthinobacterium sp. YR213; assembly: GCF_900099875.1. NCBI lineage: Bacteria > Pseudomonadati > Pseudomonadota > Betaproteobacteria > Burkholderiales > Oxalobacteraceae > Janthinobacterium > Janthinobacterium sp. YR213. Next base: position 219,085 of record NZ_FNDA01000005.1, on the reverse strand, counting down.
CGATGACGGTTTTGCCGCGCCGCTGCCGTTCCGCCCCCATTACGACTACACGTATGACGGCGTGCTGCGTTCGCACGACGACAGCCTGCAGCGGCTGGGGCTCGATCGCATCGACATCCTGTTCGTGCACGATATCGGCAAGGCCACGCATGGCGAACGCGATCAGCACTACTGGCGCCAGCTAACGTCCGGCGGCGGCTTTCGCGCCCTCGATGAACTGCGCGCCAGCGGCCAAGTGAAAGCCGTGGGCCTCGGTGTCAACGAATGCGAGATCGTGCTGCGCGCGATGGTGGAATTCGACCTCGATTGCACCCTGCTGGCCGGCCGCTACACCTTGCTGGAACAGGCCTCGCTGTCGCCATTGCTGGACGCCTGCGTGGGGCGCGGCAACGCCATCGTGATCGGCGGCCCGTTCAACTCGGGCGTGCTGGCCGGGAACGGCAAATTCAATTACGCCGATGCGCCGGCCGCGATACTCAAGCGCGTGGCGCGCCTGGACGCCGTCTGCCGTGACTTTGGCGTGCCCTTGCAAGCTGCCGCGCTGCAGTTTCCGCTCGCCCATCCCGCCGTCGCTTCCTGCATCCCGGGCGGCCAGGACCTGGCGCAGCTGCGGCAAAATCTGGACTGGTTCGCCACGCCGCTGCCTGACGCCCTGTGGCTGGCGCTGCGGGACGCGGACTTGCTCGATGCGCGCGCGCCGCTGCCTGCGGGAGTGGCCGCATGATGCGCATCGACGCCCACCAGCACTTCTGGCAGCTGGCCGCGCGTGCCGGCAGCTGGCCGCCGCCATCCCTGGCCGCCATCCACCGCGATTTTGCGCCCGCCGACCTGGCGCCCCTGCTGGCTGCGCACGGCATCGCCGGCACAGTGCTGGTGCAGTCGCTGCCGTCCGAAGACGATACGCACGGGCTGCTGGCGCTCTCCGAAGAAAGCAGCTTTATCCGCGCCGTCGTGGGCTGGACGGAGCTGCGGGCGCCCGACGCGCCGGCCAATATCGCCCGCCTGGCGTCGCACGGCAAGCTCAAAGGCTTGCGTCCCATGCTGCAGGATCTCGATGACGATGCATGGATCGCCGATCCCGCGCTGGCGCCAGCTTTGAACGCCATGGTGGAACACGGTTTGCGGCTGGACGCGCTGGTGCTGCCGCGCCACCTGCCCGCGCTGCTGCAATGCGCGCGCGACTATCCGCGGCTTCCCATCGTGATCGACCATGCGGCCAAGCCGCCGATAGCCGATGCGGCCTTCGGCACCTGGCGCGAAGACCTGGCGCAGCTGGCCGCGCTGCCGAACGTGCATTGCAAGCTGTCCGGACTGGTGACGGAAGCGCGGCCCGGCTGGTGCGTGGACGATTTGCGTCCCTATGCAGCACATGTGCTGCAAGTATTCGGCCCTCGGCGCGTGATGTGGGGCAGCGACTGGCCCGTGGTGGACCTGGCCCGCGGCTATGCGGCGTGGCTGGCCGCCAGCGAAGCGCTGCTGGCGCATCTGGGGCAAGCGGACAGGAACGATATCTTCGGCCTCAACGCACTGCGCTTTTACGGTATCAACGAGGAAACGCCATGAAAAGAATGGGCATGGTCATCGGCATCGCGCCGGAGCGTATCGCCGAATACAAAACCCTGCACGCCGCCGTCTGGCCGCAGGTGCTGGCCAAACTGGCAGCCGCGCATGTCAGCAATTATTCGATCTTCCTGCGCCAGCCGGAAAACCTGCTGTTCGGTTACTGGGAATACCACGGCGAGGACTTCGAAGCCGACATGGCGGCCATCGCCGCCGACCCCGAAACGCGGCGCTGGTGGACCTTTTGCGCCCCGTGCCAGCAGCCGCTGGCCTCGCGCGCCGAGGGGGAGCACTGGGCGATGATGGAACAGGTTTTTCATATGGATTAGTCGTAGATCCCAAAGCGAAGACTGGGGTCAGACCCTGAGGGTCTGACCCCGGCAGTTCAGGTGTTGGGGTAATAAATATAAAACAAAGGAGACAACATGACCGCCAGACTACAAGGCAAAATCGCCCTGCTCACCGCCGCCGGCCAGGGCATCGGCCGCGCCACGGCCGAAGCGTTCGTGCGCGAAGGCGCCACCGTGATCGCCACCGATATCAACCAGTCCCAGCTCGACGCGCTGAAGGAGGCGACTGGTTGCGCCATCCGCCGGCTCGACGTGACCGATGGCGCGGCGATCGCCGCGCTGGCCGACGAGATCGGCTCCGTCGATATCCTGTTCAACTGCGCCGGCTTCGTCGACGGCGGCACCATCCTCGACTGCGACGATGCGGCCTGGGACCGTTCCTTCGACATCAACGCGCGCTCCATGTACCGGCTGATGCGCGCCGTGCTGCCCGGCATGCTGGCCAGGGGCGCCGGCTCCATCGTCAATATGTCGTCCGTGGCGTCCAGCGTGAAGGGCGCGCCGAACCGCTTTATCTACGGTACCTCGAAGGCGGCCGTGGTGGGCATGACGAAATCGGTGGCGGCGGACTTTGTCACGCGCGGCATCCGCTGCAATGCGATCTGCCCCGGCACCATCGAGTCGCCTTCGCTGAAGGAACGCATTGCCGCGCAGGCGGCAGCGACGGGCGTGAGCGTCGATGAAGTGCAAGCCGCTTTCGTGGCACGCCAGCCGATGGGAAGAGTGGGCAGGGCAGAGGAAATCGCCGCCCTGGCCGTCTATCTGGCTTCCGACGAATCCGCCTTTACCACCGGCATGGTCCATGTGATCGACGGTGGCTGGTCAAATTAATCACTACAACGAGAGAACCCCATGAAACTGATGCGTTATGGCGCCAAGGGCGCTGAAAAACCTGCCTTGATCGATGCTGACGGCGCCGTGCGCGACCTCTCCGGCGTGCTGTCCGACATTACCGGCGCGACCCTGGGCAAGGATGGCCTGGCGACCCTGGCCGCCATCGATATCGCCAGCCTGCCGGTGGTGGACCATCCCGGCCGCATCGCGCCGCCGTGGAAAGGCGTGGGCAAGTTTTTGTGCGTGGGTCTGAACTATGCCGACCATGCCGCCGAATCGGGCATGGCCGTGCCGGCCGAACCGGTGCTGTTCATGAAAGCCACCAGCGCCATCATCGGTGCCAACGATGCCGTGGTGATGCCGCAGGACTCGAAGAAAAGCGACTGGGAAGTGGAACTGGGCGTGGTGATCGGCACCACCGCCCGCTATGTGAGCGAAGCGGATGCGCTGTCGCACGTGGCCGGCTACTGCGTCGTCAATGACTTGTCCGAACGCGAGTATCAACTGGAGCGCGGCGGCCAGTGGGACAAGGGCAAGGGCTGCGATACCTTCGGCCCGATCGGCCCCTGGCTGGTGACCGCCGACGAAGTGGCGGACCCGCAAAACCTGGGCCTGTGGCTGGAAGTCAACGGCAAGCGTGTGCAGGACGGCAATACCAGGACGATGGTCTTCGGCGTGGCCAATCTGGTCAGCTATATCAGCCGCTTCATGACCCTGTACCCGGGTGACATCATCAGCACCGGCACGCCACCGGGCGTGGGCATGGGCCAGAAACCCGCGGCCGTGTACCTGAAGCCGGGCGACACCATGCGCCTGGGGATCAACGGCCTTGGTGAGCAGAACCAGACCGTGCATGCCTGGAATCCGCAGCTGATCGACAGTTAATGAAGTAGCAGACCGGCGCGCCGCCAAGATGCTCAGACATCGGCGCGCCGGCCTATGGCAGTGGAGTGGAGGAGACACACCATGAATGAATCCGAAGAGATACTGGCGCTGAACAAGGTCAGCAAGCGCTTTCCCGGCGTGCTGGCGCTCGACAATGTCAGTTTCAGCCTGCGCAAGGGCGAGGCGCATGCGCTGTGCGGCGAAAACGGCGCCGGCAAGTCCACCCTGATGAAGGTGATGAGCGGCGTGTACCAGGCCGACGAGGGGGAACTGGTCTACAAGGGCAAGGTATGCAGTTTTGCCTGCAGCGTGGATGCAGAGGCGGCAGGCATCGCCATCATCCACCAGGAATTGAATTTGATCCCGCACCTGAGCGTGGCGGAGAATATTTTCCTCGCGCGCGAACCGGTGCGCGGCATCTTCATCGACCGCAAAAAAATGCGTGCCGACGCGCAGGCGCTGCTGGACCGTTTGAAACTGCGCATCGACCCGCGCCAGCTGGTCAAGAACCTGTCGTGCGCACAGCAGCAGATGGTGGAAATCGCCAAGGCCCTGTCGCTCAATACGGAAGTGCTGATCATGGACGAGCCCACGTCATCGCTGACGGAAAGCGAGACGGGCCAGCTGTTCGACATCATCAATGAACTCAAGCGCAACGGCGTGAGCGTGGTCTACATCTCGCACCGCCTGGAAGAGATGCAGCACATCATCGACAGGGTGACGGTGCTGCGCGACGGGAAATTCGTCTGCACCGACGATTTTGCCGCCACCACCCTGGATGCCATCGTGGCCAAGATGGTGGGCCGCACCCTCGATGAAAAATTTCCCGACCGCGTCTCGACGCCGACCGCTGACGTGCTGCTGCGCGTGACCGATTTGCACCGCAAGGATGTCTTCGGCCCGCTGAGCTTTGATTTGCGGCGCGGAGAGATCCTCGGCTTTTCCGGCCTGATGGGCGCGGGGCGCACGGAAGTGGCGCGCGCCATCTTCGGCGCCGATCCCCTCACCGGCGGCGCGATCCACCTGGGCGACATGGCGGTGACGATCGCCAGCCCCATCGACGCCATCGGCCACGGCATCGCCTACCTGTCGGAAGACCGCAAGAGCCACGGCCTGGCGATCCGCATGTCGGTGGCGGCCAACCTGACACTGACGAATGTCTCGGGGCTGGCGAACCGTTTCGGCTTCATCGATTTCGCCAGGGAAGAGGCGGTGGCGCAGCAGTACATCGCGGCGCTGGGCATCAAGACGCCGACCTCGAAACAGGTCGCGCGCAACCTCTCGGGCGGCAACCAGCAAAAGATCGTCATCAGCAAATGGCTGTACCGCGAATCGAAAATCATCTTCTTCGACGAACCCACGCGCGGCATCGACGTGGGCGCCAAGTTCGCCATCTACCAGCTGCTCGACAAGCTCGCGTCGGAAGGCATCGGCGTGGTGCTGATCACGTCCGAGCTGCCCGAGATCATGGGCATGACGGACCGGGTGGCCGTGTTCCATGAAGGGCGCATCAGCGGCATCGTCAATACGCGCGAGTCGTCGCAGGAAGAGATCATGCAACTGGCGTCGGGGCGCGTAGCCAGTCCCGCACCTGGCCAGGCGGCAGCCCATTAAAAACAGAAAGCTTAAAAAAATGAATAAAGAACTGATACAAAAATTTGCCGCGCTGGGCAGCCTGTCGCTGTTGCTGCTGGTGTTTTCCCTGACCAGCAACGCCTTTTTCTCCGTCAGCAACGGCATGAGCGTGGCCTTGCAGGTGACGTCGATCGCCTACCTGGGCATTGCCGCCACCTGCGTCATCATCACGGGCGGCATCGACCTGAGTTCCGGCTCCGTGTTGGCGCTGGCCGGCGTGGCCGCCGCGTTGCTCGTCAAGAGCGGCGTGCCCGTGCCGCTCGCCATGCTGGGCGGCGTCGTGGTGGGCGCCATGTGCGGCGCCGTCAACGGCTTTTGCATCACCCAATTGAAACTGCCTCCCTTTATCGCCACCCTGGGCATGATGCTGATCGCACGCGGCCTGGCGCTGCAGGTGACGGGCGCGCGCGCCATTTCCGGCCTCGGCGACTCGTTCGGCGAACTGGGCAACGGCGTGCTGTGGCGCATCGAGCGCGACACGGGCGGCACTTTTCCCGAAGTCGTCTTCCCTGGCATTCCGTATCCGGTGGTGCTGATGGTGGTGATCGCCGTGGCCGTGTCCATCATGCTCAGCCGCACCACTTTTGGCCGGCATATCTATGCCGTCGGTTCGAATGCGGAAGCGGCGCGCCTGTCGGGCGTGAAGGTGGGGCGCGTGACCCTGCTGGTGTACACCTTGTCCGGGGCCTTGTCGGGCCTGACGGGCTGCGTGCTGATGTCGCGCCTGGTGACTGCGCAGCCGAACGAGGGTGTGATGTACGAACTCGATGCGATCGCCAGCGCCGTGATCGGCGGCGCCTCGCTGATCGGCGGCATCGGCACCATTTCCGGCACCGTCATCGGCTCCTTCGTCATCGGCATCCTGCGCAACGGCTTGAACATGAACGGGGTATCGAGCTTTATCCAGCAAATCATTATCGGACTGGTCATCTTGCTGACCGTCTGGATCGATCAGAAGCGCAACCGCGCCTGAGGCAGTGCAGCAACGCAGTCTTACCTATAAATCTATAATTAAATGAGGACGACAATGAAAACCATCCAAGCCTTCAACACCATCCTGTTCGGTCTGTCGACCGCAGTATTTGCCCTGAGCTCCAGCGCCGCCTTCGCCGCCCCGGGCGAAATCGCCGTGATCGTCAAGACGACCAATTCCAACTACTGGCAAAACGTCAAGAAGGGCGCCACGGCCAGCGCCGCCGATGCCAAGGGCTACAGCCTGACCTTCCAGGGGCCGGCCTCGGAATCGGCCATCGCCGACCAGGTCAGCATGGTGGAAAATGCCGTCACGCGCAAAGTGGCCGGCATCGTGCTGGCCGCGTCCGACCCGGACGCGCTGGTGCCTGCCCTGAAGAAGGCGTGGGAAGCGAAGATTCCCGTGGTGCTGATCGATTCGCTGGTGGCCGACAGCGGCAAGCGCTATTACCAGTCCTTCCTCTCGACCGACAATGAGGCGGCCGGCGAGCAAAGCGCCAAGGCCCTCATTTCGCAGGTCGGCAAGACGGGCAAGATCGCCGTGATGTCGTATGTGGCGGGCGCCGGTTCCGAAACGGGCAGGGTGGGCGGCTTCAAGCGCTATATCGAAAAGAACTCGCAGCTGCAGATCGTCGGCACGTATTACTCGCAGTCGCAGATGGCCACGGCGCTGAACCAGACGACCGACGTGCTGGCCTCGAATCCGGACTTGAAGGGCATCTTCGGCGCCAATGAGCCGACGGCCGTGGGCATGGGCCGCGCCATCGCGCAGGCGGGCAAGGCTGGCAAGGTGATCGCCGTGGGCTTCGACGGCAATGAAGACCTGAAAAACTTCGTCAAGGACGGCACCCTGTATGCGACGGCCGTGCAAGGCTCGTACTCGATGGGCGCGCTGGGCGTGAAAACCCTCGTCAGCCTGATCGAAGGCAAGAAGGTCGCGCCGTTCGTCAATACGGGCGTGGTGATCGTCACCAAGGCCAATGTCGAACTGCCGGAAGCGAAGAACGTGCTGTACTGATTTTTTACGTCTTCAGGTCCTCATATCCTCAGATCGTCAGGCGCTGGCGCAACTCCTGCAGCAGGGTGCCCGTCTTCGGCGTCAACTGGCGCGCCAGCGGCCATGCCAGATACAACGGCAGGCCTGGCGTGGCCAGCTGCGGCAGCACGGTGACGATGGCGCCTGACGCCAGGTGTTCTTCCACCAGCCACGTGGCCAGCTGCGCCACGCCCAAGCCCGCCAGCACGGCGGCGGTGCGCGCCTCGGCGTCGCCCACCGTCATGCGCGGCGCGGCCACGCGGTATTCCAGCTGGCCGCCCTTGTCCTCATCCGGGAACAGCCACGGCATGGGCGAACCGTCGCCACGGCCATAGGCGATGCAGTCGTGCCGCTCCAGTTCTCCGATGGCGGCGGGCGTGCCGCGCCGCGCCAGGTAGGCGGGCGCCGCGCACAGGATCAGGCGTTCCGCCCCCAGCTGCATCTGGCCCAGCGCGGCGGGCCAGTGCGATGGCGCGCCGATGCGCACGGCGATATCGATGCGCTCCTCGAACAGGTCGACGAAGCGGTCGCTGAAGGCGATCGATGGCTGCAGCCCGGGATATTGCGCGCACAGGGCCAGCAGCGCCGGCATGACGCGCAGGCGGCCGTACGAGGCGGGCACGCCGATGCGCACCTTGCCCGCCAGTTCCGTCGCGTGTTCGGCCAGGACGTCTTCCGCATCGGCCAGTTCCTGCAGCACGCGCTTGCAGGTGGCGTAGTAGGCGCGGCCCGCCTCGCTCAATTTCAGGCGGCGCGTGCTGCGCTCGAACAGGATCACGCCCAGCCGCTCCTCCAGCCGCGCCACGCTCTTGCTGACGGCTGAACTGCTCAGGTGCAGGTGCTCGGCCGCCCTCGTAAAGCTGCCAGCATCCGCCGTGGCGAGAAAGGGCGTGATGCCCTTCAAATGTTCCGATGAAAACATGATTGAGGAATTTTATTCACGAATAGGGTGAAATACTATCGCGGATAAGAATTTCTGTCCGATATATCATGGTTTTTTACACAGGCAGGGGAGTACGCATGAACAAGCACGCATTGATTATCGGCGCCAGCGGCGTTATCGGCAGCAGCCTGGCCACGCACTTGCTGGCGCAGGGCTGGCAGGTGACGGGCGTCTCGCGCGGCCGCACGCCAGTCCCCGCAGGCTGCGCATGCTTGCCGCTCGATGCCACGGATGGCGCGGCCGTCACCGCCGCCCTAGCGGGCTTTGACGCCAGCCACGTCTTTTTCACGGCCTGGGCACGCCAGGCAAACGAGCAGGAAAACATTCGCGTCAATGGCGCCATGGTGGCCAATGTGCTGGCTGCCCTGGGCCCCACTGGCCACTTGCGCCATGCGGCGCTGGTGACGGGTCTCAAGCATTACCTGGGACCGTTCGATGCCTATGGCAAGGGCAGCGTTCCTGTCACGCCGTTCCGTGAAGAGCAGGGCCGCCAGGACGTTGACAATTTTTACTATGAGCAGGAAGACCGGCTGTTCGACGCGGCCGCGCAGTACGGTTTTACGTGGAGCGTGCACCGCCCGCACACCATCATCGGCTACGCGCTGGGCAATGCCATGAACATGGGCCTCACCCTGGCCGTGTATGCCAGCCTGTGCAAGGCCGGCGGCCAGCCTTTCGTCTTTCCCGGTTCAAGCGCCCAATGGCACGGCTTGTCCGACATGACGGACGCGGGCCAGATCGCGCGCCACCTGGCGTGGGCGGCCGACAGTCCCGCCGCGCGCAACGAAGACTTCAATATCGTCAATGGCGACGTGTTCCGCTGGAAGTGGCTGTGGCCGCGCCTGGCCGCCTACTTTGGCGTCGAGGCGGAGGACTTGCCCGGGACGATGGCGCCGCTGGCCGAGCGCATGCAGGACGCGCCCGCGCAGTGGCGCGCCATCGCGCAGCAGCACGGCCTGGTGGAAGCCGATATCAGCCGCCTCGCTTCCTGGTGGCATACGGATGCGGACCTGGGGCGGCCGATGGAAGTGATGACGGACATGGGCAAGAGCCGCAAGGCGGGTTTTCTCGATTACCAGGATACGCAGGATGCCTTCATCGCCCTGTTCGAGCGCCTGAAGGCGGAGCGCGTCATTCCGCGCTGACCTGCTCCGCTGCGGCCGGTGGCGCGGCTGCCGCTGCCGCATTGGCCGCATTTGCCTTATGCTGCTGTGCCCGCTGCCACTCAAGCCCCGGGCGGTCGACGCGAAATTGCAGCAGCCGTCCCTGCACCACTTCCGTCACGTACGCCGTGCGGCCATCGGGGCCGCCGAAGGTGATGTTGCTGGGTTTGGCGCCGGGCACGCTGATTTCGCGCAGGATGCGCCCCTGTGGCGACAGTTTCACCACGCTGCCCTTGCCATAGCGCGTCACGTACAGGTTGCCATCGACATCCACGCGCATGCCATCCATGCCGAAATCGTCGAACTTGATCAGCAGGCGCTTGCCGCTCAGGCTGCCATCTGCTGCGATGTCATACATCCAGATATTGCGCTGCACGCTTTCATTCACATACAAAATCTTGCCGTCGGGGCTGACCTCGATGCCGTTGGCCGTACCCATGGTGTCGAGCGCCAGGGTCACCGTGCCATCGGCCGCGATGCGCCACACGCGGCCCGTGTTTTCCTTCCAGTTCGGGTCGCTCGCATACAGCACATCATCGGCCGTGATGGCGATGTCGTTAGGCTGCGTCATGCGCGGTTCGCGCGCGTGGATGGTCAGCGCGCGCGTGGCCGGGTCGACCAGGTAGATCGTGTGTTCCATGTAGTCGGCCAAATACATCTGCCCGCGGCTGCCGAAGCGGATGCCGTTGGCGATGCTGGTGCCGGGCAGGGTCAGGTACACCTCGCCCATGCCGCCGGGACCGACCTTGCCGATGGTTTGCTGGCGCGCAAAGTTGACGGCATAGATATTGCCATCCGCATCCACGGCCGGGCCTTCGATGCCCTTGGTGAAGGAATGCGGGGCCGTCAAGGTGGTGGCGAGGAACAGCGTTTCGTGCGCGGGGGGACTGGCACAGGCGGACAGGTTGGCCAGCGCGGCGGCCAGCACGGCCGTGCGCAGCGACGGCAGGGCGTATCGGGAATGGAGCATCGAGTGTTCTCTGTATGGCAAAGGTGGCGTATGTTACCCGACGCGCGCCAGCCGGGGCGCCATTCTAAGCCTCACCTCAGGCCGCTACCACGACGAGGTCGGGGAAGTCGTCCTGCCAGCCGTCCCATTCGTCTTGCAGATGGGCGTGCATGCCGGCCCGGTCTTGCGCCTGATCAAAGGTGTCCGCGCTGGCCAGCAGGAAGTGGGCGATGGCGCGCAGGGTGGCCGGGTCGGCCTGGATGGTGACGTCGGAACAGCGTTTGGGGCGTTCTGCGGCCTCGTCTTGCAGATAGCAGTGCAGCGATAAATGTGTGGTCATGGGTATCAATTGTTGATGTAGGCGCCCAGCATGGCGTGTGCGTTCAGTGCGGCGCGGGCGGCGTCCAGTTCCTCGGGTGGCAGGTACCAGATAGTCAAGCCGGCATGCTCTTCGCAGCGGCCATACGCCTGCATCGCGTCGCGCAGCGCTTGCCGGCGCTCGGGCGGCAGCGTATCCAGTCTGGCTTGCGTGAAACCATTGATGGGATATACATCGCGCAGGTGCGAATCTTGCAACCCGCGCCGCTTGATGGCGGCCCAGTTATTTGCGGGGCAAGGAGTGCCAAAGGTCATCGGATGGGCCTCATCGATCTGCCGGTAGCCGAGTGCGTAGCCGGTGCCATAGCCCTGCGTTTCAGCGTAGCAGTACACATATTCGCAATGCTCAAACAGGCCGGGTATGGCCCGCGCGGCGTCGAAGAACGGCGCCAGCGCAAGCTTGCTGGCGCGTATGGACAGAATCAGCGACGCGTCCGATGAATACATGGCCTGCGCGTCGCAGTTGACGGCCTCGTAGGCTTCGTCGGGTGGCACGATACGCGGCGAAAGCAGTTCGATGCTGTTGGTCTCTGGCGCGAACAGCATCTTCTCGTAATTTCTCTGTGAGAACTTGACGATCTTGCCGCGCTTGTTGCCGTAGCGCTCGACGGGTTCGCCGATGTGTGCGAACCAGGCGAACAGCTTGGCGCTGGCCGCGGCGGCAATGAAGGGGGTATTTTTCTTGAATTCGCCTACCAGGAAGTGATATTGGTCCATGTGTCGCCAGAGTGAATGGGCAACGCGCATGATGCCATGTGCGGGAGCGTGCGGCTAGCGCGCACGCGAGGAATGGCGCAAGTCTGGATGCAAGGTGGCGATGCCGCAGAGGCGGGATAGAAAAAGATGCGCGACAGGACGGCGCAATGGCCGGGTTGAGGCGTATGATGGAAATACGGATGTGGTTGCCGCAATGCAGTGCGACCGGCATGGGCCGCACGTCTTGCAGGTTTTTTTCGTGGTTTTGGCAGCAATGACAACGAGGAGACATCATGGACAAACCCGAATTCATCCTGGCCGCCAAGGCCATGGAAACGCTTGAGATGTATCAAACCTTTTACGGCCACTCCAGCGAATACCAGGCGCACCAGCAGGAAGTATTGAAACTGCTGCGCCACAAGGGCGCCTCCCTGCTGGTGTCGGAGCATGGTCCGGCCAAGTTCTTGCTGGCCTTTGCCGATGCGCTGGAGGCGGCGGGCTTGCCGGGCGAGTATGTGCCGCTCAGCCGCAGGTAAGGCGGGTTTGTCCCGGTAGGGGAGGTCGTCTTCTGCGGGGGGGCACGGCTAGCCGCCGTTCGCTCCCTCGTTCAGCGACACCCTGGGCAGGCGCACGGTAAACACCGTGCCGCATTCCAGGCTGGACTCGGCGCCGATGGTGCCGCCGTGCGCGCTGGCGATTTCACGCGCGATAAACAGACCCAGCCCGATGCTGGTGGCATTCGGCGCTTTGTGTTCGTCGGAAATGGCCAGTTGCACCAGGGGATCGAAAATGCTCTTCAGCGAGGCTTCCGGGATCTGGCGGCCGAAATTCTTGACTTGCACCACGGCTGTATCGGCATCGCCGCAGGCTGTGATGGTCACGGGCTGGGCGTCGGTCCGATATTGCGCAGCATTGTTGAGCAAATTGGAAAACAGCTGGGCCAGGCGGGGCGCATCGAAGTCGCCGATCATTTCGCCCGTGGTACTCAGTTCAAACTTGCATTCCGGGTGAGCCGCCGAGGCATCCTCGACGGCCGTCTTGCAGATTTCCCCCAGGTCGCCCAAGGTGGGTGAAACGGGCATGTGGCCCCCCAGCTGCGTCCTGGCGAATTCCAGCAGGTCGTTCACCATGGTTGTCATGGTCGCTGCGCTGCGGGCAACCCGTGCACCGATCTGCACCGTGGAAGACGAGGTCGCGCTCGGCCGGCTTAGCAGCGCACCTGCCATCGTCATGGTGCTTAGCGGACTGCGCAGATCGTGGCTGAGGATGGCGAGAAAGGTATTGCGGGTGCGGTCGCTCTGCTGCGAATAGCGTATGGCCGATTCCTGCAGCGCCTGGTCTATCGCTTCATTGAAGCGCAAGATGTCGTCCGTTGCCGTTTTCGATGTCACCGACACCTGTGCCATCCACAGCCGCAGAACGCTGGCCCGCATCGCGCGAAATTCCGCCGTCAGCTGCGGCAGCGTGAAGCCGATCTGCTGGCGCAGCGAGCCATGCGTGGCGGCGGCCGTTTCCTTGCCCGTGATTTCCGACACGCCCGTGGTCGATTTCTTCTTTCGCTGCGCCGCGTTCTCGATCACGTCCATGTCGTGCACGATGGTTTGCAGCATCTGCTTGGCATGATCGCGTAATTCTGCTTTCGAGATGGCGGCGCCAGGAATGGGAAGCGACCTGGCGAAGAGTTCCCACTCTTCCAGGATCGGCTCCAGATGGCCGGTAATAAAGCGTGATAGTTTCACGGTGGACCAATGCGTTGATGGAAGAGGAGCCAGTGTACGCCGTTGCGGCGGGGTATGGGGGATCGCGCATGCTTGTCCTTTGCTCCCGGCGGCGCGGGTGCCGGCTTTGTCCATGTACAATCGGCAACATCCGGATCGACGTATCCGCCCCTTCATTGCGGAGTACGCCTGAGCGTGACACAAACATTGCAAACCTGGCTGCTGGCCTGGCGGGAAGCCTTCACCTGCATCGGCTTGGGATTGCGCGATGCGCGTCATGCGGGGCTGTGGTGGCGCTCCGCGCTGTGGTGCATGGCCGTCGTGGCCCTGTGGCTGGGACTGTATGGCTATTTCGGCCGCTTCTTTGTCGAGCCGAGCGCCATGCTGGCGCTGGTATCCGTTACCGGCTTGCTGGGCCTGGGCGTGATGGATGGCATCGGGACACTGGCCAATGGGCCTGCCACGCTCTCGCAGATGGGTAATATCGCCGGCGGCATGGGCAGTGCCGCCAAGGCCATGCTGTCGATCGGCCAGATCGCCCTGGCCTTGCTGGCGCTGGCTGCCTTGTTCTATGTCGTGGTTTTTATCGTCGGCGCCATCGGTACGGCGCACTTGCCGCTGCGCTGGCTGTTGCTGGAGCGCGCCAAGGTTGTGGCGGCGCGCCGCTATGCAGCGTGGCAAGCACCGGCCGGCCTGGAGCTGTCCGCCGCGCGTCCCGCCTGGCGGCGTCGCCTGTTGCTGCTGCTTTCCCTGCTGATCCCCGTGTGGGCCATGTGCGTGCTGATCTCGTACTTGCTGGCCTGGAATGTCCACATGATCTACGGCGCGGCAGCTGAAGAGGTGCTCGGAGCGGAACAGCAAGCGGCGTTGCGCCGCGAACAGCGCCCGGCGATTTTTGCCCTGGGACTGTTGCTGTGCTTGCTGATGCTCGTACCGGTCCTCAATTTATTCTTGCCAGCCGTGCTGTGCACCAGCGTTTGCCATTTGCAGCGCCGCGGCTGGCGCGCAACGGGGTCACCGATCAAAGTGGAATGAAAAGGAGTGCACATGAGTGAAAACGCAAGACGCGCCACCCTGGAGCGCGCGATTGAAATCGCCGCCACCACCCATGCCGGCCAGACGGACAAGGGCGGCGCGCCGTACATCCTCCACCCCTTGCGCGTCATGCTGCGCGTCGCCCCCGGCGCCCAGCAGATTGTTGCTGTGCTGCATGATGTGGTGGAAGACAGCGACGGAAAAGTCACCTTCGGCGACCTGGCGCGCGAAGGATTTTCCCGGGAAGTCATCGACGGCGTGCGCGCCGTGACCAAGATCGAAGGCGAGTCCTACGATGCGTTCATCGCCCGCGCGGCATTGAACCCCGTTGGCAAGGCCGTCAAGCTGGCTGATCTGGCAGAGAATAGCGACTTGTCGAGGATAGAGAATCCGACGCAGAAGGATTTGGAGCGGGTGGCAAAGTATCGGAGGGCTATTCAGCAGCTCATATCGCAGCAATGATTCTTTCATGCCGAGAGCGTATCCGAGTGGCTCTGGCCCCCGGGATCACGGGGTACGGGCAAGAGCCTTGCGGATGGCTTGCTCGACGGGGCGGTCTATCAGCGCCAGGACGATGACCACGACAGCGGTAACAATCAGTCCCTCCAGTAAAGCTGGATCAGGAAAAAGTTGCTGATTGGCGATAGGGGCGGGCACTGTTGCACGCTTCCAGAGAAGCAGCACCAGGGCGGCGCCAGCGGCGAGCAGCATCGCCGGTCGACGATGGTGCAAGCGGGCGATTTGCCCCATCAGCAGCAGCGCGATACCCCACGCAAAAGGATAGAAGCCGTGATCGAACAAGATCATGCGCTCATCATAGTATGCGCCGGTGTACCAGGCAAAACGGGAGAAGCCGAAAAGACCATAAGCGACGAGGGCCACAGCCAGCACGAGGAAACTGGAGGAAAGCAGGCGAGCAATTTTCATGGTTGGGATTTCTTTGCCAATGCTTCGAGATCGCGTTCGGCCAGATGGCGCTTCTGCTTGGTGACTTGGATAATCTTGCCTTTGCTGAAGATAACTCGCTGGCCATGCCTGTAATCCTGCTCGCTATTTTTTTCGCCGCCGCCATTGATGTTCGGGTTGGCCTGGTCGGCGTGACCGATAACAACGGACGCAGACTTGAGTCTAGATTTTCAGTGTTAGTAAATATAGCATATTCACTAATTGAATTAGCGTTAAGCTGGTGCCCGGGTAAGGCTGGTTTTAATTCTGGGGGGAGCCGCCGCGCTGCAGCGCATTAGGCGTCTTGAAAGTTTTGCTGGCAAAGTGCAGACAATTAACCGGCCAAGAGCGGATGTGGAATAAGCTTGCGCTGCTTCTTGCATTCCGTTACGGGCAAGAATACAAGTTGTTTAATTCAGGGCGTGCAGTCGCCCATTTCTAAATATGGAATCAATCACAGTGATGGCAAAAAAGTGGAAGAACCAAGAGGTGCGAAGCTACAATGGCCTCGTGTGCACCAACGGTGATATCTACGAAGTACACGAAACCTGGATGGCCAAAGTACATGAAGAACAGGAGCTTGGCAGTTGGCTCAATGTCGCGATTCTGGCGCAAGAAGAGCTGTATGGTGGACAGTACATAGTCAAGTGCGGAGAGGCTATGGAACACGGCTCAATCGGCGTAGTCGTTTTGGAATCGCTGCAAAATCATGAACCTGTTTGGACGTTTGTTTCGGATCAATCCAATCCATTTGATCAAATAACAATCAAGGCTGGCTGGGTTGTGGTGCTGTCAACGTCAGGTACCGTATTTCGGTTTGGTACTCCAATAAGGGAGGCAAGGCTTCTGCTTGCGAGTACTTCGACCCATGGCGCTAAGGACGGGAATTTGTAAAGTGAACGCTGCGCCTCCGCTCTCTGGCCGCACGGGTTCCGTAGTGCAGAATCAAGCCGGCGATGTAGTGGCAAGCGATAATTGGCTGCTGGATTTAAGCCCTCGATCTTTTAATCTCTGGGCCCGCTGGCTCAACTACAAGTCAGGTTGCGACATGGAGCATTCGGTTTCACGCTTGATAATTGCGGCTGGTGTGGCGTGTTTAGTCATGGGCATGGCCGCTATTCAACAAATGCGGCTGAATCGTCCCACCGGTAAAGTAAAATATTTTCTGCTTAAATTAGCGGTGTTAGTCTGGCTGGTGAGTGGACTATTTGTCGGAACGCTCTACAGTCACGGAGTCGATGTGGCGTGGTACATTTTTGGTGTCGCCGTTAGCCTGGCCGGATGTGTCGTTGCAGGCATTGTGGTGTTTGCCTGGCCTTTTTTCCCAGGGCGCAAGCCGGACAGTTAATATACTTTGTGAAGTTGCATCACTTACGAATTTAGTTGCAGACCGACATCTTTACGATATATGTAATCCGATTCTATGAACCAAATTCTTGGCTTTGCCTCACTAATTGGCTTTGCAACCGCACTAATTGTGCACATTGCGGCATTGATGGGAGTCAATGTATCTGATAATTTTCCTGCGATCTGGTGGCTGCACGGCGGCATTTTCCTTGTGTTCATTCCGTTTGTCTTCTCCAGTCGAAAGTCACTCGGCCCCAAACCAACGTTCGCTGAACTACGCGCAGCTTTTCCGAAGTGGGTGGTCAGACTGGGACTCTGTATAGCTGCTTACGCATTGGTGAATTTTGCACTCTTCATGATGAACGCGGCGGGCGGCAATCCTTCGATCGTTGACGGGAAATTTGTGCTATTGAACCGTGGAAATTTCATTCGCGAACTGACCGCCGTGGAGTATTCCACTTTCAAGGTAAATCAAGTGCGTGGTTTCTCCGGACACTGGCTAGTGTTCTACTTTGTGCCATTTGCGTATTTCATGTTCCATAAGAGATCTCAGCCGTTCAATTCGACGCCTTCAGCGCGGCTGCATTGATGCATGGGGTTTTTCTGTCCAAGTGGCCGTATCAAGTAATACTGAGGGCGGTAACGACGCTGAAACTGCCGCAGTCCAGGCGGCATCAATCGTCATGCCCCAAAAACACAATGAGACTGGGCTGCCGAGGTCGCTGTTGTGAAACCCGGCCTGCTCGGACGCTCCATGTCCGCTGCAGGGGGGGAAGCGGACGGAGCCGATTAGCGCTGCGAATCGCCATCAGTAGCCTAAGGCCGCGATTCTCAGCGCGGGAATTTATACCGTACCAGGAGCGTAGGTCCTTTGCCGCCGGGTGGCGTCAGCAGTATCTCGTCACCCGGTTGCATCTCTTCATACATTACCGTGCAGCAGGTCGGCATCGAGTGGCCGCGCGCCGGATAAACGCCAACGTCGGTGTGCAGGTTCGCAGCGCGTACGTCCACGCTGGACTTGCCGGCCTTTCCTTCTTCTTGCAGCAGCTTGCGCAGTGCGGTGACGAAGTCCCCTTTGCTGAGCCTGGCAGGTGCTTGGGTTGCTTGCGGGCGAGCGTTTGTGTCGTTTTTCATGGCAGTTTTCTTCAGTGAGTACATTCCCGCCACTATATCATTGGCCCCTGATGTTGCAGGACAGACAGCCGCCAGATTTAATCAGTAAAGACCGAACACAATTTCCGCTGTTGATCCGGCCGCCTGATTTGCAGCCGGCATCCAACGCCCATATATTCTGGCAATCATTCTGGCAATCATCGTCCAGCATGCCTCATCTGTTTTGCTTCCCACATAGAGGGGCAGGTCCGTCATTGGCACATGGCCTGAGCAGCTGATGTTGTTGCTAGGAGACCGCCTGCGGCGCAAGAGCTAGTCAGAGGAATCGGAGAGGGTTGCGCTTGCAAGCGCAACCCGGTTTTGCGGCACCGAGCTGCGCTCGCCGACGTCCCGCAAAACCCCCGCGCCCGTACCGGACGCGGATTTGACGCCGGCGTTCTGCATGCATGGAATAAATAAAAAGGGCCTCCCCGCAAAAACGGGGAAGCCCTTTTATTTATTCAGTGGTGGAGACGGCGGGAATCGAACCCGCGTCCGCAAGCACTCTACAGACAGTTCTACATACTTAGCACTATCATTTAATTTAACTCAGCCAGCACGGATGTGCACGTTATGGGCAAGCGAGTTACCTATTATTTAGTCGGACGCTAAGTAACCCAGCATACGACGAGTCCCTGTAAATGACTCTAGAGCTTTTGACGGCCCACCCCAGGGACGAGGTGTTCTAGAGCTAACAGCGATTAAGCTGCCAGTGCGTACGAGTTATCGTTTGCAGTTAAGTTTTTTCAGGTTGTATTTACGAGGTAGCCCGCCCTCGGTATGCCCTGCGCTGCTTTGCAACCCACGTCGAAACCAGGTCGTCCCCACAGAACCTTCATTGTAGCGCAATCTGCCCACTCTTGCATGATGCATTCGCTTGCAGGCGTGCCAGATCAAGCGCAGGCCATTTATGCCGCCAGCTGCCGCGCCTGCGCCGCCTTCACCACGGCGCTGACCAGCTCGAGCAGCGCTTGCGGCGTGTCCAGCAAATGGTCGGCGTTCCAGTGCTGCGGCTCGACGGGGCCGCAGTAGCCCCAGGCGCAGGCGACCGTGCGCATGCCGGCGGCGCGGCCGGCCTGGATGTCGCGCAGGTCGTCGCCCACGTACCAGCAGTCTTCCGGCGCCAGCTCCAGGCGGCGCGCCGCTTCCAGCAGGGGGGCGGGGTGGGGTTTCGGGTGCGCCATGGTGTCGCCCGAGATCACGCAGCCGGCGGCGCCCAGGCCGATCTGGCCGACCAGCGGGTCGGTGAAGCGGGCGGCCTTGTTGGTGACCACGCCCCAGGCCAGGCCCAGGGCTTGCAGGCCTTCCAGCAGCGCGGGGATGCCGTCGAATAAGCGGCTTTCCACGGCCAGGGCCGCTTCGTAATTGTTCAGGAAGCCGTCTTTCAGGGCTTCGTAGCCGCTTTCGCCCGGTTGGACGCCATACGACGCGCCTATCATGCCGCGCGCGCCGGCCGAGGCCGTGGGGCGCAGGATGTCATACGGGGTCGGCGCCAGGCCGGCGCGCGCGCGCAGCAGGTTGATGGCCGCTGCCAGGTCGGGCGCGGTGTCGGCCAGGGTGCCGTCGAGGTCGAACAGGATGGCGCGCGGGGCTGGCAGATGGTCAGTGATCATGGCGGACAAAGTGTGTCAAGTAGGAATGAAAAATGGCGGCCGCAGCCGCCTTGTATTGTGCGTGATGGTTACAGCGGCCGGGTGCAGGCCACCAGATAATTGACGCTGGTATCGCTATTAAGTGAGTAAATCTTGGTCAGCGGATTGTAGCCCATGCCGCGCATGCTGTTGACGTCCAGGCCGGCGCTGCGCACGTATTGCGACAGTTCGGACGGGGTGATGAATTTGTCATAGTCATGCGTGCCTTTCGGCAGCAGGCGCAGCAGGTATTCGGCGCCCAGGATGGCGAACAGGTACGCTTTCGGGTTGCGGTTCAGGGTCGACAGGAACACGTGGCCGCCCGGTTTCACCAGCGCGGCGCAGGCCTTGACGATGGCGGCGGGGTCCGGCACGTGCTCGAGCATTTCCATGCAGGTCACGACGTCGTACTGGCCCGGCTCTTCCTCGGCCATGGCTTCGGCGGCGATTAGCTTGTAGCGTACCTTGGCGCCCGATTCCAGGCTGTGCAGGTCGGCAACTTTCAATGCCTTGTCGGACAGGTCGATGCCCGTCACGTCGGCGCCCTTGCGGGCCATCGATTCGGCCAGGATGCCGCCGCCGCAGCCGATGTCGATCACGCGCTTGCCGGCCAGCGGCACTTTCGCGTTGATCCATTCCAGGCGCAGGGGGTTAATTTCGTGCAGGGGACGAAACTCGGAAGTGGGGTCCCACCAGCGGTGGGCCAGCTCACTGAATTTTTGGATTTCAAGAGGGTCGGCGTTCATAGGTCGAATAATAGCGGCAATTTTACAATTGGGCAGCCACGGACGAAAAAAAACCCCGCCGTAGCGGGGTTTTTCATGCTGTTCTTGACTTGCGCGATGACTTGCGGCAAGTCCAGGGAATCAGCTATTACTTGTTGCGGGTACCAACAACTTCGATTTCCACGCGACGGTTTTTCGCACGGCCTTCGGCAGTTTTGTTATCAGCAACAGGTTGTTTCTCGCCTTTGCCTTCGGTGTACACGCGGTTGCTTTCAACGCCTTTGGTGACCAGGTAGGCTTTGACAGCATCAGCACGACGTACCGACAGTTTTTGGTTGTAAGCATCGGTGCCGACGGAGTCGGTGTGACCCACAGCGATGATGACTTCCAGGTTGATGCCGCCCAGTTGTGCGGACAGCTCGTCCAGCTTGGCTTTACCTTCTGGCTTCAGCGTAGCTTTGTCGAAATCGAAGAATGCATCAGCAGCGAAGCTGACTTTTTCCGAGGTAGGAGCAACGACGACTGGTACTGGTACGACAACGACTGGTGCCGGTGCTGGTACGACTGGTGCTGGAGGAGCCACGCATTTGCCGTCTTGCAGGGTTTCTGGCTCTACGCACAGTGGCACGTCGCAACCTGGCACTGCGTCAGCAGGTGTCCAGTAGCCGGTACGCCAGCACAGGCCGAATGGGTCACGCACGATTACGCCGCGGGCATCTTGCACGTAAGCGCTTTTTGGGCTTGGTGCTTTGATGTCAGTGGTAACTGGCGCGAATGGTGGGGAGGTTGGGGTTTGGGCCGAAGCCGAGCCAGCAATCACTGCGGATGCAGCGAAAAACAGCGTTACAAATTTATTCATTCTTTTTTCCTTTCGGGGGGTGATATCCGCAGAACAACACTGCGCTACTGGTGCTACGTGCCAAGATTTTATCATGTAGACCATATGCGCTCGTTTCAGATTGCGAAACTAGCAATTAACTTCCCAGTCATTTTGCCACACGCATCAGGGGCACACGACCGTGGTTAAATCAAAGCTTGCCCGATTTTAGACCGTGCGTTGTTTTTGCGCAACGAAAATGCCCATTTGTAACGCGCCTGTAACAATTGATCGCTTTTTTTGCCTCTTTTAAGGGCAGGTATCTTGAACTGATATTGCCATTGTGCATTATCGACAGGTCAACGTGCACGTCCCCGGTGCAAACTGCCAATCTTGTTGGTATGGCCAATTTGTACAGGTAGCTGGGCGCGCATGCTAAAATCGTGCGCTTGACTGTTAAGAGTGTCGAGCAAATGCCCACGGCGGCACTGCATGGCCAGGACGTACCCTTGCGGTACCCGTACTGGCCGTGCCGCCAGCCCGCCGATTTGTCTGGCACTCTGCGACATGGAAGCCGGGCCGCGCCAGCAGCGCGCGGCGCGGCGTCCACGACGACAGCCACCCAGGATATGCAGTATTGCGTCATACATTGCGTAACAGATAAGTTAACCACAGCCTGAGATCAGTCGAACCGCCAATGGATCAATTCGCAAAAGAAACAATTCCTATTTCCCTCGAAGAAGAGATGCGCAAGAGCTACCTCGATTACGCCATGAGCGTGATCGTCGGTCGCGCCTTGCCCGATGCGCGCGATGGCTTGAAGCCAGTGCACCGCCGCGTCTTGTTCGCGATGCATGAAATGAATAACGTGTGGAACCGCCCTTACGTCAAGTGCGCCCGCGTGGTCGGCGAAACCATGGGTAAATACCATCCCCACGGCGATGCCTCGATCTACGACACGCTGGTGCGCATGGCGCAAGATTTTTCGCTGCGCTACATGCTCGTCGATGGCCAGGGCAACTTCGGTTCCGTCGACGGCGACGGCGCCGCGGCGATGCGTTACACCGAGTGCCGCCTGGACAAGATCGCCGGCGAACTGCTGGCCGATATCGACAAGGATACCGTCGACTTCCAGCCTAACTACGATGGCAAGGAAAAGGAACCGACGGTCTTGCCGACGCGTATCCCGAACCTGCTGATCAATGGCTCGTCCGGTATCGCCGTCGGCATGGCGACGAACATTCCGCCACACAACATCACCGAAGTCATCGACGGCGCGCTGCACGTGCTGCGCAACCCCGATTGCACGATCGATGAATTGATCGAGCTGATCCCGGCGCCGGACTTCCCGACGGCCGGCATCATCTATGGCGTGTCCGGCGTGCGCGACGGCTACCGCACGGGCCGCGGCCGCGTGGTCATGCGCGCCAAGACCCACTTCGAAGAATACGGCAAGGACGGCGGCCGCATCGCCATCATCGTCGACGAACTGCCATTCCAGGTCAACAAGAAGTCCTTGCTGGAACGCATCGCTGAAAACGTGCGCGACAAGAAGCTCGACGGCATTTCCGACATCCGCGACGAATCCGACAAGTCGGGCATGCGCGTGGTGATCGAGCTGAAACGGGGCGAAGTGCCGGAAGTGGTGCTGAACAATCTGTACAAGCAGACCCAGTTGCAAGATACCTTCGGCATGAACATGGTGGCCCTGGTCGATGGACAGCCGAAGCTGCTGAACCTCAAGCAGATGCTGCAGTGCTTCCTGTCGCACCGCCGCGAAGTGGTGACGCGCCGTACCGTGTTTGAACTGCGCAAGGCGCGCGAACGCGGCCACGTGCTCGAAGGCCTGGCTGTCGCGCTGGCCAACATCGATGACTTCATCGCCATCATCAAGGCTGCGCCGACGCCGCCGATCGCCAAGGTCGAGCTGATGGCCAAGGCCTGGGATTCGTCCGTCGTGCGCGAAATGCTGGCCCGCACGGGCGACGGCACGACGCCAGGCGGCATCGATGCCTACCGTCCGGAAAACCTGCCGAAACACTATGGCATGCAAACGGATGGCCTGTACAAGCTGTCGGACGACCAGGCGCAGGAAATTCTGCAAATGCGCCTGCAGCGCCTGACCGGCCTGGAGCAGGACAAGATCGTCAACGAGTACAAGGACGTGATGGAGCATATCGCCGACTTGCTCGACATCCTGGCCAAGCCTGAACGCGTGACCGTCATCATCACCGATGAAATGACGGCGGCGAAGAATGAATACGGCATTGGCAACAAGGACGCGCGCCGCTCGCAGATCGAGTTGAACGCGACCGACCTGGAAACGGAAGACCTGATCACGCCGCAGGACATGGTCGTGACCCTGTCGCACACCGGCTACATGAAGGCCCAGCCGATCACCGAATACCGCGCGCAGAAGCGCGGTGGCCGCGGCAAACAGGCCATGGCGACGAAAGAGGAAGACTGGATCGACCAGCTGTTCATCGCCAACACGCACGACTACATCCTGTGCTTCTCGGATCGTGGCCGCATGTACTGGCTGAAGGTGTGGGAAGTGCCGCAAGGCTCGCGCAATTCGCGCGGCAAGCCGATCGTCAACATGTTCCCGCTGCAGGACAACGAAAAGATCACCGTGATCCTGCCGCTGTCGGGCGAGAACCGCACGTTCCCGGAAGACCATTACGTGTTCATGTCGACCAGCCTCGGTACCGTCAAGAAAACGCCGCTGAAGGACTTCAGCAATCCACGCAAGGCCGGCATCATCGCGGTCGACCTGGACGACGGCGACTTCCTGATCGGCGCGGCGCTGACCGACGGCCAGCACGACGTGATGCTGTTCTCCGATTCGGGCAAGGCAGTGCGCTTCGATGAAAACGATGTGCGTCCGATGGGCCGTACGGCGCGCGGCGTGCGCGGCATGAACCTGGAAGAAGGCCAGCACGTGATCGCCCTGCTGGTGGCCGAGAACGAGCAGCAATCGGTGCTGACGGCAACGGAAAACGGCTACGGCAAGCGTACGCCGATCACCGAGTACACGCGCCATGGCCGTGGCACGAAAGGCATGATCGCCATCCAGACCAGCGAGCGCAACGGTAAAGTGGTTGCCGCGACCCTGGTCGATACCAGCGATGAAATCATGCTGATCACCACCGGTGGCGTATTGATCCGCACCCGCGTGTCGGAAATCCGCGAGATGGGCCGCGCGACGCAGGGCGTGACCCTGATCGCCGTGGAAGATGGCACCAAGCTGTCCGGCCTGCAGCGCGTGGTGGAAACGGATATCGACGAAGTCGAACTGACGACGGAGGCGGGCACGGAGGCCGCGCCGGCGGCGGCCGATCCGGTCGATCCGGCCCAGCCGGAGTAAGATGATTGGGGCTCTTTCGGGAGCCCCAATTGCTATTGGCGCGCCAGTTGCGACGCCAGCCTGCGTGTCCCATTTGTTCCCCGCTTTTATAAAGTCCCGCATGCCATGAGAAAAATCGTTGCCACCTTCTTTGCCGCGTTTTCGCTGGCCTTCCTTGCGACCCTGCCGGCCCTGGCCCAGAGCACGCAAGCCACGCCTTCGCGCCAGGCGGCGCCCAGCCCCGCCATGAAAGTGGCCGTGCGGCGCATGCTCGACGCGATGCAGTTCCCGCAATTGACGCGCAATATCTTCGACCAGATGCTGCAATCGGTGCCCGCCATGATCCGCCAGTCGGCGCAGCAGCAAATCAACGGCAACCCGAAGCTGGACGAGCAGCGCAAGGCGCGCGCGCTGGCCAGCGCCGAAGAGGAAATTCCCCTGGCCATCGCCACCCTGACGCAGGTGCTGGCCGACCCGACCCTGATCGATGAACTGGGCGATGAAATGGTGCCCCTGTACGCGCGCTTTTACACGGTGCCGGAAGTCGAGCAGCTGACGGCCTTCTACAAGACGCCGCTGGGCCGCAAGATGCTGGCCACCATGCCGCAACTGTCCGCCGAATCGATGGCCATCAGCCAGCGCGTGCTGATCCCCCGCGTGAATGCCGTGCTTGACCAGGTCATGCGGGCGGCCACGCAGTCGCCCCAATAATTTCATTTTACTAAGGACCGTATCGTGACCCATATCTACAACTTCTCCGCCGGCCCCGCCGTCCTGCCCAAGGAAGTGCTGGCGCAAGCGGCCGCCGAGATGCAGGACTGGCATGGCAGTGGCATGTCGGTGATGGAAATGAGCCACCGTGGTCCCGAATTCATTTCCATCTACCAGCAGGCCGTGGCCGACCTGCGCGAGCTGCTGGCCGTGCCCGCGAACTACAAAATCCTGTTCCTGCAGGGCGGTGGATTGGGCGAGAACGCCATCATCCCGATGAACCTGGCGGGCCTGGCCGCGCAGCAGCCGGCCACCGTGGACTTCGTGCACACGGGTTCATGGTCGGGCAAGTCGATCCAGGAAGCGGCCAAGTATGCGAACGTCAACGTGGCCGCGTCGTCCAAGGCTGCCCGTTTCACGGGCGTGCCGCCAGTCTCCGAATGGAAGCTGACGCCAGGCGCCGCCTACCTGCACATCTGCACCAATGAAACCATCGACGGTGTGGAATTCCAGCAGGCGCCAGACGTGCCGGCAGGGACCACCATCGTGGCAGACATGTCCTCGCACATTCTGTCGCGCGTGATCGACGTGTCGCAATACGGCGTCATCTTCGGCGGCGCGCAGAAAAATATCGGCCCGGCCGGCCTGACCCTGGTCATCGTGCGCGAAGACTTGCTGGGCAAGGCCTTGCCGATCTGCCCGTCGGCCTTCGACTGGACCATCGTTGCCGAACATGAGTCGATGTACAACACGCCGCCCACCTACGGCATCTATATCGCCGGCCTGGTTTTCCAGTGGCTCAAACGCCAGGGTGGCGTTGCAGCCATGGAACAGCGTAATATTGAGAAAGCGGCGCTGCTGTACGCGGCGCTCGATGCGGACGACTTCTACCAGAACCGGGTCGACCCCGCATACCGCTCGCGCATGACCATCCCGTTCTATCTGCGCGACGAAAGTCTGAACGATGCATTCCTGGCTGGCGCCAAGCAGCGCGGCCTGCTGCAACTGAAGGGCCACAAGTCCGTCGGCGGCATGCGTGCATCGATCTATAACGCGATGCCGATCGAGGGCGTGCAAGCCCTGGTCAACTATTTGAACGAGTTTGCCGGACGCTGAGTCGCCTAGACGACCGCGCCGGCCCGCCGCCGGCGCAGGCCGCGCGGCCATGATTGAAGTACAGCTGACGAAACAAACCACCATGACCGATAAATTGAAACCGCTGCGCGAACAGATCGATGCGATCGATGCGCAAATCCTCGAACTGCTGAACCGCCGCGCGCAAATCGCCCAGCAAGTGGGCCATGTGAAGGCCGAGACGCAGGCGCCCGTGTTCCGTCCCGAGCGCGAGGCGCAGGTGCTGCGCGGCGTGGCCGAGCGCAATCCCGGCCCCATGGGCGACCGCGAAGTACAGACCATTTTCCGCGAAATCATGTCGTCCTGCCGCTCGCTGGAAAAGCGGGTCACCGTGGCGTATCTGGGCCCGGCCGGCACCTTCAGCGAACAGGCCGTGTATCAGCAGTTCGGCAGCGCCGTCGAAGGCTTGCCGTGCGCATCCATCGATGAAGTGTTCCGTTCCGCCGAAGCGGGAACGGCAGACTTCGGCGTGGTGCCGATCGAGAATTCCTCGGAAGGCGCCGTCAACCGCACCCTGGACATGATGCTGCAGACGAGCCTCATCATCAGCGGCGAGGTGGCGATCGCCGTGCACCACAGCCTGATGACGAAGAGCGGCAACATGGACGGCGTCACGTCCATCTGCGCCCATTCGCAGGCGCTGGCGCAGTGCCAGGTGTGGCTGAACCAGAACTACCCGCACATCGCGCGCCATGCCGTGGCATCGAACGCCGAGGCGGCCCGCATGGCCGGCGAAGACGGCACGGTGGCCGCGATTGCCAGCGAACTGGCCGGCGCGCAGTACAAGCTGGGCGTGGTCAAGGGCCATATCCAGGACGACCCGCATAACCGCACGCGCTTTGCCGTCGTGGGCACCCTGCAGACGGCGCCGTCGGGCAAGGACCAGACGTCGCTGGTGCTGGCCGTGCCGAACAAGGCGGGCGCCGTGTACCAGTTGCTGGCGCCCCTGGCGAAACACGGCGTGTCGATGACGCGCTTCGAGTCGCGCCCGGCGCGCATGGGCAGCTGGGAGTATTATTTCTATGTCGACGTGGAGGGCCACGTGCACGACGCAGCCGTCGCCCAGGCGCTGGCCGAGCTGCAAAGCAATGCGGCGTTTTTCAAGGTGCTGGGGTCGTATCCGGTCAGCCTGTGAAACTGTAGCTATTCTTACAATCACCCACTTTTTTAAAGAACACCATGTCTAAAAATATCGGTCCAGAATACGTCCGCGCCATCGCCCCTTACCAGAGCGGCAAACCGATCGCGGAAGTCGCGCGCGAATTCGGCCTCGACGAGGCAGCCATCGTCAAGCTGGCGTCGAATGAAAACCCGTACGGCATGCCGGAATCGGCCAAGCAGGCGATGATCGCCGCCATCGATGACCTGGGCCGCTACCCGGACGCCAACGGCTTTGACTTGAAAGCCGTGCTGTCGAAGCGCTATGACGTGCCGGCCGACTGGATCACCCTGGGCAATGGCAGCAACGACATCCTGGAAATCGCCGCGCACGCCTTCGTGCAGCATGGCGAATCCGTCGTGTACTCGCAGTATTCGTTCGCCGTGTACGCGCTGGCCACGCAAGGCCTGGGCGCGCGCCACATCGTCGTCCCGGCGCAAGCCTACGGCCATGACCTGGACGCCATGGCGGCGGCGATTGCCGACGACACGCGTCTGGTTTTCATCGCCAACCCGAATAACCCGACCGGCACCTTCCTGACGGCGGCGCAGCTCGAAGCCTTCCTGCGGAAAGTGCCGGCGCATGTGGTCGTCGTGCTGGACGAAGCCTACAACGAATTCCTGTCGGCCGACGACCAGTACGAGTCGACGGCGTGGGTGCGCCAGTATCCGAACCTAGTGGTCTCACGCACCCTGTCGAAGGCCTACGGCCTGGCCGGCCTGCGCATCGGCTTCGCCATCGCCCAGCCTGTGCTGACGGACCTGATGAACCGCATCCGCCAGCCGTTCAACGTCAACTCGCTGGCGCAGGCGGCCGCGATTGCCGCCCTGAACGACAAGGACTTCCTCGAGCAAAGCGCGCGCAACAACGCGGCCGGCTACCAGCAGTTTACGGAAGCGTTTACGCAACTGGGCCTGGAATACGTGCCGTCGCACGGCAATTTCGTGCTGGTCAAGGTGGGCGACGACGATGGCGCCGGCGCGCGCGTGAACCTGGCGCTGCTCAAGCAGGGCGTGATCGTGCGTCCCGTGGGCAGCTATGGCTTGCCGCAATGGCTGCGCATTTCCATCGGCCTGCCGCAGGAAAACGCCATCTTCATCGCCGCGCTGACGAAAGCGCTGGCCTGACGATATGACGACGCCTGCACTGAACAAGGTAGTCATCTTTGGCGTAGGCCTGATCGGCGGTTCGTTCGCGCGCGCCCTGAAACATGCGGGCGTGGCGGCCACCGTGGTCGGCATGGGCCGCTCGCAGGCGTCGATGGTGCGCGCGCTCGAACTGGGCATCATCGATGAAATCGGCGGCGACATGGCGCAAGCCTTGCATGGCGCCGATCTGGTGCTGCTGGCCGCGCCCGTGGCGCAAACGGGCGCCATTCTGGCAGCCATCGCGCCGCACCTGCAGCCGGGCACCATCGTCACCGATGCGGGCAGCACGAAAAGCGACGTGGTGGCGGCCGCGCGCGCGGCGCTGGGTGGAAAAGTCGGGCAATTCGTGCCCGGCCACCCGATCGCGGGGCGCGAGACGAATGGCCCCGACGCCGCCATCATCGATCTGTATCAGGGCAAGAAAGTGGTGCTCACGCCGCTGGCGGAAAACGCCGCGGCCGACGTGGCGCGCGTGGCGGCCGCGTGGCGCGCCTGCGGCGCCATCCTGCACACTTTGAGTCCCGAAGAACATGACAAGGTGTTTGCCGCCGTCAGCCATCTGCCGCATCTGCTGGCCTTTGCGCTGGTCGACGACATCGCCAACAAACCGCACGCGGGCCTGCTGTTCCAATACGCGGCCAGCGGCTTTCGCGACTTTACGCGCATCGCTGGCTCATCGCCGGAAATGTGGCGCGACATCAGCCTGGCCAACCAGCCGGCGCTGCTGCACGAACTGGACGCCTACCTGGCGCAGTTGACGACCTTGCGCGCCCATCTGGCCGCGAATGACGGCGCCGCCATCGAAGGCGTGTATGCGAACGCCCAGCACGCGCGGCAGCAATGGATCGAGGCGATTGAAACGGCGGAAGTACCAGCCTTGCCCTCACGATAAATACTCAAGGATTCCAGCATGACCCAGACCAAGCACTACCCCCACCATATCGATTTGAAGCCGGTGATGCATGCCGAAGGCACGGTGCGCTTGCCCGGCTCGAAAAGCATTTCCAATCGCGTGCTGCTGCTGGCAGCGCTGGCCAAGGGCACGACGAAGATCGTCGACTTGCTTGCCTCCGACGACACCTTCGTCATGCTGACGGCATTGACGTCGCTGGGCGTGAAATGGACGCAGGACGAGCTGACGGGCGATCCGGCCACGGCGCATCAGATCCACCACGTGGAAGGCTGTGGCGGCGTGTTCCCGCACCACGAGGCGGACCTGTTCATGGGGAACGCCGGCACGGCGATCCGCCCGCTGACGGCGGCGCTGGCCGTGATCGGCGGCGACTATACCCTGCATGGCGTGTCGCGCATGCACGAGCGCCCCATCGGCGACCTGGTCGACGCGCTGAACGCCGTCGGCACGCAGATCGAATACACGGGCGAGCAGGGCTTCCCGCCGCTGCGCATCCGCCGTGGCCACATCCACGCGCAGCGCATCGCCGTGCGCGGCAACGTGTCGAGCCAGTTTTTGACGGCCTTGCTGATGGTGGCGCCACTGATGGCGCGCGACCATGCTGTCACCATCGATGTGACGGGCGAGCTGATTTCGAAGCCGTACATCGAGATCACGCTGAACCTGATGCGCCGTTTCGGTGTGACGGTCGAGCATGACGGCTGGCAGTCGTTCACCGTGCAGCCGGGCCAGCAATATCAAAGCCCGGGCACGATCCACGTGGAAGGCGATGCGTCGTCGGCCTCGTACTTCCTGGCGGCCGGCGCCATCGGCGGCGGTCCCGTGCGCGTGGAAGGCGTGGGGCGCGACAGCATCCAGGGCGACGTGCGCTTCGTCGAAGCCTTGCAGCAGATGGGCGCGACCATCACCATGGGCGAGAACTGGATCGAAGCCCGTTCGAACGGCGTATTGAAAGCCGTCGACATGGATTTCAACCATATTCCCGACGCGGCCATGACGATCGCCGTGGCCGCCCTGTACGCGGACGGCACCAGCACTTTGCGCAATATCGCCAGCTGGAGGGTCAAGGAAACGGACCGCCTGGCCGCCATGGCGACGGAATTGCGTAAACTCGGCGCGGAAGTGGAAGAGGGCGCCGATTACCTGCGCGTGACGCCGCCGGCGCAGATTCAGGCCGCCACCATCGACACGTATGACGACCACCGCATGGCCATGTGCTTCTCGCTCGCCTCGCTGGACGGCGCCGCGCGCCGCGGCAATGAGATGCGCATCAACGATCCGAAATGCGTGGCCAAGACCTTCCCCGAGTATTTCGCCGCGTTTGCGGGGATTGCAAAAGACACCCTGATTTAATTGATTGCTCATACTATGCCGACCTCCCACATCCCAGTCATCGCCATCGACGGCCCCACCGCTTCCGGCAAGGGCACGGTGGCGCACCGCGTGGCCGACAAGCTGGGCTTTCATTACCTGGACTCGGGCGCGCTGTACCGCCTGACGGCCTTGAGCGCGCTGCGCCGCGGCACGGACTTGCGCGATGAGCACGCGCTGGCCAAGCTGGCCGAACACTTGCCCTGCCATTTTGCGGGCGGCGAGATCCTGCTGGCGCATGAAAACGTCACCGAGCAGATCCGTGCCGAAGAGGTGGGCAATACGGCGTCGAAGATTGCCGTATTGCCAACGGTGCGCCATGCCCTCGTGGGCTTGCAGCTGGGCTTTCGCCAGACGCCGGGCCTGGTGGCCGACGGGCGCGACATGGGCACGGTGATCTTCCCGCATGCGCAATTGAAGGTCTTCCTGACGGCCAGCGTCGAGGCGCGCGCGCAACGGCGCTACAAGCAATTGATAGACAAGGGGTTTTCTGCTAATATGGAAGACCTTCTGATGGATTTGCAGGCGCGGGACGAACGTGATACTCACCGTGCGATTGCGCCGCTGGTCCCCGCGGAAGGGGCGCATGTCCTCGATACCTCGGCCATGACAGCGGATGAAGCTGTCGAAACCGTGTTGAAATGGTATGCCGCAGTTGCAAAATAAGCAGCAAAATAGCGTGTATTGATGTGTAGTGCATGCTATGTGGTGCCCGTTGACGGCTCCTGGCCTGTCCGGGTGTGTCAAAAACCTAACCCAGTTTAAGTCGCATCGTGCGATCTCTGCTGGATAACCTGTGTGAACCCTATGTCTACTGTTACAACTAACGAATCTACCGGTATGGAAAGTTTTGCTGCGCTCTTCGAGGAATCGTTGTCGCGTCAAGATATGCGCTCCGGCGAAGTTATTTCCGCTGAAGTCGTGCGCCTCGACCACAATTTCGTGATCGTGAACGCCGGCCTCAAATCCGAAGCATTCATCCCTGTCGAAGAATTCAAGAACGACCACGGCGAACTGGAAGTCAAAGTTGGTGACTTCGTTTCCGTGGCGATCGAATCGCTGGAAAACGGTTTCGGCGATACCATCCTGTCGCGCGATAAAGCCAAGCGTCTGGCTTCGTGGCTGGCTCTGGAAAAAGCGATGGAATCGGGCGAAATCGTCGTCGGTACCGTCAATGGTAAAGTCAAAGGCGGTCTGACCGTGTTGACCAACGGCATCCGCGCATTCCTGCCGGGCTCGCTGGTTGATACCCGTCCTGTCAAAGACACCACCCCATTCGAAGGCAAAACCCTCGAATTCAAAGTGATCAAGCTGGATCGCAAGCGTAACAACGTGGTTCTGTCCCGCCGCGCCGTCATCGAAGCTTCGATGGGCGAAGAGCGTCAGAAACTGATGGAAACGCTGAAAGAAGGCACGGTCGTGACCGGCGTCGTCAAAAATATCACCGACTACGGCGCGTTCGTGGATCTGGGCGGTATCGATGGCCTGCTGCACATCACCGACCTGGCATGGCGCCGTGTACGTCACCCGTCGGAAGTACTGACGGTTGGCCAGGAAATCACCGCCAAAGTCCTGAAATACGATCAAGAGAAAAACCGTGTTTCGCTGGGCGTGAAACAACTGGGCGACGATCCTTGGACCGGTCTGTCCCGTCGTTACCCACAAAGCACCCGTCTGTTCGGTAAAGTAACGAACCTGACCGACTACGGCGCGTTCGTTGAAGTGGAACAGGGTATCGAAGGTCTGGTACACGTTTCCGAAATGGACTGGACGAACAAAAACGTTGCTCCTAACAAAGTTGTCCAACTGGGCGACGAAGTAGAAGTAATGGTTCTGGAAATCGACGAAGAGCGTCGTCGTATTTCGCTGGGCATGAAACAGTGCAAAGCCAATCCATGGGACGACTTCGGTGTTACCCATAAGAAAGGTGACAAAGTCCGCGGCGCGATCAAATCGATCACCGACTTCGGCGTGTTCATCGGCCTGGCCGGCAACATCGACGGTCTGGTGCACCTGTCCGACCTGTCCTGGACCGAAACCGGCGAAGAAGCCGTGCGTCGCTTCAAGAAAGGTGACGAACTGGAAGCCATCGTTCTGGCCATCGACGTTGAGCGCGAGCGCGTTTCCCTGGGCGTCAAGCAACTGGAAGGTGACCCATTCAACAACTTCGCAGCCATGAACGACAAAGGCTCGCTGGTAACCGGTACCGTTAAATCGGTTGAGCCTAAAGGCGCCGTGATCCAACTGTCCGAAGAAGTTGAAGGCTACCTGCGCGCTTCCGAAATCTCGCGCGACCGCGTTGAAGATGCCGGTACGCACCTGAAAGTCGGCGACACCGTCGAAGCAATGGTGTTGAACATCGACCGCAAAGCCCGTGGTATCCAACTGTCGATCAAAGCGAAAGACAATGTTGAAACCCAGGAAGCTATGCAAAAAATGGCAGCTACCGACAACAACGCAGCTTCGGGCACCACCAGCCTGGGCGCCTTGTTGAAAGCTAAGTTCGATAACAAGAACTAAGACTGCGGATACGGCAGATGACAAAGTCCGAGCTGATCAACCGCCTCGCTGAGCGTTATTCTCAGCTGGTGGCGAAAGATGCGGAGTATGCCGTCAAGACCATTCTCGATGCGATGACCAACGCCCTGGCGACCGGTCAGCGTATCGAGATCCGCGGTTTTGGCAGTTTTGCCCTGAACAGCAGGCCCCCGCGCATCGGCCGCAACCCGAAGTCCGGCGACAAGGTGATGGTTCCCGAAAAACGGGTACCCCACTTCAAGCCGGGCAAACAGTTGCGCGAGCGGGTGGACGCGATGGTCGGGCAACCGATTATCGAGGATTAATCGTCTGCTGGAAGGCGACATAGAAAGCGGCGTCCTTGGATGCCGCTTTTTTTTGTTAATATGCTGAGAATGCCTGACATCAGCTACTGCGCGTCGCGCTTTGCGGCCTGCGATGCTCACCGTACTTCAGTACGGTTGCGCTTCTCGGACCAAAGGGGGCGCCGAGCCTCGCTGACGCTCGCTACGGTTTGATCAGCGCTCTACGTTTGTGTCATGTGGCACGGGCATTTTTTTTGTTCACTCTGGACCTATCGATGAAAATCATCTCCACCATCGTTGGCTGTGTTCTTTTCGTCCTGTTCTTCAGTTTTGCGCTGAAGAATGCGCAGGTTGTCGACTTGCATGTATTCCTCAATTATGAAATTCGCGGTCCCCTGGTCCTGATGCTGCTGGGCTTTTTTGTCGCTGGCGCGAGCCTGGGCGTACTGGCCCTGACGCCGACCGTGTTCCGTCACCGCCGCGAAGCGACCAAGCAAAAAACCACCATTGCCGCGCTGCAGACCGTTGGCGTGGCCAGCAATGTCCAGCCGCAACCGGACAGCGTGAGCGCGCAGTAAGCGGCGCCGTCGCTCCTATCTCTCTTACTCGAATAAAAACAATCGCATGGATTTTGAACTCTGGTGGCTCTTGGGTATCCCGGTGTTTTTCGCGCTGGGCTGGATCGCCGCGCGTGTGGACATTCATCAACTGGTGTCCGAATCGCGCAGCCTGCCGCGCAATTACTTCAAGGGCTTGAATTTCCTGCTCAATGAACAGCATGACAAGGCCATCGATGCCTTCATCGAAGTCGTCAAGCTGGACCCGGAATCGGCCGATATGCACTTCGCGCTGGGCAATCTGTTCCGCCGCCGCGGCGAAACGGAGCGCGCCATCCGCGTGCACCAGAATTTGCTGGCGCGCCCGGACCTGCCGCTGGAACAGCAGGGCCATGCCGCCTATGAGCTGGGCATGGATTATCTGAAGGCGGGCTTGCTGGACCGCGCCGAAGAAACCTTCAACAGCCTGGTCGACACGCAATATGCGGCCCAGGCTCGCCGCGCGCTGCTGGAAATCTACCAGCGCGAAAAGGAATGGCCGCGCGCCATCGAAGCGGCCGTGGGCTTGCAGGAATCGGGCGCCGGCGCGCGCCAGAAGGAAATCGCCCAGTTCTATTGCGAACTGGCGCATGACGCCCTCGTGCACATGAAGCCGGACGACGCCATGCCGCTGCTGGAAAAAGCCTTGCAGACGGACCGCAAGAGCGTGCGTGCCACCATCCTGACGGGCGACGTGCTGCTGGCGCGCGGCGACGTGGAAGGCGCGTTGACCACCTGGCGCCGCGTGGAGCAGCAAAGCGTGCCGCACGTGGCCCTGGTGGCGCAGCGCCTGATGGACGGGTATACCAAGGTCGGCCGTGCGCAGGAAGGCGTCAACCTGCTGCGCTCCTATCTGGAAGAGGCGTCGTCGATCGACCTGATCGAAGTCGTCTTCAAGGCCGTCATCGAACTCGACGGCGTGGAAGCGGCGAAGCAGCTGGTCAGCGCCGAGCTGCGCCGCACGCCGACCCTGCTGGGCCTGGATAAACTGCTGGAAGCGCGCATGATGGATGCGCCGGCCGCCATCTGGTCCGAGCTGTCGATGGTGAAAAACCTCGTGCACGGCTACACGCAGAAGCTGGCCCGCTACCAGTGCAGCCACTGCGGCTTCAAGGCGCGCCAGTTCTACTGGCACTGCCCTGGCTGCAACAAGTGGGAGACTTACCCACCACGCCGCACAGAAGAACTCAATGTCATGAACTGATTCGTACACGTCACCTTGCCCTGAGCAATGTGGCGTGTACTTCTATGTAAGACCTGCTTTTTATCCATACGGTACATCCATGAAAATCACCATTATCGGCACCGGCTATGTTGGCCTCGTGACCGGCGCCTGCCTGGCGGAGCTGGGCAACGACGTCTTTTGCCTCGACCTGGACGCACAGAAGGTCGCTTTGCTCAACAGCGGCGGCATCCCCATCCATGAACCTGGCCTGGAAGAAGTCGTGGCGCGCAACCGCGCCGCCGGCCGCATGACCTTTTCCACCGACGTCGAGGCCGCCGCCGCGCACGGCGTGATGCAATTCATCGCCGTCGGCACGCCGCCCGATGAAGATGGCTCGGCCGACCTGCAATACGTGCTGGCGGCCGCGCGCGGCATCGGCAAGTACATGACGGACTTCAAGGTCATCGTCGACAAGTCCACCGTGCCCGTGGGCACAGCCGAAAAAGTGCGCGCCGCCATCCAGGGCGAACTCGATGCACGCGGCGTGGCCGCCACGTTCTCGGTCGCGTCGAACCCGGAATTCCTCAAGGAAGGCGCCGCCGTCGAAGATTTCATGCGCCCCGACCGCATCGTCATCGGTGTCGATGCGACGCCGGACGGCGAGCGCGCGCGCGAATTGCTGAAAAGCCTGTATGCGCCGTTCAACCGCAACCACGAGCGCACCTACTGGATGGATGTGCGCTCGGCCGAATTCACGAAGTATGCGGCCAATGCCATGCTGGCCACGCGCATCTCGTTCATGAATGAATTGGCGAACCTGGCCGACAAGGTGGGCGTCGACATCGAGGCCGTGCGCCACGGCATCGGTTCCGACCCGCGCATCGGCCACAGCTTCCTGTACGCCGGCTGCGGCTATGGCGGTTCCTGTTTCCCGAAAGACGTGCAGGCGCTTGAGCGCACGGCGCGCGGCCACGGCCAGGAACTGCTGATCCTGCGCGCCGTCGAAGCCGTCAACGACCAGCAGAAGCAGGTGCTGGGCCGCAAAGTGGTCACTCGCTTCGGCGCCGACCTGACGGGCCGGCATTTCGCCGTGTGGGGCCTGGCCTTCAAACCGAATACGGACGACATGCGCGAAGCGTCGGCCCGTGTCCTGCTGGCGGACTTGCTGGGACGCGGCGCCACCGTGGCCGTGTATGATCCCGTCGCCATGGCCGAGGCGCGCCGCGTGCTGCAACTGGACTTGACGCCGGAGCAACTGGCCAAGGTGCGCTTTGCCGACAGTCCGAAGGATGCGCTGCAGGACGCCGATGCGCTGGTCATCGTGACCGAATGGAAAGCCTTCCGCAGTCCCGATTTCGAGCAGATCAAGGCGCGCCTGAAGCAGGCCGTGATCTTTGACGGGCGCAACCTGTTCGAGCCGGTCGTCATGGCCGAGAATGGCATCGAATATCACGGGATCGGTCGCTCGATCCTGACGCGCGCATGAGCGCCCAAGAGGTGGTCGCCTTGACGGCGCCGGCCGCATTGGCCCAGGTACGCCTGCTGGTGGTGGGCGATGTGATGCTGGACCGCTACTGGTTCGGCGATGTCAGCCGCATTTCGCCGGAAGCGCCCGTGCCCATCGTGCGCATCGAGAAGCGCGAAGAGCGCCTGGGCGGCGCGGCCAACGTGGCGCGCAACGCGGCCGCGCTGGGCGCGAAGACGAGCTTGCTGGGCGTGGTGGGCGACGACGAGGCCGGCAGCCAGGTCGAGCGCCTGCTCGAAGGCGGCGGCATCCACAGCTATCTGCAGCGCGATGCGGCCATTTCCACCATCATCAAGCTGCGCGTGATCGGCCGCCAGCAGCAGATGCTGCGCATCGACTTCGAAGATGCGCCCAGCGATACGGTGCTGCGCGACAAACTGGCGCAGTTTAATGCCCTCTTGCCGCACTACGATGTGGTGGTCCTGTCCGATTACGCCAAAGGCAGCCTGGTGAACGTGGCCGAGATGATCAAGGCGGCGAGAAAGGCCGGCAAGATCGTCATGGTCGACCCGAAAGGCGATGATTTCAGCCGCTATTCGGGTGCGTCAGTGCTCACTCCGAACAAGTCGGAACTGCGCCGCGTGATCGGCAGCTGGAACACGGAAGAGCAGCTCACGGAGCGCGCGCAGCAGATGCGCGCGCAACTGGGCCTGGACGCCTTGCTGCTGACGCGCTCGGAAGAGGGCATGAGCCTGTACACGGCCGATGAGGTGGTGCACATGCCCACCGATGCGCGCGAAGTGTTCGATGTCTCGGGCGCCGGCGACACGGTGATCGCCACCATGGCGGCCATGCTGGGCGCCGGCATGAGCCTGGGCGACGCCGTGCGCACGGCCAACCGCGCCGGCGGCATCGTCGTCGGCAAGCTGGGCACGGCCACCGTCACCCGAGAAGAGCTGTTCCCGCAGTAAATATGCTGTATCACCTGCGCCGGCCTGTTTGATCTGGCGCAGGTTTCCCCGCCGTTTCGCTGTCCCGTCTTGTCAACCGTATCACGCCACAGCCGTTAAAGCCGTTAAGGCGCTGTTCCTCCTTTGCGTTCGAGTCATCTTGAAACCACATCACGGAGAGATACCCATGTTCAAAAAAATACTGCTGGCCATCGCCACCCTGATCGCGACGATGGGCTTTGCCTTTGCCCAGGTCGATGTCAACAAGGCGGATCAGGCGGCACTCGACAGCGTCAAGGGCATCGGCCCCGTCACGTCGAAAGCCATCATCGATGAACGCGCCAAGGGCGGCGCCTTCAAGGATTGGGCTGATTTCGAAACACGCGTGAAGGGCATCGGCCCGAAAAGTTCCGTGAAGCTGTCGGAAGCGGGCTTGCAGGTGAATGGCCAGGCCAAGTCCGGCGCGCCAGCGGCGCCCGCTCCGGCGGCGAAAGCTGCCCCGGCAAAAAAGGACGCTGCTGTGAAGGAAGTTGCAGCGAAAGAAGCCGCACCGAAACCAGCTGCTGCGACCGACACCGCTGCGGCGCCAGCCAAGACAGCTGCTGAAACGAGGAAGGAAGCTGCTGCCGCCAAGAAAGAAGCCAAGGCCGCCGCCGCTGCCGCGAAAAAAGAAGCCGCCGCCGCCAAGGTAGTGCCTGCAGCAGCCGTTGCTCCTGCTGCAGCGGCCGATGCCGCCCCCGTGAAAACGGCTGCCGAAACGAAGAAGGAAGCCGCTGCCGCGAAGAAAGCGGCAACGGCCGCCAAGAAAGAAGCCAAGGCTGCGGAAGCGGCTGCGAAGAAGGAAGCCAAACTGGCTGCTGCCGACGCGAAGAAGGCCGAAGCCGAGAAAAAGTAAGCGTGTCGTTGTGAAGCGTGTTGCGTGGTGGTGCCGCGCAGCACGAGAAGAAAACCCCGCGTGGTACCGGCCGCGCGGGGTTTTTTTTATTCCGCAGCCTGGACTTCCGGCTTGCCAGTGCGCCGGAATGGCGCAGCCAGTTGCCCCGCCAGCGTCCGCGGCATGGCGGCCTCGATGCCGCAGGCGGCCGGCCAGGCGCGCGGCAGGTGATATGTGCCGAACAGCCGGTCCAGCACGGGTAAGGTAGAGGCGTAGTTGCGGTTGATGTGCTCGAATTTGCTGTGATGCCAGTGGTGGAAGGCGGGCGTGGCCACCAGCCATTCCAGCGGGCCGAAGCGCCAGCGCAGGTTGGCGTGGATGAAGAAGCCCCAGACGGTGCCGATCAGCAACAGCAGCACGGGGGCGGCGCTGCCTGCCGCACTTGGGCCGGCCAGGCCCAGCAGATACAGGGGTGTCAGGCCGAACAGGCGCGTGACGACCATGTCGACTGGATGGGTGCGCGTATTGGCGAGGAAATACAGCTGTTCCGTGCTGTGGTGCACGGCATGGTAGCGCCATAGCCATGGAATTTCATGGCTGAGCCGATGGCCCCAGTAAGTGCCGACTTCGCCGATCAGCAAGCCCAGCAGTATCTTGCCCCACAGGGGCAGGGCAGACAGGGCGGCGGGGATGGCATCCGGCAGCAAGCGCTGGCCAGCGACGGCGAGCAGGGCCAGCGGCGCGGCCAGCAAGGCGGCCGGCAGCAGACTGCTGATGAAATAAAAGCCCAGGTCGCTGAACAGTTCCGTGCGGGCACGCCCCGCGTGACGCTCGCCAAAGAAGCGCTCGAGCGGCACGAAAATCACGGCCAGGAGCACCAGCCACAGGACCAGGCGCAGCACATCGATGGCGATGCCGGGCAAGTGGGTTTGCAAGGTATGCAGCAGGCTCATTTCATTCCATCAGGTAAGAACAAAAAAAAATCCGGACAAAGCTGGGCTGGTCCGGATTCTGTTATGCGCGCAGGCGGCTCAGACTGCAACAACAGCCTTGCGGCGGCGCGCCATGAAGCCCAGCAAGCCCAGTCCACCGATCAGCATGCCCCAGGTCGATGGTTCCGGCACGGCCGACACCAGCGATACGCCATCGAGCAGCATGAACGGTGGCGCGCCCGTCGGGCTGCCCTTGGCCATGAACGACAGCAATTCGCTGCTGTTCGTGGCCGTGAAGGTCATGCTGGCCCGGTGCCAGCCCGTGAAGCCTTGGCTGACGTTGGCCAGCGATGCCGTCTGCTGCTTGCTGCTGCCCAGCGCAACGTCCCAGTAATTGACGAGGTTATCGCCGCGGAAGCCCACTTGCTGGCCCGCGCCATACGAAAAACTCAGGGTGTAGGCATGGCCGGCCACCAGGCCGCTGACCAGCTGCGTGACGGGACCAGGGAAATAATCCCAGTCGGCAGCCAGCACATTGCCGCCCGTGGGGCTGACACCCAGGCCGTTTTTCGGTCCCGCGCCGCTATACGAATTCGGGCCCCACAAGGCAAGCGCCGTCGCGGCGTTGGTGTCGTCGATGTTGTTACCGTTCAAGACGAAGTTATAGCCCTTGCTGGACCAGTCGCTCAGGTAGGTGCGGTCCGCGCGGGCGTAGCTGCCTTCGTTCAGCTGTTTCGAGGTGCCGTTGCTGGTCAGTTCGAAATCGCCATTCTTGACCAGGTTGGTTGTGGCGGCCTGTGCAGCAGTGACGCACAGGGAAGCGGCGGCCAGCGCCAGCAAGATAGATGTTTTACGCATGATAAAGCTCCAAAAGTGACAGGGTAGTGTTGCAGTCTGTCGGCGAGCTTTTGGCCAACGTTGGATTCAATCGCGGAAGGGCGAGAAAGGTATTGCGGAGACAGCGGTGGTGTCTCGTTGAAGCGATTATAGCAGCGTTTGGTAAAACGGCATCTAACATGTTTCGAAAACAACAAATATTTTTAGATGGCAATCTTGCAAGGATTAAAGTTTTTGCATGCCATGCGCGGCTACAGCTGCGACTCGATCGGCAGCCAGCGCATCACGCACACCAGCATGCGGCGCCAGATGCCTGCTTCCGGGTCGTGCGTCCACACCTTGGCTGGCTCTTCTGTGGCGTCGGACCAGCGCAGGGCGCCGTTGTCGAGGAGCAAACGATAGCTCGTGTCGCTAGCCGTCGAGCGCAGGAACAGCGTGCGCATGTCGGCCGCCAGTGCGGCGTCGCTGAACAGCACGCCCATCTCCGTATTCAGCTGGGCCGAGCGGGGATCGAGGTTGAAGGAGCCGACGAAGCCCCTCTGGCCGTCGACCACCACGGCCTTGGTATGCAGGCTGGCGCGGCTCGAACCCATCAGGCTGATGCGCTTGCGGTGCAGGGTCTTCAATTCATACAGCTCGATGCCGCCACCCAGCAGCTCCTGGCGGTAGCGCGCATAACCCGCATGCACGAGGGCCACGTCGGTGGCGGCCAGCGAGTTGGTCAGTACCTGGACCTTGACGCCGGCCGCGACTTTTTCGGCCAGGGTCTGCGTCAGCGCCGTGCCGGGCACAAAATAAGGCGAGGTCAGCAGCGCTTCTTCGCGCGCGTCCGTCAACAGGGGCAGCAAACTGTGCATGAGCCAGTGCTCGCTGCGTTGCAAACTGGCCACGGGCGCGGCTTTTTCCGGCGGGTCCGACAGCACTTGCACTTGCCCGCTCCAGTGCAGGCGTATCCGGCCGTCGAGGTGGGCTTGCAGCTGGCCCGTATCCGTCAGTTGCCGCAGGTAGGGCGAGGCGCCCAGTTCGCCCGTGAGCGCGTCGAGGCGGGCACGCACAGCCTGCAATTCCGGCGCGCCCGCGTCCTTGCCAGCATGCAAGGCGCTGATGGGGATGACGGCGCGGCTGTTCCAGAAGCGGTCGAAGATATCGCTCGTCTGCTGCACGGCGGGTCCCACCAGCA
Source organism: Janthinobacterium sp. YR213 (assembly GCF_900099875.1). NCBI lineage: Bacteria > Pseudomonadati > Pseudomonadota > Betaproteobacteria > Burkholderiales > Oxalobacteraceae > Janthinobacterium > Janthinobacterium sp. YR213. The sequence goes on along the minus strand of NZ_FNDA01000005.1, from coordinate 177,711 downwards.
GCAAGTCCGCATCCTGGAAATTGACTTGCTCGGCGGCATCAAAGTATTCATCGCCGATATTGCGCCCGCCGACGAGGGCCACCCTGCCATCGACGATCCAGGCCTTGTTGTGCATGCGCCGGTTCAGGCTGACGGCGCGCAAGGCCATTTCCACGGCGCGCAACCAGATGCCGTCGCGGTTGCGGCCCGGGTTAAAGATGCGCACGTCGATCAGCGGGTGGCTGTCGAGCGCGAGGATGGCGGCGTCCTGGCCGCGCGCGTTGATATCGTCGAGCAACACGCGCACGCGCACGCCGCGGTCGGCCGCGCGCAGCAGTTCGCGCACCAGCAGGCGTCCCGTGACGTCGTTATGCCAGATGTAGTACTGCAGGTCGAGGCTGCGTCCCGCTTCGCGCGCGCTCAGGGCGCGCAGGGCGAAGGCTTCCAGATTGTCGTCGATCAGGGCCGTGCCGCTGTGGCCCGGGCGTTGCGCCAGTTGCGGCGCCAGCACGCGGTCGAGCAGGGTGGCGTCTGCCGCCACCGGCAGGGCCGTGCCAGGCGCGCCCAGCGACCGCTCGGCGAAACGCCCATAGCTGTACAGGGCGCCGATGCTGAGCACGGCAAACAAGGTGGCCAGCAGCAGCAATTTGACGAGCATGCGGCGCACCGTCAGCGGGCCGCGGACATGCTGCGGCGCGAGGAAAGCTTGGCGGTGTGGGGCATGCGGACTCTTTCAGCTGGATGGCAACAGCCGATTGTAGCAGTTTCTACAATGCACGATTTTCAGGCCGAGCCCGCCGGCAGCCGCGCCAGGAAGCCGTGAATCTGCGACACCACGGCCGCCCCTTCGCCGACGGCGGCAGCCACGCGCTTGGTCGAGCCGGCCCGCACGTCGCCGATGGCGAACACGCCCGGCACGCTCGTTTCCAGCGCGGCCCGGTCCGGCAAGTCGGGGGGATACACCACGTGGCCGTGGCCATGGGCGCGGCATTCGGCGCGCGTGACGTCGAATCCCGTGCGGATGAAACCCTGCTCGTCGACGGCCACGGCGCAGTCGTGCAGCCAGTCCGTGTTCGGATCGGCGCCGACGAAGAGAAACACGCGGCGCACGGCGCAATCGGCTTCCTCGCCCGTACGGTTGTTGCGCCAGCGCACCTCCGTCAAGCCATCGTCGTCGCCTTCGAGGGCGATGATTTCCGTGTGCGTATGCAGGGTGATGTTGGGCGTGGCGGCGATGCGCTCGATCAGGTAGCTCGACATGCTGGCCGCCAGCCCCTCGCCGCGGATCACCATGTGGACCTTGGCGGCGTGGCCGGAGAGAAACACGGCCGCCTGGCCGGCCGAATTGCCGCCGCCGACCAGGATGATCTCTTCCTGCCGGCACAGCTTGGCTTCGATGGGCGAGGCCCAGTAATACACGCCCCGTCCCTCATACGTTTTCAGGTTCGCCAGCGAGGGACGGCGGTAGCGCGCGCCGCAGGACAGCACCACCGTGCGGGCGCGCACCTGCGTGCCGTCGCACAGATTGACGCGCAGCGGCCAGGTGTCGCAGAGCAAGTTGGCGGCGCTGGCCGGAGTGGCGATCTCGACGCCGAATTTTTGCGCCTGCACGTAGGCGCGTCCCGCCAGCGCACGGCCGGAAATCCCGGTGGGAAAGCCCAGGTAATTTTCGATGCGCGCGCTGGCGCCCGCCTGGCCGCCATACGCGCGCTGTTCCAACGCCAGCACGCTCAAGCCTTCGGATGCCGCATACACGGCCGTGGCCAGACCGGCAGGACCGGCGCCCACCACCAGCACGTCAAAAATCTTGTCGCCGGACAAATCGGGCAGCATGCCCAGGCAGCGTCCCAGTTCCGCATTGCCGGGATTCTTCATGATCTTGCCATCAGGGCAGACCACCAGCGGCCATTCCTGCGGCGTGGGCTGGTAGCGCTCGGCCAGCGCGGCGGCGGCCGCATCGGTGGCCGGGTCGAGTACTGTGTGCGGATGGCCATTGCTCGATAAAAAGCTTTGCAGATGGAACAGATTGCCATTGCCGCGCGGTCCCACCAGCACGGGGCCGCCCGAATTGGATTCGATCAGCGCCACGCGGCGCAGGATCAAGGCGCGCACGATGCGTTCGCCCATCTCCGCCTCGGCCACGATCAGCGCGCGCAAGGATTCCGAACTGATGTCGAGCAATTCCACCGCGCCCACGGCGCTGCCGTTAACGAGGGTAGGGCGGCCGGACAATTGCGCCACCTCGGCAATGAAGTGGCCGACACCCACTTCGCGCAGCTGCGACGCCTGCCCCAGCACCTCGTGGCGCTTGATGCTGACCCGCCCCGACAGTATCACCAGCATGCCGAAACTGCTGCTGCCCGCCTCGAACAGCGTATCGCCATCTGCAAAGTGTTGCCGCGTGCCATAGCGCTGCAAGCGCTGCAGTTCGGGCGCATTGAAGACGGGCGAGATCTGGTGGCTGCGGCCCTGCAAGTCGAGCGTGGCGAATTGGACGGGATCGTCCTGCGTCGTTTCGGGAATGAATTCGGGTGTGCTGCTGGCCATGGCGAGTCCGTTCGAAGACTGAATAAGCAAATAACAAAAATAACTAACAGTGACGAGTCTAGCGCATGCGGCGCGCGCCTGCCGCAATATCCCTGGCGCACGCCCGGAAATGGCTGCGCGGCAGGCGTCATGCGGCATGTGGCGGCGCAGCCGGACGCGCCCGCGGGCCCGGATGCCGGCGCCGATGAGCGATACACCGTCCAGCATCTCATATTAGAATGGGTCTTTGTTGAATCCACTCAAACAGACACGATGGCTTACAAGACACTTGAAGATACGATAGGCAATACCCCGCTGGTGCAGCTGACGCGCTTGCCGGGTGCCGATGCGCTTGCGCGCAACAACGTCATCCTTGGCAAGCTGGAGGGTAATAATCCGGCCGGCTCCGTAAAGGACCGCGCTGCCATGTCCATGCTCAAGCGCGCCGAAGAGCGCGGCGTCATCAAGCCGGGCGATACCCTGATCGAGGCGACCAGCGGCAATACGGGCATCGCACTGGCCATGGCCGCCGCCTTGCGCGGCTACAAGATGCTGCTCTTGATGCCGGATAACCTCAGCGTGGAGCGCCGCCAGAGCATGGCTGCCTACGGCGCCGACATTTTATTGACGCCGAGGACGGGCGGCATGGAATATGCACGCGACCTGGCCGAGCAGATGCAGAAGGATGGCCGCGGCGTGATCCTCGACCAGTTCGCCAACGAAGACAATTCGCGCGCCCACTATGAAAGCACGGGACCGGAAATCTGGCGCGACACGGAAGGCCGGATCACGCACTTCGTCAGCGCCATGGGCACGACGGGCACGATCATGGGCGTGTCGCGCTATTTGAAAGAGCAGAATCCCGCCATCCAGATCATCGGCGCCCAGCCCGAGGAAGGTTCGCAGATTCCCGGCATCCGCAAGTGGCCGGAAGCGTACTTGCCGAAAATCTACGACAAGTCGCGCGTCGACCAGGTGGAATACGTGAGCCAGGGCGTGGCCGAGCGCATGGCGCGCAGCCTGGCCGCGGAAGAGGGCTTGTTCTGCGGCATCTCGGCAGCCGGCGCCTGCGAAATCGCGCTGCGCATCTCGCAAACGGTGGAAAACGCGACGATCGTGTTTGTCGTCTGCGACCGTGGCGACCGCTATCTGTCCACAGGTGTTTTCCCTGCGTAATGGTGTAATTGAATTGATATCGGCCAGAACGGCCTGAGAACTGCTGGAAATACCCCCTCCCCATGGCGGGGAGGGAAAACCTGCGAAACTGGCAGGATCAGCCTTGTGGCGTTTCGCCTTCTTTTGGCTTGAATTGCTTGTCGCTGATGCGGAATTTGTTGCGGCGGTCACCCATCAGGTAACGCAGGTCGCGGATGCTCAGGTCGCTGACTTCGTGCATGCGGATCAGCAGCGATGCGCCGACCGGCAGGCGGTGGTGGCGGATTTTGCTGATGACTGGTGGCGCTACTTCCAGCGCGCGGGACAGGGCTGCATCGTTTTTCAGGCGCAGGTTTTCGATCAGGGTATCGAGCAATCTGTTTGGGTTGTATTGAAGCAGATCGTCGGAGTCCGAATCGCTGTTCATATCAATGCCGACTTGGTTTGTCATGATGTTATTGTTCCTTCTGTAGTTGCACTGCAAAGTAAAAAACACTCGGAGCTCGCTCTTGCTGCGTTCATGTTCATTCTTTACTAAAAGGAACGAATTCACACACGGTACGATCCGGGATACAGTTTTTCATGATATATACACAATTGTACAACAGGATTCAATTTCAGGCGGGAAAGCCCGATAATCTTGCCTGGTACAGAATCGGTGTTGTCTAGTTGCAACACCTATTTATTCTTTATTATGCTCTATGATAGAACAAAAATTGTACTTTGACAAAAGTTAAGTATAAAACCATTTCCGTATTCCGTGCCGCACAAAGGCTGGCGAGCAAGGCTGGCACATGTTATCGGCCCTTACCATAGACCTGTTTTCTGGTCGCTTCAATATCGCTTACGCTTTCTTACAAGTAATATTATAACTTTACACTGACTTTCGGTTAGCGTGCGCGCACTTGACTGATGGCCTTGCCCAAGTCAATCACTGACATGGCATAAAAATAACTTCTGTTGTACTGAGTTATAGCAAAGAAGTTATTGGTTGCCAAGTGATACTCAGTTGCTTCTGAACCATTTTGCAAGTCGATCAAGCCAAACAACATGTTCTGGGGCGTGGACGGGGCGGCACTCACGCCAGCTTCCTGCAATTCCGCCAGCCGGTACTTCGCCTGCAAGCCCTGGCCGATGAACTTTTCCCACGCGCGGCTGGCCGAAACGGTGACGGGATATGTGCTGATGGCCGGATCGTCGCGCCGCCAGCCGTGTTCGACGAGGAAATGCGCAACGCTGCCGATGGCGTCGGCCGTCGAATTGCGCAGGTCGATGTGACTATCGCCATCGAAGTCCACCGCATATTTCATGATGCTGCTAGGCATGAACTGGGGCAGGCCGATGGCGCCCGCATACGAACCGAGCAGGGTCAAGGGATCGATGCCATCCTTGCGCGCGTATAGCAGCGCGTTTTCCAGTTCTCCCTTGAAAAACTCCATGCGCGCGGCCCGCGTCGGGCTTTCCGGATAGGAAAACGCCAGGGTGGTCAGCGCGTCGAGCACGCGGAAGCGGCCCGTATTGCGGCCGTACACGGTTTCCACGCCGATGATGCCGACGATGATCTCGGCCGGCACGCCATATTCGCGTTCGGCGCGCGCCAGCGCTTCCGCGTTCTCTTCCCAGAATTTCACGCCCGCATTGATGCGCACCGGCTCGATGAAGCGGGCGCTGTACGCTTGCCAGTTCTTCGGCTTGCCCGGCGGCGCCGGTTTCATCAGTTGCACGGTCGACTCGACATAGCGCACCTTGCCGATCAGGGTATCGAGTTCGGCGCGGTCAAAGCCGTGCTTGGCGGACATGTCATCGAGGAAGGCGCGTACTTCTTTCCAATTGGCATAGTCGACAAATTCGCCTTCGAAGTCGAATTTCGCCGGTGCTTTCTTCGCCGCCGGTTTGCCGGCCACCTTCTTGACGGGCTGGGCCTTGGTCGCGCGCACGGCACGGGCGCGGTCGGCAGCGGAAATGTTGCTGTTTTCGCCAGCGTGCGCGGTGGACAGGCACAGGGGAAGGGAGAGGAGCAGGGACAGGGCGGAGTATTTGATCGGTAACAAGGAGCGTCTCATCGGCATTGGGTTAACAGGCGGCGCAAGCTGCGCCGCGCGCGGAGTTGTTCGTCTGGGTTGGCATTACCATACTTCATCGCGGCATAGATTGCCAGAAACTGTGCGATGGCGGCGTGCGCCTCTTGTGTGGCCTTGCCCGCGGCCAGCCGGGCAGCATAACCGTGCGGGCCTTCATGCGGCGCACGGCTGTAGCCGCGCCGCGCCTGCTGGCGGCAAAATTGCGCGTACAGGATGTCGAGCGGATCGCCTTGCCGGGCTTGCCACCACCAGACCAGTACGCCCGCCACGGCGCACAGCAGGGCCAATACGGCACAAGCGAGTGCCAGCTTTTTCGCCGGCACGTTTTTCAAGCCATCGAGGATGGCGCGCTGGCGTTGCGGCGAGGTGTCGAGCACCCAGCTGCTCCAGGCGTGCTCGGCTTGCTGCCATTGCTGGCGCCACGCGGCAACCGCCCCGTGCGCGCCGCCATCGAGGCCGGCCAGGGCACGCCATGCCGTCAGCGGCGACGGGGCCGGCGGCAGGGCGGCATCAAGGTTGCGCTCCGTGCGCAGGGGCGCGACGGCGCTGGTGGGATCAATGCGCACCCAGCCCCGGCCCGCCAGCCACACTTCGCTCCAGGCATGGGCGTCTGACTGGCGCACGCTCAAGCTGTTGCCTGTCCCGTTGCGCAGGCCGCCCTGGTAGCCCGTGACGACGCGCGCGGGTATGCCCATGGCACGCATCAGCACGACAAAGCTGCCGGCGTAATGTTCGCAAAAACCCGCCTGCGTGGTGAACAGGAAGTCATCGACGCCATGCTTGCCCAGCAGCGGTGGCTGCAAGGTGTAGCGGAAGGGCGCGCGGCGGAAGTGCTGCAACACGGCAGCGATGGCGTCGGCGGGCGCCAGCGCCTGCGCGCCATGGCCGCGCAATGCGCGGGCCCAGGCCACGCTGCGCGGATTGCTGCCAGCAGGCAAGGCCAGCCATGGCTGTTGCTGCGCGACCGACAAGCCTGCCTGCAGCCGGTAGCTGGGCTGGGAACTGGCGCGGTAACGCACGGTCGAAGTAATGGGTTGTACGGTCAGCACTTCCAGCGCGGACGACACGACATACGGATTGCCGGGCAAGCGCTCGATGCTGCGCGGCACATCGAGCGCGAAGATGCGCCGCTGGCCGCTCGCTTGCAACGTCACTTCGTACTGGCTGGGCTGGCCTTCCAGCGCGATGTCTATCCGGCTGTCGCCGGCAGGCGTGCGCCGGCCGGCGCCCCTGCGTGTCCAAGTGGCGCCATCGTAGTCGCCCAGCACCACGCCGCGCCAATACAACTGGTCCTGTTGCGGGATAGCTGTGCTGAAATCGGCAGTAAAGACGGGTTCGCTTGACAGGGCCAGCGAGGCGATGGCGCCCGGCTGCATGCTGTCGGACAAGCCCGTGCGCGCCTGCGCGTCTTCTTGTGCCGTGCCCCACAGGGGGCCGTCGATGCGTGGCACGGCAAGAAACATCACGGCCGACAGGGGAATGGCCAGCGCCAGCATGCGTCCCAGCAAGCCCAGCCTTTGCGCCAGGCGCGGCTGCACGGCGCCGTACTGGGCCGACAACAGGCAGGCCAGCAAGACGATGACGGTGGCCAGCATCCAGGCGGCGCTGAGGATGCCTTGCGCATGAAAGAAGTTTGCCAGCAGGAGGAAAAAACCGAGGAAGACAAAGACGAAAATGTCGCGCCGGCCATGCATTTCCAGCGATTTCAAGGCCAGCAGCAGGACCAGCATGGCCACGCCCGCATCGCGTCCCAGCAGCGTGCCATAGCTGGCGTAGACGGCGGCGATGCCGAGCAAAGCCAGCGGCGCGAGCACGGCCAGCTGCGGCTGGCGCCGGCCCCGCACGGTGATGACGGCGCGCCACAGCAGCGGCGCGGCAGCGGCGGCCGACAGCCACGGGGGCAGGTGCAGCGCGTGCGGCGCCAGCACCATGGCGGCGGCCAGCAACAGCAGCAGGATGTCGGCCTTGTCACGCGGCAAGTTGGCCAGCCATTGCCTCATGCCATGGCCTCATCCTGTAGCAAATCGTGCGGCACATCATGCAGGGCCAGCGCGCGCAGGCAGGCGTCGCGCTGGCTGGCGCCCAAGGCCGGCGCCAGAGTCAGCGTGCCCAGGTGCAAACCATACGGCAAGCCCGTGCGTTCCGCCTGCAGCACCCAGGCGGCCAGGCGCGACAGGCGCGCTTCCGGCGCCAGCGCGTGCAGGGCGGCATGATCGAACACGATGCTGCCACGGGCTGCGCCCGACTGTGCGTCGGCGGCAGGCTGGAATTGCTTGCTGAATAAATGCTCGCCATCATGCCGGGCGATCTGGCGCCAGGCCAGGCGGTGCAAGGGATCGCCTGGCTGGTAGGCGTGCACGCCCGCCAGTTCCAGGGCGCCGCCGGAGGAGCGTGATTGTTGTGTTTGCTGCGCCTGTTGCACCGTGCCGGCCGGCAAGGGCAGCGGCGGCGCGTTCTGCTCGGGCTGCGGATATACGAGCAAGCGCGCTTCGGGTTGCCAATGGCACCAGGCAATAAACAGGCCCAGCGGAAAACTTCCGGACAGGCGCATGGAGGGCGCATCGAGCCAGCCGCGTTGCCGCGCCGCCACGACGATGCTGACGGCCGTTTCCCCGTGCGCGGCGATATCTGCCTGACTGGGCGCTGCAGTGGAATTGATCACGGCCAGCCGGATCGCATGGCGCGGGCGCGTGCTGCGGTTGATCAGGCGCAAGGTGAACGTGGCCTGGCTGCCCGCGAACACGGGCTCGCCCGGCGTGGCGGCCAGCGCCAGGCCCGCCAGGTTGCGGCTGGCAAACAGCATGTCGGCGATGGCGCAGGCGGCCGCGAAATACGTCAGCGCGTAGCCCAGGCCCAGATGGTAATTGACGGCGGCGATCCACAGCGCCAGCAGCAGCGCGGCAAAGGCCAGGCCCGCGCGCGAGGGACGGATGTGCACGCGCTGCGCGCCCAGCCAGGGGCGCGCCGGCAGCCATCGGATATTGCGCAGGCGCACGGCTGTCAGACGGGTGTCGCCAGCAGCAATTGCTGCAGCAGGCTGCGGCTGTCCGTGGACCCTTGCGCGGCATGCAGGCGGTGGGCGCAGACGGGAATGAGTACGGCTTGCACATCGTCGGGCGTGACGTGGTCGCGTCCGGCCAAGGCGGCCCAGGCGCGTGCCGCCTGCAGCAAGGCCAGCGCGGCGCGCGGGCTCAGGCCATCGGCAAACACGCCCGGCGCACGGGTGGCATGCACGAGGGCCAGCACGTAGTCGACGACGGCAGGCGAGGCGTGGATGGCGCGCAGGTTCGCTTGCGCCTGCAGCAATTCTTCCGCGTTCATCACGGCCGGCAAGGTTTGCAGCATGGCGCGGCGGTCGGCGCCCAGCAGCAGTTCCCGTTCGGCGGCCGCATCGGGGTAGCCCAGGGTGACGCACATGAGAAAACGGTCGAGCTGCGACTCGGGCAGGGGGAAGGTGCCCAGCTGGTGCGCGCAGTTCTGCGTGGCGATGACGAAAAACGGCTGCGGCAGGGCGCGCGTGACGCCATCGAGACTCACTTGCCGCTCTTCCATCGCTTCGAGCAAGCCCGATTGCGTCTTCGGCGTGGCGCGGTTGATCTCGTCGGCCAGCAGCACCTGGGTAAACAGGGGGCCAGGGTGGAAGATGAAACTGCCACTGCCCCGGTCATACACGCTCATGCCGGCCACGTCGGCAGGCAACAGGTCGCTGGTAAATTGCTGGCGCTTCCATTGCAGGCCCAGCGAGATGGCCAGCGCGTGGGCCAGGGTCGTCTTGCCCACGCCGGGCACGTCTTCGATCAGCAGGTGGCCGCCTGCCAGCACGCAGGCGAGGGCCTGGCGGATCTGCAAGTGTTTGCCGACGAGAACTTCGCCAATCTGCCGTGCGGCCTGGTGTATTTTCGAAAACATGCTATTTCTATCACAGTAAGACGGATTATTTAATTTACAATCGCTTTGGCCAGGTCAAGCCGTGCCGCCCGCCCGTGCCGCGCACGTGGTAGATTAGTGCAGCGGCGGCACAGACCAGCCAGTGATTTTATGCGAGAACGCGCAGGGCGAACAGGAATGCCATGCAGTGTTCCAGTATGCACAGAGAATGGACAGAGACAGAGGTAACCAGTACAGCGCATGAGCACAGCCATTTATACCCATCCCGATTGCCAGCGCCATGAAATGGGCGACTGGCATCCCGAATCGCCGGCCCGCTTGCAGGCCATCAACGATCAATTGATCCTGGCGCATATCAGCGACCTGGTCGAGCACCGCGACGGCGTGCGCGCGCAATTGTCCGATATCGAGCGCAACCACAGCGCCACGGCCATCGGCCTCGTGCGCGACAACGTGCCGCCGGCGGGCGACTATTACCCGCTCGACGGCGACACCCTGCTCAACGCGCACAGCTACGACGCGGCGCTGGCGGCGGCAGGCTCGGCCGTGGCAGCCACGGATGCCGTCATCGATGGCGAGATCAGCAACGCCTTTTGCGCGATCCGCCCGCCTGGCCACCATGCGCGGCCCAGCGAACCCATGGGTTTTTGCCTGTTCAACAATATCGCCATCGCCGCCAAGCATGCGCTCGACGTGCGCGGGCTGGAACGGGTCGCCATCGTCGACTTCGATGTGCACCATGGCAATGGCACGGCCGAGTCCGTGGCGCACGACCCGCGCATCCTGATGGTCAGCTTTTTCCAGCACCCGTTCTATCCGTACAGCGACGTGGAATCGTATACGGACACGCGCGTCAACGTGCCCGTGCCGGCCCGCTCGAAAGGCGATGCCGTGCGCCAGTTGGTGCTCGACCATTGGCTGCCCGCGCTGCACCGGCAGCAGCCGCAGATGATTTTCATTTCCGCCGGTTTCGATGCCCACCGCGAAGACGACGTGGGCGGCATGGGCCTGGTGGAGGCCGACTACACGTGGATGACGCAGCAAATGATGGCCGTGGCCAGGCAGTATGGCAAGGGCCGCATCGTCAGCTGCCTGGAAGGGGGCTACAACCTGTCGTCCCTGGGCCGCAGCGTGGCCGCGCACGTGAAGGCGCTGGCGGAGCTGTAAGGGGGCAGGGTTACTGCAGCAAGGTGGGCCTACAGCAAGGTGGGCCGGTTGCGGGAATTCGTGTGGCGGTGCGTCTGGTAGTCGAGCGCGTCGCCAGCCATGAAGCGGCGCCAGGCTTGCGTGTAGACGAGCGATGATTTATCCGCGTCGAAGCTGTCGAGCTGCAACATGTCGCGATGGTGCTTGATTTCATTGACCAGCTGGTCATACAGCACTTGCAAGCCATAGCTGTCGGCGCTCTGGCGCTTCAACCGCTCTTCCAGCTGGGCCACTTGTCCCTGCAATTGCCGGCATTCTTTCTTCCAGTCATTGCGCGGCACGCGCTTGGGCGCCGTGCCAGTGTGTTCCATCATCATATCGAACTATCCCCATCGCATATTTCCCTGGCGGGAGCCAGCCTGGAAATAATTGCTTTTCATTTAAGAGGCGATATTAGAGCATACTTTTTTGTTTCTTTCAGTAAATATAAGAATCCATGTGGAAATAATTGACCTGACTTTCCGGGCGCGCCTTACTGGCGCTGCGCTGCCTGCAAGGGCGCAGCTGGGGCTGCTCCGGCCATTTTGCCGTCGTCGGCGTAGGTCAGGGTCAGCAGGGTATTGTCGTCCCAATTCACGTCATGCAGCGGCGGCACATAGCGCTGCCGGTCTTCCGTGACGCGGATGTCCAGCGTGCGTTCGCCCGAGCGCGCCTGCACGGCAAGCAGCTTGCGGGCCACGGGAAACGGCACGTGGATCAGCGACGAGTGGCACGGTCCGCCCGCCAGGCGGAACAGGTTGCGCCGGACAAAGGACAATTCATCCTGCTCGACGGCCCAGCGGATTTCACATTCCAGGCGCAGGTCGCCCAGGCGGCGCACATTCTGTGGCAGGCCCGGCGTGTGGATGTCGGCGCGCCAGCGCAAGGTGTCGCGCTTCTTGTTGCTGATCAAGTCGGCATTCGCATCGTAGGCGGTCTTGTCGCGCGACAAGGTGAAGCCGCCGTCCGCCGCCAGCGGCACGGGGATCGACAGATTATCGGCCGACAGGTGCAGGGTCACGCCATCGAGCCTGGCCTGGGGCGTGGCGGGAATCAGCATGAAGCGCAGCGGCGCGCCTGGTGCCAGGCGCTGGTGATCGGCATACGCATCGAGCCCCTTGAGCATGGTGCGGTAGGGACGCAGGTCGGGATCGCGCGTGCTTTGCACGTCGACGATCTGCTGCATTTCCTGGTTCGCCGCCTCGCCTGGTGCCGCCGGTTTTTCCTGGGCCATGGCGGGCGGCAGGCAGGCATACAGGGAGGCGAGGAGGCAAAAGCGGGAAAAGTGCATGGAATGCGTGTCAGGTTAAGCGTGCGATGGGGAACCGGCCAGGCTGGACGGACTGCGAATATTATCATTCATGTAACTGCCAAATTATCACCAATTGTCTCGTTCGTGTCGCACGGCTGGCGCTGGCGGCGGAAAATGGGACGTCGTGGCGGCAACCACGTAAAATAGCGGATTGACCGAACGATTTTGAAAGCAAGAGCATGGCGATACAATGGTACCCAGGACACATGAACGCGGCCCGCAAGAAAGCGGCCGAGACCATGGAAAACACCGATCTGGTGATTGAAGTGGTGGACGCGCGCCTGCCGGCAGCCAGCTGCAACCCCATGGTGGACGAGCTGCGCCTGTTCCGCCAGCGCCCTTGCCTGAAAATCCTCAACAAGACCGACCTGGCCGATCCTGCCGCCACTGCCGCCTGGGTAGCCTATTTCAATGCCCAGGAAGGCGTGACCGCATATGCGATGACGACCAAGAAGCCGGGTGACGTGGCGCGCATTCCGGACCTGGCCAAATCGCTGGCGCCGCACCGCGGCGTGCCGACGAAGCCGCTGCGCATCATGATCATGGGCATCCCCAACGTGGGCAAGTCGACCCTGATGAACGCGCTGCTGAAAAAGCGCGTGGCCAAGGTGGGCGACGAGCCGGCCGTCACCAAGATGCAGCAAAAGCTGTACCTGGACAAGAACACCATTCTCGTCGACACGCCCGGCATGCTGTGGCCAAAGATCGCCATCCCCAGCGACGGCCTGATGCTGGCGGCCAGCCACGCGATCGGCTCGAACGCGCTGATCGAAGAGGAAGTGGCCGTATTCCTTGCCGAGGAATTGCTCAAGCGCTACCCGGACTTGCTGGCAACCCGCTACGGCACCAAGGTCGATGAAGTCGACGCCATCGGCGTGGTCGAGGGCATCGCCGCCAAGCGCGGTTTCCGCATCAAGGGCGGCGATTACGATTTCGAGAAAGCGTCGCACACCCTGCTGCTCGACTATCGCAGCGGCATCCTGGGGCGCATTTCGCTGGAAACGCCGGACACGCGCGCGGCCCTGCTGGCCCAGCACGCGGCCGAGATGGCGGAAAAAGCGGCCAAGGCGGCGGAGATCGCCGCCGAGAAGGCGAAGAATGCGGCGCGCGGCAAGCGCGGCACGTAAGTAAAAAAGCCGCTAGTTAGCGGCTTTTTTTTTAACCCAATAGCGACGACTGGGGTCGGACCCTGAGGGACTCGGCGTCCCCGTCCGACCCCGGCATTTCCGCGTTCGGGTTTCATTGGGCTGCGTTGCCAAACCTGAAACTGGTCACCGCCAGCGCCCCAAAGAAATCCTCCTCGTGGTACACCACCTGCGCCGCTTCCTGCTCGGCCGCGCCCAGCGCCACCATCAGCGGCAGCAGATGGTCTTCCTGCGGATGGGCCTGGCGCGCGCCAGGCGCCTGGTCCCAGGCCAGCAATTGCTCCAGCCTTTGTTCTGGCGGCAAGGCCATGGCCTGTCGCAGCCAGGCGTCGAACTGGTGCGAGGCGACGGCGCCCGCCTGGCCGAACTGGCGCAGGTTATGGTAAGACAGGCCGCTGCCGAGTATCAGCACGCCTTGCCGGCGCAGGCTGGCCAGCGCGCGGCCCACCTCGATGTGCGTGAGCGGGTCGTAGCCGTGTTTCAGCGACAGCTGCACCAGCGGCATGTCGGCCTGCGGGTAGATGGGGAACAGGGCGCTGAAGGTGCCGTGGTCGAAACCCCGCTCGTGGTCCAGGCGCGCCGGATGGCCAGCCGCGTCGAGCAACTGTTTGACTTGCGCCGCCAGTTCCGGCGCGCCGGGCGCCGGGTACTGGATCTGGTACGTATGCGGCGGAAAGCCCGAATAATCGTAGATCATGCCCGGGCGCGGGCTGGCCGAGACGAGAAATTGCGGCCCTTCCCAGTGTGCCGTGACCACCAGCACAGCTGTCGGCCGCGCGCCGATCTGGCGCGGAATATCCTGCAACGATGCTTCCAGCACGTCGTAGCGGCCGCCGAACTGGTCTTTCATGAATGGCCACGGGCCGCCGCCGTGCGACAGGAAATACGTGGGGAAGGTGTGCTCTTGCATGGCGGCTCCTGGGGGGGGAATGGCTAACGATGGGACCATGATAGTCATGCGCAGTCAGTTGATCAAGATCGCTATTATTGATATATCATTTCCAATTTGTTGATGATTGGATAGTCATGGATACCTTGCGCAGCATGCGCGTGTTCCGCGCCGTCGTGGAACTCGACAGTTTCGTGCGCGCCAGCGAGCGCCTCGACCTGTCGCCGGCCATGGTCAGCAAGCACGTGATGCACCTGGAGCGCCACCTGGGCGCGCGCCTGCTGAACCGCAGCAGCCGCCACCTGAGCCTGACGGAAATCGGCAAGGTGTATTTTGAACAGTGCCGCGACATGCTCGACAATCTCGACGAGGTGGAAGCGACGGTCGGCCGCACGACGGTGGTGCCGCGCGGCATGCTACGCCTGAGCGCCCCCGTCTGGTTCGCCAACGCCATCTTTACGCGCACCCTGGCCGCCTACCGCGAACGCTTTCCGGAAGTCACGTTCGACATCGATTTGAGCGGAAGAGTGGTGAACCTGGTGGAAGAAGGTTTCGACCTGGCCCTGCGCGTGAGCCAGGCGCCATCGCAGACCCTGATCGCACGGCCCATCGGCAGCATCGAATTCCACCTGGTGGCCGCGCCCGCCTACCTGGCGCGCGCGGGCCATCCGCACCTGCCGCAGGACCTGGCGCGGCACGCCATGATCAGCTATTCCTTGTTGGCGAACGGCAATGAGCTGGCCTTCGACGGGGTACAGGGGCGCGAGACGGTGAAGTTCTCGCCCGTCCTGCAATGCAATAACGAAAGCCTGCTGCACGCGGCCGCGCTCGATGGCATGGGCATCGCCCTGCTGCCGTCGTGGCAGACGGATGCGGACCTGGCGGCGGGGCGGCTGGTGCGCCTCTTCGACGATTTCAAGCTGGCGGGCGGCAGGGTGTACGCCGTCTACACGAGCCGCCGCTACCTGTCGTCGAAGGTGCGCACCTTCATCGACTTTCTCGCCGATGAAGGGCGCCTGGGGAGTTGATTACACGAGCGAGCGCTTGACGTCGATCAGCGCGAACAGGCGGGCGCTGCGCATCCACGCCAGCACCAGCGCCGCCAGCTGCGTCACCAAGAAGCCGGCCACGATGGCCAGTGGACCGGGCGCGGCCAGGTTCAGTCGCGCCACGCCCAGCAGGGCATACAGCGCCAGTCCCAGCACGGTGATGACGAGGTAGATGGCCAGGCTGGCCAGCGGACGCCGGCGCAGCATGCCGAGGCCCCGCCACCATGCCTTGACGGCCGAGGTGCGGCGACGGTCGACGGCCAGGGCCGCGCGGCCGGCGTCGAGCGTGGCGCAGGCCAGCAGGAACAGCAAACCCGTCAACAGCAAGGCCAGGTGGCGGGCCAGGTCCGCATCGGCTTCCAGGATGGCTTTCGCCGCGTGCTTGTCGGCCAGTTTCAGCGCGCCGGCGCCGATCGTTAGCGCCAGGCCCAGCGGCACGATGCTCCACAGCAGCATGCGCAGCATGCGGCCGTATTCGCTGAAGGCGCCCGTCAGCAGGGGACCGAAGCCGGGTGGCGCAGGCGCGCGCGCGGCCGTCACCACCAGGCCGCTCAGCAGCGGCGACAGCAGCAAGGCCAGCACGATGCCCGTGATGGCGGCCTGGCTGATGGCGGCGCCGTTGCGTCCCGCATTGGCCACCAGGTCGGCCAGGGTCATCAGATCGAGCTTGTGCGCCAGGGCCGCCGCATGCACGGCGTTATCGAGGCTGGCGCTCAAGGTGCGCCAGAGGGGAATGACGGCAAGGATAGCGGGGATCAGCAGCAGGCCGGCCCACAGCAGCAGCAAGCGCCATTGCAGGGCGGCGCGGCTGGCGCGCGTGGTCAGGGTCAGGCCGCTGGCCCGTGTCGTGGAAGTGGCGCTCATACGATGGCAATCAGGGAAAGGAGGTATTGGAAGGCGGCCGCAAGGTCGAAGCTCCAGCGCTGCGAGGCGGATTTGTCTGCCTTCAGGGTGCGGCTGTCATCGAGCTTGTTGACGTCGAGATAGTGCACGCGGTCGGGGTCCAGTTCGGCCGAGACGGCCTTCACGGGCTTGCTCCAGGTGTAGCGCTGCCACAGCTGCTCGTTATCCCATACCACGCGTTCGGAGCTGCCGTCGGCGAATTTCACCAGCAGCACCTGCGGCACGGGCGCGCCGCGGCGGCGCAGGACCACGCTGGTGAGATAAGGGTACGGTCCCGTGCCCGGCTTGGCGTCCGGATGCGCCTTGTCCCATGCATCGCGTACCTTTTTTTCCTCTTTTTCCAGCGCTTCGGCCGTATGCTCCACGCGTTTGCCGTTCACCAGCGCCATGCCGGCCAGCGGCGTCTGCTCTTCGCTGGTGAAGGTGCCGATGCGGTCGTCGATATTCGCGCTGGCATAGACTTGCTGCGCGAAGACCTGTTCCACGATGCGCCGCTGGCCCGTCGCCTCGGCCAACGTTTCGCGCAGGTCGGCCACGCTCGGGTGGCGGAATTTCCACTGTTCGTAGTAGGCCTTGAAGCCCCGTTCCATGGCTTCGCTGCCGATGCGCGCTTCCAGGTCGCGCATGGTGATGGCCGTGCGGCTGTAGACGGGCCCCACGCCCTGCAGGCGGTCCCACGCATTCTGGCCCAGCGGATCTGCCGCATCCTGGCGCGGTGCGGCCATGCGCTCGAATTCGAAGACCTTGAAGACGGGATCGAAACCCAGGCGCTTGAGCAGGGGCGTGGTGGCGTGGATGTGCTGGCCGCGCGCGCGCAGCATGCGCTGGTCCCAGTACTCGTTCAAGCCTTCGTCGAGAAGGGGTTCCTCGAACTCGTTCGACGCCAGGATGCCGTAGAAATAGCCATGGCCGAATTCATGGATGGTGACGAAGTCGAGGCCGAATTCGGGTATGGTCTTCGGCTGCAGGTTGGCGTAGCTCGAGGCCGTGATGAAGGTCGGATATTCCATGCCGCCCGCTTCGGCCGCATTGAACGGCGGGATCACCACCGTCAGGGTCTTGTACGGATACGGGCCCAGGGTGCGCGAGAAATACGTGAGTGCATCCTTGGCCGCCTGCAGCGCCGGCGCCGCGTTCGATGCGTATTCGGGCGGGTACAGCACCTTGATGGCCACCGGCGGACTGCCGGGGCCGCTCCAGCTGCCCGTCAACGGCTGCGCGCTGCGCTTGTCGGCCGTCCAGGCGAAATCGTGCACGTCGCCCTGCACATAGTGATGCGTGAGCATGCCGTTCTTTTCCTGCGGCGCGCCTTGCAGCTCGCCCGTGGCGCCCACCGTGTACTCCTTGGGCACGGTCAGCTTCACGTCATAGTTGCCGAAATCGGCGTAGAACTCCGAATTGAGGTGGAATTCATGCGCATTCCAGCGCGGCGCGGTGGCGCCCCGTTCGCCGGGCAATTCCAGCACCGCGATCTTGGGGAACCACTGGCCCACCAGGTGGAAGCTGCCGAAATAGCCGGTGCGCGCGATGACGCGCGGCAGCTGGTCGAAGAAGCGGATGTCGAGCGTCGTCTCGGCGCCCGGCGCGACGGCCTGCGGCAAGTCGACGCGCACCACGGTGCGGTCGGTGGCCGGGCCGTTGTCGGGCTGGACGAAATGCCAGGGCGCCTTGGCGCCGTTCTGCGTCATGCTGCGCAGTTCGATGTAGCCCCACTCGCCGTCGCGCGTGTCGACGCCCGAGCGGAAGCCCGTATCGAGCTTGCGCTTCTCGGTGAAGAAGGTCGAATGCTCGCCTTCGAACGCGTTCAGGTACAGGTGCAGGTAGACGCTGCTGACGGCTTGTGCGCTGCGGTTGCGCCAGCGCAGTTTCTGCTGGCCGTCGATGGTGTGCTTGACGGGATCGAGCGTCGCTTCGATCTGGTAATCGACCACGCGGTCCGACAGGGTCGCTTGCGCGCCCGTGCGCGCACCGCCCCAGGCGTTGCTGGCGCTGGGCGTGCTGACGGCGGAAGCGTGCGGCGACGCCAGGGCGATGCCGTCGGCGGACGGCGCCAGCGGCGTGGGCGCGCTGGCCGGCTTGCCTTGGCCCGGCTGGGCGAACAGGTCGGCCTGCAGGGCCAGGCCGGCCAGCAGCAGGGCGGCGATGGAGAGGGCTTTGAGCTTGCCCGAGATGGGGAAAAAACCAATGCTGCGGCGCGTGCCGCGGGGACTTGGCGGCCCCTGGCGCGTTGTGCTACGACTTTCCATGCGTGACTCCCACAGTGACTTCTTATTGTTGATTTTCAAATGCAGTCGGCTGCGCCCAGGATCGCCGGGCGCAGCTTAATATACCTACAAAAATGCCAAATCACCAATAAAATATTGGCATAAGGAAAGTACCATCGGGCCGGCGCTTGCGGCGCCGCGCGCCGTGCGTATAATGATTCGCTTTTGCCATCCCCCCGTCCCACCAGCGTGCGTCCGCGCCGCGATGACGCCTCAAGCCTGCCGCCATGATGCCTGCCCCTCCCGTCCTGACCATTGCCGCGCGTGCCTTGCTGCTGTGCGCCCTGGCCATGCCGGCGTGCGCGCAGGATGGCGTGGATGGCGTCACGGCCGGCGTCACGCATGGCGACTTGTCCGCCGAGCTGGCGCAGGGCGGCCAGCACAGCGTGCGCGGCGCCTTGTCGCGCGAGCAGGGCGGCATGACGCTCGATGTGGCCATGGACGGACTGCGCAATGGCAATTACCGCGATGGCAGCGTGTTTCACCAGCGCGGCTTCAATGGCGGCGCGGAATGGAAGGTGCGGCAGGGCCGCTTCGGCTTCAGCGCCGACCAGCTGAACCAGGACACCAGCTATCCCGCGCCCGAGGCGCCGTTCCTGGCCATGCTGGCGGCCCGCCCGGAAGACCTGTACCGCTATGAAGTGCGGCGCGCCAGCGCCTTCGTGCAGCGCTATGTGGGCAGTTTCGAGCTGGGCGTGGAACTTTCGCAGCGGGAAAAGCGCGCCACTGCCCACTATGCGGGCGAGGAGGGCAGCAGCGAATCGAGATACAGCAGCCGCCGCCGGCAGCTGGCGCCGCGCCTGCGCCATTACGGCAAGGTGGGCGGCGTGGGCACGGATACGGAAGTGGGCCTGGACCTGATGCAGTGGCAGCGGCGCTCGGGTAGCGATGGCGATGGGCAGCGCCGCCAGTATTCGCGCGCGCTGCTGCTGCGCGAGGAGCTGGCCTTCGGCGGCCTGTATGCGCCGCGCCTGTTGCTGGGACTGCGGCATGAACAGTTCCAGCTCGATCCAGCCGACATGCCCGCCGGCGGCAGCGACTGGGAAAACCAGAATGCCTGGGACGTGCAGGGCAGCCTGCAATTGCGCCCGCAGCTGAGCGTGTACGCCAAGGCCGCGCGCAGCTACCGCATCGACGACGATGGCTATACCCGCGCCGGCTACCGCCCCCTGGCGGGACAGCTGCGGCGCGAAATGGAAGTGGGCGCCACCTTCGGCGACGCGGCACGCAGCGCTTCCGTGCGCGTGTTCAGCGAGCGCCTGAGCAACCAGATCGTTTTCGACCAGAGCCTGGGCCAGCTGGGCTTTGCGGGCAACCTCGACCCCTCGCGCCGCGACGGCATCGCCATCGAGGCCAGCATGGCGCTGGCGCGCGACTGGCGCCTCGACGGGCAACTGCGGCAAGTGCATGCGCGCTATGACGATTACGCCTATGACGGCCCGGATATCGCCCTCGTGCCGAAAACCCTGGCCAGCCTGCGCCTGTACTGGACGGGGCAGGCCGGCGCCAGTGCCGACATGGGCGTGCAATGGCTGCGCGCGCTGCGCTACGGTCCCGATTTCGCTAGCAGCTGCCTGGCGCAAGTGCCTGCGTTTGCCACCGTGGACGGGCGCTATGTGCGCAAGCTGGGCGCCTGGGAGCTGGAACTGGCCGGCAGCAACCTGGCCAACCGCCGCCATTACGGCGATGCGCCAGGCTGCCGCTCCAGCATTTATCTCAAGGATGCGCGCCAGCTGCGCGTGTCGGCGCGCTACCATTTTTGAGGCGCGGGCGCGGCGGGGCTTAAATGCGGCTTAAGCGGGCGCAAACCGGGGCGATAAAGACGGTTTTTTTCCGCCCGGGCTTCATCGCCCGGCGCAAAAAGTGGTAATCTCGCCCCGTTCACGACCATTTATGATGAAGGATTATTATGCGTTTTCTGCGTTTCTTGCGTCCCCTGCTTGCCGCCGTCACCCTGGTGGCGGCCACCGGCGGCGCCATGGCGGCCGATACCGGCTTTACCACGCTCCCGACGCCAGTGCGCACGGACACGGGCAAGAAGGTGGAAGTGGTCGAGTACTTCATGTATTCCTGCCCGCATTGCTACGCGCTCGATCCGCTGATGCACGACTGGGTCAAGAAGCAGGGCGACAAGATCGCCTTCCGCCGCATCCACCTGGCCTTCAATGGCCCGAAGGATCCGCAGGCGCACGCCTATGCCACCCTGGAAGCGATGGGCCAGCTGGACCAGTTCCACGACAAGATCTTCCGCGCCATCCACGTCGAGCGCAACCGCCTGAACCGCGATGACGCGATCCTCGACCTGCTGGTCAAAAATGGCATCGACAAGGCGAAATACCTGGACATGTTCAATTCCTTCGGCGTGCAGACCAAGCTGAAACGCAATGAACAGCTGATCACCGCCAGCAAGATCGACAGCGCGCCGACCATCGTCATCGATGGCCGCTTCGTGACGTCGCCGGCGCAGCTGTCGCGTCCGGGGCAGTCCGAGCCGCAGACCCAGACAGCGACCCTGCGCGTGATGGATGAACTGGTGGCGCGCGTGCTGAAAGAGCGCGCCCCGGCGCCAGCGAAGAAGTAAGCGGAGCGCATCATGAAACAGCTGCCCTGGACCTTGTGCGCACTGGCTCTTGCCCTCGTGGCGTGGCTGGCGATTGCCGTCGTCAGCGTGGAAAACCAGCGCAATGCGCTGGTCACCAAGGCGTGCGTGGACCCCGCGTTCAAGAACGAGGTCGACGCGAAATGCCTGGCGTCCGTGCAGTCGCGCGAGCACTGGTGGCAGCACTTGACTTACGCCATGACGCACTTCAGGAACTGAAAACGACTGCAGAAAAACCCGCCATGCGCGGGTTTTTTTTCGTCCGCGTATGATGGAACCACAACCATTCAGGAGGAACGATGAAGGAAGTGATCTTGATTACCGGTAGCAGCCGCGGCATCGGCGCGGCGACGGCACAGCTGGCGGCGCGCCAGGGCTATGCCGTGTGCGTCAACTATGTGCGCGATGCGCAGGCGGCCGACGCGCTGTGCGCGCGCATCGTCGCCGATGGGGGCGAAGCCATCGCCGTGCAGGCCGACGTCAGCGACGCGCAAGACGTGGAACGGCTGTTTGCGGAAGTCGATGCGCGCCTGGGGACGCTCACGGCGCTGGTCAACAATGTGGGCGTGCTGGAGCAGAAATGCCGGCTGGCCGATATCTCCGTGCAGCGCCTGGAACGCGTGCTGCGCACCAACGTGATCAGTTATTTCCTGTGTTGCCAGCAAGCCGTGCGGCGCATGTCGACGGCCAATGGCGGGCAGGGCGGGCGCATGGTGAACGTCTCGTCGGCAGCCGCGCGCCTCGGCTCCCCGGGCGAATACATCGATTACGCGGCCTCGAAAGGCGCCGTCGATACCTTGACCCTCGGCCTGGCGAAGGAAGTGGCGGCCGAGGGCATCCGCGTCAATGGCGTGCGCCCTGGCATCATCTATACGGATATCCACGCTTCCGGCGGCGAACCGGGACGGGTGGCGCGCCTGGCGTCCGGCGTGCCGATGCAGCGGGGCGGCCAGCCGGAAGAAATCGCCGACGCCATCCTGTACCTGCTGGGACCGGGCGCCAGCTATGTGACGGGCAGCATCCTCGACGTGGCGGGCGGTCGCTGATTTTTAACGAATTTTCAACTTCTGCAAGCAAGTGATTCAAGCGCGGGGCCAATTATCAAGCACGGCAAGCGAGTCCAGAATGGCGGGGTGCCATTGCAGCAGGCACACCGATCAACCCACCTGGATTCCTTATGCCCGCACCTGTTCTTGCCCCCGCCATCCTGGCCCTTTCTCTGCTGGCCGCTGCCGCGCCAGCCCATGCCGCCGTAAATCTGCCCATGCCGGCCCACCTGGCCGGCGCCGCTGCCACCGACAAGGTGGTGCTGGCGGCGCGCCGCTACGCCGCGTTCTGGCAGAGCGGCGATCCGGCCCTGGCGCGCCAGGCGCTGGCCGACGATTTTATTGACCGCACCTTGCCCGCCGGTCGTCCGCAGGGGCCGGCAGGCCCGCTGCAGGCATCGCAAGTGTTCCATGCGGCCGTGCCGGATTTGCAGGTGACCATCGAGGACATGCTGGTGGCGGGCGACCGTGTCACCTTGCGCCTGCATTTCACGGGCCGCTTCACGGGCGTCTTTCCCACGCCGCAGGGACCCTTGCAGGGACAGGGGCAAGCCATCGATTTCCATGCCTTCGATCTGTACCAGGTGAATGCGCAGGGCCGCATCAGCGACAACTGGCACCTGGAAGATAATCTGACCCTGCTGCGCCAGCTGGGCGTGCTGGCGCCCTGATGACGGCCCGCTAGCGTTGCGCCGGGAGGGCCGCGAACTGCTGCAGCAGGAATTCGATCAGCAGGGCCACGCGCGGCGGCTGGAAGCGGCTGCGCCGGTACAGCAGGTTCAGGGGGACGCTATCGGCAAAGTAATCGTCGAGCACCGTCTGCAGGCGTCCGGCGGACAGGTCGCCGCCGATGTCGAGCAGGGATTTGTAGGCATAGCCATGGCCGGCCACGGCCCAGCGGCGGATGATTTCGCCGTCGTTGCTGTGCCAGGCGCCTTGCGGGCGCAGGCTGTGGCGCTTGCCGTCCTCGCGGTAGCGCCACTCCTGCGGCGCGCCGTCGCCCGCCGTCAGCACGAGGGCCGGCAGCATCGCCAGGTCGCGCGGCGTGGCCGGCACGCCCACCCTGGCGGCCAGCGCGGGAGACACGCACACGACGCGCCGGCCAGGGTGCAGCAAACGCGCCACCATGTCGCTGTCGGGCAGTTCGCCGTAGCGGATGGCCAGGTCGATGTCGTCCTGCAGCAGCCTGGCCGTGGCGTCCGTCAAGGTCAGCGCATGGCGCACCTGCGGGTGCTGGGCGGCAAAGCGGTCGAGCATCGGCAGCAGCAGCTGGCGGCCGATGTCGGACGGCGCCGAGATGCGCACCACCCCGCGTACGCCGGCGCCGCCTGCGTGCAAGCCGTCTTCGGCCTGCGCCAGCAAGTCCAGCGCCTGCTCGCTGTAATGGCGGTAGTGCAAACCCTCTTCCGTCAGGCGCAGCTGGCGCGTGGTGCGCTCGAACAGGGTGACGCCCAGCGCCGTTTCCAGGCGCGCGATGGCGGCGCTGGCGGCGGCCGGCGACAGGCCGTGCTTGCGGCCCGCCGCGGAAAAACTGCCCAGCACCGCGGCGTCGAGGAACAGGGCGATTTCCGCCAGGCGCCCGGCGCCGCCGCTGCGGATCATGCCGGGTGCGCGGCCGCGGGCTTCGGCGCCGGCGCAGAATGGGGCGTGATCACCACGGTGCAGGTGGTGCCGGCCACCAGCAATTGCCCTTTCGGCTGCTCGTCGATGTGGATGCGCACGGGCACGCGCTGCGCCAGGCGCACCCAGTTGAAGGTGGGATTGACGTCGGCCAGCAGTTCGCGGCCCGTGGCGGCGTCGCGGTCGGTGATGCCGCGCGCGATGCTTTCGATGTGGCCGTGCAGGGTGCCGCCGCTCATCAGATTCATTTCCGCCTTGTCGTCCTGCGCCAGCATGCCCAGTTTGGTCTCTTCGAAATAGCCGACGACATAGTACGAGGCGCTGTCGATGACGGCCAGCTTGGCCGCGCCGACGGCGGCGAAATCGCCCTTGTGCACGTTCAGGTTCGTCACGTAGCCGCTGACGGGGGCGCGCACGGTGGTGCGTTCCAGGTTCAATTGCGCCAGCGCGCGCGCGGCCATGGCGGCCTGCACCTGCGACGAGGCCGAGCTGGCGGCAAACGCCGCGCTTTCGCGGCTTTCCGTCGAGATGATGCTGGCGTCAAGGCCTGCGCGGCGCTGGGCTTCCTTGCCGCGGCGTCCCTGTTCCGTCCTTTGCGCGGCCAGCACGGCGTCGGCTTGCGCCAGTGCGCTCGTGTAGCGTTCCTTGTCGACGACGAACAGCACGTCGCCCTTTTGCACCACCTGATTGTCGCGTACCAGCACGTCCGTGACGGTGCCGGCGACGTCGGCGCTGATGTTGACGATGTCGGCCTTGATGCGGCCGTCGCGCGTCCACGGCGACTCCATGTAGCGGTCCCAGACGGTCTTGCCTATCCACAGCGCGGCGGCCAGGAGCAGCAAGGTGATTGCATAGCGGGTCAGTTTGCTTACCATGACGGCAGCCTTTCCTTGATGGGGTTGAACAGTTTTTTTTATTTGTAAAGCGATAAAGCCAGCGCGCCAAAGATGGCGATGAAAATGCACAGCCGCGCCAGCGACGGGTGCCACACCATGCGGTACACGCCCAGCCAGCCCAGCAGGCGGTCGAGCAGGGTTTGCAGGCCGATGCTGAGGATGAACAGGGGCAGCAGGGTAGGAATCAGAATTCCGAACAGGGCGAATTCACGCGGCATGGTGGTCTCCGGCGCCAGGCGCCATATGGTCGAGTAATGAGGTGTAGATCGAATGCAGGTCGGCCAATGCCGTGTGCAGGCGCGCGCTACGTTCCGGTGCAATGCCAGCTTCGTTTTGCGCGGCGCGCACCACGGCGCCCGCCTGCAGGGTGGCTGCCAGCGCCGCCTGCAGTGCCGTGTCGCTGCGCGTGCGCAGCCAGGCGGCGATGTGGTCCACGCACTGCTGCAGCGCGTGGCGCGTGGCGCCTGGCCGGGCCGTCGCGATCAGTTCGCGCAATTCGATCACCGAGTGGCCGATTTCCAGCAAGGTCAAGGCCTGGCGCACGACGGCGCGCGCAGCCTCGCCCGGCGCCGGTCCGGCCGCCGCATTGAGCTGGCTGAGCAAGTCGCGCACGCGGTTGTCGAAACGGTGTTTCACGCGCCGCGCGGGCGCCGTGCACGCATGCAGCGCTTCGCGCCACAGGGCACGGCCGATGTGGTCCTTGTGGCCCATCGTGTGCTCGGGCAGCAGCACGGCAAACACGAGGGCCGCCAGCATCAGGCCCACGATCAGGGCCATGCCCGTGTTCAAAAATGCCGCGCCATCGACATGCATCAGATTCGTCGGCGCCATCTGCGTGATGAAGGTCGACACGCCCAGGCCCACGCCCAGCTTGGCGGGATTCGTCATCAGGTACAGGCCGACGGCCAGGAAGGGCGCAAAACTGAGCACCAGCATGGGGAAACCGTCGCCGTGCACCAGCACGAAGTACACGCACACGAGCGACAGCGGCATGGCGATGAGGAAGCCCGCCAGCACCTGGCGGATCATCATGATGGGGCGCGGCGAGGACGAGGCCAGCGCGCAGAACACGGCCGCCATCAGCATCGCCGTGCTGGCGTAGGGCCAGGCGAGGAAGTAGGCGCCCAGCGCCAGCAGGGCCAGGCTGATGGCCGCGCGCGCGCCGCTGGCGATCACCAGCGCGGGCGGCGTCTTCGGCGCATACGCTTGCGGCGTGCTGATTTCCAGGGGCGTGTCGTGGGCCAGGCTGAAATACACTTCGTGAAAGCGGCTCATGTCGCGCGCGAAGCGCTCCAGCAGTTCGCACACGGTGTCGAAATCGATGCGCTGCGCATGCGCGATGGTCGCGCCATCGATGTCCGAGCGGGCCTGCGCCAGGGCCGTCTGCAGATGCAGCTGCATGGTGTCGAGCGAGTCTTGCGAAGGCGTCGCCTGCAGCGCTTCGGCGACGATGGCGTACAGGGGCGCGCAGGCCTGCATGACTTGGGTTTCGCCATCGCGCTGCAGGCGGTCGAACAGGCGGTGAAAGGTGTAGAAAGTGGTCAGCGCCGTCATGAAGGTGGCGTTGAAGGCGTGCAGCTTGCGGTTTTGCGCGCGCACGTGGCTGACCTTGCTGGTGACTTCGAACAGGGCGGCCGAGCGGCCCAGTTCCAGCGCCGCGACGTCGGCGGCAAACTGCAAATGCGTCAGTTCCACCTGCGCTGGCGTGAGTTTTTGCTGCAGCACGTCCTGGCAAAAGGTGAGGAATTTGCCGTAGCGCGCCTGCACCGTGCGCATCACCTGCGTGCCCTGGTGGCGCGGCAGCAGTACGCTGGAGACGGCCGCCGAGCAGATGATGCCCAGGCTCACCTCGGCCACGCGCGTGACGGCCAGCGCGAACACCTGCATCGGTTGCTCGATGGCGGGCAAGACGATCATGCAGGCCGTGTAGCCAGCCAGCACGTACACATACGATTGCGCATTGCGGTGCAGAGCCGAGCCGCTCGTGCACAGGCCCACCCACAGGGCCAGGCCGGCGAACAGCAGCACGGGCTGCTGTGGGAACAGGCCGATCAGGGTCAGCGCGGCCGTGCAGCCGAGCAGGGTGCCGCACAGGCGGTAAAAGCTTTTTTCCAGCACCATGCCGCTGCTGGGCAGGGCCAGGATGATGGTGGTGGTCATCGCCGTGCTGGGCGAATCGAGGCCCAGGCGGTAGGCCAGCCACAGGGCGCAGAAGGACGCGATGAGGGTCTTGCCGACGTAGATCCAGCGTTCGCCTTCCGTTGCGCGCCAGTCCTGCAGCGCCAGCGCCAGCCAGTGGGCCGCCCGGGTCAGGGGGCCGTGTGTGAATTTGGTTGCTGTGGCTGGCGTCATCGATAGGCTATCAGTTCTGGTTGTTGAGATTGTTCAGGTTGCGCAACTGGCGCATGTACAGCTTGTCGAGCACTTGCAGCTCTTCGTCCGTGAACCCTTCATACAGGGCCGAGGTTTCCTGGTACACATCGGGCAGTGCCGTTTCGATCAGTGCGCGGCCCTTGTCGGTCAGCGAGATCATCACCGAGCGGCGGTCGCCGGGACGCGTGCCGCGGTGGATCAGGCCGCGCGTTTCCAGGTCGTTGCACACGCGCGTCAGGTTGGCCGGCTTTTCATGGCAGGCCATGCCCAGGGTGCAGGCGTTCGAGGTTTCGTCGTCCGTGCCGTACAGCACGGCCAGCACCATGTAGCTGGCATCGACCAGGTCATGCTTTTTCAGCGCCGCGTTGGTCAGGTCCTTCATGCCTTTTTGAATGTGGTACGTCATGCGCAACAGGCGCATCAGTTCCATGGGGAAGCCTGGCATGCGCGTGCGGATGTTTTGCAGCCGCTTGGAGGTGGCGTCAAAAGCGGTCATGTCATATTCCTTCATGTGTGAATAAAGTTCCGATTGTATCTTGTTGGGCTAGGGCAATGCCAGGATTGCAAGCTCAGATGCCGCCTCCCAGTGCATTCATCAAGGAAACGTACAGATCGAGCTCGCGTGCCCCATTCTGCGCCTGCTGCTGTTCTTCCGCCAGCAGCGCCACTTGCGTGTTGAGCATGTTGATGGCGTCGCTCATGCCCGCCTTGTAGGCCTTTTCCGCCAGGTCGCGCGCGCGCTGCGCCGTGGCCAGCGCCTGCACGGTCAGCTGGTGCTGTTTGGCCAGCGACTGGGCGCGGGTGACGGCATTGGCCACGTCCGACATGGCGTTGATGACGGTGGCGTTGTATTGCTCCACGGCGCCGTCGTACACGGCCGTCTGGCTGCCTAGCTGGGCGCGCAGGCGGGCGCCGGCGAAGATGGGCAGGCTCAGTGCGGGCGAGGCGCCGCGCACCTGCGAATTGGCGTCGAGAAAGTGGCTGAAGCCGAAGGCCTGGAAGCCGGCAAAGGCCACCAGGTTGACGTTCGGGTAGAACTCGGCCTTGGCGGCGTCGATGCGCTGCGCCGCCGCTTCGACTCTCCAGCGCTGGGCGGCGATGTCGGGACGGCGGCCGATCAGGTCGGCCGGCAGCGCTGCGGGAATGGCCAGCGGCTGGTCCAGGCGCAGCACGGGACGCGTGAGCGCCGCACCGGCTGCCGGGCCCTTGCCCGCCAGGGCCGCCAGCTGGTTGCGCAGCAGGGCCAGCGATTCGGCCGACTGTTCCAGCTGGCGGCGTCCCGCCGGCAAGGTGGTTTCGATCTGCGCCACGTCGATGTCCGTGCCGATGCCGGCGGCCTTGCGCTGGCGCGTGATGTCGAGGATGCGGGCGCGCTGCGCCAGGCTGCGTTCGATCACGTCCTGCAGCTGGAATTCATACGACAGCTGGATGTAGGTGCGCACCAGCGCCGTTTCCAGGGCCAGGCGCGCCATCTGCGATTCGGCCGACGCCATCTGCACGTCGCCCAGCGCGGCGGACAGGGCGGCGCGGTTGCGGCCCCACAGGTCCAGGTCGTACGAGGCCGTGACGGTGGCCTGGTTGCGCCAGGCGTAGTTGCCGGCCAGCGGCGCCGGGGTGCTGCCGTGCTGGGAATACAGTTCGCGGTTGATGGAGACATTCGCGTCCGCCTGCGGACGGGTCTTGTCCTCGGCCGCGCCGGCCAGCGCCTCGGCCTGGCGCACGCGCGCCTGGGCGCCGCGCAGGGTGGGACTGTCGGCCAGCGCCTGCTCCATCAGGCGGTTCAATTGGGGATCGTGCAAGTCTTGCCACCATTGCGTGCGCGGCCATTGGATGGCGGCGCTGGCGGCGGCATCCATGGCCTGGCTCGCTTGCAGCTTGTTGGCGTCGAGCATGGCCGATTGCGGCGCGATATGGCCCATGTCGGCGCAAGCGCTCAAGGCAAGGATCAGGCTGGCGGCAAACAAACGGCGGTGCAGGGACATGCAGGAACTCCGGAAGGTGGGGTTGGGGTGATGCTGACAGCTCGCCGCGGTGAGCGCCGGGAGTGGCCCGGGTGCTGCGCCGCAACTGAGGTGTGTTACTGACTGACTGAAACCGGCTGACTGGTTTCTTATTTCACGACGTGTTTTGCCGTTTGCGCGACATCAAAGTCCGCTTCCGTTTGCGGGATCAGGCCAGCCTTGCGGGCGGCGTAGAACTCGGCCATGACTTGTTCGCGCGTCACGTTGCTGGCGGCGGTGGCCGGCGTTTTCGGGTAGTCGACTTCGCTGGTGGCGATTTCGCCGGCGTTGCGGGCACGGATGTATTCGGCCGTGACGTCGGCGCGCGTCAGTTGCTGGCTGGCAGCGGCTGGGGCGGCGCTTTGGGCGAAGGCCGAGGTAGCGGTGGTAATGGCAAACAATGCTGCGATGAGTGATTTGGCTTGCATGATAAGACTCCAAAATGTGCATGATGGCTGGGTGGATGGGCCGGATCGCCACGTACCGGTCGGTTCGGCGGCAGGGCGCTGGTGGGTGCCCTGCCGCCGATGAAGCAGTTTCTGGATGAGAAGATGCTTACTTGAATTAACTATAGCAATGAATAGTACATTTGTGAAGTAATTTTTGAAAATAGTTGTGCGCCGCCGCATTTCCCCAGGGAAAATGCCGTGCAGGCGTGCGCCGCTGGCCAGGCCAGGGGAGTAAGCTGGTTTTTTTATCAACGGGAGCCAGCCATGAGCAGCAGTTCACTCGATCCGGACAATTTGCCCGTCACGCCCGACCGTATCCTGGGCAGCGGCCATGGCAAGGGCGCGCTTGGGCCCAGCGACAGTTCCGACAGCGGCAGCGACATGCAGGGCGTGCCGGGCCAGGACCCGGAAGCGCTCGAGAACGACAGCGATGCGGCCGGCACGGGCGAGCGGGCTGGCGTGGAGCCGCAGGATACGGCGCCCGATGGCGGCGATATCGACGTCGACCATGTGGAAAGCGTGGCGCCCGTGCGGCCGGCAGAGGAGGAGGGCGAGGGCGAACCCGGCGGTCCGCGGGGGGCTGCGCCGCGCCCCTGACGGCTGCTGGCGGCACGGTCGCCACGAATTACTGTCTCTCCTGCGCCATCAGCGTAAAATGTGGTCAAGGCGGCGTGCGCGCCGCCATGGCCAGCCGGCCGGCACAGGATAGGATGTCAGAGGATGCAAACGCAGATGTCGGAAGAGAAAGAAAAAGACTTGATGTCGATGTACCGCGAGACGCGGCCGCGCGAGTTTTTTGGCGAAAAAAGTAACACCAATCACCTGGCCTGGAGTTTGCTGGTGGTCTTGCTGGCGTTGGCGTTCTGGCTTGTCGTGGCCCTGGCGGCGGCGGAAAACCAGCGTTATGCCCTGGAAACGAAGGCTTGCCAGGATCACGTGTTCCCCACGGAAATCGACACGGCTTGCCTGAAGCAGGTCAAGTCGCGCGATCACTGGTGGCAGCACGTGGGCCACGCGCTGGTGCGCATGGGCGCCTGATCTTGGCGCGATCTGGCTGAACCTGGCGGCGGCGGGGGCCGCTGCGGTGATGGAGCGATAGTGCGGGAGGCGCCATGCCACGCGATCACTCGCGCGAGCAGCCGCAATGGCTGCTGGCGCGCCACAGTGCCTTGACGGCGCGCCAGCTGCTGCGCGCCTATGGCTTGCTATGCCTGTTCTCCCTCGTGATTGCCGCCGCCTTTGCGCTGCGCGGCCTCTGGTACATTCCCGTCTTTTCGTTCGCCGAGCTGGGCCTGGTGGCCATTGCACTGCTGCATTATCTGCGCCATGCGCGCGACTATGAACACATCGCCCTGCGCGACGGCGAGCTGATCATCGAACAGGTCAGCGCCGGGCACTGCCGGCGCCACCACTTTTCGCCGTGGCGCACGCGCATCGCCATGCCGCAAGGGCCGCGCCAGTTGATACGCATCCAGGATGTCGGCCAGGCTGGCGCGCATGTGGATGTGGGCGTGTTCGCCACGCCCGAACGGCGCCGGCAAGTGGCGCAGGAACTGCTGACCCTGCTGCCACCGCCAGCGTAATCGCCTTACACGGCCCGCGACGGGCCTTCCCACAGATTGATATGGCCTTCGCGCGCCTGCACGTCGATGGCGGCCAGCTCGTCGGCCGTGAATGACAATTGCTGCAGCGCTGCCACGTTTTCGCGGATTTGCGCGCTGCTGCTGGCGCCGATCAGGGTCGAGGTGACGCGGGGATCGCGCAGCACCCAGGCCAGCGCCATCTGCGCCAGGGTTTGCCCCCGCTGCGCGGCGATCTGGTTCAGCGCGCGCACGCGGGCCAGGTTTTCCGCGCTCAGGTGCTTTTGCAGCAGCGAACCGCCGCCGGGGCGGTTGACGCGCGCATCCTGCGGCACGCCATCGAGGTATTTGTCGCTGAGCAGGCCCTGCGCCAGCGCCGTGAACGTGATGCAGCCCATGCCTTGCTCTTGCAGGGTGTCGAGCAAGCCGTCTTCCTCGATCCAGCGGTTGAGCATGTTGTAGGCCGGCTGGTGGATCAGACACGGCACTTTCCACTCTTTCAGCAGGGCGGCCGCCTCGGCCGTCTTTTGCGGAGAATACGACGACAGGCCCACGTACAGCGCCTTGCCCTGCTGCACGGCCGTGGCCAGCGCGCCCATGGTTTCTTCCAGCGGCGTGTCGGCGTCGTAGCGGTGCGAGTAAAAGATGTCGACGTAGTCGAGGCCCAGGCGCTGCAAGCTCTGGTCCAGGCTGGCCAGCACATATTTGCGCGAACCGCCGCCCTGGCCGTACGGGCCCGGCCACATGTCCCAGCCTGCCTTGGTGGAAATGATCAGTTCATCGCGGTATGGTAAAAAATCGTCGCGCAGCAGCTTGCCGAAATTGCTTTCCGCGCTGCCATATGGTGGGCCATAGTTATTCGCCAGGTCGAAATGCGTGATGCCCAGGTCAAACGCCGTGCGCAGCATGTCGCGCTGGGAAGCGAGGCTGTTGCTGTCGCCAAAGTTGTGCCACAGTCCCAGCGACAGCAGCGGCAGTTTCAGCCCGCTGCGCCCGCAGGTGCGGTATTGCATGCTGTCGTAGCGGTTCTCGGCGGCGTGGTAGGTCATGGCATCTCCTGGTTGAATGAAGTGCTTATTTTCGCGCAAAATCAAAGTGTGCGTGCGTGCGCCTTGCGCGCGAAGGGACGCGCCTTACAATAAGCGTTGAGAAGTCTCGCAAGGAGCGGTCATGGAAATCGAATTGAAATTGTTGCTGGCGCAGGAAGATGTATTGCGTTTGCGCGCGCACCCCCTGCTGGCGCAGTCTGCGCAAGGCGAGCCGCAACTGCTGCAGATGCACGATATCTATGTCGATACGCCCGATTTGCAGCTGTGCCGCCAGCAGGCGGGCTTGCGCGTGCGGCACGTGGATGGACACTGGATGCAAACCCTGAAGGCGGGCGGCACTGTCAGCGGCGGCTTGCACAGCCGCCACGAGTGGGAAGGCGAAGTTCCCGGGCCGCAACCGGACCTTGCCGCGCTCGATGCGGCCATCGGCCGCAAGCAGCCGATCCGCGCGCTGCTGCGCCAGGACGCCATCCGCGACGCCTTGCAGCCCGTGTTTACCACGCGTATCGAGCGCACCGTATGGCTGCTGCGCACGCCGCAGGGCGACCAGATCGAATGCGTGCTGGACCAGGGTGTCATTGAAAGCGGTGCGGATGGGGCGGATGGCGCCGTCCGCAGCGTGCCCGTCAGCGAAATCGAACTGGAGTTGAAGCAGGGGCAGGCGGCCAGCCTGTTCGACGTGGCGCTGGCTCTGCTGCAGGACGTGCCGCTGCAGCTGGGCCACATGAGCAAGGCGGAACGCGGTTACCGGCTGGCGGCATCCTATCCCTTGCAAGCCGTCAAGGCGCAGCCCCTGGCGCTGGACGCGGCCATGTCCGTGGAGCAGGTATTCCTGGCTATCGCCGGCAATTGCCTGGAGCAAGTCAGCGGCAACCAGGATGGCGTGGCGGCGGGCGAGGACGTGGAAAGCGTGCACCAGATGCGCGTGGGCCTGCGCCGCTTGCGCTCGGCGCTGGGCATGTTCAAGTCCCTGCTGGCGCTGCCGGACGCCTTGAAGGGCGAACTCGGCTGGCTGGGCGGCGCGCTGGGCGAGGCGCGCGATTGGGATGTGTTGGCTGGCAATACCCTGGCGCAGCTCGATGGCGAGGCGGCCGCGGATGCGGCGGCGCTGGCGGAGGCGGCGCATGCGCAGGCGCGGCTCAAGCACGTGCAAGCGGCCCAGGCCGTCACCTCGGCGCGCTACACGGCCTGCATGCTGGGCTTGCAGCGCTGGCTGCAGGCGTGCGCCTGGCGCGACAATTGCTCCGCGCGCCAATTGCGGCGCCTGGACGCGCACGTCTCGCCGTTTGCCCGCGCGACCCTGCGCAAGGACCAGCGCCGCCTGATGAAACGCGGCAAGCGCCTGCTGCATGCCACGCCACAGCAGCGCCATCGGGTGCGCATCGCGGCCAAGAAGACGCGGTATGCGACGGAATTCTTTGCCTCGCTGTTTGCCGCGCGCACCGTGCAGCCGTATGTGGGGCGGCTGTCGCTGCTGCAGGATGAACTGGGTTGGCTCAACGATGTGCAGGTGGCGGACCGGCTGCTGCAGCAATTGCCCGAGGTTCAGACTGGCCAGGCTGACCAGTCGGCCCCGTCCGCCCGGGATGGCTTGCGGCTGCACGCGGCCTTCGTGCGCGGCTATCTGGCGGCGCGCGCGCAGGCGCAGGGCAGCGATGGCCGCATGCACAAGGCCTGGCGGCGCTTCAAGGCGGCCCGCTTGCCGGCCTGAGCCCGCTCTTGCCGCAGTATCAGGCCAGGCCAAGCCAGATCAGGCGCGGCTAGGCCAGCGGGCGCTGCAACCGGCGTTCGAGTATGGCCAGCGGCGATTTGTGCGGGGCGGCCATGGCGTGCACCGGCAGCAGCCAGGTTTGCTCCAGCGCATGCTGTCCCCGCAGGGCCGCGTGCGATACGGCGTCACTGAAGACGATCCACGTCTGGCCCGGCGCGAACGCATGGGTGTGCTGTTCCACCTGCGCCTGGTAGCCCAGGTCGGCCTTCATGGCGTCGTGCAGCTGCAGCATGTAGTGGTCGTAGGGCGTGCGCCGCGACTTGGTGATGCCCAGCCATTGCAGCAGGGCCGCCAGCACGGGTTGCGGACGCTTCGCAACGGGTAAAAAATGCTGCGCCACCTGCTCGAATGGCGCGCCCAGTTTCCACACGCGGGGTGCGTCGCGCGGATGGATGTTGGTGAAGACGCGCAGGATGCGCCGGCCCTGCGTGGGCGAGGAGGGAAAGCTGTCGACATGCAGGCGCGTATCGTCCTTGCGCCAGGAACTCGCCCGGCCGGCGATTTCCACGGGGCGAAAGCTGCCCTTGCCTTGCTGCAGATGGGAGGAATAGCCAGGCAGCAAGCCGCCCAGCAAGCGCTGCGTGTGCCGCGCGTAGCGCTGCATCAGCGCGGCCAGCAGGGCCGCATCGTAGGCACCGCCGTGGCCGCGCACGCCGCGCGCCGGTTCCCAACTGATATTCTTGGCGCTGCTGGCGTTACCCACCGCGCCGTTCAGCAGCGCATGCTCTTCCTGTCGCAGGGAGAAACCCAGGCGGGGCAACAGCAGCACTTGCCCATCTTCGAGTGCCTGCAGCGCCGCCGCCTGCTGCACGGCGCTGCCACTGGCGTCCCACTGGTTCAGGGAAATGTCGATGAGTTTGCTCATGGCACAAACGGGGAAGACATCGGAGCGGCCAGTATGGGCGCCTGTCGCCCGCTCCCGTTTGCGCTAGCGCAGGTTCAGCTCACAGTTTGCTGTTCTGGCAGCCGGCGCTCACGCATTCGCGCACGCGGTCTTGCAGGAATTGCGCGCGTTCGATGGTGGTGCGCGTGGCGCAATCGAGGTTCACATAGAAGCCCGAGCCATCCTTTTTCGAGCATCGCTCGTTGCGCTCGCTGATCCAGGAAAGCTGGCCCGATTTCAGCTTTTGCTTGCCGCCGGCATCGAGCTGGGAGCTAAGTTTCTTGTAGTTGGCGTTGAGTTCCTTGTCCGCTTCCTGGTACACCTTGTTGAGGCAATACAGGCCATCGAAGTCGTTGCGCGGCGTGTCGCAGGCCGAGTTGGCGAAGGCGGAGCCGGAGGCGCAGAGCAATAGGGCGAGCAGGCATTTTTTCATGGAGTGCTTTCAGAAAGTGGTGTGGCAGGATAGGCGAGCACGGCAGCGCTCTTGCGCATCGTATAACATTTTCCATCCGGGCCGCAGACGCTTGCGGGCGCGCCCGCAAGCGTGCCGTCAATAGGCCAGGCGGCCCGGCACGCTCACTTCGATCTGCGTGCCGGCGCCGGGCCGGCTGTCGATGCGCAGGCTGGCCCCGATGGCGGCGGCGCGCTCGCGCATGCCGACCAGGCCCCAGTGGCCGGGCCGCTGGCCCGCCTGCGCCACGGCGTCATCGAGGCCGCAGCCGTCGTCGCGCACGCGCAGGGTGAATGCCCGCTCCGCATAGTCGAGTTCCAGCACGATGTTTGCCGCCTCGGCGTAGCGCGAGGCGTTGAACAGCGCTTCGCGCGCGATGGCATAGATTTCGTCATGCACGCGCGGCTGCAGGCGCCGGCAGATGCCGCTGACATGCACCGTGAAGGCGTGCGCGCGGTGCTCGGCCAGGCCCTTGCCGAATTGCTGCAGCGCCAGCCGCAGTTCGTCGGGTTCGGCCGAGGCGCGCAAGTCCATGATCTGGTCGCGGCCTTCGATCAGAAGCTGGTCCGCCAGGTTGAGGGTGCCATCGAGGCGCGCCCGTTCGCGCGTGCCCTTGGGCAGCATGTCCGCATGCGCATGGAACGACAGGATCAAGCCTTGCACGCTTTGCAGCAGCGTGTCGTGCAGCGAACGGGCGATGCGCGAGCGCTCGGCCAGGCGCTCCTGCAAGCGTTCCTGCAACCGTTCCTGCATATTGCGCGTCAGGTGGCGGATGCGCAGCACGTAGCCGCCATACAGCAGCAGCGCGGCGCCCAGCGCCAGCAGCACCACGAACCACGGCGTTTGCACGAAGGTGGGCGCGATGACGATGTCGAGCCCTGTCCCCTGCGTGTTCCACACGCCGTCTTCGTTGGCGGCCGTGACGTCGAAGCGGTAGCTGCCGGGGGCAAGGTTGGTGTAGTAGGCCTCGCGGCGTCCCACCGCCTCCTGCCAGCCCGTGTCCACGCCTGCCAGCCGGTAGCGCAGGCGCACGCGTTCCGGCATCGACAGGCTCAGGGCCGTGAAGCCGATCTGCAGGGTCTTGCTGCCTTGCGGCAAGTGCTGCGGCTTGCCATCGTCCAGCGCGTAACGCACGCCATCGGCCAGCAAGCTGTGGATCTGCACGGGCGGCGCGAGGGCGTTGCGGCGGATGTGCCGCGGGTCGAGCATGGCGATGGTGGCCGAGGTGGAGAACCACAGCTTGCCATCGGGCGCATGGATCAGCGAAGGCACGGGGCGCAGTTGCGAGGCATGGCCCTGCAAGCCGTCAAGCGCGTCGAAGCGCTCCGAGGTAACAGCGCTGCCGTCCCGCATCCACGCGGCCAGGCTGGCGGCAGCGATATGGTCGATGCCGTCCGCGCCATGCAGCCACAGGTCGCCGTCCGGCAGGCGCACGATGCCCGATACGCCGCGAAACGCCGCCCCGTGCGCGCCGCGCAGCATCTGGAAGCGGCCGGCGCGGTACAGGGCCACGCCGTTTTCGCCGCCGGCCCACATCGCCTCGCCATCGCGGTACAGCTGCAGCACGGTGCCCACCTGCAAGCCCTCGGGCGCGCCGAGCCGCCTGACGGCGCCTGCGCGCTGGCCATCGGCCACCAGGCTGAGCGTATTGTCGGCATGGCCCAGCCAGACGGTGCCGGCGCTATCCATCGCCATGGCCGTGGTCAGCACCGCCGGCAGGCTGGACAGGCCGCCGTCGGCGATCCATTTTCCTTCGCTCAGGCGAAACAGGCCGCCGCCGGAAAACGAGGCCCACAGGGCGCCCGAGCGGTCCTGCTGCAGCGCCTGCGGATCGAGTCCCAGCACGGGCGGCACCACGCGCGTCATGGCGCCGTTGCGCGCGCGATGGTGCAGTTCTTGCTCGTTGCCCAGCCATAGCGTGCCGTCGGGCGCCCAGTGGCTGGCCGCCAGTGCCCCTTTCAGTATCACTTTCTTCACCCCGTCGGCGGTAAAGCTGCGCACGTCGCCGACGTAGTCGCCGATCCACACGTCGCCATCGGGTCCCGGCAGCATGCCGGGATGGTCGAAGGGCACGGCAACGGCCAGGGTCTTCAGGCGGTTCGGCCGCAGCCGGTCCAGGCCCGTCGAGGTACCGAACCACAGATTGCCTTCGCGGTCCTGGAACGACGTTTGCGGCAGCGGGCCGCTGATGCCGTTCTGGCGCGTCAGGCGCTGGGCCGGCAGGCTGGGGCCGGAAGGATCGAACTTGCGTTCAATGCCATCGGGCTGCATCAGCCACATGGTGCCGGCGCGGTCGAAGCGGATGCCGTTGCCCCTGGCGTCGGGCCCGATGGGCGCGTCGCCGCGCGGCGCGCTGGTGCGCACGCGATAGTAATTGCTTTGCGCGTCCACAGCCCAGATGGCGCCATCGGGCGCTTCATCCATGCTGGTGAGCATGGTGCGCGGCCAGGCATGGGAAAAGCGCGTCTCGCCCGGCCTGCGGAAAAAGACGCCGTGCATGGTGCCCATCCACTGCGTGCCATCGCGCCCGAACAGGATCTGGTACACGCGCTTGTCGGGCAGGCCCACGTTGGCGGCCTGCGCGACGAAACGGTCGGCGCCCGGCGCCAGGCGCGCCGCGCCATCGCGCGTGCCGACCCAGATGGCGCCGTCGGGCGCTGCCTCGACATGGAACACGGCGCCCGGCGGCAAGCCGTCCGCTTCCCCGTACGTGCGCGCGCCATCCTTGCGAAAGACGCTGACGCCGCCGAGGCGGTAGCCGACCCAGACGGCGCCGTCAGGTGGCGTGGCCAGGCCCAGCACATTGCTCGACGGCAGGCGGTGGCCGTACACGCTGTCGACGCGGTCGAAGCGCACGCCATCGTAGCGGTACAAACCGGTGGCCGTGGCGATCCACAGCCAGCCATCCTTGCCCTGGGCGAATTTCAGTACGTCGACGGGCGCGCCTTGCAGGGCGCCCCAGGCGTTGTGGGTGTAGTCGGACAGCAGGGGCGAGGGGGCGGCCGCGCACGCGTGCAGGTGGCACGCCAGCAGGGGCAAAATCAACAGGCGGCGCAGCAGGCGAGCGGACATCGGGGCAGGGCGGGGTGGGAAGATGCTGATTGTAGCGCAGCGCCTCGCCTTTCAGCAGGCAAAAAAAAGCCCGCGCGGGGCGGCGCAGGCTTTTTCTCCTTACGTTGACAGGAACTGCTTACGCGAAGTTCTTGGCAACGAAGTCCCAGTTGACCAGGCCCCAGAACGTTTCCACGTACTTGGCGCGCAGGTTGCGGTAGTCGATATAGTAGGCGTGTTCCCACACGTCACAGGTCAGCAGCGGCTTGTCGCCGGTGGTCAGCGGGCAGCCGGCGTTCGAGGTGTTGACGATGTCGACGGAGCCGTCGGCTTTTTGCACCAGCCAGGTCCAGCCCGAACCGAAGTTGCCCACGCACGACTTGGTGAATTCTTCCTTGAACTTGTCGAACGACGACCATTTGGCGTTGATCGCGTCAGCCACGGCACCCGCAGGCGCGCCGCCGCCGGCCGGCTTCATGCCGTTCCAGTAGAAGGTGTGGTTCCATACTTGCGCTGCATTGTTGAAGATGCCGCCCGACGATTTCTTGATGATCTCTTCCAGCGACAGGTTCTCGAACTCGGTACCCTTGATCAGGTTGTTCAAGTTGGTGACATACGCCTGGTGATGCTTGGCATAGTGGTATTCCAGGGTTTCTTTCGAAATATGCGGCGCCAGAGCGTCCATTTCATACGGCAGTGGTGGCAGAGTATGTTCCATGTGATGTCCCTTTGTGGTGAATGTTCGGAGTCTTCCAGCCTGCGGCCGGAGGGTTGAGCCAAGCTTGCTTGAAGCAGGCATTCTTGCTGAACGAGCCACTATTGTAAAGCGGATGCGCCATTGCTGCAGATTCCCGCATGCGTTGCGGATACTGGTAGCGTATTGATTCTCGTTCAGGAAAATAGTGGTATATGGTGAAGCGTCAGCACCTTGAGAAACCGTAGCGAGCAAGCCCGATATCGGGTTTGAGTAGCGCAGCTGTACAAAAAGTACAGCGAGCAACGCCGACCCGAGAGTGGGCTGCGCAGTAGGTTTATCATGGTGCAATCCTCAGCGGATGCGGCGAGTGGTTTCCCGCACGATCAGTTCCAGCGGCGGAATGGCTGCCTGCACGGCTTCGCCATTGATCAGGCCCAGCAGCGCTTCCGTGGCGATGCGGCCGATGTCGTACAGGGGCTGATGGATGGTGGTGAGCGGCGGCGTCGTGTAGGACGAGCCGGGCAAGTCATCGAAGCCGACGAGCGAGATATCGTCGGGCACGCGGATGCCCTTGCGGTACAGGCACAGGCGCACGCCGTAGGCGGACAGGTCGTTGGCGGCGAAGACGGCGCTGAACTGCTGCTGCGTATCGAACAAATGGTTCATGGCCAGCATCCCGCTTGCTTCGTGGAAATCGCCTTCCACCATCAGCTTCGGGTCGATGGCGATGTCCGCTTCGCGCAGTGCGCGCTGGTAGCCCGTCAGGCGCTCGGCCGCATCCGTGTTGTTGGCGGGGCCGGCCACGAAGGCGATGCGGCGGTGGCCCAGTTCCACCAGGTGGCGCACGGCCAGGTAGGCGCCGTATTCGTTGTCGAGCTTGAAGCCGATGGCGCTTTTCGTGGCCAGCAGGCGGCCCGTCGAGACGATGGGGCGCTGCTGCGAGAAATCGAGCACGCTCTCGTCCGAAATGCGTCCCGACAGCAAAATGATGCCGTCAACCTTTCTTGCCAGCAGCAGGCGGATGCGGTCCGCCTCTTCCTGCGCATTCCAGTGCCCGCTGACGATGACGGACGCATAGCCCGTGTCCTTCAAGCCATCGTCCACGCCGCGCAGGCTTTCGTCGAAGAAGGGGCTGGAAATATCCTGTACCACGATGCCGATGGTCATCGAGCGGCCTTTTTTCAACCCCTGCGCCATCTGGTTCGGCGCGAATTTCATGTGGGCGATCGCCGCCAGCACGGCGTCGCGCTTGTCGTCGGAGACCCTGGCCGTGCCATTCAGGATGCGCGAGACGGTGCTGGGCGACACGCCGGCCTGGCGTGCCACGTCGAGCAGGGTGGAAGGGGGAGCAGCGTGGGCGCTATCGTTCAAGGTGATTCCTGGGTATCAAGATGGCTGGTTCTCAGTGCTCTGAAAACCTTTTCATCGGAAGATTACCATAAATGGCCACGAGCAACCGCAGGTCGGTGCAGGTCGGTGCAGGTCGGCTTAGCCCGCAGGGCGTAAGCCGACACATCAAGGCCAAGCAATGCCTTGGAACCATGCCTTTGCCGCCAGCAATGCGTCGGATGACGCGCTCGCGCACCTCGG
Organism: Janthinobacterium sp. YR213; assembly: GCF_900099875.1. Classification (NCBI taxonomy): domain Bacteria; kingdom Pseudomonadati; phylum Pseudomonadota; class Betaproteobacteria; order Burkholderiales; family Oxalobacteraceae; genus Janthinobacterium; species Janthinobacterium sp. YR213. Next base: position 137,280 of record NZ_FNDA01000005.1, on the reverse strand, counting down.
CGGCCCGCTAATCAGACCTCCATATGAAAACGTTTTCACAAAAAACAACGGCAGCGCAAATGACGATTTTTTGCGCTTTTTCATAGGAGAAAACGCGCCACGGCGTGCCGCTTGCCACGCTGCCTTCAATAAAAATGACAACTTTTTCGGTTGACTTGATTTTCTTTGCGGTGTTAAATGGACACATGTTGTGAAAACGTTTTCAAGATAGAAGACGCTCAATAAACGGAGATGAAATAATGAAGTCAAGCATCCTTGGCGCCGCCCCGCTGGCAGCGCTGACCCTGGCCGCCAGTGTGGCCGCCGCGCCCGCAGCCGTTCCGCCGGCTGCCGCCCTGCCGACGCTGGCCCCGGCCACGATTACCGTCGCCTCGTTCCCCGACCTGGACCGCGCCGTCAAGACGGCCTTGCCCCTGTGGGAAAAACTGTATCCGCAAGTGAAGGTCAAGCTGGTCAGCCTGCAGATCGACGACCACCATAACTCAATGACGACGGCGCTGGCGGCCGGCGCGCGCCTGCCCGACGTGATGGCCATCGACTTCCGCTATGTCGGCAGCTTCGCCGAATCGAAGGGCATGGAAGATTTGCTGCAAGCGCCATACGGGGCAGGACAGTACCGCGCCCAGTTCGTGCCGTTCACCTTCGTGCAGGCGACCAGTTCGCGCGGCACCCTGGGCGCCATGCCGGCCGACCTGGGACCGGGCACCCTGTTCTACCGCAAGGACCTGATGGACAAGGCGGGCATCAAGGAAACGGACCTGACGCAATCGTGGGAGTCGTATATCGCCGCCGGCAAGAAACTCAAGGCCGCCACCGGCACTTATCTGCTGGCCGGCGCCAGCGACCTGGCCGACATCTATATCCGCGCCAATTTGAAAGATGGCGAAGGCATTTACTTTGGCGACAAGGGCCAGGTGCTGGTCGACTCGCCCCGCTTCGTGAAGGCGTTCGAGCTGGCCAAGGCGGCGCGGGTGGCCGGCATCGATGCGCGCACCGTGGCCTGGACGGGCGAGTGGGCCGAAGGCTTCAAACGCGACAAGGTGGCCAGCCAGATGATGGGATCGTGGCTCAGCGGCCACCTGGCCAAGTGGCTGGCGCCGGCTTCGTCCGGCCAGTGGCGCGCGGCGAACTTGCCGGCCGGCGCGCTGGCGTCGTACGGCGGCTCCTTCTACGGCATTCCGAAAAAGGCGGCGAATAAAACCCAGGCCTGGGAATTCATCAAGTTCATGACCGTCAACAAGGATATCCAGCTGCATTCCCTGAAAGAGATCGGCGCCTTTCCGGCCCTCAAGGCAGCCTATGCGGACCCGATGATGGACGAGCCGCAGGCGTATTTCGGCGGCCAGAAGACGCGCCTGCTGGCGCGCGACACGGCGGCGAAGATCCCCGTCATCCGCGTCGACAAGTTCGACGCCGTGGCGCGCGACATCGTCAACATGGAACTGGAAAGCGTGCTGGCGCAAAACAAGGATATCAAGACGGCCCTGGCCGACGCCAAGGCCCTGATCACCCATCGCGCGCGGCGCTAGGAGCAGCATGACTACCTCCATGCCTTGTACCGAGGGCGCGCCCGCTGCTGCGGCAGCGCGGCCCGCAAAAAAACGCTTCAACATGAAGCAGTGGGCGCCGTACATCTTCATCAGCCCCTTCTTCATTTTGTTCGCCGTCTTCAGCCTGTTCCCGCTGCTGTTTTCCATCTATTTGTCGTTCAACCAGTGGGAAGCGGCCAGCGGCGTGGAAGCCATGCAGTGGGTGGGCCTGGACAACTACAAGTATGCCTTGAGCGACCCGTGGTTCCTGCGCTCGCTGGGCAATACCGTGTGGCTGGCGCTGGCCTCGGGCGTGCCGCAGCACCTGGTGGCCATTCCACTGGCGGCCTTCATCCACAACAGCTTCAAGCGCTCACGCAACCTGGTGATCGGCATCTACTTTTTACCGTTCATCACCTCCAGCGTGGCCATCGCCATGGTCTTCAACACCCTGTTCTCGCGCGACTATGGCCAGATCAATGTGCTGATCCAATGGTGCGCCAGCCTGCCGCTGATCGGTGGCCTGTTCCCCGCGGAATCGATCGACTGGCTGGGCAGCTCGCTGTTCATCAAGCCGGCCGTCGCCTTCGTCATCTTCTGGCGCTACCTGGGCTGGAACCTGGTGCTGTACCTGTCCGCGCTGCAGGTCATCCCGAAGGACCTGTACGAGGCGGCCACCATCGACGGCGCCTCGAAACGCCAGCAATTCTGGTACATCACCTTGCCGCAGCTGCGCCCCATGATCTACCTGGCCGTGACCCTCACCATCATGGGCAACCTGCAGCTGTTCGAAGAGCCGTTCGTGCTGGTGGCCGAATCGAGCGGCGTGAGCCAGTCGGTGATGACGACGGCCATCTTCGTCTACAAGACGGCGTTTTCCTCGGGCGACTTCGGCACGGCATCGGCTATTTCCTGGCTGCTGTTCCTCATCATCGCCAGCACCACCTGGGTGAATAACCGCATCTTCAGCCGCAACGAGCGTAGAGAAGGCAAGGAGGCCAAATGAGCGCATTGACAAACCGCCGCGCCAGCGCGGCCAGCACCCGCTGGACGGCCTACGCCATGGTGGCCATAGGCGCCCTGATCATGGTCGCGCCGTTCTACTTCATGTTCGTCTTCGCCACGCACACGAGCGCCGAGATCTACAGCCTGCCGCCGCCGCGCTGGTTCGGCACGGCCCTGCTCAACAACATCGAGCTGCTGCAGGAGCGCCTGCCATTCTGGCGCAATATCGGCATCAGCCTGTATGTGGCCCTGATGACGACGGCGCTGACCCTGTTCTTTTGCTCGCTGGGCGGCTATGCGTTCGCCATGTACGAGTTCCGCTTCAAGCGGCCCTTGTTTACCCTGGTGATGGCGTCGATGATCATCCCGTCGTTCATGAACATGATCCCCACCTTCATGCTGATGGATTTCCTCGGCTGGCTGGACCAGCCGCGCGCCCTGTACGTGCCGGGAGCGGCCGGCGCACTGGGGATTTTCCTCATGCGCCAGTACATCGGCACGGCGATACCGAAGGACCTGATCGAGGCGGCGCGCATCGACGGCTGCGGCGAATTCGCCATCTACTGGCGGGTCGTGCTGCCGCTGATCGGCCCCGCCATGGGCACCCTGGGCCTGATCACCTTCATCAACTCGTGGAACAATTTCATCACGCCGCTGGTCGTCATGCGCTCGGTCGAGAACTACACGATCCCGCTGGCCCTGCGCAGCATGCAGGCGCCCAACAACACGGAGTGGGGCGCGCTGATGACGGGCGCCGCCATCGCCGTGCTGCCGCTGCTGCTGATGTTTTTTGTTGCCTCCAAACGCCTGATCGAAGGGCTGACCCAGGGCGCCGTCAAAGGCTGATGCACTCACTTATTTCAACCCCTCACACTGATACCACCACCATGCATAACGACGACATTGACAGCAACTTTCCCGCCACCTTCACCTGGGGCGTGGCCACCAGCGCCTACCAGATCGAGGGCGCCGCCGCCATCGACGGTCGCGGACCATCCATCTGGGATACCTTCAGCCACACGGATGGCAAGATCATCGACGGCAGCAATGGCGACGTGGCCTGCGACCACTATCACCGCTATGCCGAGGACGTGGAGCTGATCGCCAACCTGGGCGTGAACGCCTACCGCTTTTCCATGTCCTGGTCGCGCGTGCAGCCGGCCGGTTCCGGCGCCTGGAACGAAGCGGGCTTCGACTTCTATGCGCGCCTGCTCGACGCCCTGGCCGCCAAGGGCCTCGACGCCCACCTGACCCTGTATCACTGGGACTTGCCGCAAGCGCTGCAGGACGAGGGCGGCTGGCTCAATCGCGCCACCTGCTACCACTTCGCCGCCTACGCGGCCGAGGTGGCGCGCCGCTTCGGCCACAAGGTCGCCAGCATCGCCACCCATAACGAACCGTGGTGCACGGCCGTGCTGGGCCACGGCACGGGCCAGTTCGCCCCCGGCATGGCCGATCCGGCCGCCGCCGTGCAAGTGTCGCACCACTTGCTGCTGTCGCACGGCCTGGCCATGCAGGCCATGCGCACGGTGAATGCGCCGGCGAAGCTGGGCATCGTGCTCAATCAATGGACGGCCACACCGGCCACCGACAGCGCCCAGGACCGCGAACTGGCCGAACTCGAATATGCACGCTCGGTGCAGTGGTATATGGACGCCATCTTCAAGGGCCGCTACCCGGCCCTGGCCCTGAAACACGCCGACGCTTCTGCTTTATCCATATTTGAAAACGATTTCATAGATATCAAACAGCCTATCGATTTCCTTGGCGTGAACTACTACACGCGCGCTTTCATGAGCGCCGAGACGCCGCCGCGCAAGCCCGAATGCAAGCTCGGGGTCAACGACATGGGCTGGGAAACCTATCCGCAAGGCTTGACGGAGCTGCTCGTGGGCCTGCACCGCGAATACCGGCTGCCGCCCGTCTACATCACGGAAAACGGCATGGCGGTTGCCGACAAGCCCGTCGACTGCAAGATTCATGACGAACCGCGCATCGAGTACGTGCAACTGCACCTGGACGCCTTGCGCGCCGTGATCGCGCAGGGCATCGACGTGCGCGGCTATTTCTACTGGAGCCTGATGGATAACTTCGAGTGGAACTCCGGCTACGCCAAGCGCTTCGGCATGCTGTACGTCGATTACGCCACGCAGCAGCGCAGTTTCAAGGACAGCGCCCTGTGGTACCGCGACTTCATCGCCGCGCAGCGCGCCGCGCATGCCGATGCGGCTGTCCTGGCCGGGGAGCACTGACATGGCCGCCATTTCCCTGCGCGGCATCCGCAAGACCTACGGCGACGGCCCGGAAATCGTCAAGGGCCTGGACCTTGATATCCATGACGGCGAATTCATGGTCTTCGTGGGACCGTCCGGCTGCGGCAAGTCGACCCTGCTGCGCATGATCGCGGGACTGGAAGACATCAGCGCGGGCCAGCTGCGCATCGGCGATCTGCTGGCCAACGACGTGGCGCCGGCAGAGCGGGGCATCGCCATGGTCTTCCAGAGCTACGCCCTGTATCCGCACATGACGGCGCGCGACAACATGGGCTTTGCCCTCAAATTGGCGGGCAAGGGGGAAGCCGAAGTGCGCGCGGCCGTCGGCAAGGTGGCCGAGATTTTGCAGATCACGCACCTGCTCGACCGCAAACCCAAGGCCTTGTCCGGCGGCGAACGCCAGCGCGTGGCCATCGGCCGCTCCATCGTGCGCCAGCCCAAGGTATTCCTGTTTGACGAGCCGTTGTCCAACCTCGATGCATCGCTGCGCGTGCAGACGCGCATCGAGCTGGCCAAGCTGCACCAGGAACTGGGCACCACGATGATCTACGTGACGCACGACCAGGTCGAGGCCATGACCCTCGGCGACAGGGTCGCCGTCTTCCACGGCGGTCACCTGGAGCAGGTGGGCGCGCCCCTGGACCTGTACCGCCATCCGGCCAGCCAGTTCGTGGCCGGCTTCATCGGCGCGCTGCGCATGAATTTTTTGCCGTGCGCCGCCGTCCCGGCGCTGGCCAGCCAGCTCGGTGGCGAGGCGGGCATGCTGGTCGGCATACGTCCGGAACACCTGCGCCTGGTGCCGCGCGAGGAGGGCTACGGCGCCACCGTCACCCTGATCGAGCAGCTGGGCGATGCGCAAATCATCCACGCCACACTGGACGCTAGCCCCCATGCGGTGGCCATCAAGCTGCACGGCGAGGCGCGCCACGCGCTGGCGCAGGGCAGCGCCATCGGCTTCGCGCCGGAAGAAGGCCATGCCTTTCTATTCGACACGGCCGGGCGCGCCGTGGCTACCCATTGACCCCGCACGGAGGCGACATGACTTCAGATTGACACCCAAAAAATGTGCAGCAGTAGCCAAAGAGCTATGTGATCATCATTCAACCAGCGGTACAGGAGACAACAACAATGCAACAGCTCAAACGCAATACCATCGCCCTCAGCCTGGCGCATGCGACATTCGCCCAGTTCATCTTGCTGGGCAGCGGCGCCGCCATGGCCCAGGAAGCGGCAGCTACGGATGCGGCAAAACCGGCCTCAGAACAGATGGACCGCATCGTCGTCACGGCCACGCGCCGCAATACCTTCGTGCAGGAGACGCCGCTGGCCGTCACGGCCTTCAACCAGGACACCCTGCAAAACAATCAAGTCAAGGACCTGGCGTCGCTGGCGACCATGGTGCCCAGCCTCGTCGTCGAGCAGCATGGCGACTCGGGCGGCGTGCACGTCTACATGCGCGGCGTCGGCTCGGCCAATCACACGGAGCTGGGCGACCCGGCCGTCGCCTTTTATGTCGACGGCGTGTATTCGCCGCGTCCGCAGGGCGCCACGGCGCTGATGTATGACCTGTCGCACGTCGAGGTGGCGCGCGGACCGCAGGGCACCCTGAACGGCCGCAATTCCACGGCAGGTGCCGTCAATCTCGTGTCGGCCGCGCCGAGCACGGCCAAGTTCATGGGTTCGGCCGGCATCACGGTGGGCGACAAGCGCCATTTGCAGACGCAGGGCATGATCAATATCCCGTTTTCCGACGACGTGGCGCTGCGCATCGCCGCCATCAAGGATAGCCACGATGGCACGGTGGATTTCCGCCGCGGCTCGAACGTCATGCCGGGCACGGCCAAGTATGGCGCCGGCGACCAGTTGGGCGTGCGCGCCTCGCTGCTGTGGAAGTTCACGCCGCAACTGCGCGGCACGTTCATCGCCGACTACTTTCTCGACCAGGGCGCCGGCAACGTGTACCTAGCGGCCGAACCGAAACGGGGCGAGAAGCTACGCTCGGCACTGATCGACACGCCGGGCACCCTCGACCAGTCGATTTTGACCTACAAGGGCAAGCTCAATTACAAGCCGACCGATGCGCTGGACTTCACTTACCTGGGCAGCTGGAGCCGCTACAAGCGCCAGAACAGCAACGATGCCGATGCGGGCCTGTTCCCCGGCTTCAAGTCGGAAAACCGCACCGACTGGGCGCAGTTCGACAGCTATTCGCACGAGCTGCAGGCGCGCTCGGACGACGATGCGCCGTTCCAGTGGGTGGCCGGCCTGTTCCTGTTCAATGAAAAGAACAAGGTGCGCTTCGATATCGACCGCAGCCAGATTTCGCAGGCCGCCGTGCAGCAGGATATCGCCAACGGCGCCGTGATCTTCGTGCAGCCGACCGTGGGCCAGTATGCCTCGGCCATGTCCTTCATCCAGGGCGACCGCCAGCTCAAATCAAAGGCCGTGTTCGGCCAGGTCAGTCAGCAGTTGACGGACCAGATCAAGCTGACGGCCGGCGCGCGCTACACGAAAGACCATAAATTCGACGTCGGTGGCAAGAACTGGGCTTGCCCGAACTGGCCTGCCAACACGCCGCTGGGCACCACCGTGCTCACGCCCGATCAACTGGCGCAGCTGGTCACGCCGGGCACGGGCCTGGCCAACACGCACAATATCGGTCCTGGCGGCGCCATCACGGCGGCCACCTGCGGCAATACGCCGGGTGACAATACGGCCGACCTGAAATACGGCCAGGCCACCTGGCTGGGCCGCATCGAGTACAAGCTGCGCTCCGATATCCTGCTGTTCGGCTCCGTGACGACGGGCTTCCATTCGCCTGCCATCGGCGACGGCGGCGCCACCACCAAGCCGGAAAAGCTGACCAGCTATGAAATCGGCTTCAAGTCCGACCTGCTGAACCGCGAACTGACGCTGAACCTCGATGCCTTCCTGATGAAGTACAAGGACAAGCTCGAGTCGCAGGTGGTCAACAGCGTGCTGGCCAACTTCAATGCGGCCGGCGCCACCGTCAAGGGCCTGGAAGCGGAGTGGGTGTGGCGGCCAACGAAGGTCGACCGCCTGACGGGCAACGCCACCTGGCTGAAAGCCGTGTATGACGACTTCATGTCGTGCGACGTCGATGCGGCGCGCGCGAATGGCCAGTCCTGCGGTTCGACGGCGCCATTGGTGAACGTGGGCGGCAGCACCATGAAGCATGCGCCGAAGTTTTCCACGACCGTCCAGTACGAGCATGATTTCAATGTCGCCGGCGGCCAGCTCACGCCGCGCGCCTCGGTGCATTATGAAACCATGTCGTATGTGGGCGCGGGCGCGTTCAACGGCGACGTGCCGGGCCATGCCGGCGTCAAGCGCCAGGAAGCCTACACGACCCTGGACCTGAGCCTGCGCTTCCAGCCGGCGAACAAGGCCTATACGGTGGAAGCGTTCGTGCAGAACGCCACGGACAAGGCGGTCAAGCTTGACGTCAATGAAATCTGCACGGACGTCGGCATGCCGTGCCAGCCCACGCAGCAGATATACGGCGCCTTCTACAACGCGCCGCGCACCTTTGGCGCGCGCGTGTCGATGAAGTTCTGATGGCGTAGGGTGAAAGAGCAGTCGCAGTAGCAGTCCACTCAGTAGGGTAGGTGTTAGGCCGGGGAGCTTCCCCGGCCTTTTTTATTATTCCAGGGTGGCTTGCACGCTGGCGATGCCGATCTGCGCGCTGCCTTCGGCCAGGCGCACATTGACGTTCTGGCGCGCCTGCAGTTGCGCCGGTGAGCGGACGATATTTCCCTTTTCATCGCGCAGGATGGCGTAGCCGCGTTCCAGGGTGCGCTGGGGATTCAACAGCTCCAGCTGCGCCGCCAGGCCGTCGAGGCGGTGGCGCCGCTGTCCCAACTGTTGCGCCATGGCCGCGCCGCCGCGCCGCTGCATTTCTTCCAGGCGCGCGCGCGGCGCCGCGACGTCGGGCCGCAAGGCCGCCCAGCGCGCACGCAGGCGTTCGAGTGCGTACTGCGACTGGTTCACGGGCGCGCGCGCCGCATGCGTCATGGCTGTCGACAGGGCCAGCAGCTGCAAACGCTGCTGCTGCAGCTGCGCCTTCGGGTTGAGCAGGCGGCGGCTGTGGCGGTCCAGGGTCTGCGCCGCATCGTCGAGGCTGCGGCGCATGGCGCGGCGCAGGTCGGCCGCATCGGCGCGCAGGGAAGCCATCCAGTCGGCGCGCGGCGTGGCCGCCAGTTCGGCTGCCGCCGTCGGCGTGGCAGCGCGCAGGTCGGCCGCGAAGTCGGCGATGGTGAAATCCGTCTCGTGTCCCACGCCGCTGATCACGGGCATGGAACAATCGGCAATCGCGTGGGCCACGGCTTCATCGTTGAACGACCACAAATCTTCGATACTGCCGCCGCCACGGCACACCAGCAGCACGTCGCACTCGGCCCTTGTGGATGCCGTGCGGATGGCGTGCGCGATCTTTTCCGGCGCCTGCTGGCCCTGGACGGGCGTGGGGTAGAGGATGATGGAGACGTGCGGCGCGCGGCGCTTGAGCGCGATCAGCACGTCGCGCAGGGCGGCCGCCTGCGGGCTGGTGACGATGCCGATGCTGCGCGCGAACATGGGGATGGCGCGCTTGCGTTCCTGGTCGAACAGTCCCTGCGCGGCCAGCTTTTCCTTCAGGCGCTGGAACGCTTCATACAGGGCCCCCACGCCGGCGCGGCGGATGGCTTCCACGTTGATCTGGTAATCGCCGCGCGCGCCGTACAGGGTGACGAGGGCGCGCACTTCCACCTTGTCGCCTTCGCGCGGCGTGAAGCCGGCAAACTGGGCGCGGCCGCGGAACATCACGGCGCGCACCTGGGCGCCATCATCTTTTAATGTGAAATACCAGTGGCCGGACGCGGCGCGCGTGAAGTTGGAAATCTCGCCGGCGATCCACGTCAGGGGAAACGAGCGCTCGAGCAGGCGCGCGACGGCCTGGTTCAGGGCGCTGACGGTCAGCACGGGCGGGGCGGCAAAGCCGCTGTCAGTTGGAGTATCGGTCATCATCTGGTGCTATGGGGGAGGGAACTGTCCACATATTATCGGCGAGGTCATGCTTATGTCATATATCGTGCAAAACAACAAGTTCTATTTCTAAGTATTTGATTTCATGATGAATTCCTGTATGCCTGATTTGCGTGCACAGGGAAAAAAACCTTTAATATCAAGCACATCAGTAAAGCCTCTGCCACTTACGCACAAAGTTATCCACAGAAAGTGTGCGGAACTTTTTGCCTTGGACAAACGTTGCCTGACAAGCCAGCATTGAGCGATAAAAGTGCCGTGCTACATTTTTGCGCACGGAAATAAAGTGTATAGGAATCAAGCGCTTAGTATGCCATGCATGGCCTTGCGCACAATCTTATCCACAAAAAATGTGCAGAACTCTGGCACAGCGCCGGATTTATCCACCGGAACGCCCATGGCATGGCTTGCCTGAATTTTGCGCAGCATAAAAATAGCCATATAAATCAAGGGTATAGCATCACGCCGTACGCCTTGCTCACAATCTTATCCACAGAATGTGTGCAAAACTGCATAAACCGTTTCGCCTTTTCACCTGCTTTTCCACTGCACGACCAGAGCATTCCTCTGCCTCATTTTTCAGCATTGAAAAAAACTCCTTTAAAATCAATGCTCTTACATGGAGTCAATCCGCTTGCTCACAATCTTATCCACACTTTATGTGTGGAACTGCCTTCACGCTTAAAAACTGCCGTGTTGAAGTGAAATCGGACGCCGAAAACCCTGCTTTTCAGGCCGTGCTACATTTTTATGCATGGCAATAAAAACGATATAAATCAATGTACTTGGCGCCTATCTTTGAGCTTGCGCACAATCTTGTCCACAGATTGTGTGCAGAACTTTTACGGCCACTATGCCGCGTATCGCACGCCCGCTGCCACTTTTTTACTCATTGATTTAATTTCATTTAAAATCAATGGCTTAATTGAATTCCCGGGCTTTGCGCACAATCTTGTCCACAGTAAATGTGCAGAACTCTTCAGGTGTTGATTTATTGATATTGACTACTGCCGTTAAGCTGCTATGCCTGTATTTTGCGCAGTTCTATAATCTGCATATAAATCAATGACTTGCCTGATGGACTTCATGCTTGCTCACAATCTTATCCACATAAAATGTGCAAAACCGGGTACTGGCGGTGGGCGTCCGCTGCGCCGTGTGGACAACTGCCATGCGGGCGCCACTTGCCGCCGGCGCGGCAACGCGCTACATTGCGCCATTCCTGCGCGGACGTACAATCGGTCTTCGGCGCTCGGTACAATACAGGCTGTTCGGGCGGTCCATCGCCTTCCCTTTTCCAGGAGTTTCTTTTGCTCGCTATATTTCAAGCCGCTGGCTGGCCCATCTGGCTGTTGTTGATCGCTTCCATCGTCGCCCTGGCCCTGATCATCGAGCGCCTGCTGTATTTGCGACGCGCCAAGATCCTGCCCCGCAAGCTGTTTGATGAAGTGGTGCAGGTGTATCGTAGCGGCAAGATCACGCCGGACACGGTGGCCAAGCTGGAAGACAATTCGCCGCTGGGCGTGGTGCTGGCCGCCGCCCTGCGCAACGTCGACGCGCCACGCGATGTGATGAAGGAATCGATCGAAGAGGCGGGCAGCGGCGTGGCCCACACGCTGGAGCGTTTCCTGACGACCCTGGGCACCATCGCCACCCTGGCTCCACTGATGGGCCTGTTTGGCACGGTGGTGGGCATGATCGAAATCTTCGGCTCGCAAAACGCCAGCGGCTCCAATCCCGCACAGTTGGCCCACGGCATCTCGGTGGCCCTGTATAACACGGGCTTTGGCCTGGCCATCGCCATGCCGACCCTGGTCTTCTACCGCCATTTCCGCGCCCTCGTCGACAGCTTCGTCATTGACATGGAGCAGCAAGCGGTCAAGTTCGTCGACATCGTCCACAGTGGCCGCAAATGAACTTCCGCAAAGGCAAGGGGCGTGAAGACCCCGAAATCAATTTGATCCCGTTCATCGACGTGCTGCTGGTGATCCTGATCTTCCTCATGGTCAGCACCACCTACAGCAAGTTTACGGAGCTGCAGATCACCTTGCCGACGGCCGACGCCGAGCAAGCCAAGGACAAGCCGCAGCAGATCGACGTCACCATCGATGCCAAGGGCAATTACACGGTCAACCGCGAGCCCGTCTCGTTCCGCGACGTGGCCGGCCTGGCCGACGCCCTGCAAAGTGCGGCCAAGGCGGCCAATGGCGGCAAGGCACCCGCGCAGACGCCCGTGGTGGTGGTCAACGCCGACCAGTTCGCCATGCACCAGATGGTCATCCACGTGATGGAAGCGGCGCGCCTGGCCGGCTATGAAAAGCTGACGTTTGCGGCGCAGGCGGGTGGTAGCAAGTAGGTCGGCTTAGCCGGAACGGCGTAAGCCGACAAAAGCCGCAGCCGAGCATGTCGGATTACGCTGCGCCTGACGGCGCCGCTAATCCGACCTACACTATTTTTACGTCTTCCTTCATGCCCACATCCTCTCCCGCCAAGCTTGAAACCACTCTTACCCGCGCCTGGCTGACGCGCGGTCCGCTGGCGTGCGCGCTGTGGCCCGTATCCCTGCTGTTCGGCGCCCTGAGCGCCGTGCGGCGCGGCCTGTACCGCGCCAAGCTCCTGAAATCCGCGCGCCTGCCCGTGCCCGTCGTCGTCGTCGGTAATATTTTTATCGGCGGCACGGGCAAGACGCCGCTGACGATCTGGCTGGTGCAAGCATTGCGCGAGGCGGGCATGCGCCCGGGCGTCATTTCGCGCGGCCATGGCAGCGCCGACCGTGCGCCGCGCGCCGTCAGCGCCGCTTCCACGCCGCAGCAGGTGGGCGACGAGCCGCTGCTGATCTTCCAGCGCGGCGGCTGCCCCGTGATGGTGGGGCGCGACCGCGCGCAAGCGGGCCGGGCGCTGCTGGCCGCGCATCCCGACGTCGACGTGCTGGTGACGGACGACGGCTTGCAGCATTACGCCTTGCAGCGCGACGTGGAAATCGTGCTGTTCGACGGCCGCGGCGCAGGCAATGGCTGGCTGCTGCCGGCGGGGCCTTTGCGCGAATCGCCGCGCCGCCGGCGCGATGTGACGGTGATCAATGCGCCCGAGCTGGCGCCAGCACTGGTGGCCAGGGCCGCGCCGCAGGGCGGGCTGGTGGTGCAGATGCTGCTGGCCGGTGGCGTGGCCGAGCGCCTGCTCGACCGCAGCGAGCGCATGCCTTTGGCGACCCTGGCGGCTGGCGGCCAGCGCATCGTGGCGGCGGCCGGCATCGGCAACCCCCAGCGTTTTTTTGCCATGCTGCGCGGGGCCGGATTGGACTTCATGGAATTGCCTCTGCCCGACCATCACGACTTCCTCGACCAGCCATTTGCGGCGCTCGACACGGATGTGATCTTGATCACCGAGAAGGATGCAGTAAAATGTGCGCAAATTGAACATCTCAAAGATGACCCGAGACTGTGGGTCGTCCCCGTCAGTGCGCGCATCGATAGCGCGCTGGCCCAACAAATTGTGGAGAAATGTCGTGGACGCTCGACTGCTTGATATCCTGGTCTGCCCTGTTTGCAAGGGTCCGCTTGAACACGATAAGAAGGCGCAGGAACTGATTTGCCGCGCCGACCGCCTGGCCTATCCGATCCGCGATGGCATCCCCATCATGTGGGCGGACGAAGCGCGCACCCTGCAAGACGCAGTGGAATAACGATGGCGTTCATCGTCATCATCCCGGCCCGCCTGGCCTCGACGCGCCTGCCGGGCAAGCCGCTGGCTGACCTGGGCGGCAAGCCCATGGTGGTGCGCGTGGCCGAGCAGGCAGCCTTGTCTGGCGCCGCGCGCGTCATCGTCGCCACCGACCATGACAGCATCCGCGCCGCCTGCGCCGCGCATGGCGTGGAAGTGTGCATGACGCGCAGCGATCATCCGTCGGGCACGGACCGCATCGCCGAAGTGGCGCGCACGCTCGATTTGCCGTTGGACGCCGTCGTCGTCAACCTGCAGGGCGACGAACCCCTGATCGATCCGGGCCTGCTGGCCGCCTGCGCGGCGCAGATCAGCGCTGCCGTCCCCATGGCCACCTGCGCCCATCCGCTGCACGATGTGCAGGATGCGTTCAACCCGAACGTGGTGAAGGTCGTGCTGGACAAGAATGGCCGCGCCTTGTATTTCTCGCGCGCCACCATCCCGTGGCACCGCGACGGTTTCGCGCAATCGAAAGACAGCCTGCCGGCTGGCTACGTGCCGCTGCGCCATATCGGCCTGTATGCGTACAGCAATGCGTTCTTGCAAGAATATCCGCAATTGTCCGCTTCGCCGCTGGAAGCCATCGAGGCGCTGGAGCAGTTGCGCGTGCTGTGGCACGGTGTGGCCATCGCCGTGCATGTCACGGACTTGGCGCCAGCCGCCGGTGTCGACACGCCGGAAGATCTTGCCAGGGTCCAGGCGCACTACCGTCACGCCACCTGAGAAAACGTCCATGGCTGCGTTGCCCCGCCTTGCCGTACATGCGTACTGTCTGCGGCGGGGCGCCTTGCCCTGAACGTTTTTCAGGCGCCGTGTGTGCGCGTGAAAAATTTTATGCGGGGCTTGCCACAAAAAACCACATTTTGAAACGTGCGTCGCGCGAATTGCTGGCTTTGATCAATCAGGGCATAGCAATTCGATAGCAAACTGGCGTTCCGGGGTTTTTTTGTGGTAAGTTTCGTAGGGAAAGATAGCCTTAGCAACACCATCTAAAAATAATTACACATACCACCATCCAAAATCTGTTTTTTAGGAACTTTTCAATGCGTCTGATACTTTTAGGAGCACCCGGTGCCGGCAAGGGCACCCAAGCTAATTTCATCAAAGAAAAATACAACATTCCACAAATCTCCACGGGCGACATGCTGCGCGCGGCGATCAAGGAAGGCACGGAACTGGGCCTGGCTGCGAAAAAAGTCATGGATGCGGGCGGCCTCGTGTCGGACGACATCATGATCGGCCTGGTCAAGAACCGCCTGCAGGAAGCCGATTGCGCCAATGGCTACCTGTTCGACGGCTTCCCGCGCACCATCGCGCAAGCGGATGCCATGAAAGATGCCGGCATCAATGTCGACTACGTGCTGGAAATCGACGTGCCTGACGCGTCGATCATCGAGCGCATGGATGGCCGCCGCAGCCACCCGGGTTCGGGCCGCGTCTACCACGTCAAATTCAATCCGCCCAAGGTCGACGGCATCGACGACATCACCGGCGAACCGCTGATCCAGCGCGACGACGACAAGGCGGAAACGGTCAAGAAGCGCCTGGACGTGTACCACAACCAGACCAAGGTCTTGCTGGGATACTACAATGACTGGGCCAAGTCCGGCCTGCCAGGCGCACCGAAATACCGCCGCATCGCCGGCGTCGGTCCGGTCGAGCAAATCCGCGACAGCGCATTTGCCGCCCTGGCGGAATAAGCAGTTTATGAAAAGCGGACCTGAGTGTCCGCTTTTTTTGTGCCCGCTTTTCAGCAGCGGTGCCACATCGTTTTCGTAGTTCAGGTTTTTTGCAGGTCGTGTTTTCCTGGCTGCGCGTGCCTACCCGGTGCGGTCTGCAGCTGTTGGCAATGACGTCGGATAAAAACAGAAGGGGACGATATGGCAGCCAGTTTGTGGTTTGCGGTAGCCTGCGGCGTGGTCGCAGTCATTTACGGTTTGGTGTCGCGCAGCTGGATCCTGAGGCAGGATCCCGGCAACGCGCGCATGCAGGAAATCGCCCTGGCTATCCAGCAGGGCGCGGCCGCCTATCTGGCGCGCCAGTACCGCACCATCGCCATCGTCGGCGTGGTCCTCCTGATCGCCATCTATGCGTTGCTTGGCCTGCATACGGCGCTGGGTTTCCTGATCGGCGCCGTGCTGTCGGGCGCCTGCGGCTTCATCGGCATGAATGTCTCCGTGCGGGCCAATGTGCGCACGGCGCAGGCGGCCACCCTGGGCATCAACCAGGCGCTGAACGTGGCCTTCAAGGGCGGGGCGATCACGGGCATGCTGGTGGTGGGACTGGGCTTGCTGGGCGTGACCCTGTTCTACTGGCTGCTGGTGACGACGGGCGCGCCCGGCCTGACCCAGCACGACCTGATCAAGCCCCTGATCGGCCTGGCCTTCGGCGCCTCGCTCATTTCCATCTTCGCGCGTCTGGGCGGCGGCATCTTCACCAAGGGCGCCGACGTGGGCGCGGACCTGGTGGGCAAGGTGGAGGCGGGCATACCCGAGGATGATCCGCGCAACCCCGCCGTCATCGCCGACAACGTGGGCGACAACGTGGGCGACTGCGCCGGCATGGCGGCCGACTTGTTCGAAACCTATGTCGTGACCCTGATCGCCACCATGCTGCTGGGCGCCTTGCTGATGGCCGAGGCCAGCGGCACGGCCATCATCTACCCGCTGCTGCTGGGCGCTGTCTCCATCCTCGCCTCCATCGTCGGCTGCTCGATGGTGAAGACCAAGCCGGGTGCGAAAATCATGTCGGCCCTGTACACGGGCCTGTGGTGGGCCGCCGGCCTGTCGCTGGTCGGCTTTGCCGTCGTCACGTGGCTGCTGTGGCCCGATGACGCCATGCGCTACAAGATGCTGGGCGCCACCGTCGTCGGCATCGTCCTCACGGGCCTGATGGTGTACATCACCGAGTACTACACGGGCACGGATTTCAAGCCCGTGCGCCACATCGCCGAAGCGTCGACGACGGGCCACGGCACGAATATCATCGCCGGCCTGGGCGTGTCGATGAAATCCACGGCGTATCCGGTGCTGGCCGTCTGCGTCGCCATCCTCGTTTCGTACCAGCTGGCCGGGCTGTACGGCATTGCCATTGCGGCTACTGCCATGCTGTCGATGGCGGGCATCATCGTCGCGCTCGACGCATATGGCCCCATCACGGATAACGCGGGCGGCATCGCCGAGATGTCGGGGCTGCCCGACTCCGTGCGCGCCATCACCGATCCTTTGGACGCCGTCGGCAACACCACCAAGGCCGTCACCAAGGGCTATGCCATCGGCTCGGCCGGCCTGGCCGCGCTGGTGCTGTTTGCCGACTACACGCATGCGCTCGAATCGGTGGGCCAGCACATCACCTTTGATTTGTCGAACCCCATGGTCATCGTTGGCCTCTTCATCGGCGGCCTGATACCGTATCTGTTCGGCGCCATGGCGATGGAAGCCGTGGGCCGCGCGGCCGGCGCCGTGGTGGTGGAAGTGCGGCGCCAGTTCCGCGACATCAAGGGCATCATGGAAGGCACGGCGCGGCCCGAATACGACAAGGCCGTCGACATGCTGACGGCGTCGGCCATCCGCGAAATGATCGTGCCCTCGCTGCTGCCCGTGGTGGTGCCCATCGTGGTGGGCATGCTGCTGGGTCCAGCAGCGCTCGGCGGCCTCTTGATGGGAACCATCGTCACTGGCCTGTTCGTGGCCATTTCCATGACGACGGGCGGCGGCGCCTGGGACAATGCGAAGAAATACATCGAGGATGGCCATTTCGGCGGCAAGGGTTCCGATGCGCACAAGGCGGCCGTCACGGGCGACACGGTGGGCGATCCGTACAAGGATACGGCCGGTCCGGCAGTCAATCCCTTGATCAAGATCATCAATATCGTGGCCCTGCTGCTGGTGCCGTTGCTGCCGGCCACGGGCTGGCTGGCGGTCAAGGCGCCGGCACCCATCCATGCGCCCGTGCCACCCATCCTGGCGCCGGCGACACCGGCGCAGGTCTTGCCGGCGCAGTAAGGCAGCGCACTCACGCTCGACAGCCCCGCAGCCAGCGGGGCTGTTTTTCTGTGCACACGCGAAACTTTCCTGCCATCCGTATCCCTCGCGTATCAACGGTGAGCATTTGTTACCCTGCCTTTGACTTCCGGCCGCAGCGACCAATAATGGAGTGATAGTCACCGTTGATGGTGCATGGCGGGAGGATGTCATGGACAGCAAGTACAAGAGACGTGGCGTGGGGCTGGTGCTGCTGGTGGTGGGACTGGCGCTCAGCGGCGCCGCCGCGGCCGGGCCTGGCGGACACGGTGGACGGGGCGGGCATGGCGCGCACATCGGGCACGGCCAATTCCATGGCCACCATGGTCATCACGGCCACTTTCACGGCCGCCCGCAGGTGGGCGTATGGCTGGGATCGTCGTGGGGCTATGGGCCGGGCTGGTATGGCGACCCGTGGTATGGCTATCCCTACCGTTATCCGTATGGCCGCACGCTCATCGTGCCGCTGCCGCCCGTGTATATCGAGCAGGGCGGCGTACCGACGGCGCAGATGTGGTATTACTGCGCGCGGCCGCAGGGCTATTATCCGTATGTGAAAAATTGCCTGACTCCATGGCGCGCAGTGACGTCCTTGGGCGGACGCTGAGACGCGGGAGGTCGACATGAACAAGAACGGGTGGTGAAGGGCGGCGCCCATGCTGGCAGCGTGCGGGCCAACGCCGGCACGCTGCCGCCATCAAGTCTTACAACCAGGCCTTAAAAACGCGACGTCAGGCCGACGAACATGCGGCGTCCCGGCACGTAATAGTCGACCAGTCCATCGGCCATGGGGCCTTTCTTGAGCAGGTTCTGCACGCCGCCACGCACGGTCCACTGTGGCGTGACCTTGTACGACACGACGGTGTCGACGATGGTGTAGGCTTTTTCGGCCAGCTTGCCGGCATCGAGTTCCTTGCCCGTGTACTGGGCCGATACTTCGCCGAACAGCTGGTCGTTGACTTGCCAGCCCAGCGCCGAGTACCACGACAGTTTTGGCGTGGACAGCAGGTTGGCGCCCGTGGTCAGGTTCTTCGCTTCCGCCATGTAGGTGACGTTGTTACGCCAGTTCAGGTTTTTCGTCAGCGGGATGGTGGCCGTCGCTTCCAGGCCGCTGGTGCGCGCCTTCTGGATATTCGTCATCTTGGTCCACCAGCGTTTCTGGTAAAAGCCCAGCGGCGCATAGTCGATCTTGTTCTTGAAATCCGTGTGGAAGTAAGTCAGGCCCACATCCCAGCCATTCTGTTCCCACGCCACGCCGATCTCGCCGGCCGTGCTCGTTTCCGGCTTCAAGTCCGCATTGCCAGCCATGTAGCAGGAGCCGGTGATGTAGCCCAGCGGTTTCAGGCTGCCGCAACCGCGTCCGCCCGAGTTGGTCGCTGCCGCCGGCGAGTTTTCCTTCAGGCTCGGGGCGCGGAAGCCTTGCGAAATGCCGCCCTTGATGGTCCAGGCCGGGGCAGGGTGGTACACCAGGTACAGGCGCGGGCTGTAGTGGTTGCCGAACTTGCTGTGGTGGTCGAGGCGCAGGCCAGCCGTGGCCGTCAGGTTTTCGCGCAGGAACAGCTGGTCTTCCGCAAACAGGGCCGAGGTGGTGCCCGACAGGGTCGCGCCGCTTACGGGATTGCCCAGGTAATCGGTGGGCACGGTGCCGATGGTGTCCGTGTTCGTCAGCTCCTGGTGCTTCCACTGGCCGCCCATCACCAGCATTTGCTCGATGCCGCCCCAGCCGACCCGTTTCTCCAGGCTGGCGTCCAGGGTGCTGTCCTTGGATTTCGCCACCGTGCCGACGACTTCGTTGTCGAAATCGTTGTGGTACAAATTGACCGTCGCCTTGCCGAAGTCCCAGCGGCCTTCGTAGCCGAGGCTGACGCTCTTGCGTATCAGTTTGTTGGCGCCCCAGCTGTAGACCAGCGGCTCGCCATCCGCATCATGCGCGCTCGAATCGCTGGCTTCCTGCCTGCCATAGCTGGCGTCCAGCGACAGGTTCTGTTTCTTGTCCAGCGCCCAGCTCAGCTGGCCCGAGACAGTCTGGTTGCGTTCGCCGCCCATGCCACCCGCTTTGTCGAATTTTTTATCGGCGTTCTGGCGCGACTGGCTCACGCCCAGGCGCATGCCCACCGTGTCCGACAGGGGGCCGGCCAGATTCACGCCCAGCTGGTGCGCCGTGCCGCGGTCGCTGTCCTGCGGCTGCGTGTAGTTGGCCGTGGCCGAACCGTTCCACTTGCCCGGCACCTTGCGCGTGATGATGTTGATCACGCCGCCCATGGCGTCCGAGCCGTACAGCGAGGACATGGGTCCGCGCACCACTTCGATGCGCTCGATCATGTCGGGCGAAATCCAGTTCAAGTCCTGGCGGCCCAGGTCGGGACGGTAAGCCGTGTCGGCCGAGCTGCCCACGCGCTTGCCATCGACCAGGATCAGCGTGTATTTATCGGGCAAGCCGCGCAGCTTGATCTTCGACGCTTCGCCTTCAGGGCTGGTGCCGCCCGTCACGCCGGGGATACGGCGCAGCAGCGTGTTCAAGTCATACACGGGCTGGCGTTCGATTTCCTCGCGCGTGATGACGCTGATACTGGCCGGCGCATCCTTGATATCGATGGCCGTGCCCGACGCGGTGACGACCACCGTATTCATGGTGGGATCGGCGGCCACATTGCCTTCGGCCCAGGCATTGCTGACGGCCAGCGACAGCAGGCAGGGCAGGAGCAGGGCGGCGGAATGAATGGAGCGGGCGGGAGTGGCGACGGGGGCTACGAAGACGGAACTACGCTGGGTCATGATGAACTTTCCGGATATTGTTATTTCCTGGCTGCCTTCCGGGTGGCTCGGGTATAAATGAGTGAAAAGATAATAAATTGCGCTCTCACTCCACTAATGAGAATAAGAATCGTTCTTATTGTAATGCCATGCTGGCAAGAAAGAAAGTACTGAAAGGAAATAAAACACCGTTACAGGACGCGCATCGGCGGTGTGCGGCACCAGCAAGCGTGAGTAATTGTTACCTTGCTGGCATCTGGCGCGGCATGTGCCAATAATGAAAACCGGGCGATGGAAGCGTTGGGAGAGGGCATGAAGCGGATGACAAAAAGCATAGTGGTGCTGGCTTGCGGCATGTCGGTATCGGCTGGCGGTCATGCCTGGGCGCAGCAGCAGGCGCCCGAGTCCTTGCCCGTGTGCCAGCTCGACCCGCGCGACAGCAGCAAGCTGGCGGTGGAACCGTGCCGCCCGGCGCCGCCCGTGCAGCCGCGCCGTTCCGTGGCGCAGGTGATCGGCCGCATGCCGGCGCAATCCGTGCCGCCCGTCGTGCCCATGGCGCCCTTGCCGCCCAGCCCGGCCGTACCGATGCCGCGCGCGCCGCAGCCCATCGGTGCATGCGACACAGGCGGTTGCCGCGACTCTGCCGGCGCGCGCTATAACGGCGCGGGCAATGCCACGCTCGATGCTAACGGGCGCATCTGCCACCGCAACGGCGCTTTCATCCAGTGTTTTTAGCCTTTCCATACGCCAGCGCTGCAAGTTTTCGCTCGGTGCCCGCAAAAATGGCTACAATTGTCGCCGACATTACGTTTACGTAAACGTAATGCATGACACCATGCACTCATCAGGCGCCGGGAACACGGCCCTTATCACTCAGGAGATTTCATGCAGATTCAGGACAATGTATTCATCATCACGGGCGGCGCATCGGGCCTGGGCGCGGCCACGGCGCGCATGCTGACGGCAGCCGGCGGCAAGGTCGTGCTGGCCGACGTGCAGACGGAGGCGGGCCAGGCGCTGGCCGTTGAGTTGGACGGTGTGTTCGTGCAGTGCGACGTGACGTCGGAAGAAGACGGCCTGGCCGTGGTGGCCGCGGCAACCCAGCTGGGTACCTTGCGCGGCCTGGTCAACTGCGCCGGCGTGGCGCCGGCCGTGAAAACCGTGGGCAAGGACGGCCCGCATCCGCTGGCCCTGTTCCAGAAGGTCGTCAACATCAACCTGGTGGGTACCTTCAATATGTGCCGCCTGGCGGCCGACGCCATGGCCAAGCAGGATGCCACCGTTGAAGGCGAGCGCGGCGTCATCATCAACACGGCTTCCGTGGCGGCCTACGATGGCCAGATCGGCCAGGCCGCGTATGCGTCGTCGAAGGCGGCCGTGGTGGGACTGACCCTGCCGATGGCGCGCGACCTGTCGCGCAACGGCATCCGCGTGATGACGGTGGCGCCCGGCATTTTCGAAACGCCGATGCTGCTCGGCATGCCGGCCGAAGTGCAGGATGCGCTGGGCAAGATGGTGCCGTTCCCTTCGCGCCTGGGCAAGCCCGGCGAATACGCGCAACTGGTGAAAGCCATCATGGAAAACGTCATGCTCAATGGCGAGACGATTCGTTTGGACGGCGCGATCCGCATGCAACCGAAATAAGCCTGGCGTGATTTGATGTAGGATACCCCCGTATGGGGCGTACAGCCTTGCCTGGCTGTGCGCCCTTTTTTTATCGGAGAATCCATGATCACATTGAAGCCGCTGGCGCTGAGCCTGACCTTGCTGGGAGCCCTGGCTGCCAGTCCCGTATTTGCCGAGGTGCCGCAAAAGGCGCCGGAAATCGCTACCGCGTATGCGGAAAAATCGGGTTGGGCAGCGCAGAAATTCATGGTCGCCGCCGCCAATCCGCTGGCCGCCGATGCCGGCTACCAGATGCTGAAAAAGGGCGGCAGCGCCATCGACGCGGCCATCGCCACGCAGTTGGTCCTCACCCTGGTCGAACCGCAGTCGTCGGGTATCGGCGGCGGCGCCTTCCTGCTGTATTCCACGGCCAAGGGCGTGCAGGCGTTCGACGGACGCGAAACGGCCCCTGCTAGCGCCGATGAACACCTGTTCCAGAATGCGGACGGCAGCCCCGTCTCGCGCGCCACGGGCGTGGTGGGCGGGCGTTCCGTGGGCGCGCCTGGCGTGCTGCGCATGCTGGAACTGGCGCACAAGGAACACGGCAAGCTGCCGTGGGCGACCCTGTTCGGCCCTGCCATCAAGCTGGCGCACGGCGGCTTTCCCGTCAGCCAGCGCCTCAACGGCCTGTTGAATTGGGACCAGGCCCTGAAGCGCGACCCTGTCGCCGCCGCCTATTTCTATGATAAAGAGGGTAAGGCCTGGTCCGTCGGCCACGTGCTGAAAAACCCGCAGCTGGCGCGCACCCTGCGCGAGATCGCCCGTGGCGGCGCCGACGCTTTTTACCAGGGCCGCATCGCGCGCGACATCGCCGCCAAGGTGGCGGCGCATCCGACCAATCCGGGCAAGCTGACGGCGCAAGATATCGCCGGCTACCGGGCCAAGGTGCGTGAACCCGTCTGCAGCGACTACAAGGCATGGACCGTGTGCGGCATGCCGCCGCCATCGTCGGGCGGCATCGCCATCGCGCAGATGCTGGGCATGCTGGAAGTGAAGGATATCCGGCCGTATGCGCCCGTCGACGGCGTGCTCGATGCGCAAGCGATCCACCTGTTCTCGGAAGCGGGGCGCCTGGCCTACGCGGACCGCAACCGCTACGTGGCCGACACGGACTTCGTGCCGCTGCCGGGCAACGGTATCGCCTCGATGCTCGATAAAACCTATCTGGCGCAGCGCGCCTCGCTGATCGGCGACAAATCCATGGGCAAGGCCATGCCCGGCACGCCGCCAGGCATGCAGGTGGCGTGGGGCATGGACAACGCCTTGCAGCGCCCGTCGACCTCGCACCTGGTGGCCGTGGACGCTTTTGGGGGCGGCCTGTCGATGACCACCAGCGTGGAAGACGCGTTCGGCTCGCGCCAGATGGTCGACGGCTTTTTGCTGAATAACCAGCTGACGGATTTCTCGTTCGATTCGCGCGACGCGGACGGCCCGATTGCCAACCGGGTCGAGGCGGGCAAGCGTCCGCGCAGCGCCATGTCGCCCACCCTCGTGTTCGAGAAGGGCACGCACAAGCTGGTGCTGGCGACGGGTTCGCCCGGCGGCTCGTCCATCATCAATTATGTCGCCAAGGTCCTGGTCGGCACCATGGACTGGGGCATGAACGTGCAGCAGGCGATCAACCTGCCGAACTTTGGCAGCCGCAACGGCCCGACGGAACTGGAAAAGGGCCGCGCGCCTGCCGCGCAAGTCGAGGCGCTGCAGGCCATGGGCCACGAAGTGCGCGTCATCGAACAGAATTCCGGCTTGCAGGGCATCATGCGCCTGAATGCGCATGGCAAGGATTTCTGGTTTGGCGGCGCCGACCCACGCAGGGAAGGCATGGTGCGCGGCGACTGAAATTTCCACAAAGTATCAAGACCCTGCTAATCTGCCGGCATGGGAATGCAAAATAAAACAGGCTTGATACTGACGGGAGGAGGCGCCCGTGCCGCCTACCAGGTGGGCGTGCTGCAGGCGATTTCAGCGATTCTGTGGGAAGCGGGCTGGGCGCCGGCGCGCAACCCGTTCGACATCATCTGCGGCACCTCGGCCGGCGCCATCAACGCCACGGCGCTGGCCTGCCGCGCGGATAACTTCGGCGAAGGCGTGCAAAAGCTGCTCGACGTGTGGCAGCACATCGAAGTCGAGCAAGTGTATCGGGCCGATTCACTGGGCGTGATCCGCTCGGGCGCGCGCTGGCTGTCGTTGCTGTCGTTCGGCTGGCTGCTGCGCCAGTGGCATGCGTCGCCGCCCAGTTCCCTGCTCGACAATACCCCGCTGGTCAGCCTGCTGCACCGCATGCTCGACTTGCCGCGCCTGGACGCGGCCCTGGCCGACGGCTTGCTGCATGCGCTGGCCGTGACGGCGTCGTCGTATTCGGGCAGCCGCCACATGACGTTTTACCAGACGGCCGAGGATATCGCGCCGTGGGTGCGCACGCAGCGCCTGGCCCTGCCGGACCAGATCGGCGTGGAGCACTTGCTCGCCTCGGCCGCCATCCCCTTCATCTTTCCTGCCGTGCCCCTGTATGTGGGCGGCCAGCGCGAGTACTGCGGCGATGGCTCCATGCGCCAGCTGGCGCCGATCTCGCCGGCGATCCACCTGGGCGCGAACAAGGTGCTGGTGGTGGGCGCGGGGCGCATGACGGAACCGGCGCCCGCCGCGTCCGAGGCGGCGCGCTACCCGAGCCTGGCGCAGATCGCCGGCCATGCGCTGTCGTCGATCTTCCTCGATGGCCTGGCCGTCGACATCGAGCGCCTGAACCGCATCAACCTGACCCTGTCGATGCTGCCGCCCGAATTGCTGGGCAAGACGGCCTTGCGGCCGGTGGAATTGCTGGTCATCGCGCCGTCCGAACGGCTCGACGCCATCGCCAGCCGGCATATCGGCAGTCTGCCGCGTCCCATCCGCACCATGTTGTCGGGCATCGGCGCGGCAGAAGCGCGCGGCGCGGCGCTGGCATCGTATTTATTGTTCGAATCGACGTATACTAACGAGCTGATCCGTCTTGGACAGCGCGATACGCAAGCCCGCAAGGATGATGTCCTGGCGTTCTTTGGTTCCTGAGACGGCCCTTGGAGCGGCGTGCGGGTTTTTCGCGTTTTTTTTGACAGGACGATTGTGCTGGTATTTCGACGTGTTTACGATGTTGCCTTACTATTAATTCTGCTGCTGGGCGGCCCGGCCGCGGCGGCGCCTGCGCCCACCCTGCGTTTCGACCAGCTCAGCGTCGACCAGGGCCTGGCGCAGGAATCGGTGCTGGCCATCGCCCAGGACCGGCAGGGCTATATGTGGTTCGGCAGCCAGTCTGGCTTGAGCCGCTACGATGGCTACCGCATGGTCGTCTACAAGAATATCGAAGGCGACAAGACCAGCCTGGCCGACAACTGGGTGGGCGAACTGCATGTCGATAGCCAGGGCCAGCTGTGGGTGGGCACCGACAATGGCCTGGACCGCTTCGATGCCGCCAGCCAGACCTTCATCCATTACGTCCCGGCCGAAAAGAGCAAGCGCGGTAACGGCAACCGGCATATCCACGCCATTCTCGAAGATGGCGCGCGCGGCTTCTGGATCGCCACCTCGGACGGCTTGCAGCATTTCGATCCCGCCACGGGCGTCTTCCGTACCTGGCACCATGAAGAGGGAAACCCGCACAGCCTGGGCGACAATGAAATCAAGGCGCTGGCGCTGGACGCGCAGCAGCGCCTGTGGATCGGCACGGTAACGGGCCTGGACATGCTGGCGCCGGGCAGCGAGCGCTTCGAGCATTTTTCCGTCGACACGGAGCCCGGCTCGAAGTACAACGTGATCCAGTCGCTGCTGATCGACCGCCAGCAGAACCTGTGGATCGGCACCATGGCCGGCGCCGAGCGCTGGCGCCTGGGCGCCGCCGGCCAGCCGCCGCAGGCAAGAGTGCGCTTCGGTGAGAAAAATGGCTTTTCCGCCATCCGCGTCGCCAGCCTGTACCAGGATGTCGACGCCACTGTCTGGCTGGGCAGCAATGCCGATGGCCTGTTCCGCTGGCTGCCCGAGAGCGACACCTTCCTGCAGTACCGGCATCAGACGGGCGACAAATTCAGCGTCGCCGATAACCAGCTGTCGTCGCTGTACCGCGACCGCGCCGGCACCTTCTGGGTCGGCTCCTGGTACAACGGCGTGAGCCGGGTCGACCTGGGCAGCGGCGGCTTTTCGCGCATGGCGCGCGCGCCCGGCGATGTAGGCGCGCTGGCGGACAAGAAAGTGCGCGCCGTGGCCGACGCGGGCAATGGCAAGCTGTGGCTGGCCACCAAGGGCGGCCTGAAACTGTATGACACGCGCGACGGCAGCTCGCGCCTGTTCGACCTGCGCAGTTCTCCCGGCATGTCGCGCGACGAACAGGTCACCACCCTGTACAAGGCGCCGGACGGCACCCTGTGGGTGGGCGGCTCGACGGGCTTGCACCGCTTCGATCCCGCACTGGGGCGCTTCTTCACCATGCGCTTTGCCGCCGGCGACCCGAACAGCGACACCATCCGCAATATCGTGAGCGACCGCAGCGGCATGCTGTGGGTCTCGACGCGGGGCGGCGTGCACCGCTTCGACCCCGTCACCAAGCGCTTCACCACCTACCGCCACGACCCGGCCAACCCGAACAGCCTGTCCGACAACATGGTGCGGCCCGTGCTGGAAGACGGCAAGGGGCGCCTGTGGATCGGTTCCTTCCACGGTCTGGACTTGCTGGACCGCGCCAGCGGCCACTTCCGCCATTTCCGCCACGATCCGCAAAATCCGCATAGCCTGAGCCACGATGAAGTGCATTTCCTGCACGAAGACAAGCGCGGCGTGCTGTGGGTGGGCACGGCCAATGGCTTGAACCGCATGGACGTCGATGCCAAGGGCGAGATCCGTTTCCGGCGCTTCCTGCGCAAGGATGGCATGGCCGACGACGCCGTCGCCAGCATTCTCGGCGACGACAACGAGCAGCTGTGGCTCAGTACGAATAGCGGCATCACGCGGCTTGACATGCGCAGCGGCCTGTTTCGCAACTACGATAGCGCCGATGGCACGGTGGAAGGCTCGTACTTCGATGGCGCGGCCTTGCGCGCCTCGGACGGGACCATGTATTTCGGCGGCTTCAACGGCATGACGGCGTTCGTGCCGCAGGATATCCACGACAACCGCGTGCCGCCGCTGGTGGCCATCACGGAACTGCAGATATTCAACAAGCCGGTGGCCATCGGCCGCGGCGAGTTCGCGCACGTGCTCAAGGCGGCCATCGACCACACGCGCAACCTCGTGCTGACCAGCCGCGAAAGCGTCTTTTCGCTGGAATTCGCGGCCCTGCATTTCGCCGCGCCCCAGCGCAACATGTTCGCCTACCGGCTCGAAGGCTTCGACCAGGACTGGGTCATGACGGATGCGGGGCGGCGCTTTGCCACCTATACCAACCTCGATGCCGGCAACTACGTGTTTCGCGTCAAGGCGGCCAACAAGGACGGTGTCTGGAACGAGAGCGGCGCCACCCTGGCCATCACGATCCTGCCGCCGTTCTGGAAAACCTGGTGGTTCCGCACCCTGATGGCGGTGCTGCTGCTGGGCGCCATCTATGGCGCCTACCGCCAGCGCGTGCGCGCGCTGCGGCATCAACAGAATGAACTGGAAAAGCAGGTCAGCGAACGCACGGCCGAGTTGCAGAGCAAGGAAATCGAAGTGCTGGCCCAGTCGGAAAAGCTGGCGCAAGTGAACAGCAGCCTGACGAAAAACGAGGAAAGCCTGCGCCAGGCCAAGCGCAAGGCCGAGGATGCGACGCGCCAGAAGTCGGAATTTTTGGCCAACATGAGCCACGAGATGCGCACGCCGCTGGCCGGCGTGATCGGCATGCTGGGCTTTGCCCTGCGCGACGAGCAGCTGCACGACGCCACGCGCGAGCAGATCCTGCGCGGCCAGGCCAACGCCCAGTCGCTGCTGGTGATCATCAATGACTTGCTCGATTTTTCCAAGATCGAGGCGGGCAAGCTGAGCATCGAAAACATCGACTTCGCGCTCGGCGCGGCGATCGAGACGGTCGTCAGCCTGTTCGAGGAGCAGGCGGCCGCGCGCAGCATCGGTTTCTCCATCGACTTCGCGCCCGACCTGCCGCCCTTCGTGGTGGGCGACCCGACCCGCTTGCGCCAGGTGCTGGTCAACCTGGTCGGCAATGCCTTCAAGTTCACCCAGCGCGGCGGCGTCAGCGTGTGCGTCGAGCGCGCCGGCGTGGCCAGCGGCAGCGGCGGACGCAAGGTCAACCTGATCCGCTTCACCGTCAGCGACAGCGGCATCGGCATCGATGCGGAAGCCATGGCGCGGCTGTTCCAGAAGTTCGAGCAGGCCGACGCCAGCACCACGCGGCGCTACGGCGGCACGGGACTGGGCCTGGCGATCTGCCGCCAGCTGGTCGAACTGATGGATGGCGAGATCGAGGTGGCCAGCACGCCGGGGCAGGGCAGCACGTTTGCCTTCACCTTGCCGCTGGCCGATGGCGTGGCGCCGCCGCTGGTGCCGCAGGTGGCGCTGGCGCCGCACAGCCACCAGCTGCGCGTGCTGTGCGCGGAAGACTTCCCCACCAACCAGATCATCATCCGCGTCATGCTCGAAGAGCTGGGGCACCGGGTCGACGTGGTCGCCAACGGCGTGCTGGCGGTGGCGGCCTGCGTGCATACGCGCTATGACCTGATCCTGATGGACGGGCGCATGCCGGAGATGGATGGGGCGACGGCGACGCGCCTGATCCGCGTGGGCGGCTGGCCGGACCAGCCCGTGCGCGACCAGGAACTGATGATCGTGGCCCTGACGGCGAATGCCAGCGAAGAAGACCGCAGCCGCTATCTCGGCGTCGGCATGGATGATTTCCTCAGCAAGCCCGTGGACGAGGCGGCGCTGCATGGCTTGCTGGCGCGCGCCATCGAGCGTCAGCTGCAGCGCGGCTTCATGTTGCCGCGCATGCCGTCGAACGTGCCGCGCGGCGCGGCGCGGGGGCAGGCCGAACTCGATGCGCTGTTCGGCATCGCGCCGGCGATTCCCGTTCCGGCGCCGTCCCAGTCCATCCGCAGCGGCGAACTGCAACGGCGCATCCGCGTCGCCTTTGTCGCCGACCTGGAGGGACGCCTGCGTGAACTCGATGCCGCCCTGGCGGCGCAGGACAAGGAAAGCGCCGGGCGCCTGCTGCACGGTTTGAAGGGCAGCGCCGCCTATCTCGATGAAACGCAGCTGCACATGCTGTGCACGGAAATGGAAGAGGCGGCGGACGGCGGGCGCTGGACGCAAGTGGCCGTGCATTTGCCGCAATTGCGCGCACTGTTGGCGCAAATAGCCGTTTCGGGCAAGGAAATGTAAAATAGGCAATGCCGGCCATCGAGCGCGCGGCGAAACTGGGTAGAATACGGCCAGGCACCTTGACGCTGCCGCCAATGGAGAAAGCAATGAAAGTACTGGTGGTTGACGATGATGTCGTGTCGCGCATGGTATTGATGCATTTGATCGACAGTTGCGGCGTGCACGATATCGTGGAAGCCGAAGATGGCGCGGCCGCGTGGGAGCAGCTCGAAGGCGGCTTGCGTCCGTCGCTGTGCTTCTGCGATTTGCGCATGCCGCGCCTGTCCGGCATGGAGCTGCTGCAGAAAATCCGCTCCGACAGCGCGCTCGATGCCATGCCGCTCGTGCTGGTATCGTCGGCCAATGACCATGACACGGTGCGTGACGCCGTGCAGGCAGGTGCTGCCGGCTATATCGTCAAGCCTTTCCAGCCGGAGCAGGTGCGCCAGCATATCGACGCCTGCTTCGACGTCTCGGCCTTGCCGGCCGAGGCGCCGCGCGATACGCTGCAGCGGCTGGGCATCGACAGCGAACGCCTGCTGGCGTATCTGACGGGCTTCCAGGGGCAGATAGTCGCCGCCGGCGAACAGGTCGATGCCTTGCTGGCACGCGGCGAACCGGCCCAGGCGCGCCAGCAGCTCGAACGGCTGCACCTCGGTTGCCGCACCCTCGGCTTGCATGGCGCGGAAGCGGGCATGATGGCGCTGCTGCAGGCCTCGGTGCTCGATGGCGACCAGATACAAGCGGCCCTGGCCGCGCTGGCGCGCAGCGTGGCGCAGCAGGCGCGTTTGCTGCGGCAGCAGGACGGCGTCGACTGAAATTGCTGTTTTCCGCTTGCTGGAAAAATACTTTAGGTTTAAAGTATCTGCTTCCGGGCCTTGTGCACGCGCCCGCTATCAGCCAGGATGAGCATGAGCAGCGACCCTTCGCCTACCACCGCATCTCCCCAGGACGACTTTGCCCACACGCACTTGCCGCCGCGCGAACTCTGGCCGCAGCTGTGCCTGGACTTGTCCGAGCTGCAGTATCCGCCGCGTCTCAATTGCGTCGCCGCGCTGCTCGATGTGGCCGTGGCCAGCGGCGGTGGCGAGCGCACCGCCATCCTTGCCGACGGCCAGCGCTGGACCTATGCGCAGCTGGCGCGGCAGGTCGACCGCATCGCCCACGTGCTGCGCAGCGACCTGCATCTGATCCCCGGCAACCGCGTGCTGCTGCGCGGCGCGAATACGCCCATGATGGCCGCCTGCCTGCTGGCCGTGCTGAAAGCCGGCTGCATCGCCGTGCCCACCATGCCGCTGCTGCGCGCGCGCGAACTGTCCGCCATCCTGGCCAAGGCGGAAGTAAACGCCGTGCTGTGCGCGCAGGGCTTGCGCGCGGAACTTGACGCACTGGCGTCCCTGCCGCCCATGCTGTGCTTTGGCGCCGACGACACGGAACTGGAGCAGCGCATGGCGGCCCACGATGCGCCATTTGCCGCATGCGACACGGCGGCCGACGACGTCTGCCTGATCAGCTTTACCTCGGGCACGACGGGCGTCCCCAAAGGCACCATGCACATGCACCGCGACCTGCTGGCCATCTGCGACTGCTTTCCCCGCTCCATGCTGCAGGTGCGCGCCGACGATATCTTCATCGGCACGCCGCCGCTGGCGTTCACCTTTGGCCTCGGCGGCTTGCTGCTGTTCCCCCTGCGCTTTGGCGCGGCCACCGTGCTGCTGGAAAAACTCACGCCCGACGGCCTGCTGCGCGCCATCGGCGCTTATCAAGCCACGATCTGCTTCACGGCGCCCACCTTTTACCGCCAGATGGCGCCCCTGGCGGCCAGCCACGATGTGCGCAGCCTGCGATTGTCCGTGTCGGCCGGCGAGGCGCTGCCGCTGGCCACGCGCGACGCCTGGCAGGCGGCGACGGGCCTGGCCATGACGGACGGCATCGGCGCCACCGAGATGCTGCATATCTTCATTTCCGCCACGGGCGAGGGCATCCGCCGCGGCGCCATCGGCAAGGCGATTCCCGGCTACCAGGCGTGCATCGTCGACGACGCCGGCGTGCCGCAGCCGCCCGGCGTGACGGGCCGCCTGGCCGTGAAAGGCCCCACCGGTTGCCGCTACCTGTCCGACCCGCGCCAGCGCGAGTATGTGCAGAATGGCTGGAACCTGACGGGCGACACCTTCGAGATGGATGCCGACGGCTATTTCTATTACCGCTCGCGTAGCGACGACATGATCGTCTCGGCCGGCTACAACATCGCCGGTCCGGAAGTGGAAGAGGCGCTGCTGCGCCATCCGGCCGTGGCCGAATGCGGCGTGGTCGGGCGCGCCGATGCCGAGCGTGGCCAGATCGTCGAGGCGCATGTGGTGCTGAAGGATGGCTGCCAGGCCAGCGGCCTGCTGGCAGCCGAACTGCAGGACTTCGTGCGCCAGCAGATCGCCCCGTATAAATATCCGCGCGCCATCCGTTTCCTGCCTTCCCTGCCGCGCACGGAAACGGGCAAGCTGCAGCGCTTCAAACTTCGCACGGACACTCCATGAATATTGTCTGCATCGGCGGCGGTCCCGCCGGCCTGTATTTCAGCCTGCTCATGAAAAAGCAGAACCCGGATCACCGCATCACCGTCATCGAGCGCAACCGCCCGTACGACACGTTTGGCTGGGGCGTGGTGTTTTCCGACCAGACGCTGGGCAACCTGGCCAATGCGGACGAGCCGACTGCGCGCGCCATCCTGCAGGCGTTCAACCACTGGGACGATATCGAGATCCACTTCAAGGGCGAGACCGTGCGTTCCGGCGGCCATGGCTTTTGCGGCATCGGCCGCAAGCGCCTGCTCAATATCCTGCAGGCGCGCTGCGAGGAACTCGGCGTGCAGCTGGTATTCGAGACGGAGGTGCAGGACGACCAGGCCATCGCGCGCCAGTACGGCGCCGACCTGGTGATCGCCAGCGACGGCTTGAACAGCCGCATCCGCACGCGCTATGCGGCCAGCTACCAGCCGGAAATCGAGCAGCGCCATTGCCGCTTCGTCTGGCTGGGCACGCGCAAGAAATTCGAAGCGTTCACGTTTGCCTTCCGCCAGACGCCGCACGGCTGGTTTCAGGCGCATATCTACCAGTATGACGGCGAGACCTCGACCTTCATCGTCGAAACGCCCGAACACGTGTGGCGCGCGGCGGGCCTGGATGCCATGAGCCAGGAACAGGGCATCGCCTTTTGCGAAGCCCTGTTCGCCGAGGAACTCGACGGCCATGGCCTGCTGAGCAATTCGCCGCACTTGCGCGGTTCGGCCCAGTGGATCACCTTTCCCCGCATCGTCTGCCGGCAATGGGTGCATGTACAGGACGGCGTGCCCGTCGTGCTGATGGGCGACGCGGCCCACACGGCCCATTATTCCATAGGCTCGGGCACCAAGCTGGCGCTGGAAGACGCCATCGAGCTGGCGCGCTGCTTCGACCGGCATGCCGAGACGGCTGCGGCGCTGGCCGCCTACCAGCAGCTGCGCGCCATCGAGGTGCTGAAAATCCAGAGCGCGGCGCGCAATTCCATGGAGTGGTTTGAAAACGTCGAGCGCTACAGCGCCATGGAAGCGCCGCAGTTCGCCTATTCCATGCTCACGCGCAGCCAGCGCATTTCGCATGAAAACCTGCGCCTGCGCGACCCTGCCTACGTGGCCGGCTATGAACAATGGCTGGCGCGGCGCGCGGGCGAGCAGGCTGGCGTGGAGATGCGGGACGAGGCTTTGCCGCCCATGCTCACGCCCTTCCGACTGCGCGGCGTGCTGCTGAAAAACCGCATCGCTGTCTCGCCGATGGCGCAGTACAGCGCCGTCGATGGCGTGGCGGGCGACTACCATCTGATGCACCTGGGCGCGCGCGCCATGGGCGGCGCGGGGCTCGTGTTTGCCGAGATGACGTGCGTGTCGGCCGATGCGCGCATCACGCCCGCTTGTCCCGGCATGTACAGCGAAGCGCATACGCAAGCCTGGCGCCGCATCGTCGATTTCGTGCATGCGAACAGCGATGCGAAGATCGCCCTGCAGCTGGGCCACGCGGGGCCGAAAGGCTCGACGCGGCCCATGTGGGATGGCATCGATCTGCCCTTGAAAGAGGATAACTGGACGCTGCTGGCGGCATCGGAACAGCAATATCTGGCGGGCGTGTCGCAGGTGGCGCGGGCGGCCACGGAAAGCGACCTGGCGCGCATCGAGCAGGATTTCGTGCGCGCCACCCTGGCTGCGGCCGTCGCCGGTTTCGACTGGCTGGAACTGCATTGCGCGCATGGCTATTTGCTGTCGAGTTTTATCTCGCCGCTGACCAACCGCCGCGTGGACGAATATGGCGGCAGCCTGGAAAACCGCTGCCGCTATCCGCTGCGCGTGTTCCGCGCCATGCGCGCCGCCTGGCCGCAGGATAAACCCATGAGCGTGCGCATCTCGGCCCACGACTGGGTCGACGGCGGCATCACGCCCGACGATGCGGTACTGATCGCGCGCCTGTTCAAGCAGGCAGGCGCCGACCTGATCGACTGTTCCTCGGGCCAGGTCAGCAAGCTCGAACAGCCCGTGTACGGGCGCATGTTCCAGGCGCCGTTTGCCGACCGCGTGCGCAACGAGGCGGGCATCGCCAGCATGGCCGTCGGCTCGATCTTCGAAGCGGACCACGCCAACAGCATCATCGCCGCAGGGCGCGCCGACCTGTGCGCCGTGGGCCGGCCGCACCTGGCCAACCCCGCCTGGACCCTGACGGAAATGGCGCGCATCGGCTACAGCGGCGCTGGCGCCGGCGCGGCTTGGCCGAAACAGTACCGCCCGGGCCAGCAGCAGCTGGAACGCAATCTGCAGCGCGAGCGCCAGCTGGCCGCCGCCAGCATGGGCCTCACCCCGCAACAGGTGGCCGCGCGGCTGCTGGAAGGATGACATGAAGACGCAAGCGATAATCGACAAGCATGCGCTGGTGACGGGCGCCGGCAGCGGCATCGGTCTGGCTTGCGCGGCCGCCTTGCTGGACGCGGGCGCCAGGGTGACCCTGGCCGGGCGCGATGGCGCGCGGCTGGCGCGCGCGCGCATGCAGCTGGAAGAGGAGGGCCATGCGGGCAGGGTCGCCATCTGCGTGCTCGACGTGGCCGTGGAAGCGTCCGTGCAGGCGGGCTTCGCGCAGGCTGCCGCGCATTTCGGCCGCATCGATATCTTGATCAATAACGCGGGCCAGGCGCATGCGGCGCCTTTCGGCAAGACGGACGCGGCCATCTGGCAGCAGATGCTGGCCGTGAACCTGACGGGCGTGTTCCACTGCTGCCAGGCGGCCATGCCGGCCATGCTGGAAGCGGGCTGGGGGCGCATCGTCAACGTGGCGTCAACGGCGGGCTTGAAAGGCTATCGCTATGTCAGCGCCTATGTCGCCGCCAAGCATGGCGTGATCGGCCTGACGCGCGCGCTGGCGCTGGAAGTGGCGCCGCGCGGCGTCACCGTCAATGCCGTCTGCCCCGGCTACACGGAAACGGACATGGTGGCGCAGGCCGTGCAAAACATCGTGCGCAAGACGGGGCGCGGCGAAGACGCTGCGCGCGCGGAACTGGCGGCCGGCAATCCGCAGCAGCGGCTGGTGCAGCCACGGGAAGTGGCCGATGCGGTAGCGTGGCTCTGCCTGCCCGCGTCGGCCGCCATGAATGGACAATCGATCGCCGTCGCCGGCGGCGAAGTCATGTAACTGAATGAAGACCATGGATAAAGAAACCGAGAACGTACCGGAAGAACCTGTACTGGACCTGGCGAGCCGGCTGACGCAGGACCACCACCAGTCGCTCAAGCTGTGGCTGCGCATGCTCTCGTGCACGGTCAAGATTGAAAACGAGGTGCGCACGCGCTTGCGCGCCACCTTCGGCATCACCTTGCCCCGTTTCGACTTGATGGCGCAGCTCGAACGCTTTCCCGATGGCTTGCGCATGGGCGAACTGTCCAAGCGCATGATGGTCACGGGCGGCAATATCACGGGCATCACTGACCAGCTGGAGCAGGAAAAACTGGTGGCGCGCGTGGTCGATCCGAAGGACCGCCGCTCGTACAGCGTCAAGCTGACGCCGGCCGGCCGGCGCGCGTTCGACGAGATGGCGCGCGTGCACGAAGGCTGGATCGCGGAACTGCTGCACGGCGTGACGCCGGACGACAAAAACCAATTGATCGACCTGCTGTCGCACATGAAGCAGCAGTTGAATAACACTACCCTCAAGGATTGACCATGCGCCATCTACCCGGCCAGCCGCAAGACCTGCCAGGCAACCGCGCCAGCCTGGCTGGCTACGCCGCGCGGCATTTCCTGTTTTCCGTCGACGTAGGCGTCGCCACCTTGACCCTCCACCGGCCCGAGCGCAAGAATCCGCTCACTTTTGACTCGTATGCGGAACTGCGCGAGCTGTTTCGCGCGCTGGCGCATGCGGACGACGTCAAGGCCGTGGTGATTACGGGCAGCGGCGACAATTTCTGCTCCGGCGGCGACGTGCACGACATCATCGGCCCCCTGACGCAGCTCGACATGCCCGGCCTGCTGGCGTTTACCCGCATGACGGGCGACGTGGTGAAAGCCATGCGCGCCTGCCCGCAGCCCATCATCGCCGCCATCGACGGCATTTGCGCGGGCGCCGGCGCCATGCTGGCGC
Organism: Janthinobacterium sp. YR213; assembly: GCF_900099875.1. Lineage (NCBI taxonomy): Bacteria > Pseudomonadati > Pseudomonadota > Betaproteobacteria > Burkholderiales > Oxalobacteraceae > Janthinobacterium > Janthinobacterium sp. YR213. The sequence goes on along the minus strand of NZ_FNDA01000005.1, from coordinate 101,313 downwards.
TGGCTTCCGATATCCGCATCGGCACGGCGCGCAGCAAGACGGCTTTCCTGTTTACCCGCGTGGGCCTGGCCGGCTGTGACATGGGCGCCTGCGCCTTGCTGCCGCGCGTGATCGGCCAGGGCCGCGCCGCCGAGCTGCTGTATACGGGGCGCTCCTTGCCAGGGACGGAGGCCGAACGCTGGGGCTGGCTCAACCGCCTGGTCGAGCCGGAAGAACTGGCGCAGGCGGCGCAGCTGTTCGCCGCCGGCCTGGCCAGCGGTCCCACGTTCGCGCACGGCATGACGAAAAAAATGCTGCAGCAGGAGTGGAACATGGGTGTCGATGAAGCCATCGAAGCGGAAGCGCAGGCGCAAGCCATTTGCATGGCCACCAACGATTTCCACCGCGCCTATCACGCCTTCGTGGCGAAAGAAACACCGCAATTCGAGGGCGATTAAGATGCAACATACACGCGATACGACTTACCTGGACTGGCCGTTTTTCGAAGCGCGGCATGCCGAGCTTGAGTCTGAGCTCGATACCTGGGCGACGCAGCACCTGGACGACGCGCACGGCGCCGACGTCGATGCGGCCTGTCGCGCGCTGGTGGCACAGCTGGGGCAGGGCGGCTGGCTGGCGCATGCCACGGGTATCGATGGCAAGATCGATACGCGCGCCATTTGCCTGATGCGCGAAACCTTGGCGCGCCACAACGGCCTGGCCGATTTCGCCTTTGCCATGCAGGGACTCGGTTCGGGCGCCATCGGCCTGTTCGGCAGCGCGCAAAACAAGGCGCGCTATTTGCCGGACGTGGCCAGCGGCAAGCGCATCGCCGCCTTTGCCCTGTCCGAGCCGCAGGCCGGCTCCGACGTGGCGGCCATGGCGTGCGCGGCGCGCCGCGATGGCGACGAGTATGTGCTCGACGGCGAAAAGACGTGGATATCGAACGGCGGCATCGCCGACTTTTACGTGGTGTTCGCCCGCACGGGCGAGGCGCCGGGCGCGCGCGGCATCAGCGCCTTCATCGTCGATGCCGACAATCCCGGGCTGGAAATCGCCGAGCGCATCGCCGTCATTGCGCCGCATCCGCTGGCGCGCCTGCGCTTTGCCAATTGCCGCGTGCCCGTGTCGCAGCGCCTGGGAGAGGCGGGGCAGGGCTTCAAGGTGGCGATGGCGACACTCGACGTGTTCCGCACCTCGGTCGCCGCCGCGGCGTTGGGCTTTGCGCGGCGCGCGTTCGACGAAGCGCTGCGCCACGCGACAAAGCGCCAGATGTTTGGCCAGACCCTGGCGGACTTTCAGCTGACGCAGGCAAAATTGGCGCAGATGGCCACCGGCATTGACGCGGCCGCGCTGCTCACCTACCGCGCCGCCTGGCAGCGCGACCAGGGCCGCAAGGTGACGAAGGAGGCGGCCATGGCGAAGCTGACGGCCACGGAAACGGCGCAGCAGGTGATCGACGCGGCCGTGCAACTGTTTGGCGGCATGGGCGTGGTCAGCGGGCATCCGGTCGAGCGCCTGTACCGCGAAATCCGCGCCTTGCGCATCTACGAGGGCGCCAGCGAAGTACAGCAACTGATCATCGCGCGCGAACTGCTGCGCGAGGCAGCGGACACATGAAGCGCATGAACAACGAGGAAAACAATATGCAAGTGTTACAACCACCGGGATGGGCCAGGCCGCGCGGCTATGCGAATGGCATTGCCGCCAGCGGGCGCACGGTGTACGTCAGCGGCATGATAGGCTGGGACGCGCAGGGCCAGTTCCACACGGACGATTTTGCGGCACAGGTGCGCCAGGCCTTGCAGAATATCGTCGCCGTGCTGGCCGAGGCGGGCGCCTTGCCCGAGCACATCGTGCGCATGAACTGGTATGTACTGGACAAGAAGGAATATGTGGCGGCATATCCACAAATCGGCCTTGCCTACCGCGAGCTGATCGGCAAGCATTTTCCGGCCATGACGGCGGTGCAGGTGGCGGGACTGATCGAAGACAGGGCGAAGGTCGAGATCGAAGTGACGGCGGTGCTGCCTGACTGAATTTCTGCTATGAAATATTGCGTATCGGCATCTAAATAATAAATATAAAAACATTATCTATCGTGTTATATTTGGCAACCGGAACATAGACCGGTTTTAAATACTGACAGTCGAGGTAGAGGATGCGCAATAATTTCAGAACGGCAAGAAGTGTGGTGCTAGCCGTGGCCAGTATGGGTTTTTGCCTGGGCGCGCAGGCGGGGCCCGGTACGTCGCTATTGTCCCCCGGCTATCAGGCGCAACTGGAAACCTGGCTCGGTGAAGGCAATCTGGCGCTGACGAACATTTACAGCAAGGCAGCGGGCGACACTTCGCTGGACTTTCACAAGGCATCCGATGGCAAGGGACGCACCTTTTCCGTCATGGAGGCCACGAATTCATCGGGCAAGACGTGGCTGGTGGGCGGCTACAATCCACAGAGCTGGAGCTCCACCGATGGCATGCATGTCACCATGGATGACAGCCAACGCACGGCCTTCCTGTTCAATCTGACTGCCGGCTTCAGGCTGCAGCAACTGCCGCAGTATTTCAACGGTGACGGTATCGGCAAGGACCAGACCTACAATCAGTCCAATTATGGCCCGACATTTGGCTATGGGCATGATTTGTATGTGCCGCAAGACCTCACGCATGGCGGCAGTTCTTTCTTGTATACCTATAACTACCCTGGGCAGTCATTGACAGGCCTCAGTTTGCTCGATGGCTCCACGTGGCATGGCAACGATGTGACCTTCGGCGCCATCCAGGTATTTGCCATCAGTGCCGTACCGGAGCCGGCCACCTATGGACTGCTTCTGGCCGGATTGCTTGTGTTGCTGGTGCGCCAGCGCGGCAGGGCTATGGCACGCGTTGCCTGAAGTGGCACCGCCCGCTTGCCAGGCTGTTAATGGCAGGCGCTTGCCTGTATAATGCCGCTGCGCGTGTCGCCATCGTACAATGGATAGTACAAGGTCCTCCTAAGACTTAAATGCAGGTTCGATTCCTGCTGGCGACACCACATTCCACGCAACGCGCGCCGGTGGCCTGAGTTTATGCTGGCCGCAATGCACTGGTGGTGCCGAGTTGTCGGTACAATGCGTGCTTCATTCATCTAATCGGCGGCTGTTTGGCGCACCACGCGGTGCGCGCGAGGCGGCGCCCGAGCACTCTTACTCATTATGGCTGTCATTTCTCTTTCATCGGCGCAACTTGCGTTCGGTCACGTCGCGCTGCTCGATCACGCGGAATTTTCACTGGAAACCTCGGAGCGGGTCGGCTTGATTGGCCGCAACGGCACGGGTAAATCGTCGCTGTTGAAGGTTATTTCGGGCAAGTTCAAGCTCGATGACGGCTTGTTGGTGATGCAGCAAGGCATCAAGATCGCCTATGTGGAGCAGGAACCGCAATTCGACCCGGACATGTCCGTGTTCGACGCCGTCGCTTCCGGCATGGGCGAGTCGCAGGCGTGGCTGAAGGAATACGATGCGCTGACGGGCCAGTTCGGCCAGGGCAATGACGACGAACTGATGGAACGCATGCACGACATCCAGGTCAAACTCGATGCGGCCGATGCGTGGAGCTTGCCGAACAAGGTGGAAACCGTGCTCGACCGTTTGAACCTGACGGGCGACATGCTGATGAAAACCCTGTCCGGCGGGATGCAAAAGCGCGTGGCGCTGGCGCGCGCGCTGGTCTCGGCGCCCGACGTGCTGCTGCTCGATGAGCCGACCAACCATCTGGACTTCAGCTCCATCCTGTGGCTGGAAGGCTTGTTGCGCGACTTCAAAGGTAGCGTGCTGTTCATTACCCATGACCGCTCCTTCCTCGACAATGTTGCCACGCGCATCATCGAGCTTGACCGCGGCCGTTTGCTGTCGTACCCGGGCAACTTCACGGCTTACCAGACCCGCAAGGCGGAGCAGCTGGAAATCGAGGAAGTGGAAAATGCCAAGTTCGACAAGTTCCTGGCGCAGGAAGAAGTGTGGATACGCAAGGGTGTCAAGGCCCGCCGCGTGCGCGACGAAGGCCGCGTGCGCCGCCTGGAAGCGCTGCGCCTGACGCGCAATGCGCGCCGCGAACAGCAGGGACAGGTCAAGCTGGATGTATCTGCCGGCGAACGCTCGGGCAAGATCGTGGCGGACCTGGAAAACGTCTCGAAGATCTATGGCGACAAGGTCATCGTCAAGGATTTCAGCGCCACCATCCTGCGCGGCGACAAGGTCGGCCTGATCGGTGCCAACGGCGCCGGCAAGACCACCTTGCTGAAGATGATCCTGGGCCAGGAAGAGTCGGACACGGGCACCATCCGCCTGGGCACCAAGCTGCAAGTGGCGTACTTCGACCAGATGCGCACGCAGCTGAACGAAGAGGCAAACCTGATGGAAACCATCGCGCCAGGCAGCGACTGGGTCGAGATCAATGGCCAGCGCCGTCACGTGATGACCTACCTGAACGATTTCCTGTTCGCGCCGGAGCGTGCCCGTTCGCCCGTCAAGTCGCTGTCTGGTGGCGAGCGCAACCGTTTGCTGCTGGCGCGCCTGTTCGCCAAGCCGGCCAACGTGCTGGTGCTCGATGAGCCGACCAATGACTTGGATATCGATACCCTGGAGTTGCTGGAAGAGTTGCTGGAAGAATACACGGGCACCGTTTTCCTTGTCAGCCATGACCGCACCTTCCTCGACAACGTGGTCACGCAAGTGATCGTTGCCGAAGGCGAGGGCAAGTGGCGCGAATTCGTCGGCGGCTACACGGACTGGGAGCGCGTGCGCACCTTGCCGATCGCCACGGCGCCCGCCAGCAAGCCGGCCGTGAAGGTCGAGGCTGCCGCGCCGGCCGCCAAGCAGAAAAAGCTCAGCTACAAGGAACAGCGCGAGCTGGAAGAGTTGCCGAAACTGATCGCCAAGCTGGAAGACGAGCAATCGGTGCTGGCCGCCGAACTGTCGCACCCGGACTTCTACAAGAAGACGCCGGCCGAAGGCAAGCGCCTGAATGCGCGCGTGGCCGAGATCGAAGGCGAACTGCTGGAAGCGCTGGAAAAGTGGGAGCAGATCGAGGCGCGCGCCAACGGTTGATTGTTTTCCACCTCTCCTGTTGTAATTAAGTTAGGATTATTTGCCACGGCAACGGTTCAGCTTGATATAATTATATAATTATATTTTTTACATCGGGGGATGCATGTTTGTTATTAAAAGCACGCGCTCCGGACCACGGCGTCCGGCGCGTGGTTCCGCCTCCAGTGCGCATCAGCATGTTTGACCGCGCCGCCTTGCCCCGGGTAGCGCCATTCCTCGCCTACCTTTCCTTCATCTTCATCGCCGACATGCTGGGCCGGCTCGGCTTTGCCGCGCAGGACCTGCGCTGGCTGTATGCCGTCAAGATCGGCGTCGTACTGGGCATGCTGCTGTACTGGCGCCGCAGCTATACGGAATTGGCCTGGGTGCCATTGGGCGCGCGCGCGCTGGCCGTGGCGCTGGTGACCGGCATTGTTGTTTTCCTGCTGTGGATCAACCTCGATGCGGGCTGGATGACGATCGGCAGTGCCGACGGCTTCGACCCCCGCAATGAGGGGCGGATCGAGTGGAGCCTGGTGGCCGTGCGCATCGCCGGCGCCGCCCTGGTGGTGCCCGTGATGGAAGAGCTGTTCTGGCGTTCCTTCCTGCTGCGCTGGATCGATGCCCCTGATTTCCTGAAATTCCAGCCACGCCTGGCCAGTGCCAAGGCGTTTGTCATCAGCGTCGTGTTGTTTGGCTTTGAACATAATTTGTGGCTGGCGGGCATTGTTGCCGGTGCCGCCTATACACTGCTTTATATGCGCAGTCAGTCATTGTGGTCGCCCATCCTGGCGCACGGCGTCACGAATGGCGTACTGGGTCTCTGGATTGTTTCCGGTGGATACTGGACTTACTGGTAATATTGCCAATCAACTGTTTGCTCTATCAAAGAGAATACCTATGTTGAATTCCCCGCAAAAAAAAGATGTCGATGACAGTTACCGTCTTGCTGCCGCATCACGCCGTTTTCCGGCTGCATCAGCATTGCGTGCCGGTTGTTTATTGTTGCTGGGAAGCATGGCCAGCCCGGCTGCTCTTGCCTCATGGAGCGACACGATTTTCCCATTCCTGGCCACGTCATATTCGTATGATGACAACCTTTTGCGTCTTGACGACAACACGCCTGGCTACACTGGTCCCCGTTCCGATACTTCGCGCCAGATCCAGGCCGGCTTTCTGTTCAACCGGCCGATCGGACGCCAGGTGCTGAGCGGACAAGCCAAGTGGTCGCGGGTATCGTTCCAGCATTTCGATGACTTGAACTATAACGGCAAGGATTTGCAGGCCGACCTGGAGTGGCATATTGGCAATCACCTGGATGGCCATGCGGGAGCGACCTATTCGGAGACCCTGACGCCATTCAGCGACTTTCAAACCACAGGTACGGATCGCAATATGCGTACGCGGCACAGGACCTACCTCGACGGCGGCTGGCTGTTTCATCCGAGCTGGCGCCTGCGCGGTGGCGTCAGCCGCGAGCGCTATTACTATGACCTTTCACGCCTCAGTTATGCGAATCGCGTGGAGGATGCGAGCGAACTGGGGCTCGATTACCTGGCTTCGAGCGGCAGCAAGATCGGGGTGCAGCTGCGGCACTTGAAGGGCAATTATCCGAATCGTCTGGCCGGTTCGCAATTTAGCCTGGTGGATGGTTATACCCAGGACGAGGTGAAGGCGAATATCTATTGGCGCTACAGCCAGGTGACGCAGGTGCAGTTGCTCGCCGGCTGGGTCCGGCGCGGCTATGCCTCGTTTTCGGGACGTGATTCGAAAGGCGCGAACGGACGCCTGATCGTCAATTGGGCACCGCTGGGGAAAGTGCGCTTTACGGGCAACTTATGGCACGAATTTGGCGCGGTGGAAAGCGCGCTGGTATCGAGCAGCCTGAATAACGGCGCCAGCGTGGCCGCTGCATGGGATATTTCGTCGAAGGTGCGCATGGATGCAGAAGTGCGGCGCCAGAAACGCGATTTTTCCGCTGCCAGCGGGCTGGTCTTTCCTGTCGATGTCACGGACTCCACACATACGGAGTCGCTGGGGCTGACCTATGCGCCGCGGCCGAATATCCAGCTGGGCTTGAATGCCTTCCGCGATACCCGCAAGGGCGCCCCTATTATTAATACAGGCAGCTACCGCGCCAAAGGCGTTTCCTTCAGCGCCAGTGTTCAGTTCTGAGTGTAATATGACGGTTAATGATATACCCCTGATCTCGTTTTTCCAGCGCATACTCGACCCATTGATCATCATGGGCACGCTGTATCTGCTGTCCGCCTTGTCAGGTTCGCCATTTACCGGTTACTCGCTGGTACTGATGATCCTGGCGTTCTTTATTTCATCATCAGTATTCCAGTATGTCGATCCCTATCGTACCTGGCGCAGCGGTCGCATGCTGGCCTATGCCCGTGATATCTTCGTCAGCTGGGGCATCACGGCCCTGATCCTGGTATTCCTGGGTTCGGCGACGGGACTGGCGTTTCACTATGACCGCGAGCTGGTGTTGGCCTGGTTCATGCTGACGCCATTCATATTGCTGCTCAGTCATCTTGCCGCACGGCGCATGGTGGCCGATCCCGGGCGCGACAGCGAAGTGCGTTCGGTCGTCATCATCGGCGCCAATGACGCCAGCCTGAAGTTTGCCGCGACCGTGGAGCGCAACCCGAATCTGTTCATGAGTGTGCGGGGCTTTTTTGACGACCGTACGGATGACCGTTGGCCGGAGACGATGCGCGAACCGATGCTGGGCAAGATGGCCGATATTGCCGCCTATGTGCGCGAACACAATATCAAGATGATATTCATCAGCCAGCCCATTTCGGCCCAGCCGCGCATCCGCAAGATGCTCGATGAGTTGCAGGATACGACGGCTTCCGTGTACTTCTTGCCCGATATCTATATCTTCGACCTGATGCAGGCGCGCTTCGACAATGTGGGCGGCATGCCGGTGATCGCCATCCGCGAATCGCCGTTCACGGGCTTTAACAGCATGGTCAAGCGCGGCAGCGACATCGTGCTGGGCCTGCTGATCCAGATCATGCTGCTGCCCGTTATGCTGGTCATCGCCATCGCCGTCAAGTCGACGTCGAAGGGGCCGGTGATCTTCCGCCAGCGCCGCTACGGCCTGTATGGAGAGGAAATTATTGTGTATAAATTCCGCTCGATGACGGTGAGCGAGGATGGCGACAAGGTGGTGCAGGCAACCAAGAACGACCAGCGTGTGACGCGCGTGGGCGGTTTCCTGCGCCGCAGTTCGCTCGATGAGCTGCCGCAGTTCATTAACGTGCTGCAGGGACGGATGAGCATTGTCGGGCCCCGTCCGCACGCGGTGGCGCACAACGAGCAGTACCGCAAGCTGATCAAGGGCTACATGCTGCGCCACAAGGTCAAGCCGGGCATTACCGGCTGGGCGCAGGTGAATGGCTTGCGCGGCGAGACGGAGACGCTCGACAAGATGGAGGCGCGCATTCATTTCGACCTCGACTATCTGCGCAACTGGTCGCTGTGGCTGGACTTGTGGATCATTTTGCGCACCGTCAAGGTGGTGCTGAAGCGCGACAACGCGCATTGAACGTGGACCGATGGCGGGCCGCCACACCAGGCTTGAATATTTTTTGCGGAGAATTAATACGCGTTAAAATGGCGCAATCATGCAAGATGTCCAATAGCCGGTTCCTGGAGCCGGCCGAACAGTGATTCGACGAGCCAGACGATCCTATGAGGCAAGCACGGCGACATGATGTGCACGGTGACATGCTCCGCCTGCCTGGCGGCGGGCCAGCTTGTGCCCCGTGGCATGCCCGCTGTCGCCTCGCCCGGCCCGCATGGCGCACGGCGGCTGTTCAATTGATACTGTTCCCAAAGCACCGGCCCCATCCCTGCCGCTTTCCCATGCTGGCCCGCCTTCCATTATTGTGCGGCGTCATGCAAGTGCCCGTCGCTGTGCGAGAAATATTGCCTTGTGAAAATTATTTATTGAGGCTTGGCGATTGCAAGGATTGTGTTTCTGATGAAACAGTTGTTTTTAAGACCTTTTAATAGTTTTTTAAGCAAATAGTTTCCTAGCAAGCTAGTACACTGTGTATCATATTTATAATATTGACAATCATGTGGTCGCAAGCCCATAATTTCAATCGAAATCTGTTTTTTTGACAATGTTTTGTTGTTAAGTGAGTTATCATCACGCTCACAAAGCTGTCAGCGGATTTCCTTACCTGAACTGAAGGAGTCATTTTGAACCAAGCGCAAATCGCCCGTGTGCCCTCGAGCAAATCCGCCACGCATTCCCGCCTGCTGTGCGCAGGCCTGGTAGTACTGGCCGTCGCAGGATTGTCTGCTTGTGGCGATAAAGAAAAAAAGGCCGGCCAGGCGCTGGCGAGTGTGAATGGGGAAGAAATCACCGTCCTTCAGCTCAATGAAGAAATGCAGCGCGCCAATGTGCAGGCTGCGCAACAGGAAGCGGCCAGCAAGCAGTTGCTGGAATCGCTGATCGACCGCCAACTGCTGCAGAATGAGGCGGCCAAGGACAAGACGGACCGCGATCCCAAGGTGGTGCAGGCGATCGAACGCGCCAAGGCACTGATCGTCGCGCAAGCCTACATGCAAAAACGCATCGGTACGATCGCCCGCCCCACCAAGCAGGAAGTGGAAGAGTATTTCCAGAAGAACCCGCAATTTTTCACCGAACGCAAGCAGTTCGACATGCGCGAACTGATCATTGCCAGTGCCGACATGAACGACCAGTTGAAGGCGGCCATGGACAGCGCCAAGACACTCGACGACGTAGCGGCCTGGCTTGAGACAAACAAGGTCAAGTTTGCCCGTACCCAGCTCTCGCGCACCAGCGCCGACCTGGCGCCGGAGCTGAGCGCGAAATTGCTGTCGATGCCGAAGGGCCAGTTGTTCATCATCCGCGAGGGGGACCGCACCTTGCTCATTTCCCTGGCCGATATCCGCGACAATCCCGTGACCCTGGCACAAGCCGCACCGCAAATTGAACAATTTTTGTTCAACAAGAAAAACAAGGATGCAGCCGATGCTGAACTGAAACGTTTGCGTGCCGCCGCCAAGATCGAGTACCTGAACAAGAATGGCGCCTCGGCATCGGCAGTGGCCAGTGCGCCGGCTGCGGCACCGGCCGTTGCGACGCCTGTCGCGCCAGCACCAAGCGTACCGGTGGCGCCGGCGGCACCGGCACCGAGTTCTTCGGAATCGAATGATCGTGGCGTTGCTGGCTTGAAATAAGCCGCAGCATTTTAAGTTAAGCAACTCATTATGGATTGAACGAATCATGAAACGACTTGTCATGTGGTGCCTGACCCTGTTGCTGGCCATTGGTACGGGGGTTGCCAGTGCCGCCGATGTACAGCTGGGTGCGGGCGATGTATTGAAAATTTCCGTGTATGGCAGTCCTGACCTGGCGCTGGAGACGCGCATCAGCGAAGCTGGTCAGATCACCTTCCCGTTGGTTGGCAACGTGGCGCTCGGCGGCTTGTCGGTTTCCGCGGCAGAAAAGAAACTGGGCGGCTTGCTTGAAAGCGGCGGTTTCCTGCGCAAGGCACAGGTCAACATTATCGTGACTTCGCTGCAAAGCCAGCAGGTGTCGGTGCTGGGCCAGGTGAACCGTCCGGGACGCTATCCGATCGAAGGGCGCCGCAGCGTGATGGATATGCTGGCCATGGCTGGCGGCGTCAGCGCCGATGGCGGTGATTCGATCAACCTGATCCGCAAACGCGATGGCAAGACCAGCCGGGAAGTGATCGATATCGTGGAAATGGTGCGCAGCGCCGATTTGAACCGCGACCTTGATGTGGCTGGCAACGACGTGATTTTTGTCGAGCGTGCGCCACGCTTTTATATTTATGGCGAAGTCCAGCGTCCTGGCCCATTCCGCCTGGAGCGTTCGATGACCGTGTTGCAGGGTTTGTCCGCAGGGGGCGGCTTGACGCAGCGGGGCACGGAACGCGGCATCCGCATCAAGCGCCGCGATGCGGAAGGCAAATTGCAGATTCTTGAAGCCAAGCATGACGATATGCTGCAGGTCGATGATGTCGTGTATGTCAAAGAGAGCTTGTTCTAGTCTTGAACGGGGCCGGCGCCTCGTTCTTATCATTCAGTATTGAAGGTTCCAACATGAATTTCTCTCAATTTTTGCTGATTTTGCAAGCGCGCAAGAAGATTATTTTCTTGACCTTGATCATCACCGTGCTCGCCACGCTGTCTGTCAGCCTGTTATTGCCGAAGAGCTATAAAGCCACCAGTTCCCTGGTCATGAACTACAAGGGCGTCGATCCTGTCACGGGCCTGGCCATGCCTGGACAATTGTTGCCTGGATACATGGCCACGCAGATCGATATCATCAGCAGCAAGAATGTGGCTTTGCGCGTGGTCGATCACCTGGGCCTGGCCAATAGTCCGGCCGTCATCGAGCAATTCAATGCGGCGACAGAAGGCAAGGGAACGGTCCGTGACTGGCTGGCCAATCTCTTGCTGAAAAAACTGGAAATCGTGCCATCGCGCGAAAGCAGCGTGGTCGACATCAGCTTCAAGGGGTCCGATCCGCAATTCGTGGCAGCCGTGGCCAATGCCTTTTCCGACGAATATCAGAAAGTCAGCATCCAGCTGAAAGTGGAGCCGATGAAAAAGGCGGCCAGTTATTTCGATGAGCAAACCAAGATGCTGCGCGATAACGTGGAAAAGGCGCAAAACCGCCTCTCCAAGTATCAGCAGGAAAACGGTATCGTCAGCGTCGACAACCGTCTCGACGTGGAATCGAATCGCTTGAATGATCTGTCCGCACAGCTGGTGATGGCACAGGGCCAGTTGATGGAGGCAAATTCGCGCCAGCGCATGGCTACTGGCGGCAATGGCGGCGAATCGCCGGACGTGGCGTCGAATCCCCTGATTCAAAGCTTGAAAATGGGGCTCGGCAATGCCGAAGCCAAGCTGGCCGAACTGGGACAGCGTCTTGACAAGAATCATCCACAGTACCAGAGCGCGAAGGCCGAAGCGGACAAGCTGCGTGCCGATCTGCGCGAACAGCTGCGCGTCGCCTCGAATAGCGTAGGCAATGCGGCGCAGATCCAGCAGCAGCGCGAAGCTTCGGTACGCGCGGCGCTGGCGGCGCAAAAGTCGAAGGTGCTGGAACTGAACCGTACCCGCGATGAGATGGGCGTGCTGCAAAAGGATGTGGAAAGCGCCCAGCGCGCCTTCGACGTGACATCGCAACGCTTCTCGCAAACCAAGATCGAAGGCCAGTCCGACCAGTCCGACATTGCCGTGCTGAACCCTGCGGTGCCACCGATCGAACCGTCCAGCCCGCGCGTGCTGATGAATACCTTGTTGTCCATCGTCCTGGGAACGTTCCTGGGTATCGGCCTGGGCCTGTTGATTGAAATGCTGGACCGCCGCGTGCGTTCCGACCATGATCTGGCTGACTTGCTGCAAGTGCCAGTACTGGGCATGGTCGACTGGAAAGCCGCACCGCGCCGTCGCAAGGGCTTGCATCGTCTTCTGCCGGCCCGCCGCCTGAGTGCCAATTAATTGATGGAATTGAATATGAACTTTCCCGCGCATCCTGTTTCGAAACCGTCACCCCTGCGGGGCGGCGACTCCAGCATCGGCGCCCTGTTGCTGGCCTCGGGCAAAATCACCCCGGAAAATGCCGAACGCGTGCTGCGCATGCAGAAGGAGCTCGGCATCCGTTTTGGCGAAGCGGCCTTGCGTCTCGGCTTGATCAGCGAAGCTGACATCCAGCACGTGCTGGCGCGACAATTCGACTATCCGTATCTGCAGGAAGGCGAGGGCAAGTTTGCCAGCGAGCTGGTGGCGGCGTATCAGCCTTTCAGCCCGCAAATGGAAACCTTGCGCGCCGTGCGCAGCCAGTTGATGCTGCGCTGGTTTTCGCTGGGGCGCAAGGCGCTCGTCGTGGCCAGCGTCGATAGCGGCGATGGCGCCAGCCTGTTCGCCGCCAACCTGGCCGTGGTGTTTTCGCAGCTCGGTGAAAGCACCTTGCTGGTCGATGCCAATCTGCGCAAGCCGCGCCAGCACGAGATTTTCGCGCTGGAAGAGCGCCAGGGTCTCTCCGATGTCCTGGCCGGGCGCGCCCAGCAGGACGCCATTTCCGTCATCGATTCCTTCGTCGATCTGTCCGTGCTGGGTGCGGGCACCTTGCCGCCGAATCCACAGGAGCTGCTGAGTCGTCCTGCCTTTGGCGCGCTCAATACGCAGCTGGAAGAGCGCTACGATGTCGTGCTGTATGACGTGGCGTCCGTGTCGTCGGGATCCGATGCGTTCGTGATGGGTGCCCGCGTCGGTGGCGTGTTGCTGGTCGTGCGCAAGAACAAGACGCGCCTGGCCGATATCGACGCCATGCGCGAGCAGCTGCAGCGCAGCGGTTCGGAAGTGGTTGGTTCCGTACTGGTCGATTACTGACATGGCCACGCTCGCACAGTCGCGACCAGCCGCCTCGCTGGACTGGAAACAGTTGCTGCTGCACTGGTGGCCTATGCTGCTGGGCTTGCTGGCCATGTACGTGCCCACCTTCCACGACCTGGCCTTTGGCCTGTGGTCCACGGAGAGTTACGCGCACGGTCCGATCATTCTGCTGCTCGCCTTGTGGCTGCTAGGGCGGCAATGGCCGGCCATGCTTGCCGCTGCGGGCGGCACGGGCGGCTCGGCTGCCGGTTGGCCGCTGGCCATACTGGCATTGCTGTTCTATGTAATGGGGCGTTCGCAGAGTATCCAGAGCATGGAGCTGGCTTCCTTCATCATGATGCTGGCGGCCCTGCTGCTGCTGTTCTTTGGCGCGCGCGCCTTGAAAACGCAGTGGTTCCCCTTCTTTTTCATGCTGTTCATGATTCCCTTGCCAGGCGCTATTGTCAGCGCGCTGACGATGCCGATGAAAATGGCCGTATCGTATGTCACCGAGCACCTGCTTTTCTGGGCTGGCTATCCGATCGCGCGCAGCGGCGTCATCTTGCAGATCGGCCAGTACCAGCTGCTCGTGGCCGATGCCTGCGCTGGCTTGCAGACGCTGCTGACCCTGGAATCGCTGGGCCTGTTCTACATGAATGTGGTGCGCCATACGTCGGCATTTCGCAATGTCATGCTGGCCATCCTGATCGTGCCGATTTCGTTTACCGCCAACGTGGTGCGCGTCATCGTGCTGACATTGATTACCTATTACTTTGGCGATGCCGCCGGCCAGGGCTTCCTGCACGGTTTTGCCGGCATGGTGTTGTTCATCAGCGCCCTGATCCTGATCATTTCCATTGATTCGCTGTTGCAATGGTTCGTGAATATGCGCCAGCGCCGTCACAAGGGGGCAGTATGAAACCATCGCGACTTTCCATGTTTGTGCTGAGCTGCATGATGGTGCTCGCCTCCCTGGCTGCGGCGTACGCCAAGCCGACCATCCGCCTGGCCGAAACCATGCCGATGCCGGCGCTCGAGAAAATCGTCCCCAGCCAGTTTGGCGTATGGCATGAGGAAAAGACGTCTATCGGCGCCGTGATCGACCCGCAAATTCAGGCAGAACTCAAGCGCATCTACACGCAGATCCTGTCGCGCACCTATGTCAATGACCGGGGCGAACGCATCATGCTGTCGATTGCCTACGGCAAGGACCAGAGCGACACCACGCAAGTGCACTATCCGGAAATCTGCTATCCGGCACAGGGCTTCCAGATCGGTGCCACGCGGGAGGAGATCCTGTCGACGCGCCAGGGCGATATCCCCTTGAAGCGACTGGAGACGAGCATGGAAAACCAGCGCTACGAGCCTGTGACGTACTGGACGACGGTGGGCGATGTGGTGGTGACGAACCGCACGGACAAGAAACTGGTGGAAATGCGCTACGGTTTCAAGGGACAGATTCCCGATGGCCTGCTGTTCCGCGTGTCGTCGATCGACCGCGACACGGCTGCCGCTTTCCGCCTGCAGGACGACTTCGTCAAAGCTATGCAGGTGGCGCTCGACCCCGCCAGCAAGCTTCGCCTGATGGGCATACACGGCTAGACACACGGTGCGCGCCGCACCATGTGCTGTTTCACTTACCTAGAAAAACATGACTCTTGCAGCAAAGACACTCGGCGCGGTGAAAAGTAACTACGCAGGCACTCTGATCCGCGTGCTGGCGCAATTCGGTGCACAAGTCGTCATCATGCGCGAACTGGGACCGGAACTGGTGGGAACGTTCGGCTATGCACTGCTGGTGTTCGGCGTGCTGGCACTGGTGATCGACCAGGGTTTTGGCTGGGCATTGATGCAGGGTGATTTTTCGGAAGAGGAACTGCGCGTGGTATTGTCCCGGTTAATGCTGGGTTCGGTATTCGGCATGCTGTTCGTTTTCGGCATGTCCTATCCGCTTGCCATCTGGCTGGACAATCCGCTGGCTGGCACCTTGTTCCGCTATTCGGCGCCCTCGTATCTGGTCATTGCCGTGTATGGCATTTCTCAGGCCCGGCTACGCGCCGAGTTGCGTTTTCGTGAAATCCAGTATGCCACCACCGGCGCTTACCTGATCGCCTATCCCGTCGTTGGCGTCGGCATGGCCCTGGCCGGAGCCGGTGTATGGGCGCTGCTGGCGGCCTGGTATGCGCAGGCGATATTGCAGTTTGCCCTCAGCTATTACTTTAGTCCGCATCCTTTGGTATTCGGCAATCCGTTTCACTCCTGCAAGGCCGCAGCACTGGGCCGCCAGGTGGCTGGCATCAATGTGTTGAATTGGGCCGTGGACAACGCCAGCGGCGTCTTCACCGGTGCGCTGGGACCGCAGGCACTGGGTAATTTCAATGCCGCGTCGATGCTCTCGCGTACGCCGGCCATGCAGTTGGCGCAGACCATGCAAACCGTGTTGTTTTCCACTGCGTCCGCGCTGGCGGGAGACCTGGCACGCATACGCCAGCTTTACCTGAGCGCGCTGGCATCGATTGCCATCCTGGTAGTGCCATCGTATGCGTATGCGCTGACGCATGCCGATTTCCTCGTGCATCTGGTGTTTGGCGAGAAATGGCTGCAGGCCGCGTCCTTGTTTGCCGCCATGACGGTCGGCATGGTGGCGCTGGCCATGAGCACCCTGTCTGGCGCGGTATTGACGGCGACGGGCGGGCAAGGCACGGTGCTGCGCTCGCAGGCTTATTGCCTGGCCTTGATGTTGGCCGGACTGTACTTCGCCGTGCATGTGGAGCTGGTTTATGTGGGCATCGTGATCAGCATCGCTTATACGGTGCGCCTGCTGCTGCAGATGCGAACCATCGCCGTCAGTGCCCGGCTTGCCGGGTCCGACTTCGGCAATGTGCTGCGCGGCCCGCTCGTGCTGGGCATGCTCTGGTCCTTGCCCCTGGTGTCATGGCTGGCGCCGGGGCATCCGGGCCTGCTTGCCGAGCTGCTGGAACTGGGGGGCAAGCTGATCGTGAGCGTGTGCGTGTGCAAGCTGTTCCCGAGCTTCTTCTTCTGCCCTGCGCTGATGTATGTTTTGCAACGTTTTGGCCCCGGACGCCGTCTGGCGAGTGCCTTGGGCCTGTGAGAAATTGATGAAAAAAAATAGTATGAAAGCGAGCTAAGGGCTATCCATGGAAGAGTTAATCATCTATTTTCTGTTGCCTCTGGGCGCCTTGCTCTTTGCTTTGCTGGCGATTGGCGGCGCCGTTTTCGTGGCCGGCATTGCCGCACGCTGGCGCGGTTGGGCATTTGCGACGGTCTTGTTGCTGACGGTGGCCGCCAGCATCAGCAGCATCGTCCTGTCGTTCCGCAAGCTGACCCTGAGCGAGCAGGGGCTGATGAACATGAGCGACGGCGATGGCGCCTCGGGCCTGTTGTCCAAGCTGATCCTGATGGCCGTGATCGGCAGCTCCTTCGCCCTGTGCCTGGCATGGTTGTTCGATTTCAACAAGAAGCTGCGCCAGCACTCGCGCTTTACGCGCCGTGACATGTGCGCGCCCAACGATATCGTGATCGCCTTCATGGTGTTTTATGTGGCGTTCAGCATCGTGCCCATCTTTATGGGCCAGCGTTATTACTTCCACGTGTCGCTGATCTATCCCTTTTTTGTCTACCTTGCCATGTTCCTGTATCTGCAGGTATCGGACATCGATCCTGTGCGGGTTTCAAAGTATTGCCTGGGAGCCCTGGTGTTCGGTAGCCTGGTCGCGGCCATCGTCACGCCCAGCGCCGCTTTCCAGCCTGGCTACAATGGCTTGATTCCAGGCTTCAACCTGCGTTTATGGGGCGTGACGGCGCACGCCAATGCGCTCGGCGCGGTCGCCTGCGCGTTTTTCCTGATGGAGATGGCCGAGCCAGAAAAGAAACGCTGGCTACATTTCGGTATTCTTTTTGCGGCAGGGCTGACGATGATCATGTCGCAGTCCAAGACGTCGATCCTGACGGCTTTCATGGGTGGCATGATGATCACCTGCATGCAGATATGGAACTACCTGAGGACGCAAACCCGCGGCTACAACCGCAACAGTTCGGCCTTCCTGGCCGTGCTGCTGATGGGCTTTTGCTTCGTGATCGTCATGGTGGGTATCTGGATCATGTTTTCTGACGTGAATTTATTAACGATGATCGAGAGCAAGCTCGACTCGCGCGCGGTGGGTGATCTCAGTACGGGCACGGGCCGGCTGTGGATCTGGTCCGCAGCCATCAAGGGCGGGATGGAAAATCCCCTGTTTGGCCAGGGAGCATCGTTCTGGAACCTGGAAAACCGCCTGCGCCTGGGGCTGAGCGGCGCGGTTTCCGCGCATAACTTGTACTTGCAGGTGTTCAGCCGTTCGGGGCTGATCGGACTGGCGTCCCTGCTGGCCTTTCTGTTTTTCCTGGTCCGCTATGCGATGCGCGCCTCGAAGGCCACCAATGGCGCCAGCCTGGTGATGCTTGCCGTGCTGCTGGTGCGTTCGATGACGGAAGTGCCGATCGCGCCGAACGGGATACTGGGCGCCGAGTTTTTCGGCACCATGGCGTATATTTTTTACATCATTGACCGCGGGGCGCGGCCGTTGAGCAAGCGTAATGTCATTGAGAAAAAACAGCCGGCATACTTTGCCAACGGGCGTTTCAGGGGGCCAGCATGAGTTGCCGTGTTGTTTCTTCTTGCCAACGGATGGCGCGTGAGCGGACCGGGGAGGCGCCATGCTGACCATTTACCGGATTGCGCACTTGCTCGCGCGGGCCCGCATCCCCCTGTTGCCGCGCCTTCTCTATATGTTCAACCGTATCGTGTTTTCGATCGTGCTGCCGCCCACCAGTATCGTCGGCCGCGATGTGCTGTTCGGTTATAGCGGACTGGGCATCGTGGTGCATGCCCGCTGCAAGATTGGCGACCGCGTCAATATCGGCCCGCATGTGACGCTCGGTGGACGGGCCGGATTGAACGGGGTGCCGGAAATCGGCGACGATGTGCTCATCGGTAGCGGTGCCAAGATTCTTGGTCCCGTGCATATCGGCAATGGCGCGCGCATAGGCGCCAACGCCGTCGTGCTGCACGACGTGCCTGCCGGCGCCACGGCCGTTGGCATTCCTGCACGTATACGCGGTGGCCAGGCCGGCGGGCCGCTATCGACAGATGGACTGGACAGCTCTACACAGGTGGATAATGAAGTTAGCGATCTTAATTAAGACATACAACGAAGCGCATAATATCGAACGCTGCCTCAACGCCGTGTTTGATGCCATTGCCGGGATTGCCGGGGGCGTGGAGGTGCTGGTCGCCGATTCGTTGTCGACCGATGCCACCGTCGCCCTTGCACGGGCTTATCCTGTGAAGATCGTCCAGTTGACGCTGCCCGCCGATCGCGGCTGCGGCGCCGGGGTGCAGCTTGGTTATCAGCATACGCGCGCCCAGTTCGTGTATCTGCTTGACGGCGACATGGAACTGCAGGGCGACTTTTTGAAGCAGGCGCTGGCGCTCATCGAAAACGACGCGACGCTGGGTGGCATTTCCGGCGTATTACGCGACCGGCACATCAATAATCGGTTTGACCGGCACCGGCTGAAAAACAAGCCCGCCGCGCGCGCCGGCGACGTCGAGTGGCTGGCGGGTGGCGGACTGTATCGCCGTGCGGCGCTGGACGAGGCCGGAGGATATGCGGGAAACCGCAACCTGAAGGCATATGAGGAGGCGGAACTGGGCTTGCGCCTGGGCAGTCACGGCTGGCGCATGCTGCGGCTCGACACGGTGGCGGTGTATCATACGGGACATGCCGAATCGACAGGCGCGCTGATCTGGCGCCAATGGCGTAGCAGACGCATGGATGCTGGCGGCGTGCTGCTCAAGTCAGCCTTGGGACGGCCCTGGTGCTGGCGTGTGATGCGCATGTGCTTGCATCCGCTGGCGGTGCTGTGTTTCTGGGCGCTGGTGCTCGGTGCCGCGCTGCTGGCCCCCGACTGGCGTCTGCCTGCGGCATGCCTGGGGCTGGGGGGGCTGGCGGCATTGGCCCTGTGCGTCAAGAAGCGCAGTGTCAATGATGCCGGTTTTTCTATTTTGCTGTGGCATCTTTCTGCCGCAGGCCTGGTAAGGGGTTTCGTTACGGCCAGGTTGCGCTCGCCGTGCGAGGCGATTCCCAGTCAGATCCTGTCCGAGAATACGGCGGTATAGGCCGGTGCAGTTTGGCACCATGGTAAATGTGGTACACGTATTAAAGACACCGAATGAAGAAAAATGTAAAAAAAGAGCTGTTTTATGGCCTTCGTTCGCTGCTGCGCGATAATTTTCTGAGCCGGCATCTGCTGGCACGCCTGCGCCGCAATGCGCAGCTGGACCAGGCGGGCATGGACCGTTTGCAGTTGAACTTGCTGCACGCAACCTTGCAATGCGCGATCGACAAGCTGCCGTATTACGCGCACATCGACAAGCATTTTCCCGTAGGCGACACGCTGCAAGTGTTGCGCCGGGACTTTCCCATCATCGACAAGAGTACCTTGCTCGCCAACCGCCAGCGTTTGTATCCGAACGGTGGCAAGACCAAGCCCTGGTACAGTGTCGGCAAAACCAGCGGCACCACGGGCACGCCACTGACGATCTTCCGCAGTCCGCTTTCCGTGCTGTACGAAATGGCTTTTGTGTGGAGGCACTGGGAATGTAGCGGTTTTCGCCGCGGCGCGCGCAGCGCCGTGCTGCGCGGCGACGTTGTCGTGCCGCAGTCGCGCGAGGCGCCGCCATTCTGGTTTTATAACCGCCATGACAAACAGTTGATGATCTCCTCGCGTCACCTGAAGGAAGGCTATATGGCAGCGATTTGCGATCAGCTCGACGCTTACGCGCCGGCCATGCTGCAAGCCTATCCATCCACGGCCTTCACCCTGGCCAGCTACCTGCAGCGCCAGCAGCGCTTCCTGTCCATTCCGCTGGTCTTTACCAGTTCCGAGCCTTTGTATCCGCATCAGCGCGCGCTGATCGAGGAGCGTTTCCGTGCGCGGGTCAGCGATATGTATGGCATGGCCGAACGGGTGGCGTTTGCCAGCGCCTGTGAATTTGGCGCCATGCATGTAAATGCCGATTATGCATATGTGGAAATTGTTGATGACGATGGCCAGCCGACGACAGATTTCGGTTTTGTCGTCGGTACGACGCTGCATAACCACGTCATGCCATTGGTGCGCTACCGTTTGTCGGACCGCGCGCGCTGGAAGACGGGTGCTTGCGCCTGCGGCCGGCCATTCCCCGTGCTGGAAGAAATCAGCGGCAAGTACGAGGATGCGATTTTTGGCGGCGATGGTCAACCCGTCAGCCCATCCGTGCTGACCTTCGCCTTCAAGGGCGTCGAACATATCCTCAAGTCACAGGTGGCGCAGGTGGCGCAGGACCGCTGGCAAATCCGCATCGTACCCGCACCCGCGTTCTCCAAAGTGCAGGAACTTGCGCTCATCGAGAATATTCGACAATTGGTAGATAAGGATATCATGGTCGAAATTGTATTAACGTCGGATATCCCCAACACATCTTCTGTTAAGTTCCGCTGGGTCGTGAATGAGCATAAAAAAAATAAATGAAAATGCGTATAATAAAATGCTAGGCGTCAACTCCAATTGAGGCCTGTCCAGGTCTCTAAATCTCGCGTTGAATCACAAATATTTTTGCGCTGCAAAATGGTTTATCTTGCCAGCCTTGTCACACCTATTTTTCAAGATCGGTTCCGATCTTATTGCCGTTGCCTCGGAGGCTAAATTATGAAATTCTTTCCCGTGAAGCTGCCAATATTGCTGGCAGCTGGTGTGTTGTCGGTCGCAGGGCCGGCGCATGCCGACTGGGTGCAGTCCGTCGACCCAGTCGTGGTGGCGCCAGCACCAACAAACCTGCAGATTCAAGCGCAAAATCCCCCCACCTTTACCTGGTCGCGCCATGTGTCGGCGCCGGCATCTTATACGGTGGAAGTCAAATCGGCCACCGGCGCGGTGAGTACCTATACAACGACCCGTAACTGGTTGTTGCCCAGCCAGCTATTGCCAGTCGGTAGTTATTCCTGGCGCGTGCGCCCCACGCCGACCGTGGAATGGTCCGATTACCGCAACTTCACGATCACGACGGCTTCGGCGCCGTTCGTTGTGCCGGAGAATGCGGACTTGCGCGCGCGCATCGCTAAAATGCCGAGGCCACGCAGTTTGCAGGGCCTGCCTTTATATAGTGCCTGGAGCGCGCCGCTGAAGGCCGAGCGCAATGCCGCCATGCTCAAGATGCGTTCCGAGGTCGACTGGGTGACAGTCAAGCCTGGCGCTGGAGTTCTGGATTCGAACTGGACACTGCAGACGGGTTCCGTGTTGACGGCTGCCAACGTTGCGCAGACGGCTAATATCCGTGCTCTGGTATCGGCGAATGGACGCCAACTGGAGGGCGCTTCGCTGCTGTACCGCCTGACCGGCGAGCAGAAGTACCTGACCGAGGCGATCTACCGCGGCGATATGCTGGCCGCGCTCAATCCATATGGTCCGACCAGCTATGTCAACCAGGATCAGGGCACGCGCGTCATCGCGCTGACGCTGATCAAGGCCATCGATACGCTGGGCAGTGCCATCGACGGTACCCGCCGCGCTGCGTGGCTCAATGTCGTGCGTTTGCGCACCAACGATATCTACGCCGATCTGGCCGGTAGCAATGGCCGCATGGATCAATATCCGTTCGACTCCCATGGTGGCACGAACCTGGGTTTCCTTGCCCTCATCGCCACCTTGTCGCTCGGTGAAATCAAGGAAGCCGATACCTGGTTTGACTTTTCCTTCCGCGCCTACGCGGCGGCATTCAGCGCCTGGAGCGGTCCGGAAGGCGGCTTTGCGAATGGCACGGCGTATGCGCAGTACACGGCGGACCTCGCCTTGCAGGTATGGCAGCCGCTGGCCAGCGCTTCCGGCATCGATATGTTCGGCAAGCCATGGTCGAAGGGTTTCGTGCGCTACTTCATGCACTTCGTGCCGCCCGGTACGCCGCGCCACTTGTTTGGTGATGAGGCGGAAGTCGTACCCACCTTCGCGGTACTGAAGGCCTTCGTGTCGCATTATGCGAGTCCCGAGGCGGCCTGGTATTTCCGCGCGCTGCCTGTGGAGATGGACGCGCTGACCCTGCTGCAGGCGCCGTATCCGCTGCCCGTCTCGTCGGTCAGCACGCCGCTGCCTCCGGAGAATGCCCGTTTGTACCCCAGCATAGGCTGGGCGGCCATGCACAGCAGCATGGCCGACAACGGACGGACCTCGCTGTATTTCAAATCGAGTCCGTACGGCTCGTATAACCACAGCCATGGCGAGCAGAACAGCATTGTCCTGGTACGCAACGGCGTCGCGCTGCTGGGGCAGTCTGGTTACTCCGACTATTATGGTTCACCGCTGGCCAGCACTTGGTATCGCCAGACGCGGGCGCACAATGCCGTCACCTTCGATGGCGGCCTGGGTCAAGCCATCGATGGCTATACACCGCAGGGCTACACGAGGACCAAAGCCTATGGCGGCAAGATCACGGCCTTCTCGACCACACCTCAGCTCGATTACGTGGAAGGCGATGCCACGCCGGCGTACAGTGGCGCCCTGACGCAGGCCGTGCGCAAGGTCTGGTATTTGCGCGGTGCCAATGCGGCGGTGGTCGTCGACGTCCTGGCGTCGGCCACGCCGCGCAAGTTTGAATGGAATTTCCATTCCTATGCACCGATGCAGACGGGCGAGAATGGCAAGGTGGTTGTCGCCAAAGATGGACAAATGGTGTGCCTGATTCCCGTGTCGACGGGTATGCCGATTGCTTTCGAGAAGCGCACCGGCCCTCCGCCAAAAGTAGGCACGGTGGAAGACCACGGCGCGTTTGTGAATACCGTGCTGCAACCCAAGGCCGAGTTTGTGGTCGTGCTCGATGTCGGCTGCAGCAATCCGGCACCCGTGTTCGATCCTGTCGCGCGCACCCTGAAGGTTGGGGCACAGACGGTCACGATACCGAAATGACTGCCTGCCCGGCAGCCGGATCAGTTCGCATCGGAAAGCTCGATGTGGGATTGGTTTAGACGCTGCAGGCAATGGTTGAGCAAGTTGTGGACGCGTTTTTTTGCCGACCCCCTGACGCTCTCCTGATATGAAATGACCTCTCCGCGCGGCGCTGGCGGAGAGGTTTTTTTTTACCGGAGGCGGTCGATACCTGTTGGCAAACCGATGTTGAGAGAAAGAGACAAATTTCCATGCGTCATGATTTATGCTTGGTGCATGGTTTTCCAGATGCGCACAGACAAGAAAAGTGCCGTGCTGCGGTTGACAATTGTGGTAATGAATGCAATGATTGTGTTGTTTTAACATTATTTTTTTGTTAGTCGTATTGCACGTGCACAAAGTGTTTTCTGCAATGTCTTCAATGAATCTGATCTGGGAGATGATCGATGGGTGAGTTACTGGTCACGGTGGGCTGGCATGGGATGGCGGCGTGAGTGACGAAAGGCCGCAGGCATTGATGCTGGGCACCGCGCCGGAAGGCAAGGGGGGCGTGGCGGCCGTCGTTTGCGTCCTGCTGCGGGAGGGTTTCCTGGATGAGCATGCGGTACGCTATGTCGTGACGCATGCCGAAGTGCCGGCGATGGACAAGCTTGCCCTTGCCTTCAACGCATTGCGCCAGTTGCTCGCGGTGCGCCTGACCGGGGTGAAGCCGCTCGTGCATGCGCATTGTTCGTCGCGCGCCAGTTTCTACCGCAAGTCCGTCCTGCTGGCGCTGGCCCGCGGCATGGGATGCAAAACCATCTTTCACTTGCACGGTGGCGAGTTCCGCCAGTTCACCATGGATGAGGTGGGTCCCGTGGGCCGTTGGTGGATCCGCCACACCCTGGAAAAAAGTTCGGCCGTGATCGGCCTGTCGCCATCCTGGGCCGAGTTTCTGCAGACTTTCGCGCCGCGCGCGGCCGTGCTGGTCGTGGCCAATTCGGTCAAGTTGGCCACCTTGCCCCCCGTGCTGCCGGAAGAGGAGGGGCGCCTGTTGTTCCTCGGCCGCGTCGAAAAGAAAAAAGGGGTGTTTGAACTGATCGAAGCCGTGGCCAGCCTGAGCGCACAATTTCCCCACCTGCGCCTGGTCATGGGCGGCGAGGGCGCACTGGCCGAGGTCCGTGCGCGTGCTGCTGAACTGGGTATTGCCGACCGGCTTGAATTGCTCGGATGGATAGATCCAGATCAGAAAGCCGCGGAAATGGAGCGCGCGAGCATCTTCGTGCTGCCTTCTTATCATGAAGGTTTGCCCATGGCCATGCTCGAGGCCATGGCGGCCCAAAAGGCGGTGGTGGTGACGACCGTCGGCGGCATCCCCGAAGCGGTGCAGGACGGCATCAATGGCTTGCTGATCGAGCCGGAGAGTGTCGCGAGCCTGGCTGGTGCATTGCAGCGTTTGCTTGCCGACAAGCCGTTGCGCGAGCGCCTGGCGGCGGCGGGGCGGGCCACGATCGAGCAGCGTTTCGATACTGAACTGATGCTCGACAAGCTGGCGACGCTTTACGCGCGCCTCGAGGGAGCGGGACGATGAGTGTGGCGACGAGCATGGTGCGCGCGCGGACCAGTCGCCTGGGCTGGCTATGGAACCGGCTGCGCTGCATGCCGCCAGGCGAGCCTTTGTATCGCCTGCGTCAGGTGTGGCAGTCGCGGCTGTTGCGCCATGGCTTGCTGAGCACGGCCATCCCGGCGCCGCTGGCGCAAACCGGCATCGCCTCGCCGTATGCTGCACCACGGCTGGCGGACGCGGCACTGTATCTGCGCGAAGCCGACGCGATCATGGCGGGTGACGTGGTACTCTTTGCCACGGCGCATTTCCAGGTGGGCGCAGCGCCGCGCTGGAATACCGATCCCCTGACGGGGGTGGCCGGACCTGCCAGTTTCAGCCTTGCGCTCGACATTACCGACCGTAGCAGCGTGGGCGATATCAAGCACGTGTGGGAGCTGAACCGTCATCTGCATCTGGTGCGGCTGGCACAGGCCTGGGCGCTGAGCGGCGACGCGCGCTACCGCGATGCGCTGGCGGGGCAGCTGGACTCCTGGCTGGAGCAATGCCCGCCGTTGACAGGGCCGAACTGGACCAGCTCACTGGAACTGGGCATCCGCCTGATTAACTGGAGCCTGATCTGGCACATCATGGGGGGCGGCAACGGTGCCCTGTTCACGGGAGAAGCCGGGGCGCGGCGGCGATCGCGCTGGCTGGACAGCATTTTTTCCCACTGCCAGTTTATCCAGCGTCATCTGTCGCGCCACTCGTCGGCAAACAATCATCTGATCGGTGAATTGGCCGGCCTGTATGTTGCGGCGCAGACCTGGCCGTGCTGGCAGCACAGTGCGGCCTGGCGCGATCAGGCGGCGCGCGAATTGGAGCAGCAAGCGCAGTTGCAGCATTCAGCCGATGGCGTCAACCGCGAGCAGGCATTTGCCTATCAGGTATTCGCCGCCGAATTCCTTCTGCTGGCGGGCTTGAGCGGTGCGCGCGCCAAAACGCCGTTCAGCGACGCTTACTGGCAGGTACTGCAGCGGGCCACACATTTCCTGCGTGCCGTGCGTGATGTCGGCGGCCATGTGCCTATGGTGGGCGACGCCGATGACGGCATCGTCTTTCGCCTGGAGCCCGGTACGATGGGCGACCGGCCGGCAATGCTGCTGGCGCTGGCCGATGTACTGTGGGGAGGGCAGGCGCCATCGCAGTATGGCGCGACGGCGCAATGGTTGCTTGGCGGCACGGAGTTGCCAGCCGTGCCTGCCGTGGATGGACGGGCCAGCGACTGGAATTTTGCCGATGGCGGTTACCTGCTGTTCGGTAACGATTTCGGTCTACCCACAGAAATCAAGGGCATGCTCGATTGCGGTCCGCTCGGCTACCTGGGCATCGCGGCGCATGGGCATGCCGACGCGCTGGCGCTGACCCTGTCGATTGGCGGCGAAGAGTGCCTGGTCGATCCCGGTACCTACTCGTATTGGCAGGATATGAAGTGGCGCGATTATTTCCGCGGCACTTCCGCGCACAACACCTTGCGGGTCGATGGTCTGGACCAGTCCGTCAGCGGCGGCCGCTTCATGTGGTTGCGCAAGGCGGCGAGCAGCGTGCTGCAGATGCCGCAGGATCCCGCGCAGTTTGTCTTTCGCGGTGCGCATGATGGCTATTTGCGCCTGACCGACCCCGTGCGCCATGTGCGCAGCGTGCAATTCGATGCGGCAACACGGCGCTTGAGCGTGCAGGATTGCGCCGAGGCACGTCAGGCGCACCGCCTGGAACAGTTCTGGCATTTTGCGCCCGACCTGTCGGTGGCGCTGGACGGCGAGGTGCTGGTGGTGAGCGGCGCGCGTTTCCGCCTGGAAGGCCGTTTTACCGGCAGCCAGCTGCGTTTGCAGTTGTCCAGCGCCAGAGAGCAGCCGCCGCTGGGCTGGTATTCGCTCCACTACGAAGTCAAAGTTGCCTGTACGACCTTGTGCGTCACTGCCGAGGGCAGCGATATCGCGGCAGAATTTACGATGGCATTATTTTAGACCTTATTAACGTTGAAAGAACATTCGATGCCTACCCTCTATCTGGTTGCCGGAGCGCGTCCCAACTTCATGAAAATCGCACCGATCGTGCGCGCCTTGCAAGCCCACGGCGGGCTTGGGTTCAAGATCATTCATACCGGCCAGCACTATGATCGCGAAATGAACGACGTCTTCTTCGAAGAGCTGGGTATCCCCCAGCCCGACGTCTTCATGGGCGCCGGCGGCGGCAGCCATGCGCAGCAGACTGCCAAGATCATGCTGGCCTTCGAGGAGCTGTGCCTGGCCGAGCGTCCCGACGCCGTGCTGGTGGTGGGCGACGTGAATTCCACGCTGGCCTGTTCCATCGTTGCCAAGAAACTCAATATTCCCGTTGCCCATGTCGAAGCCGGTTTACGCAGCGGCGACATGACCATGCCGGAGGAGATCAACCGCCTTGTCACCGACAGTATCAGCGACTGGTTTTTCGTCACGGAACCCAGCGCGCTGGAACACCTGCGGCGCGAAGGCAAGCCGGAAGCGGCCGTGCACTACGTGGGCCACGTGATGGTTGACAACGTGCTGTATCAGGCCAACAAGCTCGGTGCCGGCGTCGTCACCGAAGGCGAGGGGGCGCTTTTCAAGGCGGCCCATACGGGCGCGGGACAGCGCTACGGCGTGGTCACCCTGCACCGGCCCAGTAACGTGGACAACGCGGACATGATGCAATCGATCGGCGGCGCGCTGCGCACGATCGCGCAGGACTTGCCGCTGATTTTCCCTGTGCATCCGCGCACGCGCGCCAATCTGGACAAGTTCGGCATCGACCTGGGGCCGAACGTGACCCTGGTGGGACCGCAGGGATACATGGCCTTCCTGAATCTGTGGAAGGATGCTTGCGTAGTGCTGACCGACAGCGGCGGCTTGCAGGAGGAAACCACGGCGCTGGGCGTGCCGTGCCTGACGATCCGCGAAAACACGGAGCGTCCCGTCACTGTCGATGAAGGTAGCAATGTACTGGTAGGAACGGATCCGCAGCGCATCGTGGCCGAGGCCGGCAAAATACTGCGCGGCGAAGGCAAGCGCGGGCAGCGTCCGCACCTGTGGGACGGCAAGGCTGCCGAACGTATCGTGGCCGTGCTGGCCGCGCAGCTGTCATGAGCGCCCGTATCACGATGATGGGCTGTCAGATTGATAATCTGACGATGGAAGAAACCCTGCAAAAAGTCGAGGGATTCATCCAGTCCGGCCATCCCCATCAGCATGTGGTGGTCAATGTGGACAAGCTGGTCAAGGCGGAACGCGATGCCGAATTGCGGCGCATCATCAATGACTGCGCGCTGATCAATGCCGATGGCATGCCGGTCGTGTGGGCGTCGCGCCTGCTGGGCAAGCCGCTCAAGGAGCGCGTCGCGGGCGTCGATTTGTTCGAGGCGCTGATGCGCCGCAGCGCCGACAAGCAGTGGCGCGTGTATCTGCTGGGCGCGCGCGAGGAGGTCGTCAGCGAGGTCAAGCGTCTGTACGAGCTGAAGTATCCGGGATTGACCGTGGCCGGCTACCGTAATGGCTACTGGAGTGCGGAGGAGGAGCCTGGCGTCGTCGCGCAGATCACGGAGGCGCGCGCCGACCTGCTGTTTGTCGCCATCAGTTCACCCAAGAAGGAACACTTCCTGGGACAGTACCAGGGGCAGATGAAAATCCCGTTCGCCATGGGCGTGGGCGGCACCTTCGACGTTGCCGTCGGCCGCGTCAAGCGTGCGCCCGTGTGGATGCAGAAATCGGGTCTGGAATGGTTTTATCGTTTTTTACAGGAACCGCGCCGCATGTTCCGGCGCTACTTTATCGAGGACATGGGCTTTATCCGCCTGTTCTTCAAGGAAGCGCTGCGCCGCTAGGCGCCATCGCCGAATTACGGTTTCCACCTTTTAGATTGAAAGTATTGTTATGACTACTATTGCCGTGATTGGCCTCGGTTATGTCGGTTTGCCCCTCGTTGCCGAATTCGGCAAGCAGGCGCGCACCATCGGCTTTGATATTGTGCAAAGCAAGGTTGACAGCTGCCTGCGGGGCGTCGATCCGTCGCGCGAGCTGAGCGACGAGCAGATGGCCGCCGCCGTGCATGCCGAATACTCGTCCGACCCCGCCATTCTGGCGCAGGCCGACATCATCATCGTCGCCGTGCCGACGCCGGTCGACGTGGCCCACAGCCCCGACTTCGGCCCCCTGATCGGCGCCAGCAAGAGCGTCGGCCAGCACATGAAGAAGGGCGCCATCGTCGTCTACGAGTCGACCGTATACCCGGGCGCGACCGAGGAAATCTGTATTCCCGTGCTGGAACAGGCGTCGGGCAAGCAGTGGAAGCGCGATTTCTTCGTCGGCTATTCTCCGGAGCGCATCAACCCGGGCGACCGCAAGCACATGCTGACGAACGTGGTGAAAGTGGTCTCGGGCGACACGCCGCAAACGCTGGAAACGGTGGCCGCCATGTACGAATCCATCGTCGAGCCGGGCGTGCACCGTTGCTCCAGCATCAAGGCGGCGGAAGCGTGCAAGGTGATTGAAAATACCCAGCGCGACCTGAACATTGCGCTGATGAACGAACTGGCGATCATCTTCGACAAGATCGGCATCGATACTTCCGAAGTCTTGACGGCGGCCGGCACGAAATGGAACTTCCTGAAGTTCAGCCCAGGTCTGGTGGGCGGGCATTGCATCGGCGTCGATCCGTATTACCTCACGCACAAGGCCGAGACGCTGGGCTACCATCCTCAGGTCATCCTGGCCGGCCGTCGCATCAATGACGGCATGGGCAAGTACATCGCCGAGCAGACCATCAAGAACATGATTGCCGCCGGCAGCTATATCAAGGGCGCGCGCGTGAATGTGCTGGGCTTGACCTTCAAGGAAGATTGCGCCGACCTGCGCAATTCCAAGGTGGGCGACGTCATTAACGAACTCAAGACCTATGGCGTGGAAGTGTTCGTGCACGATCCGTATGCCGATGCGGAGGAGGCCATGCACGAGTATGGCGTGCGCCTGTTTGCGTGGGATGAGTTGCCGCGCGCCGATGCCATCGTCGCTGCCGTGTCGCACCGCGCGCTGACGTCGCTGCCCGTGGAAGACTTCCAGCAAAAACTGATCAAGGGGGGCTGTTTCATCGATGTGAAGGCGTGTTTTGACGAGGCGGCATTGCGCGCCGTGGGGATCAAGGTCTGGCGCTTGTAACAGCCGCTGGACGGCACGGCGGGACAGGCGGCCACGCTTGTCCCGTTAATGTGCTCCTCTTTTGCACTGTATCAATTTCCTCTCTGGCATAGTCCCCTACACTGGGCCTGGCCATCTTCCTGGGGCGCCGACGGCGCCTTATCGAACTATCCTTCAGACAGACAGGCAGCGGCGCCGCGACCGGAGTGCCGGACCGCCGATGGAAGCGTGCGCCATTGAGTCGACAGGAGCCCGACATGAAAATCTACCCAGTGATCCTGTCGGGAGGTGCCGGCAGCCGCCTGTGGCCCTTGTCGCGCCAGGCGTTGCCCAAGCAATTGTTGCCGCTGCTTTCGCAGCAGACCCTGCTGCAGGAAGCCGTGCTGCGCGTGCGCGGGCTGGGTCATGCCGCGCTCGAGGCCATGCCGCCGCTGCTGGTGTGCGGCAATGAGCACCGCTTCATGGTGGCGGAGCAGTTGCGCCAGATCGGCGTGGCGCCGCTGGCCATCGTCCTGGAGCCGCTGGGACGCAATACGGCGCCGGCAGTGGCGGTGGCCGCGCAATATCTGCTGACGCTCGATGCCGAGGCGGTCATGCTCGTCCTGCCTGCCGATCACTGCATCGCCGACGTACCGGCGTTTCACCGGGTGGTCGGGCAAGCGGCTGCGCTGGCCGGGGCCGGCGAGCTTGCCACCTTTGGCATCGTTCCTACCACTGCGGAAACGGCTTACGGCTATATCCTTTCCGGCGCACTGCTGGCCGGTTCGCCGCAGGGCCGCGAAGTTGAGCGTTTCGTGGAAAAACCGGACTTGGCGACGGCGCGTGGCTTCCTCGCCGATGGCCGTTATCTGTGGAATAGCGGCATGTTCATGTTCCGCGCCGCAAGTTACCTGCGCGAGTTGCAGCAATTCGAACCGGCCATGCACGCGGCGTGCGCCGCCGCGGTGGCCGACGGTTGCCGCGACCTCGATTTTTTTCGCCTGGCAGCGGATGTTTTTTCGTCCTGCCGCAGCGTCTCGATCGACCATGCTGTGATGGAGCACACGCGCCGCGCCGTGGTGCTTCCCGCCGCCATGGGCTGGAGCGATATCGGTTCCTGGTCCGGCTTGTGGGACGTGTTGCCAGGCGATGAGCAGGGCAATGTCGTGCGTGGCGATGTCTATCTGGACGGCGCCCGCAACTGCATGATACGGGCGGAAAGCCGCATCGTGGCCGTGTTGGGCGCACAGGACCTGGTGATCGTGGAGACGGACGATGCCGTCCTGGTGGCGCGGCGCGATCAGGTGCAGCGCGTGCGGCAAGTGGTTGAACACCTGGAGCGCCATGGGCGCACCGAGCACGTGCAGCATCGGCTCGTGTACCGTCCCTGGGGCAGCTATGAAGGCATCGACGTGGGCGAGCGTTTCCAGGTCAAGCGCATCGTCGTCAATCCAGGTGGGAAACTATCGCTGCAGATGCACCATCACCGTTCTGAACACTGGGTGGTCGTGCGCGGCACGGCGCGCGTCACATGCGGCGAGACGGTGCGCCTGCTGACAGAGAATGAATCGACATATATTCCGCTCGGCATGATCCACCGGCTGGAAAATCCTGGCAAGCTGCCGCTGCACCTGATCGAGGTGCAGACGGGCGCTTACCTGGGAGAGGACGATATCGTGCGCCATGCGGATGCGTATCAGCGCGCCTGAGATGCGGGCGTACCGAGCGGCGCCGCATTCATGACGTCGGGAACGCAGTCGCTGGCGATGATCTTGCCGGGATTGCCCGCGACGATGGAGGCGGGCGGCACGTCGGCCACGACCACGGTGCCGCCGGCGACGCGGCTGCCCTGTCCGATGGTGATCGCGCCGGTAATGATGGCATGGGGGCCGACCCAGACGCCGTCCTCCAATGTCGGATAGGCGCTGCTGCGCTGGTCCGGGGCGGTGATGCGGTCGCGCCGGCCCAGGGTCGCGCCGTGCAGCAGGGTGACATTGCTGCCGATGACGGCGCCAGGCGAAATGACGGTGCCCCAGCCATGCGTCAGGGCGAAACCGGGACCGACCCGGGTTTGCCAGGAAAAGTCGATACCCGCGCGGCGGGTGGCGCTGCGATGTAGCAGCTTGCAAAACGGTAGCAGATATTTCCAGGGAGCGCGGGCGTCGCGCGCGGCCTGGCACAGGCGCATGGTGACGATCGCGCGGAAGGGACGGCTGCCGACAGCCCCTTTCAGCGTCAGGCGCCAACCACTGCGCCCGTATAACCGGAATGTGTCCGCATGCAATGCCGTCCAGGTGGACATATGACTTCCTTTTCTTGAGATGATCCGTCAATATGATAAAACTTTGCCAATTATAACTGCTGCATGTGCCTGCCCTGGTGGCTGACGGGCGATAGTTTTCGCCTCTTATTTTGATGCCATAAAGAAACTTTTCATTAAAAAATAAATAACTTAAAAAGTTACTTTATGCTATTATCCTTGCTGGTTTGATTATATAAATTCATGTGGCCGCGTTGCGGCCACAATTTTGCTTGGTGGAGTCGCATGAAGAACAATACCCGCTCTATTCTGGCTGTCCTGGCTTTTGCCGGTTCGGCCCTGCTGTCCCAGGCGGCCACTGCGGCTGTCGACATCAGTTCCCTGCCGAAAGCCGTCAAGCTGGAGAGCGGCGGTTCGCTGACATTTGGCGACAAGTTCAAGAACAATCAACAGGGCAGCTTTTTCAATGATGTGTTTACGTTTAACGTGACGCAGCCCAGCGCGCTCAACGTGGTCCTGACGTCGCAAAGCACCAGCGCCCTGACCGGCTTGAATTTGACGGGCTTTGGCTTGTACAGCAGCGTCGGCAACACCTTGCTGCAGGGCGGTACCCAGGAGCTGAGCGGTGCGACCGACAAATGGAGCCTGTCGTTCGCGAACCTGGCCGCCGGTGCGTACTATATGAAGGTCAGCGGCGATATCGTCTTCAGCACCGGCGCCACGTTCAGCGGCAATGGCAACCTGGTATCGGCCGTGCCCGAGCCTGGAACCTATGCGATGCTGCTTGCCGGCCTGGGCTTGCTGGGGTTTGTCGCCCGCCGCCGTCAGAAATCCGCCTGAACACGACTCGCTGTCGTGACGCTATAGTCCCTTTCCCGCGGCGCGCTTGCGTTGACCGCCGTTATCTTGGTGAAAAGTATGCATAAAATATTGAAATCCCTGTTCATGACGTTCGTGCTCTCCGCTGCCAGCGTGGGCGCCCACGCCGCTCCCGTCGACCTGAGCCATGCGCCGGTCGACCTGACGCAGGACCTGATCGACTATTCCAGCGGTGAACTGTTTGGTTCCTTCCGCCTGGGCGCCGGCCAGCTTGCTGGCGCCGGGAATAATTTTTTCAGCGACAAATTCCTCTTCACGCTGACGGGCATCCATGATTTCAGCGGGCTGGCAACTTCGCTCAAGCCAAGCGCCAATTCCGGCCTGACCCTGACGGGATTTAGCCTGAGCAATACCAGTGGCGTAGTGCTGCAGGGCGCGCTCGATCTGCTGAATTTCACGGCGCAGGACCAAGCCTGGGTGCTGAACAGCGGCAAGACGCCTTTGCTTGAGGGAACCTATTTCCTGCAAGTTGACGGTTATGTCGCTTCCGCAACGGGTGGTAGCTACAGCGGCAATATCTCGGCCAGTGCCGTGCCGGAAGCTGAAACCTACGCCATGCTGCTTGCCGGCCTGGGATTGATGGGCTTTGTGGCGCGCCGGCGCAAGCTGCAAGCCTGAGCGCGCGCTGGCATTATCAGCAGCAATAAGAAACGGAAGCCTTGGCTTCCGTTTTTTGTTTGCCGCGTTGCGGCACTATTTCCAGCGCTATAATTGGCCGTCAAGCTCCGACTGCCATGCTGCGGTCGTTTCGATTCATCTTTCTGGCAGCCATCCATTGCATACTCCACTACGTTTTTTGCCCGTGTTGCTGGCGGCTTTCTTCTCCGTGCCGCAAGCTGGCGCGGCGCCAGGATTGCAGCCCGCGCACCTGGCGGTCATCATCAATGATGCGGAACCGAATAGCGTGGAGGTCGGCGAGTACTACCGCCAGTCGCACGACATTCCGCTTGCCAACGTCGTGCATGTGAATATTCCAAACCGGCCACGCAAGCTTAGCGCCGAACAATTTTCCCAGCTTAAGGAGCGCATCGAGGCGCAGCTCAAGCCCGAGATCCAGGCCGTGCTGATGGTCTGGAGCGCCCCCTATGCGGTCGAGTGCAATTCGATCACCTCCGCATTTACCCTGGGATATGACATGGCGCAGTGCGTCAAGACGTGCGACCCGGGCAAGCCCAGCATCTATTTCAACAGCAACGTGGACCGGCCCATGACCCAGATGGGCATGCGCCTGTCCATGCTGTTGCCTGTCGATTCCGTGGACGATGCCAAGGCCGTCATCAAGCGCGGCACGGCCAGCGGGTTTGCCGTACCGGCCGCCGGCGCCTATTATTTGACTACCAGCGACGCCGCGCGCAATAGCCGCGCGGCATTCTTTCCGCCGACCGGCATGGTGCGTCAGCGCAAGCTGACCATTACGAATGTGCATGCCAACAGCATTGAAAGTGTCCAGAACATCATGGTGTACCAGACCGGCGTGGCCAATGTGGCCAAGCTGGACACGCTGCGATTTTTGCCGGGGGCGCTGGCCGATCACCTGACGTCATTCGGTGGCGATTTGCAGGGCACAGGACAGATGAGCAGCCAGCGCTGGCTGGAAGCTGGCGCGACGGCCAGTTACGGTACGGTGAGTGAGCCGTGCAATTATTGGCAGAAATTCCCCAATCCTACCGTGCTCCTGCGCCGCTACCTGAACGGCATGACGGCGCTGGAAGCGTACTGGGGGAGTGTGCTGTGGCCGGCGCAGGGGCTGTTTATCGGCGACCCGCTGGCCGCGCCGTACATGGCTTACCGGCGCTGAGCGCTGACCTGGCGGTGCGCCCGACGCCGGGGAGGATAGCTTAAGCGGCTTTGACGCTCCGCTTTCTGCGCGCCGCGAATGCCACCAGGCCGAGGCCGGCGATTAGCATGGCGTAGGTTTCCGGCTCAGGCACGACGGCGATAGGCGGCCTGGGAACGCCGATGCCGCTATTGCCGCTGTCGATCCCGCCTGTCGCCCCGCCGCCACCCACGCTGGAGCCGCCAGCCGGCGAGCCGGTGCCGCGCGAGGCGGACGTGATCAGCGGTGCATAGGTATCGGTGCCGGTGGCGCCATGGTAGGCGCGCCCCGGTCCACGGTAGCCGGCGCCGCCATCAATCGGCGGGAACTCCTGGCTGGTAACGAAATCGCGGGTGCCAAACTGATAGCTTCCCGTGTCGCGCGCCGGACGCGCACGCGTGCCGCCCGCCGTATCGCCCGCATCGGCAAACTGATTGCCCAGGCGGTGGCCGCCGCCGCCAAATTGCGGGTTGCGCAATTCCTGGTCCGAAGCGCCGCTGCCGAATTCCGGCGGCGTGCTGGTGCCGTCGTTGATGCGTGCGCCGAAGCCGATGAAACCATCGACGAGGCTGCAAGCGCTGTACGTGCTATCGAGGTCGGCGTCCTTCGCCTTGCCGCCTGCGTTGCTGGCGGCTCCCGTGGCCTGGCAGCGTTTATCGTCGCCGCTGGCACGCTGCGCATCATTTTGCGCTTGCGCCGTGCTAGCCGCCAGCAATAACACGCCGCAGGCGAACAAGGATGCGAACTTGGATGGGGTGGCTGGTTTTGACATTACTTACCTCTTGGAAATGCATTCTGAGCGCGGCGCATATCGCCAGGCGCTGAGGATGTAATTGGTGCCTACGCTAGCTGTGCAACATTGTTTGTGCACGGCAGGATGGCAGATGAAGAGCCGGGCATGTATGGGGCCCGCTCAATCCATTTGTATTGCAAGGTTCTCAAAGTTGCCAATGGCTTATCAAGAACAAAACTTATTTGCCTGAAATATATCATATTTTTCACATTGGCGCTTTCTTTGCGTAAATGGAAAGCATTGTTTGTTGTTTGAAAGATACTTATTTTGATGCGTCTGGAAAGAAAATTACTCCATTCGGCTTAATCAAATGTCATCAAGTCGTCATCCCGGGCCTTTAATATGCAAATAACAAGTCTGAAATACTTTTGTTAATTGTGGCGCGCCGGCCGATCATGCGGGACCGGCGTCCTTTATTTACCGACCGGGATCCTCATGCACACCTCGTTTTCCCCCTTGCGCACGCCGTTGCGCCTGACCGTCATGGCCTCTCTGCTGGCCAGCCTGTCCGTGCCGGCCCTGGCTGCTTCCGATATCGTCATCAGCCAGGTGTATGGCGGGGGCGGCAATACGGGGGCGCTGTACCGCAACGATTTCATCGAACTGTTCAACCGCGGTGCCAGCCCCGTGAATGTGAGCAACTGGAGCGTGCAATACGCGTCCGCCGCCGGTTCCAGCTGGTCGGTGACGGCCTTGCAGGCTATCGAATTGCAACCTGGCCAGTATTTGCTGGTCCAGCAAGCCAAGGGCGCGGGCGGTACGCAGGACTTGCCTGCGCCGGATGCCACGGGCAGCCTGGCCATGTCCGGTACGGCGGGCAAGGTGTTGTTGAGCAATAGCAAGACGGCGCAGACGGGCACCAGCCCCACGGGCGCCGCCATCATCGACCTGGTCGGTTTCGGCACGGCCAACGGCTTCGAAGGCACCGTCGCGCCCGCGCCATCGAATACGCTGTCGATTGCGCGCGCGAATGGCGGCTGCGCCGACACGGACGATAACAGCGCCGACTTTGCCACCGGCAGCGTGACGCCGCGCAATACGGCTTCGCCATTGAATGCCTGCGGCGGCCCTGTCGTGCACCAGATCGTCACCAGCTGCCCAGCCAGCCTGGCCTTGGCCGTGGGCAATGGCGGCAGCGCCGTGCTGCGCGCATCCGACGTCGATGGCGTCGTGAATGCCGCCACCTTGAGCTCGCCGGCCGTGGCCGGCATCAGCCTGGCCAATTTCAGCGCGGCCGGCGTGGCGGGCGAGAGCGCCATGGTCAGCCTGCTGGTGGCCGCCGGCGTGCCGGTGGGAAATTACCCTGTCATCGTGAATTTCAGCAACGACCAGCAGCAAAGCGCCAGTTGCAAGATCGATGTCGCCGTGCAAGGACTGGCTGCCGTCAGCCACACGATCCCGCAGATACAGGGCAGCGGCGCGGCCAGCCCTTACGCCAATTCCGTGCAGACGACGCAAGGCGTGGTGACCCTGAAAGTGGGTACCGGCTTCTTCATCCAGGACGCGGCCGGCGATGGCGACCCATCGACGTCGGACGGCATTTTCGTGTACACGGGCGCAACGGCCACCACCGTGCAGCCGGGTGAGCTGGTGCGCGTGACGGGCACGGTGGTCGAATACACGCCGTCGGGCGCGAAAAATTCCTATACGGAATTCAAGGACGTGACGGCCATTCTCACGCAAAGCGCGGGCCACGCCATCGTGCCGACGAATGTGACCTTGCCGAACGAGAATCTGGCCGCCGTGGAAGGCATGCTGGTGCGCTTCACGCAGCCCTTGACCGTGTCGCAAAACGCCTACCTGGGCGCGCGCGGCGAACTGACCCTGTCGGCGGGACGGCGCGAAGTGCCGACCAACCGTTATCCGGCCGGTTCCGCCGAGGCGCAAGCCTTGATCGCCGCCAATGCGAACAACCTGATCGTGCTCGATGATGGCATCTTTGTCGCACCGCCGACGATACCGTACATCGGCCAGGATGGCACCGTGCGCAGCGGCGACACGGTAGCCGACCTGACGGGCGTGGTGGACTTTGGCGCCATCGGCGGTGGCGGTGCCGCCTACAAACTGCAGCCGACGCAGGCGCCGCAATTTTCGCGCGACAACCCGCGCACGGGCAGCCCGGAACTGCCATCAGGCAACGTCAAGGTGGCCAGCGCGAACGTGCTGAACTTCTTTACGACCTTTACCAATGGCAATAACGTATTTGGCCAGACGGGACAGGGCTGCACCGTGGGCTCGTCTACCACCAAGAGCAATTGCCGCGGCGCCGACAACCTGGCCGAATTCGTGCGCCAGCGCGACAAGATCGTCGCCGAACTGAAAGCCATCGATGCGGACGTGGTGGGCTTGATGGAAATCCAGAACAATGGCGAAACAGCCGTCACTTATCTGGTCGAGCAGCTCAACGCTGCCATCGGCGGCGTCACGTATGCCGTGGTGCCGAAGCCGGCCGCCACAGGAACGGACGCCATCCGTGTGGCCATGATCTACAAGCCGGCCAAGCTGGGCCTGGTAGGCGGCGCCTTGTCGGATGCCAACGCCATCAACAACCGTCCGCCCATGGCGCAAACCTTCCGCGCCGGCAATGGCGAGAAATTCTCGCTGGTCGTCAACCACCTGAAGTCGAAGGGCAGTTGTCCATCGAGCGGCCTGGACGCGGACCAGAACGATAGTCAGAGCTGCTGGAATGCCACCCGCGTGCAGCAAGCCCAGCGTCTGGTGGGCAGTTTCGTGCCGCAAGTGGCGGCCGCTGCCGGCGACGCGGACGTGCTGGTCATCGGCGACCTGAATTCATATGGCGCGGAAGACCCGATCCAGGTCATCACGGGCGCTGGCTTCGTCAATGAACTCGAGCGTTTCGTGCGGCCGTCCGGCATGCCGTACTCGTACGTATTCGGCGGCCAGAGCGGCTACCTCGACCATGCACTGGCCAGTGCGTCGCTGAGCCCGCAAGTGGCGGGCGTGGCCGAATGGCATGTGAATGCGGACGAGCCGGAAGTGATCGACTACAACATCGACTCGGCCAAGCCGCAAGACTTGTACAACGGCTTGCCTTACCGCGCCTCGGACCACGATCCCGTCGTCATCAGCCTGGACTTGCAGCCCGCTTACCGCGACATCACGGCCGGCGTGGCGCAAGCCAGTTCGGGCCTCGCGTACAACCGCGTGACGCAAAAATACACGGGCACCTTCTCGTTCACCAACACGGGCACGAGCGCCTTGTCCGGCCCGTTCCAGGTGGTGTTCGGCGGCTTGCCTGCCGGCGTGGCCCTGGCCAATGCCACGGGCAGCCATGCGGGCGCCGCGTATGTCACGGTCAACGCGGCCAGCCTGGCGCCGGGCGCGACAGCCTCGTTTGCCGTCAGTTTCACCAATCCGTCGAAAGTGACGATCAATTATTCCGCCAGCATTTTCGCCGGCAACTTCTAAGGACACCATCATGTTGACAACGACACTTCATCCGGCCCTGCGCCGCGCCGTCCTGGCCGCCGTGCTGGCCGCCAGCTCCAGCCTGGCGCTGGCGGATCCGCTCGGCTACCGCGTGGAAATCGACACGAGCCAGTTCTCGGGCGCCGGTTTCCTCGACTTCGCCTTTATCGCGGGCAACAGCCCCGCGCCGGGCGCCAGCGCCGTGCTCAGCAATTTTTCGGGAGCGTTCGGCGGGCTGGCATCGCAGGAAGGCAATGTCAGCGGCAGCTTGCCCGGCACCTTGACCTTCGGCAATAGCGGTGCCTACAACGACTGGTTTCACAACGTGACCCTGGGCGGCAAGTTCGGTTTCAATATCGTCTTCGGCGGCGACTTCCTGAACACGGCCGGCAACGCGGGCACGACGTTTGGCGTGGGTTTGCTCGACTACACCGGCATGGCTTATCTGGGCAATGCGAATGGCAACCTCGTGCAATTCGAACTGACCCCGCTCAACGGCGGCTTGCCCGCCAGCATTACAGGCAGTAGCTACGCCAGCATCGCGACGATCTCGGCCGTGCCGGAAGCGTCGGAATGGATGATGCTGACGGGCGGCCTGGCGCTGATCGGTTTTGCCCTGCGCCGCCGCCAGCCTGGCACACGGGCCTAGTCTTTCCAGCCTGGACACAGCGCGCCTGCGGGCCGCTGTGTTTTTTTTGTTTATTTATTTGAAATAGCTATAAATCAGGAAACTAAATTGTATTGGTCACCGTTTTACGCTTGATGCATAGTAAAAAACTTGTCGGGCAGTCTAGTACTTTCATGGGCGGCCGCCACTTTTTTGGAAGGATGCATCGATGCCTGGCCATATCCTGGTGCTGGACCCTGCGCCTGCCATGCAAGCGCTGCTGGCGCATAACTTCGCAGGCGCCGGCTACCGGGTCAGCTGCGCCCTGGATGCGCGCGGCGCGCTGGCGCTGCTGGCGGCCGACCCGCCCGATGTACTGCTGCTGGAATGGGAGCTGCCGGATGCGTCCGGTATCGCGCTGCTGCGCCAGGTGCGCCAGGATGGCGTGTTGTGCGACTTGCCCATCATCATGGTCAGTGCGCGCGACAGTGAACAGGACAAGGTGCTGGCGCTGGAAAGCGGCGCCGACGACTATCTGTGCAAGCCTTTCGGTCCCCGTGAAATGCTGGCCCGCGTGCACGCGCTGCTGCGCCGGCGCGCGCCATCGGCCCTGCGCGCAGGCACGGCAGCGCTGCGGCTCGACCCGCACACCCTGCGCGTGACGGCCGGTAACGTGCCCGTCAACCTGGGCCGCGTGGAATTCAAGCTGCTGCATTTCCTGATGAACCATCCGGGCAGGGTGCATAGCCGCGCGCAGTTGCTGGACCAGGTGTGGGGCCATGCAGCGTATCTCGACGAGCGCACGGTCGACGCCCACGTGGGGCGTTTGCGGCAGGCGCTGCAGCCGGGCGGCTGCGGCCACCGCATCGAAACCGTGCGCGGCAGCGGCTACCGCTATCTGGCGTTTGACGCCGCCGTGTGCGCATGATGCTGCTGACGGGGCGGGAGCAGGAATACCTGCTGCACGCCATCCTCGGCGCGCATGGCATCGCCGCGCCCGGCGATTTCTTTCTGTGGAGCCAGGGGCCGCTGCAAACGCTGTTGCCGCACGACATATTAATGTGCGCGCAACTGGATGCCGATGGTGCCGTGCTGCGCAGCGAAGCCTGGCACAGCGCCGCGCCCGATCACGCGCTGCTGCGCGAGCGCCAGGGCCAGCTGGCGCACCTTGCACTGGCCTGGCGCGCGGGCGGCCGGGGGGCTGCCGTCATCGACGGCGTGCTGGTGCACGGCAGCGTGGGCGACGCCGGCGGCAGCTTTTTTGCCCTGTTCGCCGTGATGCCGGCGGACGCTGCGCGCCAGGCGTATGTGCTGGAACTGCTGTTGCCCTACCTGCACGTGCACTGGCTGGCGCTGCCAGGCAGCCAGCGTGCGCGCATGACGGGCCCGGCTGCCACGCGCGCGGCCAGTGCGCGCGAACTGGAAGTGCTGCATTGGGTGCGCGAAGGGAAAAGCAATGAGGAGGTGGGGGAAATTCTCGGTATCAGCGGCACTACCGTGAAAAGCCATTTGCAGCGTATCTACAAATTATTGGGCGTGAGCAATCGCATGCAAGCCGTGTCGCGCGGCATCGCGCTGCGCTTGCTCAGCCATTAGCGCTGGTCCTGCGGCCTGGCCTGCGGCTTGCCGCTGCCGCCGCCATCTTGCGTGTGTTCGATGCTGCCGGGCGAGACCCGTGCCACGTCCGGGCTCGCTTGCAGGCGCGCCACTTCGGCGCGTGTCAGCATGGCGGCAAAGCCATTGAAGGCCACCGTGTAGCGGTATTGCACTGGGGCATCGGGCACCAGCGCCAGCACGGCGCGCTGCTGCGCTTCCAGCTGGGCCGTGTAGCGCCGCGCCGCGTCGCTGTCCGTATCGAGCCTATGCACGCCGTCCGCTTGCGAGGCCAGCGGCGGGGCGCGCAATTGCACCAGATAGGACAGTCGCGCCGCAGCGGCCTGCGCCGCGACAGGCAGTGCATGGAGGCTGACCATGCCGGCCAGGATGGCATGGCTGAGGCGAAATGCGGACATGCAAACTCCTTTTGCGCATGGCGGACGAGTTGCCCGTGCGCCGATTGTACGCGTGTTACGCATAAAAAACGCGCCCCGCAGGGCGCGTCGTGTTACCGCCTGGAGCGATACCGTTACAGCTTGGCGTCCGCCTTCACGTTGCGCTGGCTGGGGACGGCCAGCGGCAACGGGCTGTTGGTCTCCACCGACAGCACGGTGGTGGACGCTGCCGCGTTGTTGCCATCAAGGAAGACTACGCCGCCCAGGTAGCGTTTGCCCGTTTCCAGCCCCGACCAGCTGACGCCGGCCGTGGCGCTGCCGCCCACATACACCTTGGTAGGCAGGGTGGCTTTCAGGTTGCCGACCTTGTCGGCTGTCGTGACGACGGCCGACGACAGGCCGAAGCCGGTCGACGCGCCATTTGCCAGCTCATAGCCGACCACGCACACCTTGTAGCTGCCTGCCGCCGGGGTGGTCACGGTGATCGCCTCGTTCGAGCCGACCGTGGCCGAGGTGGCAACGGTCGCGCCAGCGCTGTTGAGCAGCAGCAGGTCGAGGTCATTGCCCGCGCCTTCGCTGGTGTCGCGGTCGAAGATTTCGAAGCGCGCCACGACGGTGCTGGCGGGAATGCTGACATTGACGACCCGCACGCCGCTGCCGCCCGCCTTGCACGCGTCGGCCATCTGCACCAGCGTTTCCACGCTGCCCGGCGCGGCCTGGCTGATGGTTTGCGCGCTGCGCGCCACTTCCTTCAGGCCGCCCGTCGCCGCGCCGACCTTGCCGGCAAAGCCGGTGGACAGGGTCAGCGAACGCAGGCCGCTGACCTTGTCGGCCTGCAGTAATGCCGGCGACTGCACCGCGCGGCCCGAGCGGGCCGTGACGGGGCTGCGTACCGTATGCACGCCGTCGCTCCACACGAGGGCACCATACTGCCAGGCGTTGTCCGGCGCCGTGGTGCGCGTCAGGGTGACGGTGAAGGACTTGGTTTCGCCGGGCGCCAGCGCCAGGCTGGCAGGCGCCACCGCAACGCTGTAGCCGCTGAGCGAGGCGCTGGCCGTGTAGGTGGCGCTGCTGCTGCCCACGTTGGTGACGCGGCGCGTTACCGTTTGCGTGCCCAGCACGTTGCCGATGGTGATGGACGGCATGTTCAGGTTGTAGCCGGCCAGGGTGCCGCCCGCGCACTCGGCCGTCATGCCGACGCCGCACATGTATTTCTTGTAGTCGGCCAGGTTGGCGTCATACACGAGGCCGGGATCGGTCGCCTTGTTCGGCGTCACGTGGCCGGCGCCCTGGCCCCATGGCAGGATGCCGCGCGCGTCGCCTGCCTGGATGTCGGGCAAGGTGGTGCTGCCGGTCGTCATCAGGGCCGACTTGATGGCGGCCGGGCTCCAGTCCGGATGCTGCTGGCGCAGCAGGGCGGCCAGGCCGGCCACGTGCGGGCTGGCCATCGAGGTGCCTTGCAGGAAGATGTAGGCTTGCGCAGGAACCAGGCTGCCATCCTGCACGGCGTCGCGCTGGGCGCGCGACAGGGCAGGCGTGCCGCCGGCCAGGATGTCCACGCCAGGCGCGGTGACGTCCGGCTTGAGCAGGTTGGCGTCGTACAGGTTCGGGCCGCGCGACGAGAAGTCGGCCACCACGGGCGCGGCAGGGCCGTTGCCGTTGGTGACGAAGCGCGAGATGGCGGCCGTGGCCGTGCCCGTTTGCGCCTGTGCATTGATCAGCGCGCCATCGGCGGCGCTCACGTGCACGGCCGGCAGCACGTGCGGGTCGGACACCAGGCCCACGCCCGTGTCGACCAGCACCATGCCGGCGCCGCCCGCTTCGAGCACGGCGACGCCCTTGTCGGTACGCGCCGTGGTGCCGCGCAGGCAGCTGACGACCTTGCCGGCGACCTTGGCCGGATCCAGCAGGGCCACGCCGCCGTTGTCGCCGGCGCGGTAGCACAGGGCCAGTTTTTGCGCATCGGCGCCGGCCAGGCCCGCGTCTTGCGCGCGGATCAGGGTGGTGGCCGGCAGCGGATTGTAGTTGAGCGAGGCGCCCGTGTAGCTGGCGCCGTTGCTCAAGGTCACCTTGGCCTGGTTGGCGCGGTTGTGCGTCGAGGCGGCCACCGTGGTGATCCATGGGCTGACGTGGGCCACGGTATTGGCCGGTCCCGCATTGCCGGCCGAAGCGGCAACGAAGACGCCCGCATTCGAGGCGTGCAAAAAGGCTTGCTCGACGGGATCGTTGACAGTGCCGCCGCCGCTGATCGAGTAATTGATGACGTGTACGCCATCCTGCACGGCTTTTTCAATCGCCGCCACGCTGTCGCCGCCGTAGCAGCCGTTCTTCGCACCGGTCGGCTGGGTAGCCAGATTGTACGACCAGCACACCTTGTAGACGGACAGGCGGGCGCGCGGCGCCACGCCGGAAATGGCGCCCAGCGGCGTGCCGTTGGCCGTGACGGGCACGCCCGCATTGCCGCCCGCGGTGGACGAGGTGTGCGTGCCGTGGCCGCCTTCGCCATTCGGGTCGCCGATGGAATCGCGCGGCGAGGTGAATTCGCTCCAGTGCTGGATCTTGTCCGTCTCGGTCAGGCGCACGGCATTGAAGTATTGCGCACCGAGCAGCTTGTTGTTGCAGTGGTCTTGCGTAAAGCCTTCGCCCGTCTGGCAGCTGCCTTTCCAGGCGGCCGGCGCGGCGCCGTAGGCCAGGGTGGCGTTCGGGTCGAAGGTCGGGGCGCCGTTG
The DNA here is from genome assembly GCF_900099875.1 of Janthinobacterium sp. YR213. NCBI lineage: Bacteria > Pseudomonadati > Pseudomonadota > Betaproteobacteria > Burkholderiales > Oxalobacteraceae > Janthinobacterium > Janthinobacterium sp. YR213. Next base: position 56,669 of record NZ_FNDA01000005.1, on the reverse strand, counting down.
GCGTCGACCTTGTCCGCATACGACAGGTTTTCCGGCCACACGCCGCCATCGACGATGCCGATGATGATGTCTTCGCCCGCATGCTGCTTGCCGCCCAGCTGGCTCCACAGGCCGCCCGGCTGGTCCAGGCCCAGGAAGGTGGGCGTGTAGTTCGTCTGCAGGGCGCGCGGTTCGTCGGGGGCGATGCTGGCCACTTCGCCGCTCGCCTGCAGCTGGCGCACTTCGGCGTCGGTCAGCAGGGCGGAGAAGCCGTTGAGGACGATCTTGTACTGGTATTGCACGGGCGCGGCGGCGACGAGGGCTTGTACCCGGGCCTGTTTCTGTTCCAGGTAGTCGCCGTACAGCTGCACTTGTGTGCTGGCCAGGTCGAGGCGGCCGCCGGCGGCAGGCTGGGTGGCGCCCAGGCCTTCCACCGAGCCGGTGTAGGAAGCGATCGGTTTGTCGTTCAGTTGCACGATGTAGGGGCGGCGCAGGTCGTCGGCGTGGGCCTGGAAGCTGAGGCTGGCAAACAGGCTCAGCACGGCGAGCGAAATGGGACGCAAGGCGGGACGGAATGTCATGTAGGGTTTCCTGGTGACGGTAGCGGGAATCGAAAGGGATAAATCAGGCTTGCTGGCGGCGGCGCGCCGCGAAACCGATGCCTGCCAGGCCCAGCAGCATCATCGCGTAGGTCGATGGCTCCGGTACCGAGGCGACGATATTGTCGAGCGCAAACTGGCCCTTGTTGGTGCTGAAGGCGTTGCAATTGCCGGCCGTGTTGCAAGTGAAGCCGAAGAAGGCCAGCGAGGCGAATTGCTGGCTGCCGAAGCTGGCGCTGGTGTTGTAGCGTTGGAACTGGAAGTTGCCTCCGATGGGGCCGCCCAGCTGGTATGTTTCATACATGGAAGAGCCGTCCGCGTAGAAACCTTGCACGCGCAGCAGGCCGGCTACCGCCGGATAGGTGACGCCCTGGGCGTAGCCGATGAAGCTGGCGTCGAAACCCTGCAGGCTGACGCTGCCGCCCGGGTTCAGCGGGTCCAGGTAGATGATGCCGTCGTTGAGCGAGGCATAGTAATTGCTCGTATTGTTGGTCGGGCACGCCATGCCGCAGGCGGCCGGATCCGTGCCGTCGAACACGGCGCCGACCAGGTCGCCATAACTGGCGCCGGCGGCATTCGAAGCACCCGTCAGCAGGAATTTGCCGAATTCCAGGGAGTCGCCATGGCCGACGAACTGGCTATCCAGATTGTCAAAGTTGATCACGTCCGCGATGGCGGCGGGGGCCCAGGCGGCGGACAGGGCCAGGATGGCGGCGCCGGTCCACTGCTTGGCCGAAAAAGGACTTGCTGCGGAAGCTGCCTTCGAATGCACAATACGAGTCATGAATTTTCCCTTGGTGATTATGTAGGATGCAATATGTTTTGCGTCTGGGATGCTCTTTCCTGCGTGGACGGATAAGACCAATACGTAGAAAATTGATTTTTACTATAGCAAAAGAGGCAATTCCATTGTTTGATATTCTTGCAAATTTAATTTGAAAGTTACAAATAATGAATGAATAAAATTCATCACTTACTATGAATTGGTAACCAGTAGTAGATAGTTTCCGCATTGAAAATAGTTGAGTGATTGACCAGCCAGTCAAGCGCGCGCGTCGCCGTGGCGGTTTCGCGCACACTGGATGGTTTCCGCCGGAATTTGTTGTTCACAGTACAAAGAAAAGATTGTATGAACCATAACCGGCATGGTAGGCTGATAAGCATCAGGCAAGCGCGTGTCGCCTGTGCGTGGCCATCCGCCGCGCGCAGCGACGCAATGTATTGAAGGTAGGCAATAAGGAGTTACCGGATGCATGCAGCACACAGGCAGAACCTTGCGGCAACGCGCCATGCGCGCGGCTTTACCTTGCTCGAATTGCTGGTCGTCATCGTGATCATCGGCTTGCTGGCGGCATATGTCGGCCCCAAGTATTTCGCCCAGCTGGGCAAATCCGAAGTGACGGTGGCCAAGGCACAGATCGAGGCGTTTGAAAAATCGCTCGACACCTACCGCCTCGACGTGGGGCGCTATCCCACCACGGAAGAAGGCCTGGCCGCGCTGCTGGCCGCGCCGCCCGCCGCCGGCACGCGCTGGAATGGCCCCTACCTGAAAAAGGCCGTGCCGCTCGACCCGTGGGGCCATGCCTATCAATACCGCGCGCCCGGCAGCAAGGGCGAGTACGACATCGTCTCGATGGGCAAGGATGGCCAGCCGGGCGGCAGCGGCGAGAACGCCGACATCAGCTCGCAATAACGCCAGCGCCATTCTTTTTCCTACGGACAAGCCATCATGCAGTTCGAAGTACGCGCGCTTTCCACGGACCAGGCCGTAGCAACCTTGCATACGTGCGTGATCGACGGCCGCGACGAAGCCGACGCGCGCCGCCAGGCCGAAGCGCGCGGCCTGTTTGTCAGCGCCATCCGCCCGTTGCGGGCCACGCCGTTCAGCGCGGCCGGGCGCCAGCGGGCGCGGGCCTTGCCACTGCTGCTGTTCAGCCAGGAATTGCTGGCGCTGCTGCAAGCGGGCCTGGGCATTGTCGAAGCGCTGGAAGCCTTGCTGGAAAAGGAAGCGTCGCCGGCCACGCGCAGCGTGCTCACGCGCCTGCTGGAAGGCTTGCGCGAAGGCAAGCGCTTTTCCGCCGTGCTGGCAGAGCAGGCGGAACTGTTTCCCCCTTTGTATATCGGCATTGTCAAGGCGGCCGAGGGCACGAGCGACTTGCCGCGCGCGCTGTCGCGCTACATCGACTACCAGCAGCGCATCGATACGGTGCGTGGCAAGATCGTCAGCGCCGCCATCTATCCCACCATCCTGCTGGCCGTGGGCGGCGGCGTCAGCGCCTTCCTGATCAGTTATGTGGTGCCCCGTTTCGCCGAGGTCTACCAGGGCGCAGGGCGCAACCTGCCGTGGATGTCGCAAGTCATGCTCAGCTGGGGCCAGTTCGTCACGCAGCATGGCGTGCTGTTGCTGCTCGGGCTGGCGCTCGCCGGCAGCGCGGTGTTCATGGCCGTGCGGCGCGTGCTGCGCAACGGCGGCGTGACGCGCCTGCTGGCGAAACTGCCCGGCATCGGCGAGCGCGTGCGCATCTATGAACTGTCGCGCCTGTACCTGACCCTGGGCATGCTGGCCGAAGGCGGCATCACCATCGTGCAGGCGATTTCCACCGTGCAAGCGATGGTCTCGCCGGGCATGCAGGCATCCTTGCAGGGCGCGCGCGGCGCCATCGAGGCGGGCCAGCCCCTGTCGTCCGCCTTCGAGCAGCATCAATTGACGACGCCGATTTCCCTGCGCATGCTGCGCGTGGGCGAGCGCACGGGCGACATGGGGCCCATGCTGACGCAGTCGGCCGCCTTCTACGACGGTGAAATCAGCCGCTGGATCGACCGCTTTACGCGTACTTTCGAACCCTTGCTGATGGCTGGCATCGGCCTGGTCGTGGGCGCCATCGTGATCCTGCTGTACATGCCCATCTTTGACCTTGCCGGCGATATTTCATGATGCAGACCGCTGCCGAATCCACCCTGGCCAGCGTCGCCATCGACGCCACCCTGCTGCAGCGCGCCCGCGTCCTGAGCCGCCAATCGAAGCGCAGCCTGGTCGAGGAATTGCAGGAACTGAGCGGCATCGAGGCGCGCGCCGTGGTGCGCGAACTGGCGCGCCCGTTCGGCCTGGACGTGCTGGAAACGGCCGACATGCTGGCGTTTTCTCCCGCCTTCGATGTGCTGCCCCTGTCGCAGGCGCTGGCGCGCCACAGCGTGCTGCTGCGCGCCGCCGACGGCCAGCTGGTAGGCGTGATTGCCGACCCGTTCGATCTCGACCTGCAAACCTGGCTGAGTGCGCGCGCCGGGCAGGGCGCCTTGCACGTGCGGCTGGCGCTGCAGGCCGACATCGGCGCCTATCTGTCGAAGCAGGAAGAATCGGCGCGCGCCGTCGACAGCCTGCTGCCCGGCGCCGCCACGGACGCGCGTCGCGACGGCAAGACGGCGGCCGTGCTGTCGTTCGCCAGCGTGTCGGAAGCGGCCAGTCCCGCCGTCAAGCTGGTCAACTCGACCTTATATGACGCGTTGAAGGCGGGCGCTTCCGACATCCACCTGGAAAGCACGGCCGGCGGCCTGGCCGTCAAGTACCGCGTCGACGGCGTGCTCGATCACGCCACGTCCGTCAACGGCATCGAAGTGGCCGAGCACATCATCTCGCGCCTGAAAGTGCTGGCAGAACTCGATATCGCCGAGCGCCGCGTGCCGCAGGACGGCAGCTTCCGCGTCGAATCGGGCGGACGCGAAATCGATCTGCGCGTCTCCATCATGCCCAGCATCCATGGCGAGGATGCGGTCATCCGTATCCTCGACAAGCGCGCCATGATCGAAGCGTATGGCGCCCTGACCCTGGAAGCGCTGGGCTTTGACGCGCCATCGCTGGAAGCGTTGCGCGCGCTGGCGCAGGAAGCCTACGGCATGCTGCTCGTGACGGGACCGACCGGCTCCGGCAAGACGACGACCCTGTATGCGGCGCTGACGGAAATCCACAACGGGCGCGAAAAGATCATCACCATCGAAGACCCCGTCGAATACCAGCTGCCCGGCATTCTGCAGATACCCGTCAATGAAAAGAAGGGGCTGACGTTTGCCAAGGGCTTGCGCTCCATCCTGCGCCACGACCCCGACAAGATCATGGTGGGCGAGATCCGCGACCGCGAAACGGCGGAAATCGCCGTGCAGTCGGCCCTCACGGGCCACCTGGTGCTCACCACCGTGCATGCGAATAACGTCTTCGACGTGTTCGGCCGTTTTACCCATATGGGCATCGATCCGTATGCGTTCGTCTCGGCCCTGAACGGCATCTGGGCGCAACGGCTGATCCGCACCAACTGCCCCCATTGCGCCACCGACTACACGCCCGACGATGGTGAGCTGGCCAGCGTGGGCCTGGCGCGCACCGACGTGGCGCAGTATCAATTCAAGCAGGGCAAGGGCTGCGGCGACTGCCGCGGCACGGGCTACAAGGGGCGCCGCTCGATTGCCGAAATCCTCGTGCTGACCGATGAAATCCGCGAACTGATCGTCGACAAGAAACCGATCCGGCAGATCAAGGCGGCCGCGTATGCGAACGGCACGCGCAGCCTGCGCCTGGCGGCGCTGGAACTGGTCAAGCGGGGCGCCACCACCATCACGGAAATCAAGAGGGTCACCCTGCATGCGTAGAGGTTTTGGACAAGGTTTGCGCCTGGGCGTGGCGGCGGGCAAGGTGAGCCTGTGGCGCAGCAGCCGCTGGCGCGCCCCTGCATGGATCTTGCTGGGCGAAGCCGCGTATGTGCCGGACGGCACGCTGCATGGCGACTTTGCCGCCCTGGGCCAGGCGTTGGAACAGATTCTGCCAGCCAGCCTATACGCCGGCTGGCCCCTGTCCGTGGTGCTTGACGATGGCTTGGCGCGCCTGTGGCAAGTGGACATGCCGCAAGGCGCCGCGCGCCTGGCCGATATCGAGGCTGCCGCCGCGCTGCGCTTCCAGTCGCTGTATGGCGATGCGCCCGGCCTGTGGCACAGCAGCCGCGCCTGGGATGCGCGCGCGCCGTTCTTTTGCGCCGTGCCCCGTGCGCTGCTGGCGCAGCTGACGCGCGTGGCCGACGCGCGCAAGCTGGCCCTGATTTTTATCGCACCGCAATTCGCGCGCCACTGGAACCGCTGGCACGGCGCGTTGAAGCCAGGGGCGTGGTTTGGCCAGTTGCAGGAGAACGTCCTGACCCTGGGCGTGCGGCATGATGGCCGCCTGCGCGCCGTGCGCGCGCTGCCCGTGCCCGCAGACGCCGGCCATGGCTGGCTGGCGCAGACCTTGGCGCGCGAGGCGCTGCTGCAAGGCGTGCCCGCACCGGCGCTGCTGCAGCTGTGCGGCGCGCCGCCGCCCGCATGGCTGACACAGGCGAAAGCGTTCCACTGCCAGATTTTATCCACGCCGGATGGGGACGGCGCCTTGTCGCCGGCCGCCCGGCTGGCCCGCAGCGGGGGCGTGGCATGACGCGCCTCGATATCGATTTCGCGCCGCCCAGCTGGCGCCGCAGCCTGCACCGCGTGCCCGCGTGGGCGTGGTGCATCGGCGCCGTTGGTGCGGCGCTGATCGCCACGGCGGCGTACTGCGGCAGCGCCGCGCTGCAGCGGCAGCAGGCAAGCGAGGCACATTGGCGGCTGGCGCAGCAGCGCGTCATGGCCGCCACGCAGGGACCGGTGGCTGCACCGCAAACACCCATCGCGCCGGCGCAGGCGGCGGCCGTGAATGCGGCCATCCTGCAACTGAATCTGCCGTGGCGCGACGTGCAGGATGCGCTGGCCAGCGCCACGCCACCCGCCATCGCGCTGCTGGCGCTGGAACCGGATGCGCGCAAGCGCGTGCTGAAGATCACGGCCGAGACGACCAGTAGCGACGCCATGGTCGCGTATGTGGCGCAACTGAAGCAGCAGGAGCTGTTCGGCACCCGCGTGCAGCTGCTGCGCCATGAAATCAACGCGCTCGATCCGAACAAACCCTTGCGCTTTCAGCTTGAAGCGCGCTGGGGCACGCCATGATGGCCATCGACATCAATAGCTTGCGCCTGCGCGCGCAACTGCTGCTGCGCCGCCTGGGCGCGCCTGCCTGCCTGGCCGTGGCCCTGCTCGCGCTGGGCGTGGCAGCCTGGGCGTGGGCCTGGCAGCAGCGCGCCGTGGCGGCGCAGCTGGAAGCGCGGCCCTTGCCGCAGCCATCGCTGGCCGCAGTCATCGCGGCGCCGCCGGCGACATCCAGCGAGAACCTGGCGCGCTTTTATGCCGCCCTGGGACAGCAGCGCCACGCGGAGCAGCAAGTCAAGCAGCTGTTCGACCTGGCCGCGAAAAACGGCTTGCTGCTGGCGCAGGGCGAATACAAGAGCGGCTACGACAAGGCCAGCAGGGTTGCCAGCTATCAGGTGACCTTGCCGCTGAAGGGCAGTTATGCGGCCGTGTGGCAGTTCGCGCTGCAAGCGCTGCGCGCCGTCCCCTTCGCCTCGCTCGACGAACTGAGTTTTCGCCGCGAGCAGATCGCCGATACGGAACTCGAAGCGCGCTTGCGCCTCACCTTTTATCTGACCGATACGCCTGGTGATGCGGGAGAGGCGCCATGACCCCGCGCCATTGGCTCATGCTGGCCGGCGTGCTGGGCGCGGGCGCCTTGCTGCTGTTCGGCGAGCGCCAGCCCGTGGCCGAGGTGGCCGAAGCGGTGGAGCGGGCCGTCGCGCCCGCGCGCCATGCGGCAGCCAAGCCGCCAGCCGCGCAGCCGGCCATCCTGGCCCTGCTGCCGCGCAGCGAAGTGGCGGGCGAGGATGGCGATACCTTTGCCGGCGCCGGCGCTGTCTTCCAGAGCCAGAACTGGAATCCGCCGCCGCCGAAAATGGTAGCCGTCGCGCCACCGCCGCCGCCACCGCCGATGGCGCCGCCGCTGCCCTTCGTCTACCTGGGCAAGGCGGCCGCCGATGGCGCCTGGGAAGTGTTTTTGTCGCGCGCCGACAAGACGTATATCGTGCGCGCCAATACCGTCATCGATGGCGCCTACAAGGTCGTGACGATTGCGCCGCCCGTCATGACGCTCACTTATCTGCCGTTGAACCAGGTTCAGCAGCTCAACATTGGAGTTTCCGAGTGATGTCTCGTTCCTTTTCATCGGCGCTGCTGCTCTTGCTGCTGTCCGGCTGCGCAGGGCAGCAAGCCTACCGCGACGGGCGCGAGCTGATTGCGCAAGATCAAATCCCGGCCGGCCTGCAAAAACTGCAGGAGGCGCTGCAGCAGGACCCCGGCAATGCGCAATACCGCAGCGCCTATCTGCAGGCGCGCGAACGGGCGACTGGCAGCCGCTTGCAGCAGGCCGAGCGCCAGGCGCAGGCGGGGCAGGGCGAGCTGGCGCGCGCCTCGTTCATGAGCGTGCTGGAAATCGATGCGCAGAACGAACGGGCCAACAGCGGCTTGCGCGCGCTCGAGCGCGAGCAGCGCCAGGGCAAGCTGCTGACCGAAGCGCAGAAAGATATCGAGGCCAAGCGCTACGACCCGGCGCGCCAGCGCCTGAACGCGATCCTGACCGAGCAGCCGAATCACGCCGGCGCGCGCGCGCTGCTGCGCGAGGTCGATGACAAAACGGCGCCGCCCGTCGTCGAATCGGGCCTGGCCAAATCGTACAAGCAGCCGATCACGATCGAGTTTCGCGAAGCGCCATTAAAACAGGTGTTCGAGCTGATCGCGCGCCGTTCCGGCCTCAATTTCGTCTTCGACAAGGACGTCAAGGCGGATGCGAAAACCTCGATCTTCCTGAAAAACAGCACGGTGGAATCGGCCGTCTACTTCCTGCTGGTGACGAACCAGCTGGAACAGCAGGTGATGGATGCAAACACGATCCTGATCTACCCGAACGTGGCGGCAAAATTGAAGGAGTACCAGGAAGTGCTGGTGAAAACCTTCTTCCTGGCGAATGCGGACGCCAAGCAGGTGGCCAACACCCTCAAGACCATTTTGAAGACGCGCGACGTGGTGGCCGATGAAAAACTCAACCTCGTCATCGTGCGCGACACGCCGGAGGCGATCCGCCTGGCCGAGCGCCTGATCGCGCTGCAGGACGTGCCGGAGGCCGAGGTCGTGCTGGAACTGGAAATCCTCGAAGTCAAGCGCAGCCGCCTGATGGAACTGGGCGTGGTCTGGCCATCGAGCCTGACCCTGACGCCGCTCTCCACCTCGGGCGGCGCGGGCCTGACCATCAATGACTTGAATAACCTGAACCAGCGCACCATCGGCGTGAGCGACCTGTCCGTGACGGCGAACGCCAAGAAGACGGACGGCGACGCGAATATCCTGGCCAATCCGCGCATCCGCGTGCGCAACCGGGAAAAGGCGAAGTTCGTCATCGGCGACAGGGTGCCCGTGGTGACCACCACCATTTCGCCAGGCACGGGCGGCTTCGCTTCCGAGTCCATCAGTTACCTGGACGTCGGCCTGACGGTGAATGCCGAGCCGACCATTTATTTGAACAATGAAGTGGGCATCCGCATCTCGCTCGAAGTGAGCAACCTGGGCGCGGCCACCACCACCCGCAGCGGCTCGACCCTGTACCAGATCGGCACGCGCCAGGCGTCGACCATGCTGCAACTGAAGGATGGCGAAAACCAGGTGCTGGCGGGCCTGATCAACAATGAAGAGCGCAGTTCGGGCAACAAGGTGCCTGGCCTGGGCGACATACCCGTGCTGGGGCGCCTGTTCGGCAGCAGCAAGGACGACAGCCAGAAGACGGAAATCGTGCTGTCGATCACGCCGCACCTCGTGCGCACGGTGCAGCGTCCGGAAGCGAAGGAATCGGAATTCTCGGCCGGCACGGAAGGCAGCTTCCGCCGCCGGCCCGACATGGCGGCCAAGGCGCCCACGCAGATGCCGGGCACGGTGATCGTGCGTTCCGGCCCGTCGGCCGTCGGCATGCAGCCGGCGCCGGCGCAGCCGCTGATGGTGCCCGGCCAGGTGCCATCGGCCTTGCCGCAGAGCGTTCCGGCGCCGGAAGTGGCGCCGTCGCCCGAGCCGGCCGCCTCACCCTTGCCGATATCGTCGGGCCAGCCCGTGCCGCTGCAGGCGGCGCCCTTGCCGCTGTCATCGAGCCAGCCGGTGCCGGTGGTGCCGCCGCCGCCCGTCAAATGAGACTGGCGCATGCGCAGGGCGGGCAGGGCGGCTTCACCCTGATCGAGCTGCTGGTGACCCTGGCCATCCTAGGCGTGCTGGCCACCCTGGTGATCCCCGTCACGCAGGTGACGGTGCAGCGGCGCCAGGAGCAGGAATTGCGGCGCGCGCTGCGCGAGATCCGCCAGGGGCTCGATGCCTATAAACGGGCTGGCGACGAGGGCCGTATCCTGCGCGCGCCAGACGCCAGCGGCTATCCGAAAAGCCTGGAACTGCTGGTCGAGGGCGTGCCTGACCAGCGCAACCCGAAGCGCAGCAAGCTGTTTTTCCTGCGCCGCGTACCGCGCGACCCGTTCAACGCGGACGCTGGCCTGAGCGATGCGCAAACGTGGGGCAAGCGCAGCTACGCCAGCGAAGCGGCCGAACCACGCGAGGGCGACGATGTCTACGATGTGTATTGTACGTCCGGCAAAACGGGCTTGAACAACGTGCCTTACCGTCTATGGTGAACCATGGCTGCTGAAAATATCCCACACCGCAGGCGCGGCTTTACCCTGATCGAGTTGCTGGTGGTGCTCGGCATCGTGGCGCTGCTGCTGACCTTGGCCGTGCCCCGCTACTTTCCCAGCCTGGACAAGGCGAAGGAAACCGTGTTGGCGGACAACTTGCGCAACCTGCGCGCGACCATCGACCAGTTCCACGGCGATACGGGGCGCTATCCCGATACGCTGGAGCAGCTGGTGGAAAAGAAATATTTGCGGGCCATGCCCATCGATCCCATCACCGATAGCGACAGCAGCTGGCTCATCGTGCCGCCGCCCGACGACACGCCGGGCCAGGTGTATGACGTGAAAAGCGGCGCGCCCGGCAAGGACCGCAGCGGCACGCCGTTTGCCGACTGGTAGCGGCCATGCACCGTCCTGCGCGCCGCCAGCGTGGTTTTACCTACCTGGGCCTGATCATCCTGGTGGCTATCCTGGGCCTCGTGGGGGCGGCCGGACTGAAGATGGGTTCCTTGCTGCAGCGCCAAGCGACCGAGCAGGAGTTGCTCGACATCGGCGCGCAGTTTTCAGATGCCCTCTACAGCTATGCGGCCGCCACGCCGGCCGGCCAGCCGCAGCAGCCTCCGACCCTGGCGGCCTTGCTGCGCGACCCCCGCTTTCCGCAACTGCGCCGCCATTTGCGCAAGCTGTATGTGGACCCCATCACGGGACGCGCCGAGTGGGGCTTGCTGTACCAGCCCGGCAGCCAGGGCATCATCGGCGTACACAGCCTGTCCCAGGCGGCGCCATTAAAGGTTGGCAATTTCGACGCCCGGTTTGCGGGCTTCGAAGGCAGGGCGCATTTCTCGGAATGGCGCTTCATGGTCGATGCACGGCTGTCATCCGTGCCGCCTGCGGGATCGGCAACTGTTCCGGCGGGTGAGGAGGCCGGCATCATGCCCGCCTTGCCGCCGCCACCGTTGTTTTCCCGCCCTGTTACTCCATCGCAAGAACAGGCGCCACCAGAGCCAGTTGATCCGCCTGAACCGCAAAGTCCCGTTGAAACCCCTGCCGAATAGGCATTTTCACCGTTAAACATGGGAAAAATTAGATGTATGCCCCGGTAACTATTTTTCCATAGAAATTCATAGATAGTGGCAAATAGTTCATTTCGAAAATAGTTATCCTAGATGAAACTTCGATAAAATATTTATAAGTAATTTGATGTGATTATGCTACCATCCTGTCTAGTACTTCCGGTACTAAAACTATTGGTGGCCTGCGCATTGCAGCCATAAATTACTTTTTAAGGGATAAACTATGAAATTGAAATTTATCGCTGCAGGCATTCTGGCAGCAGCATCGTTCAGCGCGTCGGCAGCAACCTACGACTTGGGCATCCTGGACCCAACCGGTTCGGACACCCTGTCGGCTTTCACGACCAAGTTCGCCATCAATTCGGAAATCAATGATTCGTGGACTTTCCAGTTGCTGGCCCCATCGTCGACCTCGTTCGGTGCATTGCAAACGTTCTCCGTTGCTAACGGCGCGATCAAGGATTTCGCCGCCAGCCTGGTCGGCTATGGCAGCCTGGACAAGAGCACGGCCAACGGCATCCAGAATCTGAGCTGGGCCGGTCAATTGGCTGCAGGCACGTACACGGTGCAAGTCACGGGCCTGACGCTGGTGAAAAATGTTCAGTACGTAGGCACGGTTTCGGCCCTGCCAGTACCAGAACCAGAAACCTATGGCATGCTGCTGGGCGGCCTGGCACTGGTCGGCGCCGTGGCACGCCGCCGCGCCAAGAAAGCTGCCTAAGCTTTCGCTGCAATGAAAAAAAACCCGCTTCGGCGGGTTTTTTTTCGTCTTTCGTCAGTATGGCGAGACGCCGCAACAACGTCCTGCGCAATCCGGACAAGCTGCGCAGGACCAGGCGCCAAGTCGAAGACAGTACGCTAGTACGGCGAGACGCCGGCAACAACGTCCTGCACAGCTTGTCACGCGTGGCGCTTGAAGTCGCGGAAGCGGAAGCCAACCAGGAACAAAGTGGCAAAGTACGCCACGCCGCACACGGCCACCACCAGAGCCAGCGCGCCGGCCCGCAGCAGCGGATGGGCTTGCATGGCGATCCAGTCGATGCGCATGGCGCCAACATACGCGACGCCGCCCATCACGATGAGTGCAGGCAGCAGGCGCAGGAAGAACTTGGCCCAGCCCGGCTTCGGCTGGTAGATGCCGCGCTTGCGCAAGCCCCAGTACAGGAAACTGGCGTTCAGGCAGGCACCCAGGCCGATCGACAGGGCCAGGCCGGCCACGGCGATGTAGGGCACGAACAGCAGATTCATCATTTGCGTGGCGATCAGCACGCCGATGGCGATTTTCACGGGCGTGCGGATGTCCTGGCGCGCATAGAAGGCAGGCGCCAGGGTTTTCACGAGGATGATGCCGATCAGGCCCAGGCTGTAGGCCACCAGCGGCTGCGTCGACATGGTCACGGATTCGGCCGTGAACTTGCCGTAGTGGAAGAGGGTGGCGATCAGCGGCGTGGCCAGGGTCGCCATGCCGACGGCGGCGGGCAGAGCCAGCAGGAAAGTCAGGCGCAAGCCCCAGTCCAGCAGGGCCGAGTATTCCGTCTTGTCGCCATCCACATTCGCCTTCGACAGGCTGGGCAGCAAGATGGTGCCCAGGGCCACGCCCAGCATGGCGGTGGGGAACTCCATCAGGCGGTCCGCATAGGATAGCCAGGAAATGCTGCCCTCGGCCAGGCGCGACGCGATGCTGGTGTTGATCATCAGGCTGATCTGCGCTGCCGAGACGGCAAACACGGCTGGTCCCATCTTTTTCAGCACGCGGCGCACGCCGCCGTCGGACAGGCCGATGGCGGGGTTGATCGACAGGCGCGGCAGCATGCCGATCTTGATCAGCGCAGGGATCTGGATGGCCACCTGCAGCAGGCCGCCGGCGAACACGGCAATGGCCATGGCGTAGATCGGCTGCTCCAGATGGGGCGCGAGGAATAGCGAGGCGGCGATGAACGACAGGTTCAGCAGCACCGGCGTGAACGCGGGAATCTTGAATTCGCGCCAGGTATTCAAGATGCCGCCGGCCAGGGCCACGAAGGACATGCAAGTAATATAAGGGAACATCAAGCGCGTCATCCACACGGCCGCGTCAAAAGCGCCCGGGTCCTTGGACAGGCCGGTGGCGATGGCGTAGACGAACCACGGCGCGCCGACGATGCCGATGGCGGACACCAGCAGGGTGGCCCAGACGAGGGTGGTGGCCACATGGTCGGCCAGTTGCTTGCTGGCTTCCTGGCCATGCTGGTTCTTGTATTCAGACAAGATCGGCACGAAGGCTTGCGAGAAGGCGCCCTCGGCAAACAGGCGGCGCAACAGGTTGGGGATGCGGAAGGCAACAATGAAGGCGTCCGTGTAGGCGCCGGCGCCAAAGGCGCGCGCGAACAGGCTTTCGCGCAATAATCCGGTTACACGGGACAGCATGGTCATGCTGGAAATGGCGGCGAGGGTTTTAAGCAAGTTCATGGGGCCAGATTATAGCCGGGCGCGGTACTGGCAAACGGTTAAAATATGGTAACAAGCGGGTAACAAGCGCCGCCGATTCGCCCTTGCCAGGCCCATTTTCAGGTGTTTTTACCGCGATACCCGGTTTTTTGATTTGCCCCCGCTTGAAAATATCGCTATAATCGAAGGCTGTACAGAATTCTGTTACGCAGACACTAATGTTTGACAGGCACTGGTTTGGCACACATGGTTCGGCAGACGCACAGAACGCACCGGTTGGCAAACACTAATGTTTGCAAACGCACTTTGACCCTGTTTTAGGAAATTCCATGGCAAATACCGCACAAGCGCGCAAACGCGCTCGTCAAGCAGTTAAGCAAAACGCACACAATTCGTCCCAACGTTCGACCTTGCGCACGGCTATCAAAGCTGCTCGCAAAGCGATCCAGGGCGGCGACAAGGCAGCTGCTGCTGCAATCTTCCAAGCATCCGTGTCGACCATCGACCGTATCGCTGACAAGAAGATCATCCACAAAAACAAGGCAGCTCGCCATAAGAGCCGTCTGGCAGCTGCTTTGAAAGCACTGTCCGCTTAATATTCGCCAGCAGGCAAGCCACCATGGTGGCCTTGCCTGTGCCGGTACGCTGGCACTGGTTGAAAAGCAAAAACCCGCAGATTCATTCTGGCGGGTTTTTTCGCGTTTTTTCACCTTTTTTGCGGCCGCGCCCGCCAGCGGCAGGCCGCGGCCGCGCCGGCCTAGCGTGCCGCCGGCAAGTTGCCGATGTTCATGCCGGGCTTGATGTTCTTTTGCTTGAACCAGCCCAGGTGCATTTCCAGCGCATAGCGCACGGGCACGGTCCTGGTGGAGCAATGGCTGTCGAGCGTGTGCGGCTGCATGTCTTCGATATTGACGATCTTGCCGCCGGCATCGATAAAGGCCACGGACAGGGGCAGCGGCGTGTTCTTCATCCACATGCATTGCGTCGATGGGTTGCCAAAGACGAACAGCATGCCCGCATTGGCCGGCATCTTTTCACGGTACATCAAACCCTGTTCGCGCTGCTCTTCCGTGGCGGCCACTTCTGCCTGGATCAAATGCATGCCAGCCGACAGTTGCAAGCTCTTTGTCTGCGCTTGAGCAATGCTGGCGCACGCCAGCAGGGCGATCGACAGGCTGAGACGGCGTAGGGAATTTTTCATGGGGCGGGACGGTGGCTGCGAAGCGGCGATTAAGCCATGCTGGTGGCCGCCTGGTCAAGCGTGCTGCCGGGCCGCGCCGAAAGCGTGGGGTTACAGCAACATGCTGCCGTAACCCCGGGAACTGCGTTTATTTCACGGGCTTGCCTTCAGTGGCCGGCTGCTTGGTCTTGCGCGCCTGGGGAATCAGGCGCGGCGCATCCGTTGCGGCCGAGGCCTTGGTCGATGCACTTGAGCGCGCCGCATCCGTCGCGGCCGAAGCGTTGACGGTGGCCGATGCCGGCGGCACCGGCTTGGCGGCGTCGGTGGCGGCCGAGGCATGGCTGGCAGCCGATGCGGGCGGCGGCTTGACGGCATCGGTCGCGGCGGAAGCATGCACCTGGGCGCCCGATTGCGCCAGTGCGGCGCCGGCAAGCAGGGAAGCGGCCAGGGCCAGTATTACTTTTGTCATCATCTTTCCTTTTCGGTCATGTTGAGGTCAGATGATTTTAATGCATTATCTAAAAATAAATAGTGCTTATTGGCAAAATTCGGTACTGAAGGCGTTTTTTCTTGTCCGGTTCACGTTTTCCCAATGTTCTCGGCTGGCACCTCGCACCATTCTCCGGGCAGCAAGGGATGGCTGGCCAGCGAGAATGGGCCGATGGCGCTGCGCACCAGGCGCAGGGTGGGCAGGCCGACGGCAGCCGTCATGCGCCGCACTTGCCGGTTTTTTCCTTCTTTCAAGGTGATTGCCAGCCATGAGGTCGGCTTGTCGGCGCGTGCGCGGATGGGCGGATTGCGCGGCCACAGCCAGTCCGGCTCGGCGATGCGCACGGCCTTGCATGGCTTGGTGATGAAGTCGCCCAGGTCCAGTGGTGCCTGCAGGCGCGCCAGGCTGGCCGCATCGGGCACGCCATCGACCTGCACCAGGTAGGTTTTTGCTTCCTTGCGGTCCGGGTGGCTGATTTCGTGCTGCAGGCGGCCGTCGTCCGTCAGCAGCAGCAAGCCTTCGCTGTCGGCGTCGAGCCGGCCGGCCGGGTAGATGCCGGGGATGCTCAGATGGTCGGCCAGGGTGGCGCGGCCATCCTGCGGCGAAAACTGGCACAGGACCTGGAATGGTTTATTGAAGAGGATGAGTGGCATGCTGGTAGAGGAATTGATGTAAGCGATGGTGGCTGCTGGTTGGCGCCGCAAAAGCGTGGCGCCCTGTAGGATACTGGTGCATAATGTGGATGTTAGTCTTATGTCTTATAGAAGACATGGACGGTATGGCAATGAGATTCTTTGGCGCCGCAGATGGCCCGGGTGTTCTTTCCCTGCTAAAGTGCGTTGTTGCCGCCATGTTCGCACTTGTTTTTGTAAACTCTGCAACCGCAGAGCGCGTCGCCGGCCTGCGTTGCCCGCCAGCGGTGTGTCCCACTTCGGAGATCACGATGTATCAACATATCACTGTACCTGCTGACGGCCAAAAAATCACCGTCAACGCCGATTTTTCGCTGAATGTACCAGATAATCCCATCGTTCCCTTCATTGAAGGCGATGGCACGGGCATCGATATCAGCCCGGTCATGATCAAGGTGATCGATGCCGCCGTGGCCAAGGCCTACGGCGGCGCGCGCAAGATCAGCTGGATGGAAATCTATGCGGGCGAAAAATCGACGAATGTGTACGGCCCCGATGTGTGGCTGCCGGAAGAAACTTTGGCTGTGCTGAAAGATTACGTGGTTTCCATCAAGGGCCCGCTGACCACGCCCGTCGGCGGCGGCATCCGCTCGCTGAACGTGGCACTGCGCCAGCAGCTCGATCTGTACGTCTGCCTGCGCCCCGTGCGCTACTTTACGGGCGTGCCATCGCCCGTGAAAGAGCCGGAAAAGACGGACATGGTGATTTTCCGCGAAAACTCGGAAGATATCTACGCCGGCATCGAATACCAGCAAGGCTCCCCCGAGGCCAAGAAATTGATGGATTTCCTCGTCAATGAAATGGGCGTGACGAAAATCCGCTTCCCGGCCACGTCGGGCCTGGGCATCAAGCCCGTGTCCATCGAAGGCACGCAGCGCCTGGTGCGCAAGGCCATTCAGTATGCGATCGACAATGACAAGCCATCCGTGACGATTGTGCATAAAGGCAACATCATGAAGTACACGGAAGGCGGCTTCCGCGACTGGGCGTATGCGCTGGCGCAAAAGGAATTTGGCGCCGAGCTGATCGATGGCGGCCCATGGTGCAAGTTCAAGAATCCGAAGACGGGCCGCGACATCATCGTCAAGGACTCCATCGCTGACGCGTTCCTGCAACAGATCTTGCTGCGTCCGGCCGAATACAGCGTCATCGCCACCCTGAATTTGAACGGCGATTACATTTCCGACGCGCTGGCGGCGCAAGTGGGCGGCATCGGCATCGCGCCGGGCGCCAACCTGTCCGATTCCGTCGCCATGTTCGAAGCGACGCACGGCACGGCGCCCAAGTACGCAGGCAAGGATTACGTGAACCCCGGTTCGTTGATTTTATCGGCGGAAATGATGCTGCGCCACATGGGCTGGCTGGAAGCGGCCGACCTGGTGATTTCTTCGATGCAAAAATCGATCGCCTCGAAACGCGTCACCTATGACTTTGCCCGCCTGATGGAAGGCGCCACGCAAGTGTCGTGCTCCGGCTTCGGCGAAGTGATGATCGAGCACATGTAACTGGAGGGGCAGGGTGCCGCGCACCCTGCGGACGAAAAAAAACCCCGTCAGGAGACGGGGTTTTTCACATCTGAGGGCCGGCGATGCTTAGGCTGCTTGGATGTTGGAAGCTTGCTTGCCTTTAGGGCCTTGCGTGACTTCGAATTGAACTTTTTGACCTTCTTTGAGGGTCTTGAAACCGTTCATGTTGATTGCGGAGAAATGAGCAAACAAATCTTCGCCGCCATCATCTGGAGTGATGAAGCCAAAACCTTTGGAATCATTGAACCACTTAACTGTACCTGTTGCCATAAAAAGAACTTTCAAAATTAAAACAAATCACACGAGCCATAAAAGCAAGAAGCTTCTTGCCCCCTCCTCGACGTCTCACTTCTTATCAAGCTGTACATTACTGCAACAGTCGATACAGCATTGTTGGCGGAATAAATAATGAAGTCAAGCGCTTTTCCATCGATATTGCCAAATTCTTCACGACAACCAAAAAAGCAACTCTTGATTTTGACGGCAAGGTCGCCATCTGCGCAGTATTAAGAAAACGCGTAAGATTGAAAACAATTGGAAAGGCGTAGATATTGCGCATGACAACCACTGTGAAAGCATTAGAATAAGCGTATGGCAACCAAGCACGACACAGAAACCCTGCTGGAGCGGCAAGTGCTGAAGCCGCCACCGCTCTACCAGGTAGCCTTGCTCAATGACGACTACACCCCGATGGAATTTGTGGTGGCCATCATTCAGGAGTATTTCAACAAGGACCGTGAAACGGCGACGCAAATCATGCTCAGTGTTCATCGCTACGGCAAAGGAGTGTGCGGCGTGTTCTCTAAAGATATAGCGTGTACCAAAGTGGAGTTCGTTTTAACGCATGCGCGCAAGGCGGGGCATCCCCTGCAGTGCGTGATGGAGGAAGTATGATTGCGCAGGAATTAGAAGTAAGTTTGCACATGGCGTTTGTCGAAGCTCGGCAGGCACGGCACGAATTCATCACGGTTGAGCATTTACTGCTGGCACTGCTGGACAATCCCTCCGCTGCCGAGGTGTTGCGTGCCTGCGCGGTCAATATAGAAGACCTGCGCAAGACCCTCACCAATTTCATCGGCGATAACACGCCGACCGTGCCTGGCACGGGCGAAGTCGACACCCAGCCGACGCTTGGTTTCCAGCGCGTGATCCAGCGCGCCATCATGCATGTCCAGTCCGCCTCGAATGGCAAGAAGGAAGTCACGGGCGCCAATGTGCTGGTGGCCATCTTCGGCGAAAAGGATTCGCATGCGGTCTACTACCTGCACCAGCAGGGTGTGACGCGCCTGGACGTGGTCAATTTCATTTCGCACGGCGTGCGCAAGGACCAGTCGACGGAAAGCGCGAAAGCCTCCGAAGGTGTGGAAGAAGCGCCCGTCGACGGCCAGCCGAAGGAAAGCCCGCTCGACCAGTTCACGCAAAACCTGAACAAGGCCGCTGCCGAAGGCAAGATCGACCCGCTGATCGGGCGCGAGGAAGAAGTCGACCGCGTGATCCAGATCCTGTGCCGCCGCCGCAAGAACAATCCGCTGCTGGTCGGCGAGGCGGGCGTGGGCAAGACGGCCATCGCCGAAGGCCTCGCTTACCGCATCACGCAAAGCGATGTGCCGGAAATCCTGCAGAATGCCGTCGTGTATTCGCTGGACATGGGTGCCTTGCTGGCCGGTACCAAATACCGCGGTGACTTCGAGCAGCGCCTGAAAGCCGTGCTCAAGCAATTGAAGGACAATCCGAACGGCATCCTGTTCATCGACGAAATCCACACCATCATCGGTGCGGGCTCGGCGTCGGGCGGCACGCTGGACGCGTCCAACCTGCTGAAACCGGCACTGGCCAACGGTCAGTTGAAGTGCATCGGCGCGACCACGTACACGGAATTCCGCGGCGTGTTCGAGAAAGACCATGCGCTCTCCCGCCGTTTCCAGAAAGTGGACGTCAACGAGCCGACCGTCGAGCAAACCGTGCAGATCCTGCGCGGCTTGAAATCGCGCTTCGAAGAGCACCATGGCGTGAAATACTCGGCTTCGGCCCTGTCGACGGCGGCCGAACTGGCGGCGCGCTTCATCAACGACCGCCATCTGCCCGACAAGGCGATCGACGTCATCGATGAAGCGGGCGCGGCACAGCGCATCTTGCCGAAGTCGAAACAGAAGAAAACCATCGGCAAGGCCGAGATCGAGGACATCATCGCCAAGATCGCGCGCATTCCGCCGCAAACGGTCAACCAGGACGACCGCAGCAAGCTGCAGACGATCGACCGCGACTTGCGCAATGTTGTGTTCGGGCAAGATCCCGCCATCGACGCGCTGGCGTCGGCCATCAAGATGGCCCGTGCCGGCCTGGGCAAGACAGACAAGCCGATCGGTTCCTTCCTGTTCTCCGGTCCGACGGGCGTCGGCAAGACCGAGGTGGCGAAACAGCTGGCCTTCATCCTCGGTATCGAGCTGATTCGTTTCGACATGTCGGAATACATGGAACGCCACGCCGTCAGCCGTTTGATCGGCGCGCCACCGGGCTATGTTGGTTTCGACCAGGGCGGCTTGCTGACGGAAGCGATCACCAAGAAGCCGCATGCGGTCTTGCTGCTCGATGAAATTGAAAAAGCCCATCCGGACATTTTCAATATCCTGCTGCAAGTGATGGATCACGGCACCTTGACGGACAACAATGGCCGCAAAGCCGATTTCCGCAACGTGATCATCATCATGACGACGAATGCGGGCGCGGAAAGCTTGCAAAAGACGTCGATCGGCTTCACCAACTCGAAGCAGGCTGGCGACGAGATGGCCGACATCAAGCGCATGTTTACGCCGGAGTTCCGCAACCGTATCGACGCGACCATCAGCTTCCGCGCGCTGGACCAGGAAATCATCCTGCGCGTGGTCGACAAGTTCCTGATGCAGCTGGAAGAGCAGTTGCACGAGAAAAAGGTCGAAGCCGTGTTTACCGAGAAGTTGCGTGCCTTCCTCGGCAAGAAAGGATTCGATCCGCTCATGGGCGCGCGTCCGATGGCGCGTTTGATCCAGGACATGATCCGCAAGGCCCTGGCCGACGAACTGCTGTTCGGCCGCCTGGTGACGGGTGGACGTGTCACGGTCGACCTCGACGACAAGGACCAGGTCTTGCTGGAATTCCCGGAACCGCCAGACGCGGCGCCGACGGCTGCGCCGGAAACGGTGGAAGTGGAATAAGCTTCCTGCTGTCAACAAAAACCCGCCCACGCAAGTGGCGCGGGTTTTTTTACGTTTTTGTGGGCAATAAAGAAGGTTTTAAGAAGGTTTTCTTTGGTCATAGTTATGCCAGAATTGCTGTCCGGTATCGACATGATGTCCATGCCACCTGAACGCTATCTGGATGCTCATATGAAAATTTCCCGCAATCTTAGCTTGCTCCTGTTGTCCGCCGGCCTGCTGGGCAACGCCACCGCTGCCTCTTCTCCTGCCAGCAGCTATTTCCGCTTTCCCGCCGTGCGCGGCGATACCGTGGTGTTTACCGCCGAAGGCGACTTGTGGAAAAGCAGCGTGCGCGGTGGCGCCGCGCAACGCCTGACCACGCATCCCGGCTATGAAACGAACGCGGCGATTTCGCACGATGGCCAATGGATTGCCTTTTCCGCCGCCTATGAAGGGGCGCAGGAAGCGTATGTGATGCCGCTGGCAGGCGGCTTGCCGCGGCGTATTTCGTATGACAACGGCGGCGTGCTGGTCCTGGGCTGGACGGCGCAGGGCGAGGTGCTGGTCAGCACGCAAAACACGGATGGTCCCGCTTCGCGCCGCATCGTCGCCGCCATCGACCCCGTGAAACAGACGCGCCGCGTGTTTCCCGTGGCCGATGCCAACGACGCCGTGCTCGACGATGCGGGCAAGACGCTGTTCTTCACGCGTTTCGGCCTGGCCATGACCAACGACAATGTGCGCAATTACCGGGGCGGCGCGCATGCCACCCTGTGGCGCTATGAGCTGGGCGGCAAGGGCGAGGCCGTGCGCATGCATACGGAACCTGCTGTATTGGCTGGCAACAACAAGCGTCCCATGTGGTGGCAAGGCCGCGTTTACTATATTAGCGACGCGGGCGGCAGCGACAATTTGTGGAGCATGCTGCCGGACGGCTCCGACCGCCGCGCATTGACGACGCACAAGCAATGGGACGTGCGTAATGCTTCCTTGGGCGATGGCAAGATTGTGTATCAATTGGGCGCGGACCTGCAGGTGCTGGACTTGGCGGCGGGGACGGACTCATCGCCATTGCCGATCAGCCTCGTATCCGACTTCGACCAGCAGCGCGCGCGCCAGATCCGCTCGCCGCTGGATACCTTGAGCAATGTGCAGCTGTCCGGCAAGGATGAGCGCATCATCCTGACGGCTCGCGGACGCGTCAGCATCGCCGGCACGGGCAGCATGCGCCGCGTCGATATCGCCATTCCCGAAGGGGCGCGGGCGCGCGACGCCGTCTTTTCCAGCGACGAAAAATCCGTCTTCGCCATCGTCGACACGAGCGGAGAGAATGAAATCTGGAAGTACGCCGCCGATGGCTCGGGCAAGGGCGAGCAGCTGACGACGCAGGGAGATAACCACCGCTGGAAACTGTACCCGTCGCCGGACGGGCGCTGGCTGGCCCACACGGACAAGAAGGGCCGTTTCTGGCTGCTGGACCTGGCGACCAGGGGCAACCAGCTGATCGACGACGCGGGCAAGGCGGGCGTGGACAAGCACGACGAAGTGCAATGGTCGCCCGACAGCCGCAACCTGGCCATCGTGCGCGTGGCCAGCAATGAGCAGCGCGAGCAGATCGGCCTGTACAACCTCGCGTCGAAACAGCTGCAGTTCGTCACTAGCGACCGCTATACCTCCGGTTCCCCCGTGTTCTCGCCCGACGGGCGATGGTTGTACTTCATGTCGGCGCGCAATTTCCAGCTGGCCAATGGTTCGCCGTGGGGCGACCGCAACATGGGCCCCGTGTTCGACAAGCGTATCGGCGTATATGCGCTGGCGCTGCAGCCGGGCAACCGTTTCCCGTTCCAGCCCGACGATGAATTGAGCCGCCCTGGCGTCAAGCCGGCCGAGACGGATGATGAAAAGGCGGCCGAACAGGCAGCGGAAAAGGCATTGGAAAAGGCCGGCGGCAAGGGGACCGTGAAAAAGGCGCCGGCCGCCTTGCCGGCCATCGTCAGCCAGGGCCTGGCCGAGCGCCTGTATGAAGTGCCGCTGGCGGCGGGCAATTACAGCGCGCTGGCCGCCGATGACAAGCGCCTGTATTTCCTCGAACGGGACAGCGGCGAGAACAAGTCCAGCCTGAAGACTTTGGCGATTGGCAATACCGGTTCCAAGCCGGAACTGCTGGTGGCCAACGTGCGTGAATTCGACCTGGCGCAGGATAAAAAGCATTTGTACTACCGCACGGCGGCAGCTACGGGACCGGGCGAGATGCTGGTGATCGAGGCGGGCGCCAAGCTGCCGTCCGACCTGTCGAAAGCCAAGGTCAAGGTTGACGACTGGACGTTTGTGTCGAATCCGCGCTTGGAATGGAAGCAGATGTTCAACGATGCCTGGCGCTTGCACCGCGACTTCCTGTACGACGCGAAGATGCGCGGCGTGAACTGGAAGGCGGCGCGCGACAAATACGCGCCGCTGGTCGAGCGGGTCACGGACCGCGCCGAACTCAATGATCTACTCGGCATGATGGTGGCCGAAGTGGGCGCGCTGCATTCGCAGATCCGTCCCGGCGAATTGCGCCGCACGGAGCAGGAAGGCACGCCTGCGGGCCTGGGCGCCGTGCTGGCGCGGACAAGCGACGGTTATCAGGTCGAGCATGTCTACCGCAGTGAAGCGGAATTGCCCTCGGCGCGCGCGCCGCTGTCGCGCCCCGACGTGGATGTGAAGGCGGGCGACGTGATCACGGCCGTCAACGGCAAGGACGTGCTGGCCGCGCGCGATATCAGCGACCTGCTGCTGAACCAGGCCGACAAGCAGGTCTTGTTGCAGGTCAAACGGGGGAATGGCAAGGGCGCGCCGCGCGCCGTCATCGTCACGCCCGTCAACATGGCGAAACAGACGGCGCTGCGCTATGGCGACTGGGAATTGAGCCGCGCCGAGCAGGTGGCGGCCGCTTCGCAGGGGCGCATCGGCTACCTGCACCTGCGCGCCATGGGCCCGAATGACATCGCCTCGTTCGCGCGCGATTTTTACGCCAACATCAACCGCGAAGGTCTGATCATCGACGTACGGCGCAATAACGGCGGCAATATCGACAGCTGGATCATTGAAAAACTGCTGCGCAAGGCCTGGGCCTACTGGGCGCCGCCGGGCGTGCAGCCATCGTCGAACATGCAGAACACCTTCCGCGGCCACCTGGTGGTGCTGGTCGATGAACTCACGTATTCCGATGGCGAGACCTTTGCCGCCGGCGTCAAGGCCCTGGGCCTGGCACCGCTGGTGGGCAAGCGCACGGCCGGTGCCGGCGTCTGGCTCAGCGACAATACGCGCCTGGCGGATAACGGCATGGCGCGCGTGGCGGAAAACGGCCAGTTCGGCATCGATGGCCAGTGGCTGATCGAAGGCGTGGGCGTGGTGCCGGACGTGGAGGTGGAAAACCCGCCGCACGCCACCTTCAATGGCGCCGACCGCCAGCTGGAAGTGGCGCTCGACATGCTGGCGAAAAAGCTCAAGGAGCAGCCGCGCCCCGCATTCCAGGCGCAGCCGATCCCCGCGTTGAAATAGTCCTGCTACAGGCCGCAGGCGGCCTTGAACTGTTGCGCGCGGCGGCGCGAGACCTCGACCACGCTGCCGTCCAGCAGGTGCAGGTCGAGGCCATCGGCGCCGTTCGGTGACAGCTGCGCCACCTGCGCCAGGTTGACGATCTGGCGCCGGTTGGCGCGCAGGAACAGGGCGGGATCGAGTTTTTCTTCCAGCTGGTTCAGGGTGCGCAGCATCAGCGGACGCTGTTCGCCGAAATGCACGCGCGTGTAGTTGCCTTCCGATTCCAGCAGGCGGATATCGTCAAACGCCACAAACCAGCAGCGTTCCCCATCCTTGATGAAGACCTTGCGCGGCGCGGGCGGCGGCACGGCTTGCGCCCGTGCGCCGGCACGCGCCAGCGCCGTGGCCAGGCGCGCCGCCTGCACGGGTTTTTGCAGGTAGTCGAGGGCGCTGACCTCGAATGCCTGCAGCGCGTACTGGTCGAAGGCCGTGCAAAAGATGACGTCGGGCGCATCGTCCAGCGCGGCCAGCAGGTCGAAGCCGGAGCCGCCCGGCATCTGCACGTCGAGCAGCAGCAGGTCGGGGCGCAGCTTGCCGATCTGCGTGATGGCGTCGGCCGCGCTGGCCGCCTCGCCCACGATTTCCACGGCACCTTGCTGCACATGCGGCGCCAGCAGGCGCCGCAGCTCGGCGCGCGCCAGGCGCTCGTCATCGACCAGCAGTATCTTGAGCGGCTGGCCGTTCATGCCAGTTCCGGCAAGTGGATGGTGGCGTGTACCCAGCCCGCATGTTCGCACAGTTCCAGGCTGGCGCGCTCGCCGCAGGCCAGTTGCAGGCGCTGGCGCGCATTGCGCAGGCCGATGCCGGTGGAGCCGGACGCGCTGCGCAGCCTGCCCGTGTTGGCGACCTCGATCTGCAGCGTATCCATGCCAGCGCCGCGCCGCGCCGCGATGCGGATGTCGCCGCCATCGGCGCTCGCTTCGACGCCATATTTGACGGCATTTTCCACCAGCGTTTGCAGGGCCATGGGCGGCACGCGCACGAGCTCCAGGCCGGGGGGGATGTCGAAGCTGACGCGCAGGCGTTCCTCGAAGCGACTCTGTTCGATGGCCAGGTAGGCGCGCACGGCCTCCAGTTCTGCCGCCAGCGGCACGGTAGCGTGCTGGCTGGACTGCAGCGCATGGCGCATCAGGTTGGCCAGCTGGTCGATCATGTGCGCGGCCGCTTCGCGGTCTTCGAAGATCAGCGCGCGCACGCTATTGAGGCTGTTGAAGAAAAAATGCGGATTGACTTGCGCCTGCAGGGCACGCAACTGGGCATCCTTGGCCAGCACTTCCAGGCGCAGCGCCTCGGCCTCGAAACGGCTGGCGCGGCGCAGCGACAGCGCGGTGAAGTAGAACACCGTCCAGGTCAGGAATACCCCGAACCAGAACAGCAGCGCGCCGGGCAGCCAGGCGATGCCGCGGATGGTGTCCGGCGGATACATGACGTGGAAGGCGGTCGCCACGCTGGCCGTCTGGATGGCGGCCAGCACGATCAGCGACGGCACGATGCGCTGCCAGCGCAAGCCGTTCGCCGCCCAGCCGCGCCGGCGCAGGACGCCATGCCACAGGTGCGACAGCAGCAACCCGCCCAGCGAGCCCCAGCTGGCAATGGTCACGACGATGCGCAGCTGCGTGGAGCCGCCATACACGCTGTTGAACAGGGTGAGCGCGCCCCAGCCGGCCAGCTGGAAGGTCCAGTACCAGTTGATCCTGGCCAGCAGCGGCGGCCGATGCAAGGGCGCGTTCATCGCCTAGTCCAGGAACTGTTCGATGCGCGCCTGCATCCAGTCCGGCTGGTCGTACATGATGAAGTGGCGTGCCGTGTCGGCCAGCGCGACTTTTACGCCGGGCAGCTGTGCATACTGCTGCTGGAAGGTCGCCTCGATGGCGGCGCGCGGCGCATAGTCCTTGTAGGCGATCCAGGTACCCAGCACCAGGGTTGGCGATTTTATTTTCGCCAAGTCCTGGCGCAGGTCGCTGGCCACCAGGGTGCCCATGGCCTTGATCACCGTCTCGCGGTCCGAGCGCTGGCCCCAGCCGATGATGCGCTCCACGTCGGCCTGCGCGCTGGCCATGCTGCTTACCGTGCGGCGCTGGCTGGCGGCGTAGGTGGTCCCATCCTGCGCGCGCATGGCCGATTGCATCTGCGCGGCCATGGCTTGCAGCTGCGGCGGCGTGATGGAGGGCAGCTGCGTCGCGCCCAGCGCCGGCAGCGAGTCGACGATCACCAGCTTGCCCGTTTGGGCAGGATGGTCGATGGCCATTTTCAACGCCAGGAAGCCGCCCAGGCTATGCCCGATGATGGCCGGCTGGCCCAGTTTTTGGGTGCCGATGTAGTCGGCCAGTTGTTGCTCGGCCTGCGCCAGCAGGTCGCCCTCGATGGGCGCCACGCCGGCAAAGCCGGCCAGTGTCAGCACGTGGCATTGGCGTGCGGCTTGCGGGCCGCACAGGCGCGCCACCGTGCCTTGCCAGACTTCGCCGGAAGACGCCAGGCCGGGAATCAGGACCAGGGGACGGCCTTGTCCTGTGACCTCGACCTTGAATGCCGTGGGCGCGGCGGCCTGGCTGGCGCCTGCCAGCAGCGCCGTACTGAGCAAGATCAATGTTTGCAGTGTTCGTTTCATGGGGTACTCCTCCTTGACGACCATGCTAGCGGCGCCGGGAGCGCGCGGCCAGCGCTGCGGGATGAGCGGCGCCAGGGCGGGATGAGTGGTTCAGATCCACGCATCCTGATCCTGGCAGTGCTCCGGGAGGTAGGTCAGGTACTGCACCATGCGCGGCGCCGGGCCGCGGTTGGGCGTGGCGCAATGGGGCAGGGCCTGGTGCCAGATGATGAAATCGCCGGCCATGCCTTCGACGGGCACGGGCCGCAAGTCTTCGACGGCCCATTCGCGCGGCTGGCGGCCCGGCGGTACTTGCCGCAGCCAGCCGGCCATGTGGTGCTGGAAGCCGGGCACGCAGTGAAAGGCGCCGTGCTGCGCCGGACAGTCGCTCAGGTACAGCATGCCTTGCAGCTTGAAGGGAACCGGCTGTTGCAGGCTGACGTCCCAGTGCAGGGCGCTGCCAAGGAAACGGTGCTGCGGCGTTTCCGGCGGATTGAAGCTCACCTTGTCGATGCTGGCGTAGATGCCGGTGCCGGCGCCGATGCCGGTGTCATATAGCTGCTGACAGGCGTGGCGTATGTGCGCGCAGTGGCGGTTTTCCTCGAGGACCGGATGGTCGGAAAACTGCAGCATCAGGCCCCGCTTGCCCGGGTGCGGCCGGTACCACGATGCCATATCATCGGGGCTGGCGCCCAGGTATTCCCATATCGCCGTTTGTGCGGCGACGCACTGCGCGCGCGGTACGGCGCCGCGCAGCACCAGGTAGCCGTGCTCCTCGAAATGGCGCAGTTCGGCGGCCGACAGCACGTCCTGATGCGCGCTGGCGGCGTGCGCCGGGCGGACGCGCGTGCGGCCAGCCAGCCACGCCTGGAAGGCTTCCAGCGTAGGGCGTTGCTGGAACAGGAACTGCATGGCGTCTTCCATGGAAATGCCGCGCGCATACAGCGCCTTGATGTCCCGGTGGTCGCGCGCCAGTCCCTGGCTGCCGGCCGCGCCGCCGTGTCCCGTGCAGCGTTGCCATAATTCGTGCAAGTGAGGCCAGTCGTCCATGGTGTCTTTTGTCTGGTTGAAGAATTCAGCCGGTGCGCAGGCGGCGCCACAGGGTGGTGCGGCTGATGCCGAGGTAGTGGGCGGCGGCGTCGCGGCGTCCGCCAAAGCGCGCCAGCACGGCGCTGGCGCTTTCGTCTTCCGGGCGCGGCGCGATGGCGGCGGCCGGCGCCGGCAGCGGCGCCGGCGTGCCGGCAGCATTGGCCAGTTCCGGCGCCACGCCCAGCACGAAGGCGGGCGTCAGCGCCTGCAGCGGTTCGGCGGCCAGGAACAGGGCCAGGCGCTCGGCCAGGTTGCGCAGTTCGCGCACGTTGCCGGGCCAGTCGTAGCGGCGCAGCAGCGGCGCGCAAGCCTGGATTTCCGCATGCAGGTTGGGGTGCGGACGGGCGCCCAGCGCGGCCAGCGCATTTTTCAGCGACCACTCGGCCAGGCCGGGAATGTCGCTGGCGCGTTCGCGCAAGGCGGGCAAATGCAGGCGCAGCACGGCCAGGCGGTAAAACAGGTCGGCGCGGAAGCGTCCTTCGCGGATGCGCTGTTCCAGGTCGCAATGCGTGGCGCTGATGATGCGCACATTGATGGCGATGGGCCGCGTGCCGCCCACGCGCACCACTTCGCGCTCTTCCAGCACGCGCAGCAATCGCGTTTGCAGGGCCAGCGGCATTTCGCCGATTTCGTCGAGGAACAGGGTGCCGTGGTTGGCCGCCTCGAACAGGCCCGCATGGCCGCCCCTGCGGGCGCCCGTGAAGGCCCCATCCTCGTGGCCGAACAGTTCCGATTCCAGCAGGGATTCGGCGATGGCGCCGCAGTTGATGGCGATGAAGGGGCGGTTCGCGCCCAGGCTGCGCGGGCTTTCGCGATGGATCGCCTGCGCCACCAGTTCCTTGCCGCTGCCCGTTTCTCCCTGGATCAGCACCGTTGCCGGCGAGCGCGCATACAGCACCACCGACTGGCGCAGCGCTTCCATCGCTTCCGACTCGCCGCGCAGATCGTGCAGGCCGTGCCGCGCGCGCAGGGTGTCGGCCACTACCGTGCGGCGTCCGCGGTTCGATTCGATCTGGGTCAGGCGCGCCAGTTCCAGCGCATCGTCGAAGGCGCGCCGGATGGCCGTGGCCGAATACACGAAGACGGCGGCCAGTCCCGCCTCTTCGGCCAGGTCGGTGACGAGGCCCGCGCCGACGACGGCTTTGACGCCGGCCGCCTTCAGTTCATTGATCTGCGCGCGCGCGTCTTCCTCGGTGGCATAGGTACGCTGAAAGATCTGGAAGCCGAAGGTGGCGGCAAATTCCGCCAGTTCCGGCATCGGGTCCTGGTAGGTGACGACGCCGATGTGCGGCGAGATGCGCCGCGCGCGCGCCAGCGCCTGCATCACGTCGTAGCCGCTGGCCTTGGCGATGATGACGGGTACCGACAGCCTGCCTTTCAGGTAGGCGCCGTTCGAACCGGCCGCGAT
This sequence comes from Janthinobacterium sp. YR213, assembly GCF_900099875.1. Taxonomy (NCBI): domain Bacteria; kingdom Pseudomonadati; phylum Pseudomonadota; class Betaproteobacteria; order Burkholderiales; family Oxalobacteraceae; genus Janthinobacterium; species Janthinobacterium sp. YR213. Next base: position 27,274 of record NZ_FNDA01000005.1, on the reverse strand, counting down.
GACGGCGTCGCAGCGCTCCGTGGCCATGCGTTCGCGGATGTGGCGCACGGCGTCGTCGAAGCCCAGGTTGATCGGTTCGATCGTCGCCAGGTCGTCGTATTCGAGCGTGATGTCGCGGAACAGGTCGAACAGGCGCGAGACGGAGACGGTCCAGATGACGGGTTTGTCGCGGTGGTCGAGCGGAGGTTGGGGAGGGCGGCGCATGCTTTATTCTAAACGATTTGTTTCATTTTTCAGCCATGCAACGGCGTTGCAACGGGCGTGTTGCAAGTGGTCTGTGGTGTTTCAGATATTGCCAATAAGGAATATGAAAAAACCCCGGGAAACTGGTTTATGATCTAGCAGCACCATGATCCTTGGAAGAATATTTGCCCAGGCGCATGTTTATCTTGTCCTTAACCATCCCATGGTGTCCATGAACCGCGTACCGACCAGTCCCGATTTCATCGCCGATGCCTTGCAACTGATCGCCTTGCCGGCCTGCGCCTGCGATGCCTGCGGCATGGTGGTGGCCGCGAATGGCGCCTTGCAGGCCTTGTTGGGGCGGGATATCGCGGGCCGGCTGCTGGCCGACTGCTTTACGGACGCCTACAAGGCGTCGAGCACCAGCATGCTGCGCGGTACGCTTGGCGCGGCCGGGCGCGAGCGGCACTGGGACAGCAGCCTGGAAGGGGCGGCGGGCGCCATCGCCGTGCAGGTCTGGTCGCGGCCCTTGCTGGTGGACGATGGCTTGCCCGGTGCGACCCTCGTGTTTGCCGACATCAGCGTGCAGCAGCGCGACCAGCAAGCCTTGCGCAAGACCTTGCTCGAGCAGCAGGCGATCCTGGAAAGCGCGGCCGTCGGCATCGTCTTTTCCAAGGGCGGCTTCATCGAGGAGTGCAATATCCGCGCCGCCGAGATGCTCGGCTACGCGCGCCACCAGCTGACGGGCATGCCGGGCGCGGTGCTGTACCGCTCCGCCGAGCATTGCCGCGCCCTGGGGCTGGAAGCGGCGCCGCTGCTGTCGAAGGGCAAGCCGTACCGCACGGAGCTGGAATTGCGGCGCCAGGATGGCACCCTGTTCTGGAGCCGCCTGCACGGGCGCGCCGTCGATCCCCTCAATACGCATGACGGCACGGTCTGGATCATCGAAGACATCAGCGACCACCGGCGCGATGAAGACCAGCTGCGGCGCGCCATGCTGGAAATGCAGGCCGTGATGGATAACGCGCCCTTGGCCATCGGTTTTCAGCGCGACAAGGGCGTGCGGCGCTACAACCGGCGTTTCGCCGAATGCTTCGGTTTTGACTGCGACAGCGGCGTGGGCCTGGCCGTCGCCGACCTGTATCCGTCGCGCGCGGCGTATGACAGTGTCGTGCGCCAGGCCGCACCGCTGCTGCGGCGCGGCTTGCCGTTCCAGGGCGAGATGGAGATGCGCCGCCGCGACGGCTCCACGTTCTGGGCCCTGGCGTATGGCTATGTCCTGAATCCCGAGAGCCAGTCCGACCGCGCGCTGCGCGACACGATCTGGCTGTTCGACGACCGCAGCGCGCAGAAGGCGGCCGAGGAGGCGACGCGCCAGCTGATGCTCGAGCAGCAGGCTATCCTCGACAATGCCTCCGTCGGCATCCTGTTTTCCCGTTCGCGCCTGATCCTGCGCTGCAATCCCCGTTTCGCCGAAATGTTCGGCTACGCGCAGGAGGAGATGACGGGCCTGCCCGCCGCCGAACTGTTTCCTTCGCCCGCCGCCTACGAGGAGTTTGGCGTACAGGCCACGCCGCTGCTGGGACAGGGCTTGCCATACGAGCAGGATGAATCGCTGTTCCGCCGCCGCGACGGCAGCCTGTTCTGGTGCCGCATCCGCGCCAAGGCCGTCGACCAGACGCACAGCGAGCAGGGCGCCATCTGGATACTGGAAGACATCACGGCCAGCCGCCAGACGCAGATGGAAGTGGCGGCCATCATGACGAATGCCTCGGTGAGCATCCTGTATACCAAGAACCGCCTGATCACGCGCTATAACCTGGGCTTTGCCGCGATGTTCGGCTATAGCGGCGACGAGGCGCTGGGCTTGCCCGGGCGCGCGCTGTACGTGTCGCAGCAATCGTACGAGCTGCTGGGCGCGGCGGCCTTCCCCTTCCTGTCCGTGGCCAAGCCCTTCCAGACGGAAGTGGAAATGATGCGCCGCGACGGCAGCACCTTGTGGGCGCAGCTGATCGCCTATGTCGTCAATCCGGACGATCCCGCCGCCGGCACCATCTGGATCATCGAGGACCGCACGGAAGCCAAGCGCGCCGAAGAATCGCTGCGCAACGCGCTGCTGGAAAACCAGGCCATCCTGGACAGCGCCGTGCTGGGCATCTCGGTGATAGAAGGCGGCTACAATTTGCGTGCCAACAGCAAGATGGAAGAGCTGTTCGGCTATGGACCGGGTGAAATCAACGGCCTGTCGGTGCAGGCCCTGTATCCGGACATGGCCGCGTGGAAGGTGGCGCGCGGCGAGACGGCGCGCGATTTCGATGCGGGACGCGTGCACATGTCGGAATACCAGCTGGTGCGCAAGGATGGCAGCCGCTTCTGGGCGCGCCTGTCAGGCCGGCCGTTCGACCTGGCGCATGCGCATGGCCGTTCCGTGTGGCTGGTCGACGACGTGACGGCGCGCCGCGAGGCGGCCGAGGCGGTGCGCCGCGCGCGCGACGAGCTGGAATTGCGCGTGCAGGAACGCACGGCCGAACTGGCCGGCGCCAACCTGCTGTTGCAGGGCGAGATCGTTGAGCGGCGCCAGGCCGAGGCGCGGGTGCACCACATGGCCTATCACGACAACCTGACAGGCTTGCCGAACCGCGCGTTGCTGTCGGACCGGCTGGAACGGGCCATGCTGGCCTCGCAGCGTTCTGGGCGCAAGCTGGCCGTGATGTTCATCGACCTGGACCGCTTCAAGACCATCAACGATTCGCTGGGCCACATGACGGGCGACCTGCTGCTCAAGGAAGTGGCCGCCCGGCTGTGCGGCGCCGTGCGCGCCAGCGACACGGTGGCGCGCCTGGGCGGCGACGAATTCGTCGTGCTGGTGCCGGGCATCCGCGGCAGCGACGAAGCGGCGCGCGTGGCCGAGAAGATCATCGAAGCGCTGACACCCGCCTTTCCGCTCGACGGCCATGTGCTGCATGTGACGCCGTCGATCGGCATCTGCCTGTATCCGGACGATGGCGGCGACGTCGACGCCCTGATGCGCCATGCGGATGCGGCCATGTACCACGCCAAGGGCAATGGCCGCAATAACTACCAGTTCTTCACGCAGACGATGAACCAGGCGGCGGCCTTGCACTTCGACCTGGAAAGCAGCTTGCGCACGGCGTTGGCGCTGCAGCAGTTCGAACTGTTTTACCAGCCCGTCATCGATATCGCCACGCGCCGGCTGCACGGCATGGAAGTGCTGCTGCGCTGGCGCCGCCCGGGCCACGGCCTGGTGCTGCCGGACCGCTTCATTCCCATCATGGAGGAAAACGGCCTGATCGTGCCGGTGGGCGAATGGGTGATGCGCCAGGCCTGCGAGCAAAGCATGGCCTGGCAGCGCCAGGGTTTGCAGCCCGTGCCCTTGGCGGTGAATCTGTCGCCGCGCCAGTTCATGCACAAGGGCCTGGTGGCGGCGATTGGCGCCGTGGTGCGGGAAACGGGCATCGACCCGGCGCTGCTGGAATTCGAGATCACCGAGACGGCGCTGATGCAGCACGGCGAGCATACGCTGGAGATTTTGCGCCAGATCAATGGCATGGGCTTGCGCCTGTCGATCGACGATTTCGGCACCGGCTATTCCAGCCTGGCCTACCTGAAGCGCTTTCCCGTGAAGAAGGTGAAGATCGACCGCGCCTTCATCAAGGATATGGAGCACAGCGGGGAAGACCGCGCCATCGTGGCGGCCATCATCGCGCTGGCCGACAGCCTGCAATTGTCGGCCGTGGCCGAGGGCGTGGAGACGGAAGAGCAGTTCGCCCTGCTGCAGGCGAACGGCTGCCGCTATGCGCAGGGCTATCTGTTTTCCGCGCCAGTGCCTGCGGCGAATGCGCAAGTATTATTGGAGCGACGCGGCGTTTAATCGATGGTGGCCACGACGGGCGCATGGTCGGACGGCTGTTCCCACTTGCGCGGCACGCGATCGATGACGCACGCCGTGCAGCGGGCGGCGAGGGCGGGCGAGAGCAGGATGTGGTCGATGCGCAGGCCCTTGTTCAGGCGGAAGCCCAGCTGGCGGTAATCCCACCAGCTGAACGATTTGTCCGCCTGCTCGAACAGGCGGAAGGCATCCGTCAGGCCGATGTCGAACAGGCGCTGCAGGGCGGCGCGTTCCTTGTCCGACACCAGTACCTGGCCTTCCCAGGCGACAGGGTCGTGCACGTCGCGGTCGTCGGGCGCGATATTGTAGTCGCCGACGACGGCCAGTTGCGGGTGCTGCTGCGCTTCTTCGGCCAGCCAGTCGTGCAGGGCGGCCAGCCAGCCCAGCTTGTATTCGTACTTGTCCGAGTCGACGCTCTGGCCGTTCGGCACGTAGGCGCAGACGACGCGCACGCCACCGATGGTGGCGGCCAGGATGCGCTGCTGCGCATCTTCATAGCGCGGGTTGTTCTTCACCACGTCGGTGATCGGCAGCTTCGACAGGATGGCCACGCCGTTATACGTTTTCTGGCCGCTGAAGACGACCTGGTAGCCGGCCGCCTCGATCTCGGCGACGGGGAACTTGTCGTCCGTCAGTTTGGTCTCTTGCAGGCAGAGTATGTCGACCGGGTTGTCTGTCAGCCACTGCAGCACTTGCGGCAGGCGCACTTTGAGCGAGTTGACGTTCCAGGTGGCGAGTTTCATGGGAAAAATCCTTGCTTGAATGGGTATCGATAGGCGCGAATCTTACCGCATGCATGTCGATGACGTCTTGCGCCGCTTGCCGGGTAGGAGCTTTATTTGCTGGCAGGGAAAAAGAGTACAAATAAAGTATTTATACTTAACCAATCGTGGCGCATGAATATTATGTTTTTGTGTATCATTGATCAACCCCTATGTTTGATTTGGCATAAGTGGCTGGCGTGGCAGGATGCGTCTCGCTGATTAACGCGACAAAGGTGTAAAGTTTCTCGCTAAAACGCGATAAAAACTACTAAAATGGCACCGTGTAACAACTGTGTCACACAGCTTTGTTACGGCCAAGTTGGCAACCAGACAGGAAGCAGTTGTAATTAGTTGTAATTGCTATTCCGATTACATGACCACTGTGCCGGGGACGGAGTGTCAATTCCGTCCTTGGCGCCGCCAGACTTGTTATATAAATTGCAGTACTATATCTATGAGACTGTTTTGCGACATCAATAGATGGTACTATTTTGAAATGTTGCAGTTTTAATAGTGAAACTTGCGCGTAGCATTTGCAAAGGAAGAAAATGCGAACTGCATTTGAAGCGTGGGCGCAGCGTGACGGCCACATTGTGCGGCGAAGAGAAGACAAACCGGATGAGTACCTGATTTTCGAGACCCAGCGCCGCTGGGTTATCTGGCAGGCTGCTCTGACGCATGGCAAGACGGCTGCCAAGCCGCGCGTGAGCGCTGCCGAAAAGGCGGCGAAAGCCCAGCGCGCGCTGGAAATGTCTTCCGATGAAGCGACCGTGCGCAACAAGGTGCTCAATGAAGTGCTCGACGCCTTCAGCGGCGCCGATGGCGCGGCCGGCATGGAAGGCATACTGAAAGTGATCCAGGGCCTGAAGCAGAAGCAGAAGGCGCTGGCCGACGACAAGAGCGAAGATTCAACGGCTTGAGGGGACGGCGATGCGTTATCGGCACTACAAGGGCGGCATTTACGAACTGGTGTGCGAAGCCACGCTGGAAGCGGATCTGACGCCGATGATCGTCTATCGCGCCGCCGACGGTTCCATCTGGACCCGGCCGAAGGACGTGTTCTTTCAACTGATCGAAGTCGAAGGCGTCATGGTCCAGCGTTTCGCTCCCATCAACTGATGGCCGCCTGCGTGCGTGCCCGGGATACTCTTCATGCGTAAATTGCTGCCTGCCGCTCTGGTGCTGGGCTTTGCCTGCGCCGCGGCGCACGCCGAAACCATCGGTTCGGTCGACACGGTGTTCAAACTGATCGGCCCTGACCACAAGATCGTCGTCGAAGCGTATGACGACCCGCGCGTCGCCGGCGTCAGCTGTTATCTGTCGCGCGCCAAGACGGGCGGCATCAAGGGCGCCGTCGGCCTGGCAGAAGACAAGGCCGATGCGGCCGTGGCGTGCCGCCAGGTGGGGCCGCTGCAATTCAAGGGCAAGCTGCCACGCCAGGAAGAAGTGTTTACCGAGCGAGCCTCGATCTTCTTCAAGCATGTGCGCGTCGTGCGCATGGTCGACAGCAAGCGCAATGCGCTGGTCTATCTCGTGTATTCCGACCGCCTGATCGACGGCAGTCCGAAAAACAGCGTCACCGCCGTCGCCGTGCCCGGCGACCAGCCGATTCCCGTCCGTTAAGCGAGCTTCCCATGCGCGTGCCATCGTCTGCCGCCCTTGCCGCCAGGACGCTGCTGCTGTTTGGCCTGGGCGGCTGCGCCACCCTGACTGGCAACACCGAACAGATGGTGCTGGTGCAAACCATCCAGGACAACCGCGAACTGACGGGCGCCGGCTGCATCCTCAGCAACGACGTGGGCAAGTGGTTCGTCACCACGCCCGGGCGCATCACCATCCGCAAGAGCCAGGAACCGTTGAAGGTCGACTGCCGCAAGCACGGTTCGCCCGCCATCGCGACGGACGACCATATCGACCCCAAGCTCAATGGCAGCGTCTGGGGCAATGTCATCCTGACCCTGGGCGTCGGCTATTTCGTCGACCGCAATACGGGCGCCGGCTTTGACTACCCATCCATTTTGACCATCGTCATGCAGGACCCCGCGCGCCTGGCGCCGCCGCCCGCGCCCGTCGCCGCGAAGCCGCAGCCGGCCGCCGTGCCGGAAACAGTGGTGCAGCCGAAGGTGGCGCCGTCGCCCTTGCCCAATCCCGTCGTCTACTGATTCAACTGCACATAAAAAAGCCGCCAGGGTCAGTGACCGTGGCGGCTGCTTCGCGGCGCCGATAGCGCAGGGCGTGCTACCGGCAGGCGTCAACTTACACGCGGTTGATCAGGAACGTGGTGAGCAAAGGCACCGGACGGCCGGTCGCGCCTTTTGCGCCGCCCGATTTCCATGCCGTGCCGGCGATGTCCAGATGCGCCCAGGTGTACTTCTTGGTGAAGTTTTCCAGGAAGGCCGCTGCCGTCACTGAACCGCCGCCTGGCGTGCCGATGTTGGCCAGGTCGGCGAAGTTCGACTTCAGCTGCTCGTTGTACGCCTCTTCGATCGGCATGCGCCATGCCGTGTCGCTCGACTGTTTGCCCGCTGCCAGCAATTCATTGGCCAGCTGGTCATGCGCCGCATCGCTGCGCGTAAACAGGCCGCTGTTGTGGTGGCCCAGGGCCACGACGCAAGCGCCCGTCAGGGTGGCGATATCGACCACGGCTGCCGGCTTGAAGCGTTCGGCGTAGGTCAGCGCGTCGCACAGCACCAGACGGCCTTCGGCGTCCGTGTTCAGCACTTCGATGGTCAGGCCGTTCATGGAAGTGACGATGTCGCCCGGCTTGGTGGCACGGCCCGACGGCATGTTTTCGCACGCGGCGATGATGCCGATGACGTTCAGCTTCAGGTTCATTTCGCCGATGGCGCGGAAGGTGCCCAGGACGGAGGCGGCGCCGCACATGTCGTACTTCATTTCATCCATGCCAGGACCGGCCTTGATCGAAATGCCGCCCGTGTCGAAGGTGATACCCTTGCCAACCAGGACGACTGGCGCATCCTTGGCCTTGCCGCCCATGTGCTTCAGGACGATGAACTTCGGCGGCTGCTCGCTGCCGTTGGTGACGGACAGGAAGCTGCCCATCTTCAGCGCTTCGAGCTGTTTGCGGTCCAGCACTTCGACTTCGAACTTGTAATCCTTGGCCAGCTGCTTGGCCGTGTTGGCCAGGTAGGTCGGATTGGCGATGTTTGCCGGCAGGTCGCCCAGGTTGCGCGTCAGGTCGGAACCGTTGGCGATGGCGATGGCTTGCGCCAGCGCGCCGCGCGTGGCGGCCGTTGCAGGAGCAGCCAGGACGATCTTGCGCACGCCTGCTGGCGCCGGATCTTTTTTGCTTTTCTGCGAGTCGCAGCGGTATTGGCTGTCATGTGCGGCTTGCACCACGCAACGGATTGCCCAATTTACGTCGCGCTCTTTCACTTCAGCCAGCGGTAATGCGATAATGGCGTCCGCAGCGCCCAGCGAGCCGAAGGCCTTCAGTGCGGCTTGTACGCCGGTCGTGAAGCTTTTTTCGCTGACAGTGTCATCGCTGCCCATGCCTACCAGCAGAACACGTTCGGCGGCGACGCCATCGACTGCGCGCAGCAGCAAGGTGCTGCCAGGCTTGCCGCTGATGTCGCCGGACTTCAGCGCAGCCGAAATTGCACCCTTGCTGTCCAGCGATTTTGCCGCTGGCGACAGTTTTTTGTTTTCGAATACCGCAACCGCGATGCATCCGCTTTTGGCCGTGCCGAGGGTGCTCTTGGTATCGAATGCTTTTATGCTAAAGTCCATTTGGTTCTCCGTTTTCATTTACTAGTAACGTGTTACTCAACTAACTGATCCGAATTATAAACTCCGAATGATCTTTCAACGCGCCCTTCGACGTGAATTGGCTAGTGCCGCCGGGGCCACCTTCACAGTTTTGTTCAGCATCCTGCTCACCTGGATGCTGATCGGTATTCTCGGCAAGGCGGCGGGCGGCAAGATTGCGTCGTCCGACGTCATGTCGCTGATGGTTTTTTCCGCCCTGATGCAGCTGCCCACCATCATCATCCTCACCGGATTCATTTCGGTGCTGATGGTCGTCACCCGCAGCTACAAGGAGTCGGAGATGGTGGTGTGGTTCGCTTCCGGCCTGAGCCTGTCGCGCTGGATCTGGCCCGTGCTCAGCTTCGGCCTGCCGCTGGTGCTGGCCACCGGCATCCTGAGCCTGTACGCCACGCCGTGGGCGCAAAAGAAAAGCGATGAATATGTGGCGCGCTTTGAAAAGCGCGAAGACCTGCAGAAAGTCACGCCGGGCCAGTTCCGCGAATCGGCCGGCAGCAACCGCATCTTCTTCGTCGAGGGCGTCAGCGGCGAAAAGACGGTGGTGCAAAACGTCTTCGTCAATACCGTAGATGAAAAAGGCAGCGCCGTCGTCGTCGTCGCCAAGGAAGGCGTGATCAATACCGACGCCAAGGGTGAACGCTTCCTGGTGCTCAAGAGCGGCCGCCGCTACCAGGGCGTGCCGACGCAGGCGGACTTCCAGACCATGGAGTTCGAACAGTACATCATGCGCATCGAGAGCAAGCAGCAGGAACTGGGCGCGGAACTGGGCGTGCGCGCCATGAGCACCATGGCGCTCATCGCCGATCCGAATCCGTATACCATGGCCGAGTTGCTGTGGCGTGTCAGCGCGCCCCTGATCGGCCTGATGCTGATCCTGCTGGCCATTCCGCTGGGCTTTGTCAATCCGCGTGCCGGCAGTTCGACCAACCTGATCATCGCCCTGCTGATTTTCTTTACGTACAGCAACCTGATCAAGGTCATCGAAGCGAGCGTGAAACAGGGCCGCCTGACCTTTGGCCTGGCCTGGTGGCCGCTGCACCTGCTGGCGGCGCTGGCCGTGGTGGCGCTGTTTGCGTGGCGCCTGAATGTGAACCACCGCTATCATCCGCTGGTCCTGCTGGCGGCTTTCAAGCGCGCGCGCCGCGCCGGCAATACAAGTAAAGCGGCATCGAAATGAAGATTTTACAGCGCTATTTTGCGGTCTCGATATTCCAGGCGGTGCTGTTCGTGCTGCTGGCCTTCCTGGCACTGCAAGCCTTCATCGACCTGACGGGCGAGCTGCCCAAGGTGGGCCGCAACGGCTACACCATCCAGTATGCCTTCCTGTACGTGCTGGTGCTGGTGCCGGGGCACGTGTACGAGGTGATGCCGATCGCGGCGCTGATCGGCACGATCTACACGATGGCGCAGTTTGCCGCCAGTTCCGAATTTACCATCATGCGCGCATCGAGCATGTCGACGGCGATGGCGGCCGGTTTCCTGTTCCGCATCGGTATCGTCTTCGTCGTCATCACCTTCATCTTCGGCGAGTTGATCACGCCGCGCACGGAACCGCTGGCCGAACGCCTCAAGCTGACCTCGCGCGGCGCGGCCGTGTCGAGCGAGTTTCGCTCGGGCCTGTGGACCAAGGACATGGTCAAGAGCGATGGCCTGACGGGCACCGTCACCGGTTCGCGCTTTTTCAATGTCGGCGAAGCGCGTCCGGACGGCCAGCTGAAAAACGTCAAGCTGTATGAATTCGACACCGATATGCGTTTGCGCACCCTGACCGTGGCCAAGGGCGCGACGTATCGGGGCAATAATATCTGGCGCCTGACCGATGTGACGGAAACCTCGTTCTCGAACAGCGCGGCCACGTCGCCCGGCTTCGAGCCGAAGCTGTCGAACTACTATGGACAGGAAACGAGCCTGGTGCACACGGTGCAAAGCGCCAGCAAGGACATGACGTCGGAAGTGACGCCGAAGATCCTGACGGTGTCGGCTTCCGATCCCGAGCGCATGTCGGCCAGCGAACTGGCCGTGTACACGCGCCACCTGGCCGAGAACAAGCAGGAAACCGAGCGTTTCCGCATCGCCTTCTGGAAAAAGCTGATCGATCCGCTGGCCATTTTCGTGTTGATGGCGCTGGCGCTGCCGTTCGCCTACATGCATACGCGCAGCGGCGGCATCAGCCTGAAGATCTTCATCGGCATCATGATCGGCGTGAGCTTCATGCTGGTCAACACCCTGTTCTCGCATCTGGGGCTGCTCAGCACCTGGCCGGCCTTCCTGACGGCGGTGGCGCCGAGCGCGCTGTATCTGCTGCTGGCGCTGGGCGCCCTGTGGTGGGTGGAGCGGCACTGATGGAGACGAACGAGGAACAGGCGCTGATCCTGTTTGCCCATGGCGCGCGCGCCGCATCGTGGGCCGCGCCCTTCGAGCGCCTGCGCGACCTGACCCAGGCGCGCATGCCCGGCACCGGCGTGCACCTGGCTTTCCTTGAACTGATGACGCCACGCCTGCCCGAGCTGGTAGCGACCCTGCTGGCCAAGCTGCCGGCCGGCGCCATTCTGGACGTCACCGTGGTGCCCGTGTTCCTGGGGCAGGGCGGGCATGTGCTGCGCGACTTGCCGCTATTGCTGGAAGAATTGCGCCAGCGGCATCCGGCACTGCGCCTGAAGGTGGTCGAGGCGGTCGGCGAGAACGCCAGCGTGCTCGCCGCCATCGCCGATTACTGCGTGGCGGCGCCAGGCTCCAGCACTCTCCCTTGAGCGGCATCGACATCGTCTACCTGTGGGTCGACGGCACCGATCCCGCCTGGCGCGCGCGTTGGCAGCACGCGTATGCCGCCTGGGCGCAGGCGCATCCCGGCCAGCTGGCCTTGCACGGCAACGTGGCGGGGCGCTACCGCGACAACGGCGAGCTGCGCTACAACCTGCGCGCGCTCGAGCGCTTCTTCCCCGGCCACGGCCATGTCTACCTGCTGACGGACCGGCAAGTGCCGGAGTGGCTGCGCGCCTCACCGCGCCTGACGGTGATCGACCATGCGAGCCTGATGCCCGGCGCCGCCTTGCCCGTGTTCGATTCCGGCCATATCGAATCGTATCTGCACCATATTCCGGGCCTGTCCGAGCGCTTCCTGTATCTGAACGACGACGTATTTTTTGGCGCGCCGTTCGAGCCCGCATTCTGGTTTGGGGAGGAAGGGGACGGGCGTTTGAGTGTTTTCACGGAGAGTGCGCTGCACGAAGACATGCAGTGCTTGCGCGCCGACGTGGCGGCGCCTGTCAATTGCGCCACCTTGTCGCGGCAATGGCTGTCGGCGCAGTATGCAGCTTACCAGCATGAACCGCGCCTGTATGCGCACGCGCCGCGGCCCATGCTGAAAAGCGCGCTGCATGCACTGGAAGGGCTGGCGCCGGCCATGTTTGCCGGCGTGCGCGCGACGGTGTTTCGCTCGTGGCAGGTGCCGGCGTTGCTGCCAGACCTGGTGCCGCGCTGGATGGTGCATCAGGGGATTGCGCGGTCGCGCATGCTCGACCCGCTGCATATCGCCAGCGGCGATGTGGCGGCGCCGCAGCAGCTTGAGGAGCTGGCGGCGCGTTTTGGCAGCTTGCCGTTTTTCTGTATCAACGATACCTGCGACGAGGCCGAGGATGACGACCCGCGCCTGCTGCGCGTGGCCGCGACCTTGCAGCGGCTGCTGCCGCTGCCATCTTCATTTGAAGGCGGTTAAGCCGGTTTCTTCTTTGGCGCCAGGCTGATGCGGGCGGCGGCCGAACTGTCGGACAGCGAAGCGAGGAACAGCAGCAGATAGGCGCCCAGTTCGAAGACTTCCTCGCCCAGCAGCGCGTAGGCGTCCGGCATGCCATGGAAGACCTTCTTGTCGAAGGGCCAGCCGGCGACCATCAGCAAGCCGCCGATGGCCGTCAGGATGGTGATGCGCATGCTGAAAATCAGGCCGGCATGGGCAAACACCTTGCGGGCACGCGGCGCGAAAAAGATCAGGATGCGTATCAGGATCAGCAATTCCAGCACGCGCAGGGCTTTTTCCAGCTGGGCCCAGACGGGCGCAGTGCCGAACTGGTCGATATCGAGTTCGCGCAGCAGGAAGCCGAACAGCAGGGCGCACAAGCCTGCATGCATAAGGAAGCGCAGCGACTGGCGGTCAGTCTCTTGCCAGGCGCGCACGCCGTGCACGGTGCAAGCCAGGGCCAGGAACAGCGCTTGCAGCCATTCCAGCAAATGGTTTTCGTCGTCGATATTCGGGAACACCGTCCACAGGGCGATGGAGGCGAGCATGCTTAACAGCACAGCACTGGCGACGCCGACATTGCTGCGGCTGAGCGAAGTCAGGGCTTCGCGCATGGAGGTGAAATTCATGTGTGGTCGTAAGGCTAAAGTTGCGCGGCGCGGTATTGCAGCCTGCGGGCGCAGCTTTTTTCGGGGAGGTTGCCAGTGGTTCCCGTCAGCCGGGAGACCGCATGGCAAGCGCTATGGCGGGGCGAAGCGTGAATTTATTGCTATCACACAACAACTTCTCGAGAAAAGATGCGTCCGCATCGTATCATGTTTCCTCTGAAGACGTCGATTACTGACTTTAAAGTCGGTAAAATACGGTGTGTTTATTCAAGCATGGCGCGCCAGCATGGCGGCTGCTTCTTCGGTGCTCTGGTGGGCGCGCGCGGCCATGGCGTCGCCCAGCATCACCAGCACGGGGCCGTGGGTATCGCCCAGGCCATGCGCCAGGGCGCTCAGCGGCAGGCGCACGATGCGCTGGTCCGGGCGGCTGCAGTTTTCAATCACCACCACCGGGGTGTCGGCACGGCGGCCCTGCGCCAGCAGGCGCTGTGCCGTGGCGATGGCTTCACGGCCGCCCATGTATTGCACCAGGGTGTCGCAGTCGGGAATGCGCGTCTGGTCCGGTTCGCCCGGCGCCGTGCTGGACGTGAAAAAGGCCACGCTGCGCGACACGCCCCGCTTGGTCAGCGGCTGTTGTGTGGCGGCCGCTGCCGCCAGTGCCGTGGTAATGCCGGGCACCACTTCCACCGTGATGCCTGCCTCTTCCAGCGCGCGCAATTCCTCATCGGCGCGCCCGAACAGCATGGGGTCGCCCCCTTTCAGGCGCACGACGACGGCGTGCTTGCGCGCATGGTCGACCAGTTGCTTGTTGATGAAGGCCTGCGCCGTCGACAACTGGCCGCAGCGCTTGCCTACGAGGATTTTCTTCGCCTGCGGGCACAGCTCCAGCATCTCTTCGGTGACCAGCGCGTCGTGCAGCACGACGTCCGCTTGCGCCAGCAGGCGCGCGCCGCGCAATGTCATCAGGTCTTGCGCGCCGGGGCCGGCGCCGACCAGGTAGACCTTGCCGGGGAGAGATGGGGAGCTGTTCATGTGGCTGCCTTTCCTGGACGATGCGGAGTTAGAGTCGAACCATGCCGGCTGCGACCGTCTGGTGAGTGACTTCATCAATCAGGATGAAAGCACCGGTGGCGCGGATATCGGCATACGCGTCGGCCGCCAGCGCCTGCTGCACATTCAGGCTGATGCGGGCGATATCGTTGAGCTTCAAGCCTTCGGCCGGATGGCGCTGCTGCGTATTGATGTCGAGGATCGATTCGATCGCCGTCACCTTGGCTGCCGTCTGTTTCGTGCCGTGCTTGATCCAGTACTTGCGGCGCAGGTCCAGCGCGTCTTCCGACAGCCAGCACACGTCGGCCACCACCTGTTTCAGCAGGGTGGCAGGACGCTCGCTGCTTGCCAGCAAGTCGCCGCGCGAGATATCGAGGTATTCATTGAGCAGCAGGGTCACGGACTGGCCCACCACGGCCGTCGACAGCGAACCGTCCAGGGTGACGATATCCTTGACTGTTGCCGTCTGGCCCGATGGCTGCACCACCAGGGTGTCGCCGATGCTGACCTTGCCCGCTTCGATGCGGCCCATGTAGCCGCGGAAGTCGTTCGCTTCGTGGCCATTGTGTCGCGCCACCAGCTGCACCGGGAAGCGGAATGGCGTGTCGTGCGATTCATCGTAGACGGACAGCGATTCGAGCAGCTCGATCAGGGTCGGGCCCGTGTACCAGCCCAGCTTGTCGCCGCGTTCGACGACGTTGTCGCCAGTGAGTGCCGACAGGGGAATCGGCGTGATGTCCTTCAAACCCAGCGACTGGGCAAATTCGCGGTAGGCGGCCACGATGCGCTTGTACACCGTTTCATCGTAGTCGACGAGGTCCATCTTGTTGACGGCCACGACCACATGCTCGATCTGCAGCAAGTGCGCGATGGTCGAATGGCGCTTGGTCTGGATCAACAATTCCACGCTGCCATCGTCGCCCAGTTTCACCTTCGACACGTCGATCAGGATGATGACGGCATCGGCGGTGGAAGCGCCCGTGACCATGTTGCGCGTGTATTGTTCGTGGCCCGGCGTGTCGGCGATGATGAATTTGCGTTTCGGCGTAGCAAAGTAACGGTAGGCCACGTCGATGGTGATGCCTTGCTCGCGTTCCGCTTCCAGGCCGTCCGTCAGCAGGGACAGGTCGACCGTGTCGCCCACCGTGCGCTTGTGCTTGGAGCGCGACATGGCGTCGAGCTGGTCGGCGAAGATGCCCTTGCTGTCGAACAGCAAACGGCCGATCAGGGTGCTTTTGCCGTCATCGACGGAACCGGCCGTGATGAAGCGCAACATGCCGCGCTCCAGGCTGTCGGTGAGGTTGGTGTTCTGGATTGCTGCGTTCATTAGAAATACCCTGCTTTCTTGCGTTTTTCCATCGAGGCTTCGGAAGTCTGGTCATCCATGCGGGTGGCCCCCCGTTCCGTGATTTGCGTGATTGCCGTTTCGGCGATGATGGCGTCGACCGTCGCCGCATCCGAGGAGACAGGGCAGGTGCACGAGATATCGCCCACCGTGCGGAAGCGCACGACTTGCGTTTCCACCGTTTCGCCTTCGCGTGGCGGCGTCAGATCCGTCAGCGGCACCAGCAAGCCGTTGCGCGGGATCACCTGGCGCTCGTGCGCGAAGTAGATCGGCGGCAATTCCAGTTGCTCGCGGGCGATGTATTGCCACACGTCCAGCTCCGTCCAGTTCGAGATGGGAAACACGCGCATGTTTTCACCGGGATGCACGCGGGTGTTATACAGGTCCCACAGTTCCGGACGCTGGGCTTTCGGGTCCCAGGCGCCGAATTCGTCGCGGAACGAGAAGATGCGTTCCTTGGCGCGGGCCTTTTCTTCATCGCGGCGGGCGCCGCCGATGCAGGCGTCAAAGCCGTGTTCGGCAATGGTTTCCAGCAAGGTGACGGCTTGCGCCGCATTGCGCGAATCCGTGGCCGGGTTGCGCAGGCGCACGGTGCCGCGCTTGATCGAGTCTTCCACGGAGCCGACGATCAGGTGTTCGCCCAGTTCCGCCACCTTTTTATCACGGAAAGTAATGACTTCCGGGAAGTTGTGGCCCGTGTCGATATGCACGAGGGGAAATGGGAACTTGCCCGGGCGGAAGGCTTTCTCGGCCAAGCGCAAGAGGACGACGGAATCCTTGCCACCGGAAAACAGCAGCGCAGGATTGGCCGATTCGGCCGCCACTTCACGCATGATGTGGATGGCTTCCGATTCAAGGCTGTCGAGGTGACGCTGGTTCAAAATATTGCTCATATGGGTGCTTTCTTATTCTGCTGAGTCTGTTGTGTCTGTTCAGGCTGCCACGGATTTGATGCGTATCAATTTGCCGTCCACCATGTGCAGGCCGCATTCCTTGGAGTCCGGGTTTTCCCACCACCAGCGTCCGGCGCGCACATCTTCGCCCGGCTGGACGGCCCGCGTACAGGGTTCGCAGCCGATCGACGGGTAGCCCTGGTCGTGCAGTGCGTTGTAGGGCACGTCGTTGGCGCGGATGTATGCCCACACGTCTTCTTCCGACCAGTCGGCCAGCGGATTGAATTTCGTCATCGCGTGCGCCGCGTCGTCTTCCTGCACGTGCAATTCGGCGCGCGTGGTGGACTGCGCACGGCGTTGTCCCGTCACCCAGGCCTTGTTGCCGGCCAGCGCGCGCCCCAGCGGTTCGACCTTGCGGATGCGGCAGCATTCGCGGCGCATCTCGACGCTGTTATAAAAGGCGTTCAGGCCGTTCTGTTCCACGTAGGCAGCCACCGCTTCCGGCTGCGGGCGGTACAAGGTGATGTCGTGGTCGTAACGGGTCTTGACCTTGTTGAGCACGGCCAGGGTTTCCTGGTGCAGCCGGCCCGTTTCCAGGGAAAAGATGCCGATGGGCAGCTTCGCCTTGAGAATCATGTCGGTCAGCACCATGTCTTCGGCTGCCAGGCTGGACGCGAACACGGCCGGCGAAAAATCCGCGGCGATGCGTGTCAGCGTTTGCTCGGTGGCGTCAATCAAAGAAGTCAAATTGCTCATGATGGGCCCTCAGATGCCGGCCGCGTTGTCGAGGTCAGGATTCTGGCCTTCGCGCTGGTGGCGGCGGAACAGCGGTGATTTTTGATCCCACGAAGCCTGGTAGGTTTCCGAAAAGACCGACAAACCTTTCAGGGCGTCGTGGATGCTGCGGTCGGGCCGGGTGGCATAAGCGTCAAAGCCTACCCTGTGCATGGAAAACAGCTGATCGCGCAGCACGTCGCCGATGGCGCGCAACTCACCCTGGAAACCCAGGCGGGCGCGCAGGTTGAAGGCGATCGAATAGCCGCGGCCATCCGTGAATTTCGGGAAGTCCACGCCGATCACGGGCAGTTGCGCCACGTCGGCCGCCAGTTCTTCCGGGCGCTCGTCGCTGGCCAGCCATACGCCGATGTCGGGCAGGCGGGCGGTCAGGGTCTCGCGCTGGGCTTGCCATACGAGCAGGGGCACGATGACCTTGCCTGCAGGCACGACGACTGTTTCCGGCGTGTCGTTTTCATCGAGGCGCAGCAAGCCCCAGGTATTTTGCACCACGGCGGCATTCTTGATGATTTCTTCGCGTACTTCAAACATATTCGTCCTCTCCCACCAGGTTGCCGACCGTGATCGGCGTTGCATATACGTGTTCCTTGAACGGCGCCACTCCCAGGCGCTGAGCCGTATCGACGAAGCGCTCGCCTTCGTGGCGGTCGCGCACATAGACGTGCAGCAGGCGGCCGATGACTTCAGGCATCTGCAGGGAAGAGAACGATGGTCCGATGATCTTGCCGATGGCCGCATTGTTGCCTTGCGCGCCGCCAATCGACACTTGATACCATTCGCTGCCATCCTTGTCGACGCCGAGGATGCCGATGCTGCCCACGTGGTGATGGCCGCAGGCATTGATGCAGCCGGAAATATTCAGTTCGATCTCGCCGATGTCATGCTGGAAGTCGATGCTGTCGAAGCGTTCGGCAATGGCGGCCGCGATCGGCAGCGACTTGGCGTTGGCCAGCGAGCAGAAATCGCCACCGGGGCAGCAGATCATGTCCGTCAGCAAGCCGATGTTCGGCGTGGCCAGGCCGTGCGCCTTGGCTTCCTGCCACAGTTTGAACAGTTTCGACTGCTCCACGTCGGCCAGCACCAGGTTTTGCTCGTGGGTCACGCGCAGTTCGCCAAAGCTGTAGCGGTCGGCCAGATCCGCCACGAAGTCGATCTGCTCGGCCGTCGCGTCGCCCGGCGGCACGCCCGTTTTCTTCAGCGACAGTACCACGGCCACGTAGCCGGGACGCTGGTGCGGCTTGACGTTGCGCGCCAGCCAGTTCACATACGCCTTGTTGTCCGCGTGCTCCGCCTTGTAGTCGAGTTCCGGCAGGGCAAGGTAGGCGGGTGGATTGAAGAAGTCCGCCACGCGCTGCATTTCCTCGGCCGTCAAGGTTTCCGGACCATCTTTCAAGTCGACCCACTCTGCTTCCACCTGGCGCGTGAATTCTTCCACGCCGATGGCTTTCAACAGGATCTTGATGCGCGCCTTGTATTTGTTGTCGCGGCGGCCGTGCAGGTTGTACACGCGCATGATGGCCTGGATATATGTCAGCAAATGCTGCCACGGCAAGAACTCGCGCACGACGCTGCCCAGGATCGGCGTGCGGCCCATGCCGCCGCCGGCCATCACCTTGAAGCCCACTTCGCCAGCTTCGTTGCGCACGGCCGTCAAGCCGATATCGTGCACGGCGATGGCGGCACGGTCTTCTTCGGCGCCATTGATGGCGACCTTGAATTTACGCGGCAGGGCGATGAACTCGGGGTGGAAGGTGCTCCACTGGCGCAACACTTCCGCGTACGGGCGCGGATCGATGATTTCATCGGCGGCGACGCCGGCGAACGGATCCGATGTTGTATTACGGATACAGTTGCCGGAAGTCTGGATCGCGTGCATTTCCACCGATGCCAGGTCCGTCAGGATATCGGGGGTTTGCTCCAGCTCGATCCAGTTGAACTGGATATTCTGGCGCGTCGTGAAGTGGCCATAGCCGCGGTCGTACTTGCGCGCGATGTGCGCGAACATGCGCATCTGCTTCGACGACAGCAAGCCGTACGGCACGGCGATGCGCAGCATGTAGGCGTGGCGTTGCATGTACAGGCCGTTTTGCAGGCGCAGCGGAATGAACTCCTCTTCCGTCAGCTCATTGGCGATACGGCGCGCAACCTGGTCTCGGTACTGGGCGATGCGTTCTTTGATGATGAGGTGGTCGTACTGATCGTAGTGGTACATATCAATTCCTAAAAAAGCCGGGGTGCTGGAAGATTGCCTGGGATTATGTTCTTGATACTGCTCTTGTCACTTGTTCGGTAATTAATAGATTAGCTTCACTGCCACGCCGGTCAAGGTCATCGCCAGCAGCACTCGTAAAAACTTTTCCGGCACGGAGCGGGCGACCCAGGAACCGAGCGTGATGCCGGGCAGGGAGCCGACCAGCAAGGAGGCCAGCAATTCCCAGTGGATGGAGCCGAGCCACCAGTGGCCCAGGGCGGCGATGGCCGTCAGGGGCACGGCGTAGGCGATATCGGTGCCCGCCACTTCGGCTGAGCTCATGCGTGGATACAGCATCACCAGCAGAGTCGCGCCTATGGCGCCGGCGCCGATCGAGGACACCGTTACCAGCACGCCCAGCACGGCGCCGGAAATAATGGTCGCAGCGGCAAGCTTGTTACCTTGCAATTGTTTCTCGGGGTGTGCATTGATCCAGGCCAGCATGCGGCCCTTGAAAATCAGCGCCACGACGGTCAGCAGCACGGAGCCGGCGATCGAGTAACGGATGATCTGGCCGATTTCCGGCGACAGGGTGCCGAACGATTTCAGCGCCAGGGTCGCGATGACGGCGGCGGGCAGGGCGCCGATGCACAGGCGCTTGACGATATCCCAGCGGATGGTGCCGCGCAGGCGGTGCGTCAGGGTGCCGGCGCTCTTGGTGATCGAGGCGAACGCCAGGTCGGTGCCCACCGCCACGGAAGGCGGCACGCCAAACAGCAAGGTTAACAGCGGCGTCATCAGCGAACCGCCGCCCACGCCGGTCATTCCTACGAGTAATCCTACGGCAAATCCTGAGACTATATAAGACAAAGTCATGCTTGCACCCCCAAAGTACCCGCAATAGTAATAAACTTAGTGTTTATTCCAAACTACTAAGTACGCATTTGCTTATATGCGATATGCGTATATGCATGAACGTAAAATCATGGGTGGGGCGGAAACTCGGCAAATTACGGCAATCTAGGGCAAACCAGCAATGAATCTCCATCAATTGCGCTTCGTGCGCGAAGCGGTCCGGCAGAATTACAACCTGACGGACGCCGCCAAGGCATTGTTTACGTCGCAACCGGGCGTATCGAAAGCCATCATCGAGCTGGAGGAAGAGCTGGGCGTGGATATTTTTACGCGCCACGGCAAGCGCATCCGCGGCTTGACGGAGCCGGGCCGCCTGGTACTGGAGTCCGTCGAGCTGATCATGCAGGAAATCGACAGCATGAAGCGCATCGGCAAGGAATTCGCGGCGCAGGACAGTGGCAGCTTTACCATTGCCACCACGCATACGCAGGCGCGCTACACCTTGCCGAAGGTGGTGCAAGCCTTCATGTTGAAGTTTCCGAAGGTAAGATTGTCTTTGCTGCAAGGTAACCCGCGTCAGATCGCCGAAATGGTGCAGCGCGACCAGGCCGACCTGGCCATCGCCACGGAATCGATCGCCGCTATCGATGGCTTGATCACCTTGCCCTGCTATCAGTGGGAGCACGTGGTGGTGGTGCCGGTCGACCATCCGCTGCTCAAATCGAAGTCCGTGACCCTGGAAGAAATCGCCGCTTTCCCCCTGATTACCTATGACAGCGCGTTTGCCGGACGCAACAAGATCGACCACGCTTTCGTGCTGCGCGGCCTGAAGCCTGACATCTTGCTCGAAGCCATCGATGCGGACGTGATCAAGACTTATGTCGAGTTGGGCATGGGGATTGGTATCATAGCGGGTATGGCCTTCGATGCCGAGCGCGACAAAGGCTTGCGCGCCATCCCTGTCGGCCACCTGTTCGGCATGAATGTGTCGCGCGTGGCTGTCAAGCAAGGCGCGTATTTGCGCAGCTATATTTATACCTTTATCGAGTTGCTGACACCGACCCTGAATCGCAAACTCATCGAGCAGGCGATGAGCGGTGATAAAGAGCACTACGAACTATAACAATGCATGAAGTCGGCCGGGCGAGGTGCCTGGCCAAGATTATTTAAGAAGAGAAGAAATAATGATTACCGATCAGCTTGCCAAATATTACGCCACCATCGCGCAGCAGTACGAGCGCGTCTATGACAAGCCCGAACGCCAGGAAGACCTGGAAGTGTTGCGCGACAAGGTCGCCGACGTGCTGGAAGGCCACACCGTGCTGGAACTGGCTTGCGGCACCGGCTACTGGACGGAGGTGGTCGCCGAGTCGGCCGAGTCCGTCCTGGCCACCGATATCAACGATGAAATGCTGGCGCTGGCCCAGGCGCGCGGTTTGCCCGACAACGTCACCTTCGCCAAGCTCGACGCGTTCAACTTGCCAGACGACTTGCTGGGCAAGTTCACGGCCGTGTTTGCCGGCTTCTGGTGGTCGCACGTCAAGCGTGAAGACCAGGACAAATACCTGAAGCAATTGCGCAGCAAGCTGGGCAAAGACATCCTGCTGGTACTGATCGACAATTCCTATGTCGATGGCAGCAGCACCGTTATCGCGCGCACCGACCTGGAAGGCAATACCCACCAGTTCCGCACGACGGATGGGGGCGAGCGCTATGAAGTGCTGAAGAATTTCCCGTCGGATAGCCACCTGCGCAAGAAGTTTGCCCACTCGGCCCGCGAAATCCGCATGAAGCGCCTGGAGTACTACTGGCTGCTGAGCTGCCGCCTGAAGTAAGGCCGGACTGTCGCCACAAGCCGCCCTCGGGCGGTTTTTTTTCGCCTGTTGTTTTTATCTGACAAGACATTGTGCTAAAAAACAACATCTTGTCGATGTCATATTGTTGAAGTATTTGGTGGGCATGATTCGGTTCAGCAGCTAAGCAGCAACATTCTTGTCCAACCTAATGTAGAGAATCTCAAGTGAAAAAAATTACTCTGGCAGCATTGATCATCGGCACCTTCGCAGCAGCTACGGCACAAGCACAATCGAACGTCACCGTGTACGGCCTGGTTGACCTCGGTATTGCCAAGACCACTGGCCAGCCGACGGTACAACGCGAAAACAATGCGTCGCGCCTCGGTTTCAAGGGTACGGAAGATCTGGGTGGCGGTCTGTCCGCAATTTTCAACCTGGAAAGTGAATTCCTGGCCGATACCGGCGCGCAAAAAGGCGTGTTGTTCGACCGTCAAGCTTACGTGGGCTTGAAAGGCGCGTTTGGTACCGCCATCCTGGGCCGCACCAAGAACCTGGTCGATGGCACCATCGCCCGCGTCGATCCATTCAACACCTACGGCGTGGTCGGCAAGAACAATGAAACCCTGCTGCGTTCGGGCGTCGGCTCGTCGCGCGTCAACAACGCCGTGACCTACAACAGCCCAAGCTTTGAAGGTTTCGTGGGCAGCCTGCAATACGTGCTGAGCGAAGTCAACAGCGCTGACGCAGGCGTGATCGGCCTGGCAACTTACGACAATGGTCCGATCAGCTTGCACGCCGGCTACGAAAAAGCCGTGCAAGCAACGGCAACGGCCGCCAAGCCTGACCTGTGGTCCATCGGTGGCGGCTATAAATTCGGCCCAGCCAAGATCACGGCCGCCTACTCGAAAGGCGACACCAAAGTTGCCACGACCGGCGAATTCAAGTCTTACCTGATCGGCCTGAACTACACGGTTGGCGGCGGCGATGCCAAAGTGTCGTATGGCAAGCAAGAGCAAAGCAACAACAAGTTCAAGGATCAGGACACCATCAAGGAATTCGGCGTCGGCTACGACTACCATCTGTCGAAGCGCACCGACGTGTACGCCTACGCTGGCCGCGAGCGCGTCAAGTCGCTGACTTCGTACCAGATCGGCCTGGCACACAAGTTCTAAGCATCATTCGATGTAAGGAAGCAAAGGCGCCTGCGGGCGCCTTTTTTATTGCATCGCCGCTGCTGCTGCCGCCTCCGCATGCATGGGCAGCGAGATGTCGATGCGCGTGCCGCCCAATTCGCTATCGGCGCCGATATGGATGCTGCCGTTCAAGCCCCACACCCGTTCGCGCATGCCCAGCAAGCCCAGGGCCGTGGCTTTTTCCAGGTCGTGCTCGGCAATCCCGCGGCCGTCATCCTGGATGGTGATGGCGAGCGAGGAATCGATGCGGTGCAGGGCGATGGTGATGTGGCTGGCCTCGGCATGGCGCGCGATATTCGTCAGCGCTTCCTGCACGATGCGATAGATGGCCGTGCTGCGCGCATCGTCGAGCACGAGGTCGGCTTCGTCGGCCAGCAAGTCGAAATGGATGGCGCGGCGCAGCAGGAAGTCGTGCCGCAGTTTTTGTAGCGCAAAATATAAGCCCCCTTCATCGAGCGCGCGCGGACGCAGGTTGCTGGCGATGCGCCGCAGCGAGGTGATTGCCGTCACCAGCAAGCCGTCCATGCTGTGCAGCAGTGCTTGCAAGGATGCGGTGGTATCCGTGTGCTGGCGCACCAGGGTCAGGTCGACGCGCAAGGTGGCCAGCAGCTGCCCCAGGTCATCATGCAGTTCGCGTGCGATATGCTTGCGCTCCTCTTCGCGGATGGATTGCAGCGCGCTCGACAATTCGCGCAGTTGCGAAAAGGAGCGGGCCAGCTGTTCATGCATTTGCTGGCGCGCAGTGATATCGCGCACGATGATGGTAAACACGCTATGGCCGTCTTCCTGCATGGCCGAGAGCGAACCTTCGAGGGGAAACATGGCGCCATCGCTGCGCCGGCCCGTCAAGGTGTAATCGGTGGCGCGCCGGCCCGTCAGACGCAGCTCCTGGCTGATGTCGCCAAACGGCGGATCGCCATCGTGCTTGCCCAGGCCGTCAAGGGTACGCAAGTCGCGCAGGATGTAGTGGCCCAGGCGCATGCCGCGCATGCCGTCCGGCGTGTCATCGAACAACCTGGCTGCCGCCGCGTTCGCATGCAGGATGATTTGCCCGCTGTCGATGCTGATGATGGCGTCGCTGGCGCTATCGATGATGGCCTGGCCACGCGCCTGCCGTTGCCGGAGGGCTTTCAGGGGAGGAAACAAGCACAGCAAAAGCGCTGCCGCCATCCCCAGCGGCAGGATGCGCAGCAGTGTGGAACTGCCTCGGTCAGGCATGGGGTTCTCCTTGCGAACGTGAACGAAGGCAAGACAGGAATGGCAGACAGGACTTTAGCCTATGCTTGTTGGCACGGCGCGGCTTGATGTGGCGCAGGAAGGGGAAAGAAGAGAGTGATGCGCCGCCCCGGCCTGGGCCGGGCGGCGGCGAGAGACTTACATTTGCTTGAACAGGTGCAGGAAGCTTCGGCTCACTTCGAGCTTGTCGGACTTGCCTTTGATGAGCACCAGGTGGCGGCCGCGGATGTCGCGCGTCACGCCTTCGATGGCATTCACGTTGACCAGTGTGGCGCGGTGGATTTGCCAGAACAGCGAAGGATCGAGCTCTTCGGCCAGGTCGCGCACGGGCTTGCGGATCAGCGCCTCATACTTGGCTGTCTGCACGCAGGTGTATTTCTCGTCAGAACGGAAGAACAGAATCTCTTCCACGGGGATCATGCGCAAGTCCTGGCCGATACTGGCCTGTATCCATTGCAGATACGTGGGCTTGGCCGTGATTTTTTCCGCCAGTTGCGACAGCATGGCCGTGACGCTGCTGTTGACGTCCAGGGCCGGCTTGTTCAAATGGGTTTTCAGGCGCTCCACCGTGACCAGCAAGCGCTCATGCTCGGGCGGCTTGAGCACGTAGTCGACGGCGCCCCGCTCGAAGGCTTCGACGGCGTGGGTATCATAGGCCGTGACGAAGACGATATGCGTCTTGCCGCCAATCACTTGCGCTGCTTCCATGCCTGTCTTGCCCGGCATGCGGATATCGAGGAAGGCAAAGTCCGGCTTGAGTTGCTCCACCAGTTCGATCGCTTCGTCGCCATTCTTGGCTTCGCCGATGATTTCCAGTTCAGGCCAGGCTTGGCCCAGGCGCAGGCGCAGCTGGTCGCGCATCAGTCTTTCGTCGTCGGCAATAATAGCGGTAGGCATAGGTCTCAAGTGTGAACGGGCGAAGATTGATTATTCAATGATTTAGCGTTTTTATCAACTACTCTGTCTTATTTGGACAATTGATATGGCACTTCGATCACGGCGCATACGCCGGACGGTTGATTTGGCGTAATGGTCAGGCTGCCCTGGTCGCCATGCAGCAGCTTCAGGCGCTCGCGGATGGTGGGTAAACCGAGTCCCGTGCCATCGCTGGGTACCACGCCAAAGCCCAGGCCGTCATCGGTCACCGTGACGCGCAGCTTGCTGTGCGCCACTTCTGCCACGATGCGCAAGGTGCCGCCTTCCGGTTTGACTTCCAGGCCGTGTTTGATGGCATTCTCTACCATCGATTGCAGCATCATGGGCGGGAAGGCGGCGCTGCGCAGGCCGTCGGGAATCTGGAAATCGACGGTCAGGCGTTCTTCCATGCGCATTTTCAGCAGGTTCAAGTACGCTTGCACCATATCCGCTTCGCGGCCCAGGTTGGTAATCAGGGCGTTGTCGCGCATTTGCGGCAGCACGGCGCGCAGATACTGGATCAGGCTGCGCTGCATCTTGGCCGCGCGCGGCGGATCGACCTGGATCAGGTGTTCGACGGAGGCCAGTGTGTTGAACAGGAAGTGCGGCTCGACTTGCGCCTGCATCATCTGCATCTTCGCTTCGCTGAGCTGGCGCTGCATGGATTCGCGCTCGGCCGCCTCGTTTGCCGTGACAGTTTCCGCTTCCGCACGTTTCTTGCCGCCAACCAGGGCTTTCATGGCAAACAGGGCCAATACCAGCAAGGACACAAAGCTCTTGAACCAGGTCGATGCCTGCTGGTGATAGCGGGACACTTTTTGTTCTGCCGCATCATCGACCGCTTCTTCAATAGCATTCGACAGCTCTTCGCCGATTTGCGGCGGCAATTCAATATGGACTTCTTCGCCCGAGGCATTCGTCGTTACTGGATAGCTGGGTTTGGCAGGGGCCGCCGGTGGTTCAGGCGGTTCGGGCGGCACGGCACCGGCTTGTACGTCTGCCTCGGCCGCATCGGCTGGATCGGCCGGGCTGCTACGGCGGTTCTTGCTGTTGCGGGGATTGAAGTGAATGCCCGTATCGTCGATCAGGATATTGGTTTCACCCGAGCCTTTGCTGCTGCGTTTATGCGACTTGATGACCACTTCTTCGTCCGGGCTGGACGAGAACAGCTCATCTTGCAAAATGGAGCCGGCGATCAGTGCCAGTGCAGCGAACAGGAAGAATTTCCACCAGGACAGTTGGGTAACCCAGGTCGTCGTCGCGTCGAATGCCCGTTGCAACCAAGCGAGGATGGTTTTCAACAATTGGGGCAGGCTGGAAATCGGAAGCATGAGGGCACTTTCAAGTACAAGAGTTAATCGACGCAGCGGGCAAGTTTAACCCCTTGTTGAGTAGCGTCAGAGTCTGATGTTGCCACTGTGCCTAAAGACCACGAACTACGCCAGCCGATTGCGACAGGCTGCACAAAAAGGCGCTTGAAGTGAAGACTATGCTTGCTGGGCGGTGAGGGTGGAAAAATAGCGCTTGCGGGGCGTGCGGGGCAAGGCTATAATTCGCCCCCTCGCTGAACGACGCATGCAAATGTTGAGTGCGGTGAGAAAAAAGAAGGAGTTGACGGACGTAGCAAATTGCTTCATACTCTTCCTTCTTCGCAGCTGACAAACACAACGCTTTGTCGATAGCGCGAAAGCAGTAACCGAATACAGTTCTTTAACAATTAACAGTCGATAAGTGTGGGCATTTGATGTAAGTGCAGCAGTGATCTTCGGATCGCTGTAAAACTTAAAATATCAAATGTTCACAAGAAATAATGAAATAGGATACTTCTTCGGAAGTAGCCTGTCAGTTTTTTGAGTGAGCAAATCTTTTGCAATGCAAAAGATTTGGATGGTAGTGATACTGTCCGACCTGTCAGAAATGACATTAAACAGAGATTAAACTGAAGAGTTTGATCCTGGCTCAGATTGAACGCTGGCGGCATGCCTTACACATGCAAGTCGAACGGCAGCACGGAGCTTGCT